>NZ_CACVAD010000028.1 GCF_902726545.1 Yersinia artesiana | reverse complement strand
GAGAATTAAAGTGTAATTATTTTTGGCCATATTCTAAGTGAGTGGTTAATCTGAGTAAATCAGGTTTAAACCTGGCTCTGACGCAATATTAGTCTTATTTAATCTTTTCATTATGCCAATGCATTAATATATAGTCGCCATCGTTACTCTTACCGGAGGCAATTGCTACCCAGTTTTGTTTGCGATAAAATGCCAGAGCTTGCTGGTTTTTTGTCAGGCACTTTAATGAGCCATGAGAAGTAAATAGCTGTTGTGCTGCCAGTAATAAGGCCTTACCTACCCCAAGATGCTGCGCTTTAGGATCAACAAACAGATTATGCAGGAAACTCTCCTCCATAAATATGGAGGCAAAACCAAGGTGGTCATCGCCATCAATCGCCACCAGAATGGTTTCACCCAGAGTGGAGCGGTCAAAATCCTCCAGACGAAAGCGCTCCCCATCCAGCCAGCTAAACGCGGCCTGACGTGATGCCAAATACAAAGTGCGCAGAAATGGTCGGTCACTCTCTTGATACTGACGAATCTGGATGCTCATTCTTCGGTTATATCTCCAGGACTGCTGGGTTGATCATTGGTTTAGCTAAAACATCATTGATCTTCTATCACCTGACCGCGATAATAACAATTCTGACTCGGGGTGCCTGCTACAAATCGTGGTATGGCTGAGATATTACCCGTATTACCTGATCTGGATTATGCCAGCGTAGGGAAGTGTATTAATGAAGCGTATCAATGCGTTAACTATTGCCGGAACTGACCCAAGCGGTGGTGCCGGTATCCAGGCTGATCTGAAAACCTTTTCTGCATTACAGGCCTACGGCACCAGTATTATCACCGCTTTAGTGGCACAAAACACCTGTGGTGTGCAGTCGGTCTATCCCATCGAACCCGCTTTTGTTGCCGCTCAATTAGATTCTGTTCTCAGTGATGTGCGTATCGACAGCGCCAAAATCGGCATGCTGGCAAATGCGGAAATTGTCGATATTGTCGCCACACAATTGCGCCGTTATCCCATCCCATTTGTGGTATTAGATACCGTGATGGTCGCTAAAAGTGGTGATCCACTGCTGGCACCGCAGGCAGTAGATGCGGTGCGCCGCATACTGCTCCCGCAGGTTGCCCTGATTACCCCGAATTTGCCGGAAGCCGCAGCACTGCTGGATTGCCAGCCCGCCCATGATGAGCAAGAGATGCGCCAGCAGGGGCGGGCACTGTTGGCTTTAGGCTGTCAGGGGGTATTGATGAAAGGAGGGCATTTGGGGGGGGAAGAAAGCCCGGATTGGCTGTTTACCGCTCAGGGCGAGCAGCGTTTTGTCACGCGCCGGGTTAATACCCGACATACCCACGGCACGGGTTGCACCTTGTCGGCAGCACTGGCAGCATTGCGGCCTCGATACGCCAATTGGCCAGATACCGTCAGTGCAGCTAAAGACTATCTGCAAGGGGCGTTGGAGCAGGCCGATACCCTTGAAGTGGGGCAGGGGATCGGGCCGGTGCATCATTTCCACCGATGGTGGTAATGCCCTTCGCCCTTGAAGCCGCAGGGGTGTTAACTACGACTCCAATGGCTTTGGGCACCCGTCGTCTTGAAGCCGCAGGTTTTTATTCATATCGTTTGTTATGCCAGTAGATAGCGCCGAGTCATGGTAAACATCGCGATGGCCCGCTGCAAATGATGGGCATCAAAACGGTTAAGCAGGTAACTTTCAGCCCCTTTGCGTGGGCGAATGCACAGTAACAACTTCGGCTCGCCGGCCTCATCTTTTATAAGATCAAACTGATAGCTGCCGATCTCTTTTTCATTTTCTCGCCAGGAAATTTGTATCGCGGGCAAGGGGTTATCTGCCGTAGGTTGCCTGACGGCAAAAAAGTAATCTCCTGCCCAGAAACCGGCATAATTGCCATCAGCTTGCAAATGTTTGGTATGGAAAATGGGGGCAGCAGCGAGCTGGTTAATGGCATCCAAAGTGATTTCTCGATGCGCTTGCCGCCACAGCGGAACATCATTTTCTATTTGCCAGCAAGCCGCGCCCAGATAATCATTCAGTTCGCGCCAATCTTCATCCAGTTGCTGGCGTAATTCCTCTTCGAGAATATTACGATATTGCTGCATACCACTGGGTTGGTCGCCTAAAGTTTCGTAAGTTATTAGCTCCATGGTGCGAGGCTTGCGGCGAAAACTCATCCATAACACCATTTTAGGAATACGAAATTCAATTGACTGAACACTCAGCCGATAGCGATCCCCTTTATTCAATACAAAGCCGTTGGCGGTACCGCGCTTGTTTTGATAATTCCGTATCACCACCACGCTATTTAGCCCCATCCAGCCAGTGACGTAATGCTCACTATCAGAGTTGGCAACATCCAGATCGATGACCATTTGAACGATTTTATCGCTCTCTAGCTTGTCTAGCGGATGGGCATCCCCAGCGGAGTAATACAGCTTCTCAGGGGCTTCGGGTAATTCAAGGGTCAACATGGCATAGCCTTTTTCCGAATTATTTAGAGTATGGTTATCAACTCATCATATGGTTTATAGCTTACCTCAAGCTGTCATACAGATTGTGCTATAACGAGAATTAGGATGAAAATTCGTGCTATGGATCAACTTTTTCTACAGTTGGGGGTCATAGACAGGCAAACTCATATCACGCCCGCCAATTTGTTGTATAGAGGCGAGTTCAATACCCAGTGAGTGTCCCCGTCAAACTTCAATCTATTTAGAGTATAGATTCATCAGATAATAAGGATTTTCGATAATGAAAGGTCATAAAACCCGCCATTGTCTTATTGCCGCGACAATACTCAGTGCCAGTTCCTGGGCTTTTGCGCAACCTGCGACGAATGTTGCGTCGGCACCTGCAAGTTCAGCGCCTGTTCAGCCCGCACCAGCGAAACCCCTGCCTACCACCGCAGATTTACTGCAACAGCCAGTGTATAAAAATAGCTGGCAAAAAATGGTGAAAAGCCAAAAAAACTTGCCTGCTTGGGCGCGTAAAGGTGTCGGGACATCCGCGCCATATGAGGTGATAAATTGGGAAGGGCAGCAGTATAAAGTGGGGCGAATTTGTAAACCCCATGATTGCAGCAATAATTTTATGTGGGTTGCCTTTAGGCGGGATGAAAAACAAGTTTGGCAGGCATGGGGGATGCGGGTTTCGGTTGACGACAAGCCAGAGGCGCTAGATGCCCCGAGTAAGTTCGCCACTTATCAATGGTTGGGCCGCCCGAGCGAGAGTATTCAAGCTATGTTGAAAAAGCAGTTAGAGCAAGACCCTAACTGGCACTGAAGGTTGATTGTTTTCAAGTTACAGGAAGGCGGCAAATGAGGGCACCCCGATGAGCTTACACCAGTAAGTGATTCGGGTAAGCGAGAGCAGCCAACACACCTGCAACTTGAAAGATGACAACAAAAATATAGCCCCAATAGATTTCAAGTTACAGGAAGGCGGCAAACGAGGGCACCCCGATGAGCTTACACCAGTAAGTGATTCGGGTAAGCGAGAGCAGCCAACACACCTGTAACTTGAAAGATGACGGGGATATCAGCCAACGCCGGCTTGATGTAAATCGTGCAAGTTGATAGCGCCAACCAGTTTGCCATCAAGATCAACCACTGGTGCCGCACTGATATGATGCTGATGCAGTGCTTCTAATGCTTCACCGGCGCGCCATTGTTCTGGCAATCGGAAACCTGGGCGGGTCATCGCGCGCCCGAGCGGTTGTTGCAAGGTGCCTCCTTTGACCAACCAGCGGCGCAAATCACCATCAGTGAAAACACCCACAACCTTTTGGTTAGGATCACATACCGCCACCAGCCCTAATCCGGTGCGACTCAGTTCCAACATAGCTTCCATCACGCTGTCAGATTCATTTACCACCGGTAAGCGGTCACCGGTTCTCATTAGATGATGAACCCGATTGAGTAACCGCGCGCCCAAACTCCCACCGGGATGTGAACGCGCAAAATCTTCTGCATTAAAACCGCGATGGCGCATGAGGGCCATTGCCAATGCATCTCCCATCATCAGGGTATTTACTGCGCTGGAGGTGGGGGCCAGCCCCATCGGGCATGCTTCATGCTCAACACTGATATCCAGTACACAGGCTGCACCTTGCGCCAGTGGCGACTCTAAACCGCCAGTGATAGCAATTACCGGAATATGGCTGTCTGCCAGCAACGGCAGGATCAAATCCAGTTCTTTAGCGCGTCCTGAATAAGAGATAAAAATCAATACATCTTGCGGGCCGATCATCCCTAAATCGCCGTGCAATGCTTCGGCTGGGTGAACGAAAAAGGATGGGGTGCCGGTACTGGCCAGTGAGGCGGCAATTTTTTTACCAATATGGCCGGATTTGCCAATGCCAGAAACCACCGCTTTACCGGTGCAGGCCAACAACAATTCGCAAGCGTGGACAAAATTATTATCTAACCGCGATAACAAACGCTGGGCTTCTTTCAGCTCAATTTCCAGTGTTTCACGGGCATAGGCAAGCAGTGGATTAGTCATCTTTATCAACCAGAATGATGTTAATGCCCATTTTCTGTAGTTCCTGCAAATACTCGGCGCTAATACCTTTATCGGTAATCAGGATATCAACGGCACTCAGCGCACAAACCACATTGGGGCTTTTACGGCCAAATTTGGAAGAGTCGACCAGCAGAATGATACGACTGGCGGCGTGACACATAGCGGTACTGACATGATAAACTTCGTTAAACGTGGTGACACCGGCATTAAGATCAACACCATCTGCACCGATAAACAGTTTATCGAAACTGAACTTGTCAAAGGCAGACTCCGCCAGACTGCCATGGAAAGAGGCTGAACCTTTACGGTATGTGCCGCCCGGCATCAAGATAGTCTGATCGTTATCCAGCTCGACCAATTCATTGACGATATGCAAGCTGTTGGTCATCACCGTAATATTGTTGAATTTGGCCAGGTGCGGCACCATTTGCAGCACAGTGCTGCCGGCATCAAAAACCAGACTATCGCCGTCATTAATCAGCTTACTGGCCGCTTTGGCTATTTGCTTTTTCTTCTCAGTATTAATATGTGTTTTACGGTCGATGGGTTGCTCAACATCGTCGCGATTTAACACCACCCCGCCGTAGGTGCGAATAACCGCACCTTCATTTTCAAGACTGGTTAAATCTTTGCGGATTGTCGTGCCAGTGGTCGAAAAATGGGCGGCAAGTTGATCAACAGCCGTTTTACCGTGCTGCTGGAGATATTCCAGGATAGCGACTTGTCGCTGCTTTGGTTTCATAACGATTCCTGCTCAAGTATTTCCATTGCCTCTTTTTCAGGCATAACTTTCACATGAAAAAGAATAACTTTCATTGTGAAAATATCATGATTTCGGTTTAATCGCTAATGATAGTGCAGTTTGACATGCTGTATCCGTAGGGAAGATCACATCCGGGATTAAATCCTGCTGATGTAACCCATGGAGGTGCGCTAATGTGCGTGGGCGGGCAAAAACACTGATTCCTCGCATGATCATGCTGTCACTGACACGCATGTTTTCATCAAAAGCCAGCGCCATCACGACTCTGGGTTTAAAACGCCCGCCAGAACGTCCAACACCGACCGATTTACCGTGTTGGCAAAGCCGATCAAAAGCACGGTTAAAACGATTGATTTGCCACCATCCAAGCAAGATTTGCAGAACCCAGGCGATGATGACAATGCTGATTAGTGCGGATGTAGGAGACATAATTTACCTTTTTGTCTTGGTACTGCAGCAGTGTTAGCTACCTTTGGCAAATTGGCACCCGAACCACTGGTGCGAGACAGCGATTCGGGCTTGATACCAACAACTTTAAAACATCACTTGCCCGCCGGTGATATTAATGGATTGGCCGGTACAATAGGCGGCTTTATCACTGGCGTAGAACAACAGGGTATTGAGTACATCTTGATAATCGCAACCACGTTTTAGTGGCACTTTATCGGTATAATATTTTTCAACTTCTTCCGGTTTGATACCCAACTTGGCGGCATACTGCGGTAAAAGTGACTGGAACATCGGCGATTTCAACAGATTTCCTAACATCAGCGAATGAACGGTGATGCCGTAATCTGCCAAATCCAGTGCCAGCGATTGTGTCAAACCCACACCACCAAATTTCGCTGCACTGTAACCGGAGTTGTGTTTGCTACCCACTTTACCTGATTTGGAATTGATTTGGATGATGCGACCAGCAATACCATCACGAATCATTAGGCGGGAGAACTCACGCGCACATAAGAAGTAACCGACCAGGTTCACTTGCAGTGAGCGGTCAAAATCATCCAAAGGGAAATCAGTGATAGGTGCGGCCTTGGCGATACCGGCGCTGTAAACCAGTAAATTGGTTTGATGGAAGCGCTGATCGACTGCTTTTGCCAGCATTTGTACGCTGCTTTCATTGGTGGCATCAACCTGAAAACCTTGTGCGCTATCTGCACCATATTCAGCATTAATCTGATCAGCAACTAATTGTGCGTTAGTGGAATTCAAGTCAGCAACGGCCACTTTATAACCTGCTTCGGCCAGACCATGGCACAAAAATGCCCCCAGAGTTTGCCCACCACCAATCACTACTGCTACTTGTTGTGACATATACACCTCCAAAAAATAAATTAACGAATAAATTTCAATGCACTGCCGACCGGTACATCAGTCGGTGTCGGGCCAATGACATGAATGGAGCCAGGAAATTCAGGCTGCTCATCACCGTTAAAACGGATGGTGATATGGCCCAGCTCACGCAAATTTTGCGTCGCCACTTCACCCACGGCGGTGATGACATAGCGCGTCTCGGCCAATTCCATAATGTTGCCTGCCTGTAATTCCCCATCGGTAGCGCTGTGCTGGTGGATAAAGCAGAACTCTTCAATATCTTTCGGTGCCCCTTCGCGGAAGGTGATGAGCATGTCATCTAACAGCGCCTCGCGGGCGCTGTCTCCGATATTGATAATGGTTGTCTGATAAATAGTATTCATACGTACATCCTTAACCGTTGAATGTATTACAGAAATTCTAATGCTTCTGTCTTACTGATAATGTCTTACTGATAAATAAAGGCGGATGCTGCCCAGGCAATCAATACGGTCGGCGCACCGGTCAGGAAGCGGCCAACCAACACTGATGGCACCCCGACACGGACGGTATCTTGCTTCGCTTCAGCCAGTGATAGGCCAACCGGGATGAAGTCACATGCCGCTTGAGCATTAATCGCAAATAAAGCTGGCAGGGCTAATTGTGGTGGGATATTCCCCAAACCAATTTGAACCCCAACCAATACACCGATAACTTGTGCAATAACGGCCCCTGGGCCTAAGAACGGAGACAGCAGCGGGAAGGAGCAGATCAGCGCCAAGAGCACTAATCCAATTGGGCTGCTGGCCAGTGGTGTCAAGCCGTGGGCAATAAAGTCACCCAAACCGGATGCCATGATGATGCCGATTAATGCCGAGACGAAGGCCATAAACGGCAGGATGGTTTTCAGTACCGTATCAATGGTGTCGCGGCCTGACTGGAAGAACACCGCAACCACAGAGCCCATGCCCATACCTACTTTTGCCAACAAACCGTCACTTTGCTCAGTGATTTTCTTGGTGGTATCGTAATCACGGCCACCTTTGGCGGCAGTTGCTGCCGCTTGCGGAGCAGCTTCTACTGTGGATTCTGTTTGTGCAGCTACGGCTGCTGCGCCATCGGTTTTGCTGATTTTATTGATGTTTTTTTCACGTACACCGGAAACATAGATATCTTCCAGTATGTATTTCGCCATCGGCCCTGATTGACCTGTTGAATGGATGTTGACGGTTGGTATACGGCGTTTCGGATACAGGCCGCAACGCAAGGTGCCACCGCAATCAATAATAGCGACCGCGATTTCCTCAGCAGGCGGTTCGCCTTCTTTGAAGCCATCTACCGCTTCCCAGCCTGTCAGTTCGCTAATGCGGTCAATAATGGCTGGGCGAGTGCCCGCGGTGATATAAACAATTTTTTTACCGGGGACGATTGGCAACTCTAATGGGCCACCCCAACCGCCTTCGCCTTTTTCAATCCGGATAAACTCACTCATGATCTGCTCCACACAGTATGTATTTGAATTACATATTAAAGTTGTACGTTACGATCCAGGCGAATGCCCATTTTGCGTTCGAAAATGGATGTCGTCAGGTCAGTAACCCAGCCGCGGAAGAAGTTGGTAACCATCCCGACCAGGAAGTAGCTCACCGCCAGCGGGCCTAATGGCAGGCCCAGAGTGGTTAAGCCACTGGCTATACCGAGGTACACGAACAACTCGCCCGGGTTAATGTGTGGGAACAAACCATTCATTGAGTGACAGCTATAGGATGCGGCTGCGTAATAACTTGGCTTGTATTTTTCTGGCATAAAACGCCCAAGACTTAATGTCATTGGGTTACAGAATACAAAGGTACCAATCACTGGCAGTAACAGATAACGCGACACGGGGTTACCCGCGCAACGTTGTGCCAATCGTTCAATTCTGTCCTGACCGACAAACTTGATCAGTGCATTCATGATGACTAACAAACTAATTAATAAAGGTAAAATCCCGGTGACCATTCCAACAAAAACTTCTCCCCCTTTTTGGAAGAGTCCGATAAACCACTCGGCTCCATGGGTTATAAGTTCAATCATGCTTCTTCTCCTGTAATCGAGGTTATGGCTGTTTTTATAATCTTTTGTTATCAAAAGAAATTTAGTGTTCCGCGTGCTAAAGCGGTTGCAAAACACTGAGGTATCAGAATGAACTTCAGCATCTTGTTTGTCGCCATGTGCACTACCATAATCATTTTTTAGATCTATTTATTGCATATAGATCACACTTTGAAAGATAAACCTTTCAAAGTGAATATTAAAAATAAAAGAAAATTGGATTGAAATGAAAGGTTTTGTTGTGGGAAATGCAGCTACTTTAACGAGTTTTGGGATGATACAGAGGAGATGGCAAAGCTGGAATGGCAATAAAATCGAGGATATTCATGGGCTAATCATTAATAGCCCATGTTCAGCTCTTTAGCCTAATAACTCGCAATTGGGAGGTAAGCGGCACTGGATAGCATTAGGAATAACCTCAATACGAAAGTTTTTTCCTGACAGCGGTTCGCCATCCAAATTAAAAGTGATGTCATGGGGAGCGGTGATTTCGAGCCAAGGCAAAGTGGTCTCAACCACGTTTTTGTTTTTCTCACCACGAAAGACACTGCTTAGCAGGGCGGGAAGCAATTCTTCAGCGATCAACAAACGTAATTGCAGCAGACCATCATTAATCAGCGCATCGGGGCAGAGAGGCTGCCCGCCACCGGCTTGCCTGCCATTACCAATCCCTATAACTAAGGCATCGCCAGACCATTCAAAGTCAGGGCCACGAATTTCACAACTGTCAGCTTTAATCGTATCCATGCGCATTAAGCCATGAATAAAGTAAGACGCGCCCCCCAACACGGCTTTGAGTTTCTCGGGGGTCTCGGTGGTAATGCGAGTGCCAAAGCCACCTGTCGCCATATTGATGAAATAGTGTTTGTCATTCACTTGTGCTAAATCGATGGCTACCTCTCGCCCTTTAACTGCTAACTGTAATGCGTTGTCTATTTGCAGAGGAATACTGCAACTGGTGGCAAAATCATTGGCCGTGCCCAGTGGCAGAATACCCAAACTGGGGCGATTGGACTCCGGTAATGCCATTAGCGCACTGGCTACCTCATTGATAGTGCCATCGCCTCCACCGGCAATGACCGTCTCGACCGCCAGTATCGCCGCCTCATCGACATAGCGTTTTGCATCGCCTTGTTCCCAGGTCACGCGAACATGGAGAGTCACACCTTCATCACGCAAGTTTTTGACTGCACAGCGAACATCTTGATTACCCGCTTCTTTGCCATTTAGGATAAGAAGAGCGTGCGGCATTGAGGTCATAACTTGCTCCAGTGAGTTTCTGCAATAAGAGTAACAGTAACCCATACCTGTTTAATTTATCTATCAGATTATTCAATAAATAACGCAGAATATCAGTAATAGTTATTCTTAATAAAATAGTTTTTATTTTTACTGAAATATTTATTTAGCGAAGATAATTTTTATTTAGGGTGGGTTATTCGCGATAAAGGGCTATTCTTATTATTGCCTAACGCTTTAACAAGAATCATTAATAATAGAAAATTGTTAAAATTACTTATAATCAATGGGTTAGTTAATAAAAAAGAAAAGGCCAGCCCAAGGGAGATTGGGCTAGCCAAGGAGGTGGTTCCTAGTCTTGCTTTAAAACTTTTTTAGTTCTTGATTGTACTCGAGCTATCCTACCCCAGTGTTATTATAATTGATGTGATCCATTTCTAATATTTGCTAAAAATGCCATCCTGACGATGGCATTATTTTTTTATTGCTTCTCGTTACGCTTTTTCATGGGGATTGCGGCTATTTGTCCCGTTCAGATTGCGTATCAGTAAGCCATATTCCACATTAATGTCCTCTGGAATTGGCAAATACATGATATGCCCGTTACCTGGTGCGACATCTGCCGGTTGGCCCTTTTTATCCTGCATGCTCTCAAGTGTAAACTGGATATTCCCGTTGGGGGTCATCAGCTCAACACTGTCGCCGACTGAGAATTTGTTTTTGACGATCACTTCCGCCAGTCCATCACGACGTATACCGGTAAATTCGCCGACAAATTGCTGACGTTCTGAAACCGAATAACCGTATTCGTAAGTTTGCTGCTCTTCATGCACATGGCGGCGCAGGAAGCCCTCGGTGTAACCGCGGTGGGCCAAGCCCTCCAGTGTGGTGAGCAGAGTCGGATCGAAAGGCTTACCAGCAACGGCATCATCAATCGCACGGCGATACACCTGCGCGGTACGGGCGCAGTAATAAAATGACTTGGTTCGGCCCTCAATTTTCAGCGAATGCACCCCCATTTTGGTCAGGCGCTCGACATGCTGAATGGCGCGCAGGTCTTTGGAATTCATGATGTAAGTGCCATGCTCATCTTCCGATGCCGTCATATATTCACCTGGGCGCTGGGCTTCTTCTATCATAAACACTTTATCGGTAGGGGCACCGATACCCAATGTCGGTTCGACATTCTTAACGGTAATTGGCTGATGAATATGCACGATATTGCCAATATCATCTTCTTTACCTTCCTGGACGTTATATTCCCAGCGGCAGGCATTGGTGCAGGTTCCTTGATTCGGGTCGCGCTTGTTGATATAGCCGGAGAGCAGACAGCGGCCAGAATAGGCCATGCACAGTGCGCCGTGGACAAAAATTTCCAGTTCCATGTCCGGTACTTGCGCGCGGATTTCAGCGATTTCTTCCAGTGATAATTCACGAGAAAGGATCACGCGCGTCAGCCCCATCTGCTGCCAGAATTTAACGGTCGCCCAATTCACGGCATTCGCTTGCACCGACAGGTGGATATCCATCTGTGGGAAAGCCTCACGTACCATCATGATCAAACCGGGATCAGACATAATCAGGGCATCAGGCCCCATCTCAATCACCGGTTTTAAATCACGCAGGAAGGTTTTCAGCTTGGAGTTGTGGGGCGCAATATTCACCACCACATAGAAACGCTTGCCCAAAGCATGGGCTTCCTGAATACCTAACGCCAGGTTTTCATGATTGAATTCATTATTACGCACCCGCAGGCTATAGCGCGGCTGTCCGGCATAAACGGCATCTGCGCCATAAGCAAAGGCATAACGCATGTTTTTAAGGGTACCGGCCGGGGATAACAATTCTGGTGTAAAAGGCGTATTTGATGAAGATGTTGGTGACGATACTTTTGTTAAAGACATATAACGGCTCTCAGTCTGAGTTCAAGTCAGAACCACGCCCAAGGGGGTGGCTAAAAGCCGAGGATTGTAACCTTGGCAACCATGAAAATCAGCCATCGCACAATTTTTGTAAGGTTTAAATGATCTGGATCAATCTGAGGCGTGAAAAGCGCGGTCAATGGCCCCGCGCGAATACATTTTTAGCAGGATAAATAGGTAAAAAGCGCTATCGAATCAATAAAATTACAGCGTTAGATCTTTAATAATGGTGGTCGGGCCGTTTTTCATCACTGAGGCAATACCATTTTTAGCGGCAGCTTCGGAACTGTAGGACTCACTAACACCAATAATCTGATGGTTTTTCGCTTTCAACACAAAATAAGGCTCATTTTTGGTGTTGTGTCTCAGCTCATATTGGCTTTCCAGTGGGGAGTTACTTTGTACCGATGATATGCCATTTTCAGCGGAGGCTTTACTGGCATACATCTCACTGGTGAGAATGATTTCGCCATTACTGGCTTTCAGATTGAAATAGTACTGCCCATTCTTTGCTTTCTTAATCTCAAAGTGACCCATGGCCATGATGTTTCTCCTGTTGGTGGTGGTACCTCCAATGAGTGTAGTCAATCACGGAGTCACCACCAACCTAAGATGATGAGATTAAAGTAAACGACAGATCTCTGCTTCCCAGCGATAGCCCATTCCATAAACCGCGCGAATAAATGGCTTCTCTCCATCAAGTGCTTCCAGCTTACGGCGCAGGTTTTTGATATGGCTATCGATAGTGCGGTCAGTTACCACGCGGTAATCGTCATACAGATTATTCAGCAGTTGTTCGCGACTAAAAACGTGGCCGGGTTGGGTTGCCAGGATTTTCAGCAAACGAAATTCTGCCGGGGTCAGCTCCAGCAGATGGCCCTGATAGCTTGCCTGGAAGCGGGATTCATCAATCAGCAGCGGCGCACTCTCACTGGGTTGTTCCCGCTGTTGTTGGCAGCGACGCAGAATAGTTTTAACCCGAGCCACCACTTCCCGTGGGCTGTATGGTTTGCAAATATAATCGTCAGCACCAATTTCTAATCCCAATAATCGGTCAATTTCTTCTGTCTTCGCGGTGACCATCATGATTGGCACGTCGGAAAAACGGCGAATTTCACGGCAAATACTGATGCCATCACTGCCGGGCAACATCAGATCCAGCAAAATAATAGCCGGAGGAGACTGGCGAACTGCGGCGACCACTTCGGCTCCATTGGTGAGCCACTGGGTGCTGTAACCCGCAGCTTGCAGGTAATCGACCAATAACTGGCCGAGCTTGGGTTCATCTTCAACAATCAATACGGTGCCAGGCTGGCTGGCAGACTGAAGCGGTTCGTGCATCACATGAATTACCCTATTGAATGGAATAGGGGGAATACTACCGTAATCCGCAGGCCACCCATAGGCGAATGTTCGGCGCTGATTTTCCCTCCATGCGCCTCGACAATATTGTGACAGATCGCCAACCCTAGCCCCGAACCGCCACTGGCACGGTTACGTGAACTTTCAGTGCGATAAAAACGCTCAAAAATACGTTGTAACTGTTCGTCGCTCAGGCCGGGTTTACTGTCCTGCCAGCGCAGCGTTAAGGTCTCTTCTTCTTGTTGTGCGCTAATGTCTAACTGGCCGCCTTCGTTGGTGTAGCGCAGGCTATTTTCCAGCAAATTATGAAACAGTTGGTTTAGCCGATCGGGATCACCGAACATCACCGCTTGTTCCGGTAGGTGGGTGGTGATGGTGATGTTTTTGCTTTCAAAGCGGCCACGGAAGCTGGCAATGGCAATTTGCAGCAGACGAGCCGCATCGAGCTGTGTTTTACGATAAGCCAATGCGCCACGGTCAGAAAGTGATAACTGGTGTAAGTCGTTAACCAATTTGGTCAGTATCCCGACTTCGGCTTGCAGTGAAATTAACGATTCTGGTGTCGGTGCCCGCACACCATCTTGCAGCGCCTCCAGTTCACCGCGCAGTACCGCCAGCGGAGTGCGCAACTCATGCGAGACATCTGCCATAAAGTCGCGCCGCATCTGCTCGTTTTTCTCCAGTGAGCTGGCAAGCTGATTAAAATCTTGCGCCAAACGGCCCAACTCATCACGGCTACTGACGGCCACGCGAGCACTGAAATCGCCCGCCGCCAGCCGATGAGTTCCCTCTACCAGACGTTTGACCGGGGCAAGCATGCCGCGCGATAAAATCCAGGTGGCGGCG
Source organism: Yersinia artesiana (assembly GCF_902726545.1). Classification (GTDB taxonomy): domain Bacteria; phylum Pseudomonadota; class Gammaproteobacteria; order Enterobacterales; family Enterobacteriaceae; genus Yersinia; species Yersinia artesiana. The sequence continues at coordinate 50,858 of NZ_CACVAD010000028.1, read as the reverse complement.
GCGGCCAGCAGGGTCGACAGGCCAACAATAATCCAACTGGTGCGGCGTTGTTGCCTGTCAAAGTTAATATCAGCATTACGGGTCAGTTTTTCCGGCGGGGTCGACATCACCCAGCCCACCACCTGATTATTTACGGTTATCGGTTGGCGGCTGGCTTCTTTGGGCACCCGGTCGGTACGGCCTGCCAGCAGATTATTATGACTATCGACCACCCAAAACTGAGCGCGCCAGCCATGTGGCGGCAGGTTGCGGCTGTTATCACCACTTTGCTCAAAAGACTTCATTATCTGATAGATAATTTGGTCATTGTTGCGCAGAAAATCCCAGTTACCGTAGCGCTGATATTGCACTTCAAGCGCATCCCCCAGCATGGCGATCCTTTGTTCATTACTTTGCTTGATATAATCGATGAAACCGCGCTCAAAGCTGGCTCTAACCCCCCAATGCATCGTAATGAGCACCAGCATGCAAGTGGCAAAAATCGCCATAAACAGTTTTCCGGTAATGCCGATTCTCATGATATTTCCACCTGTTTTATCGGTTGGCCGCTTTCGCGGATGCGCGAGGCAGATTACGGTTAGTGCCGGTATCCGGTGGCACACGGTTAAATATCAGGGCGGGCAGCGCAATAATAATAGCCATACAGATATAGCTGTATAAGAACGCGCTGTGGGTCGCCGGGGTATTCGTCACCACCTGATTATGAGCAAATACGCCGAGCAATATCCCGGCGGTACTGACCCCCAGACTCATGGATAACTGCATCACCATCGACAATAAACTATTGCCGCTGCTGGCCAGGCGATCGGGGAGATCTTTCAGCGCTAATGTATTCATTGTGGAGAAGCGCAGGGCGTTGAGCATTCCCTGTAAAAATAACACGACCGGCAATAGTAATGTCCATCCCATCAAAGCTACCAATGGGAAGCAGAGACTGACCACCGCCAGCAACAATGTGGCACTGACCAACACCCGCCGGTAACCGAAACGGTTGACCACGCGCACGATAATCCGTTTCATGCCCATACTGCCGATAATCATCGGGATCATCATCAAACCGGCATGGAAGGGGGTAAATCCCAGCCCGATTTGCAGGAAAACCGGCGTCATAAATGGCAACATGCCACTGCCGATACGGGCGCTCATGCTGCCTATCAGGCCAAGAGAGTAAGATTTATTGTTGAATAACCGCAGTGTGAACAGTGCCGAACTGTTACCTTTGGCATGCCACCAGTAACCGGCCAGTGCTAATATTCCGCACAATACCAGACCGACAATCGCCAGCGGCGGCAGACCCAATCCTTTGTGTCCGTCCAGCGCCAGTGTCAGGGTTGCCATACCGATAGCCAACATAATAAAACCACTGATATCAAAGCGTCGGGTGCGGGTGGTGTAATTGGGCATCAACCATAAAGTGGCTAATGCACCGACCACTCCGACGGGTAAATTGATTAAAAATATCCAGTGCCAACTGGCATATTCCACCAAAAAACCGCCCAGCGCAGGCCCGACCAATGGCCCAATCTGACCGGGCAATGTGACGAATGCCATTGCTGACATATATTGCTCGCGCGGGACGATTTTCATCACCGTCAGGCGGCCAACCGGCACCATCATGGCACCGCCAACCCCCTGAATGACGCGGGAAGAAATCAGCTCATTCAGGGTTTCAGCTTGCGCGCACAGTAATGAGCCGAGGGTAAATAAAATAATGGCGGAGAAAAATACCCATTTAACGCCCACTCTATCCGCCAACCAGCCACTGGCGGGTAACATCACCGCCACCGTCAGCACATAGGAGACGATCACCGACTGCATGCGCAGCGGATTCTCGCCCAAGCTGGCCGCCATTGAGGGCAGGGCAGTGTTGACGATGGTGGTGTCCAGCGTTTGCATGAAGAAGCCGAAGGCCACTATCCACAGTTGCCAACGTATACCCGTCATCTTTCAACCCGCAGATGCGTTGGCTGCGCTCGCTTACCCGAATCACTTACTGGTGTAAGCTCATCGGGATTAATGAGCCTCAAAGAGGCTCACCCTGCGGGCTAGCATAAATGCTGTTCAAATCGGTTTTCAACCGATTAGTCACTCGCTTGCCGCCTTCCTGCAACTTGAAATCTATAGGGTATAGATAGGCTGTCATCTTTCAACCTGCTGCTGTGTTGGCTGCAATTTAAAAGCTATTGGGCATTTCATAATAAATTATTCCAGTCTCATTAACGGTTTTTTGCTAAAGCGGCTGCGCAGCCGGTCAAAATAGAGGTAAACCACCGGCGTGGTATACAGAGTGAGCAATTGGCTCATCGCCAGCCCGCCGACAATGGTAATCCCCAGCGGTTGGCGCAGTTCGGCACCATCGCCGCTACTTAACACCAGGGGTAGCGCGCCGAATAAGGCAGCCAAGGTGGTCATCAAAATCGGCCTAAAGCGCAATAGGCTGGCCTGGAAAATGGCATCGCGGGCGCTAAGGTTGCCATTGCGTTGGGCATCAAGGGCAAAATCGACCATCATGATGGCGTTCTTTTTTACGATACCAATCAATAGCATGATGCCAATCAGGGCGATAAGACTAAAGGGCGCATCGAACAGCTCCAGCGCCAGTAATGCCCCGACTCCCGCAGAGGGCAGTGTTGAAAGAATGGTCAGCGGGTGGACATAACTTTCATACAAAATCCCCAGCACGATATACACCGTGGCGATCGCCGCCATAATCAGCCAGAGCTGGGATTTCAAGGTGTCCTGGAACACTTGCGCCGTACCGGCAAACATACCGCGCACTGTGCTTGGTACACCCAGTTCCGTCATCGCCCGCTCAATGGCGACTGTCGCTTCAGACAAGCTGCCACCATCGGGCAAGTTAAATGAGATAGTTGAGGCAGCCGATAAGCCCTGGTGATTAACCGACAACGGCGCATTGGCGGGCCGCCATTTAGCGAAATAGGACAGCGGGATAGACTGGCCTGCGCTGTTAATCACAAACATCTTATCCAGCGAACTCACATCCTGCGTGTATTGAGGGGCGACTTCCATCACCACTTTGTATTGGTTCAATGGCTGATAAATGGTGGAAATTTGCCGCTGACCAAAGGCGTTATTGAGCAACGCATTGGCATCTGACACATCGATACCCAGCCGCGCCATAGTTTCGCGGTCATACGTCAGGGCCACTTCCGAGCCTTTATCCTGCTGATCGGAGTTAACATCCGCCAGCTCTGGTAACTTGCTCAAAGCAGCCCGCACTTTCGGTTCCCATTCACGCAGAGCCGCTAAATCGTCGGCCAATAACGTAAATTGATAACTGGCGTTAGATTGTCGGCCGCCAACACGGATATCTTGTACCGGAGAGAGGAACAGGCTGGCTCCCGGCTCTTTTGCCAATTTTCCACGTAACCGGGTAATCACTTGTTGCGCCGTTTCATTGCGTTCACTTAGTGGTTTCAATGAGATAAACATCGAGCCACTGTTGGTGCGCGAACCGCCGGTAAAACCAGTGACATTATCGACCGCCGGGTCAGCACTGACAATTTTCATAAAATCTTTCAGCTTTTGCTGCATCGCCTGAAACGAAATACTCTGATCGGCTTGAATAAAGCCCATCATGCGGCCGGTATCCTGCTCGGGAAAAAAGGTTTTGGGAATGCTGATATAGAGCCAAACATTCAGAGCAATAGTGGAAAGCAGCACAACCATTACCCAGCGTGTATGGCCCAGCACCCAATTGAGCGAGCGACCATAACCTTGCTGAATAGCCATCAGCACTTTACCTAAGCCACGAATACGTTGTTGTTTCCCTGCCGGCTGTGCACGTAATAAATGGGCGCACATCATCGGCGTCAGGGTCAACGAAATAACTAACGAGATACCAATTGCCACTGACAATGTGACGGCAAACTCACGGAATAATCGCCCCGGTAACCCTTCCATCAACAGCAGCGGAATAAACACCGCCACCAGAGAAATACTCATCGACAGCACGGTAAAACCGACTTCGCGCACCCCGCGCAAGGCGGCAGCCATCGGTTTCACGCCCGCCTCCAGATGGCGGGAAATATTCTCCAGCACCACGATAGCATCATCAACCACAAAACCGGTGGCGATGGTCAGCGCCATCAGCGACAGGTTATTGAGGCTAAAACCGCACAAATACATGGCAGTAAAGGTGCCGATCAACGAAACCGGCACGGCGACAGCGGGGATCAAGGTGGCACGGCCTGATCGCAGGAACAGAAACACCACCAAAATCACCAATGCCACGGCGATCACCAGTGAACGCTCCACTTCATCCAGTGAGGCGCGGATAGTCGGCGAGCGATCCTGAGCAATATTCAACTCAATCGAGGCGGGGATCGAGGCGCGCAGGGCAGGGAGCTCGGCGCGAATTCTATCGACAGTGGCAATAATATTTGCGCCCGGCTCACGGCTGATCACCAACAGCACGGCCGGCTTGCCATCAGACATCCCGGCATTGCGCACATCCTGCACAGAATCGACGATATTAGCGACATCTTGTAGCCGCACCGGAGAGCCATTGTTGTAGTGAATGATAAGCGGGCGATAACCCTCGGCCGTTTTGATCTCATCATTGGCCTGCACCTGCCAGTGTTGTTCACTGCTGTCGATTGAACCTTGCGGGCGGCGCACGTTAGCGGCACTGATCGCCTGACGCACCGCGTCCAGCGACACGCCCTGATTGAACAGCGCACTTGGATTAAGTTCTACCCGCACCGCTGGCAGGGAACTGCCACCGACGGAGACATCACTGACCCCCTCGGTCTGGGCAATTTTCTGCGCCAGTTGGGTTGAGGCAAAGTCATATAATTGCCCCTGACTGAAAGTATCCGAGGTCAGGGTCATTATCATGATTGGCGCATCCGACGGGTTCATCTTGCGATAGGTCGGGCGATTGGGCATCCCTGATGGGAGCAAACTCTGAGCGGCGTTGAGTGCGGCCTGCACATCACGAGCTGCGCCATTAATATCGCGGCTGAGATCAAATTGCAGAATAATCCGCGTGCTACCCAATGAACTGGTTGAGGTCATTTCATTGACCCCGGCAATTCTTCCCAGTGCGCGCTCCAGTGGTGTGGCAATGGATGACGCCATGGTTTCCGGATCCGCGCCGGGCATGGAGGCGCTGACCATAATCACTGGGTAATCGACTTGCGGTAGCGGTGAAACCGGCAATAAGCTAAAGCCGATCACTCCACTGAGTGTTATCGCCAGTGTCAACAGCGTGGTGGCCACTGGGCGCTGAATAAACAGAGCAAAGAATTTCACGGCTGTTCCCGTCCATTCGGCAAGGCTGGTGTATCAATATCCTGATGATTATGGGTATTGCGTGCCAGTTTATCGAACAACAGATAAATAACCGGTGTGGTAAACAGAGTCAACACCTGACTAACAATCAGCCCACCGACCATACAGACCCCGAGCGGCTGGCGCAGTTCGGCACCGGCTCCGGTACTGAGCATCAGCGGCAATGCGCCAAACAGTGCGGCCAGGGTGGTCATCAGAATTGGGCGGAAACGCAATAAGCAGGCCTGATAAATTGCGTCATATGGGGTCATACCCTGATCGCGCTCGGCGGCCAGCGCAAAGTCGATCATCATGATGGCGTTTTTCTTCACGATCCCAATAAGCAGAATGATCCCGATAATGGCGATCACATCCAGCTCGTGGCCGGTCAATATCAGAGCCAATAACGCGCCGACACCGGCGGTCGGTAGGGTAGATAAGATAGTGACCGGGTGAATAAAGCTTTCGTACAACACGCCGAGCACAATATACATCGCCACAATGGCGGCAATAATTAGCCATAGTGTGCTGCCGAGTGCGGCCTGAAACGCCAGTGTCGAGCCTTGGAAACGCGTCGTGATATCGGCCGGCAGTTGAATGGCCTGCTCCGCTTGTGTCACGGCTTCCACCGCCTCGCCCAGAGAATAGCCCGGTGCCAAATTGAATGAGATGGTGGCTGACGGGAACTGATTCAAATGGTTGATAGAAAGCGGCCCGAAGCGCTCTTCGATGGTGGCAATACTGCTCAATGGCACACCTTTGCCGTCACTGCCGGTCAGGCGGATATCATTGAAGGCCGCCAGCCCCGGCGTAGCTTTGACGTCATGTTCCAACACCACCCGATACTGGTTGGCTTGGGTATAAATGGTGGAAATTAGCCGCTGACCAAATGCGTTATACAACGCGCTGTCGATGGCTGCCATAGTGATCCCCAGACGGCTGGCGCTGTCTCGATCCACATTCACAAATGCCACTAGCCCCTGATCCTGCCAGTCGCTGGTCACATCCTGGAATGGCGCTTGTTGTTGCAATTCACTGACCAGTTTCGGTACCCAGGTACTCAGTTCCTCCAATGAGGTGGCTTGCAGGGTGAACTGATACTGGGTGCGGCTCAGTTGGGTATCGATAGTCAAATCTTGCACTGGCTGCAAATAGAGCTTAATACCCGGAACGCCGGATACACTCTGTTGCAAGCGGGTAATGATTTCTGGGATACGATCTTTTCTGCTTTCCAATGGTTTAAGGTTAATCTGCAACCGGCCATTGTTCAGTGTGGCGTTGGTGCCATCCACCCCGACAAATGAGGTCAGGCTTTCGACGTCCGGATCTTTCAGGATGATGGCGGCCACTTGCTGCTGGCGCTCCGCCATATTACTGAATGAAACCGATTGTGGCGCTTCCAGCGTACCTTGAATCAATCCGTTGTCCTGTAATGGGAAAAATCCTTTCGGCATCATCAGGTAAAGCAAGACTGTCAGCACTAAGGTGCTCAGCGCGACACCCAAAGTAATCCATTGGTGCTTAAGGACTTTTTTCAGTGCTACCGCATAATGGGCAATCACCCAGTCAAAGAATTTCTCACTGGCGCGTGACAGGCGGTTTTGCTTGCGCAGTGACTCATAACTGAGCATGCGTGCGCACATCATTGGCGTCAGTGTCAGGGACACCACGGCTGAAATCAGGATTGCCACTGCCAATGTCACCGCAAACTCACGGAACAGGCGGCCGACGATATCACCCATAAACAGCAGTGGAATCAATACGGCAATCAATGAGAACGTCAGTGAAATAATGGTAAAGCCAATCTCACCAGCCCCTTTCAGCGCGGCATCCAGCGGTTTTTCGCCTTTTTCGATATAGCGCGAGATATTTTCAATCACCACAATGGCGTCATCGACCACAAAGCCGGTGGCAATAGTCAGCGCCATTAATGTCAGGTTGTTGATTGAGAAACCGAGGAAATACATCGCGGCGAACGTCCCGATTAATGACAACGGCACGGCAATACTGGGGATAATGGTGGCCGCCGCATTACGCAGGAACAGGTAAATCACCATCACCACCAACACAATGGCCAGCAGTAACTCGAACTGCACATCATTGACCGAGGCGCGGATAGTGGTGGTGCGGTCGGTCAGTATTTTGACATCAACCGATTTAGGCAGACTTTTGATCAGCTCCGGCAGCATTTCGCGAATACTGTCGGCGGTAGCGATCACATTGACCCCCGGCTGGCGCTGGATATTCAGCACAATGGCCTGCTGGTTATTGGCCCAGGCCGCCAGTTTGTTATTTTCTGCGCCCTGCTCGATGGTGGCGACATCTTGCAAGCGAACTGGCGCGCCGTTTTGGTAAGCAACAATCAGGTCGCGGTAATCCTCAGCCGACTTCATCTGGTCGTTGGCGGATAAGGTTACCGAACGGGTTGGCCCATCCAGGCTACCTTTGGCCGAGTTGACGTTGGCATTGCTGATGGCGGTACGAATGGTTTCACTGTCCAGCCCCAAAGCAGCTACCGCCGGGGCATTCAATTTGACCCGCACGGCAGGGCGCTGCCCACCTGAAATGGTGACCAGACCGACGCCGGTGACTTGCGAGATCTTTTGCGCAATGCGGGTTTCCACCATGTCTTCCACTTGTGTCATCGGGATGGCGGTGGAGGTGACGGCCAGCGTCAGAATCGGTGGATCCGCCGGATTCACCTTACTGTAAATCGGTGGGTAGGGCAGATCATTTGGCAGCAAGTTAGTGGCGGAGTTAATCGCCGCCTGCACTTCCTGCTCGGCCACATCCAGCGGCAAAGTGAGCTGGAATTGCAAGGTGATAACCGACGCGCCACCGGAGCTTTGTGACGCCATCTGTTTCAAGCCAGACATCTGACCAAACTGGCGCTCAAGTGGTGCGGTAATAGAGGAGGTCACCACATCCGGACTTGCACCGGGATAGAGTGTGACCACCTGAATGGTTGGGTAATCCACTTCCGGCAGGGCGGAAACCGGCAAGGCGCGGTAGCCGATAATCCCCGCCAGCAAAATGGCGACCATAAATAAGGTGGTGGCGACAGGGCGCAGGATAAACAGCCGTGATGGCCCGCCGCCCGGCGTTGGAGGCATCACTTGCATCAGGATTTCTCCGCCGCAGTGGTGGTACTGCCCGCCGCTGCGTCCGTCGCGGGTTTTCCGCCCCGACGGTGTGTGCCTTTCTCAGCCGTAGCCGGCTTTTCTGCTGCATCGGTTGGCGTGGTATCCGCTGAGCGCGGCGTCACCACTTCAACTTGTAAACCTTCTGTCAGGCGATCAATGCCGTCAGTGACTACGCGCTGACCGGCATCCAACCCGGCGCTGATAACCACTTGTTTGCTATCCTGAATCCCAGTGGTAACCAAGTGCTTACTGACTTTGTTCTCGTCATTTAACGTCCAGACGAAGCTGCCTTCGTTGCCCATCTGTACCGCAGCGGTTGGAACTACCACGGCGTTTTGCAGTAAATCCACTTTGATACGCGCGTTGACAAATTGATTCGGGAACAGCACGTCATCTTCATTGGCAAAGCGGGCTTTTAGCTTAATGGTGCCGGTGGTGGTATCAATCTGGTTATCAATACTGAGCAGATGGCCTTGGGCCAGCATCTGCTTGTTGGTGCGGTCCCAGGCTTCAACCGGAACGGTAGTATTGTTTTTTGCCGCATTTTTCTGCGCTTGCATAATGGCAGGGATATCACTTTCTGGCAGGGTAAAGACCACATCAACTGGATGTGTTTGAGTGATAACCACAATCGGAGTGGCGCTGCCGCTGGTAATGTAGTTGCCGACATCCACTTGTTTTAGCCCGACTTTACCGGAAATAGGCGCGGTAATACGGCTATAAGTCAATTGCAATTTGGCGCTATCGATAGCCCCTTGGTCAGCTTTTACACTGCCTTCGCTTTGGCGAACCAGCGAGGCTTGGGTATCCAGATCCTGTTGTGAAATCAGGCCAGTTTTCGCCAATTTCTGGTAGCGGGCTAAATCGCGACGCGCGTTATCCAGTGTGGCTTGATCTTTCGCCAGCTGCCCCTGAGCTTGAGTCAGTTGGACTTCGTATGGGCGCGGGTCAATTTCGACCAGTAAGTCGCCAGCATTGACCTGTTGGCCTTCGGTAAAGTGGATAGCCATGAGCTGACCGTCAACCCGACTGGTGACCGTCACGGTGTTGGCGGCAATCACTGTGCCTAAGCCGGTGAGATAGCGTGGCACCGCTTGTTCGGTCGCTGTGGCGGCTTGTACTGGAGACATCGGCATATTACGCCGCCCCCCAGCGCGGGCGGAGCTGCTGCCACTCGCGGCTTGTTGTGCGCCGGGCGCACTGCTCTGCGGGGCTGCACTGAAATGACGCCAGACAAACACAGTAACAATAATCGCCACCACTACCCCCAATAACATCAGTAACCGGGAAGTGCGTTTGGATTGAGCTTTCATAATGGTGGAGAATCCCTTTTATTGATCTGTTTATGTGCACGCAGGTGCAAAAATGAGAATTTTGATATGTTACTAGTTTAGTGGGTATTGAGTGGGTAAAAATGGAGGAAATATGAAAGTATTGTCAGGGTTTGGGGAGTGGAGTTTACAATTTTGACATTTAAAATTGTTTTAGTTGATTGATTAAGTGAGCCGGTTCGGTTGTTAGAGCACCGAGCTAACTTAGCCTCTAATGAACCAACCGCCAAAGGGTGCGGGCGCGCACCCTTGTGGAATCCCGCGCTTGCGCACGTATCGCTTGCCCTCCTGCTCGGTGAGGCCGCAGAGGTAAGGTGATAACAGAACGACTATCAACCGAGACCTGTTCCTATGCCCCATATTGCTACTCATAAGTCATGATAAAGGTGGCACTGGCATTGGCGCTGCCGGGAGTGACTTTAGTGTCGGTTTGATAGTAGCGCGCGGTAATGCCAATGGTTTGCTCTGAATCTTTGTTATTGTCAGCCGAGGTACCCATTTCTTTGGTCGCCGTTAATATTATTGGCTGATTATCATTTGCTGTTAGCAACTGTACCCCAATGCCGCTGGCCATGCCGGGGGCCTGACTGAGTTTAATCACCCCCAGCGCACCGGCATCGTCGCCATTAACGCTAAGGAAATATTTGGTTTTCGGGTTGCAGGATAAAATAATCGGCTGGGTTATTTCCCGCCCGGTGCTACCGATGCCCTTAAAGCTATTTTGCTGATGTTTGCCTAAATCAAAATCAAGGTTGAGCGTCTTTAGCATACAACCATTTTTGTTTATCACCCTTGTGGCTGCGCCGAGTATACCGGGCAGATCTTTGGCTGTGGCCGGGCCATCCTCTTCCAGATAATACTTGATATTGCCTTGAGGAATGTTAATGGTGCCAAATTCTTGCTGGAGATCAGTTTTAAAAAACAGCCTGAGGATAACAAAATGCACTACTTGATCTTTGAGTTTAATATTACAGGCTATTTTGGTTCTATCCTCTATTGCACATGCCGGGTTGCCAGTAATCGCAAATTTAAGACCCACGCCAGCCAGATTAGTATTAAATGCTTCAGGATAAGTGGTATTACTGGCGGCGGCTGGGTCCAGTTCAAAAATTAATTTCCCCATTTTTTCTTGCTGCGGGGTAAAGGTACAATTCATGCGAGAACCTCGGGAATAGAGATGTTTCTCAGTGCCCAGTGGATCTGAATTATATATGGTGACCGGCTCTAGTCTTATTTCACCAGGGTTAAATACATCACATTGAACATCGGCATAACTGGTAGCAGGTATAAACCCATATAGGCCCGCTAATAATAAAATTAGCGGGGCAGCAACAGAATATTTGCGGATATTAATCCGGTTAAGTATTAAATTAATCATCATCTTCTATTCTGCTCAGTGGTGTATGCGCAGCGGCTAATTTATCGCTCAGATTAGCGTTATCCACAATAATAGCCGTTGCCACCGGGGAAATACCGCCGAAGTCACTGATGGCCTGCCAGCTTACTGAACCAGAATGGGCGGTGGGTAGCGGCAATGTGAGTGTACTTTTGGCCGCAATCTTGGTGACGTTTTTAATCTCATTGCCACCGATCTTCAGGTTATGAAAAGAGATGTGATACGGGCTGGGGTTAGTGATCTGTAATTGATTGCCGTGGCGGGAAAAGGTCAGCGTTTTATAGGCATTAGCCAGAGTATTAGGCAGTTCAACTGCGTGGTAGAATTGGCTAATCCGCTGTTTAATGGTCAGCAATAGTAGATTGTCTGTGCTGCTTAATAGACTCGCCTGGGTGGAATGCACCGCGCCGCTTAAGCAGGCTATCAATAATAGCGGTTTAAACCACCACATAAAAAATTCTCTTGGGATAATGTTGATTATTGCCCGCTAATCTAACAGTTATATTTTTAAACGGAATATTCAGATCGTGGAATTAAGCTGCGGTCAGAGAAAGTATAAATTGGATAAAATAGCCGTGATGTATGACTTTTTGGGAAAACGCCATTCTGACTATTGACAGCGGCCGCTGTGACGGCAGTGAATTAACTCACTGCCGCCGCGATGTGCTTTTTTATTGATATGTCATGGTAAAGGTGGCGCTGGCATTGGCGGTGCCGGGGGTGACTTTGTTTTCGGTTTGATAATAGCGGGCGGTGATATCGATTTCTTTCTTTATGTCAGTGCCAGTACTGGCGGTGATACCCATTTCTTTAGCTTTGCCAATTTCCATCGGGTCTTTATTGTTACCAACAAGCAGTTGCACTCCCACCCCGCTGGCAGCACCGGGTTCTGGGGTTAATTTAAGTACGCTCTGATGACCAGGCTCAGCATCGCCATCGATTTTAAGGGAGTATTTAGTATTGGGATCGCAGGTTAAAGCTATTTTATTGGTATTTTCACGGCCTTTAGACCCCATGCCAGTAAAATCTTTTTGCTGCTGTTCTCCTAAGTTAAAATCAATATTGAGAGTATTCAGGGTGCAAGTATTAGATGTGATTTCTATTTTTTGTGAATTATTATTTCCAATATTTATTCTCTTGGCCGATCCTGGACCATTGGACTCTACATAATATTCCCCAGAGTATGTTGGTGATGAAAATTCACCAATGCCATGATTTAAATTTAACTTTACAATATATAAATATACGAGAAACATATATTTTACTCCCCGTTGGTGGTTGTTTAGTATTTCACATGTATATTCTAATTTGGTGCTATCGAAGGAACACTCAGGATTCTGATACATCTCTTCAATTCTTATGCCTATTCCTGATATTCCGCTATCAAAAGTATCACTGCTGATAAATATCGGGGTTGTTGTGGGTACTAATCTGAATACAATTTTTTCTCCAACATCTTGAGGTGTAATTTTACTACATGACATGTCAGAACTAATCTCCAAGGATTTTTCTTGATGACCAATATTACTTGTGTTCATGAATTTAATTTTATCTTTTCTCATAAAAAATTTAGAATCCCCTGTACATTCCGGAGTAGCATGAGAAATATAAGGTGTAAATATATAAAAAACTGATAAAACTGTAATTAATTTTACTAATTTATTTTTTTTATTCTGATTTATAGCTTTTGCAATTGACTTAAACATAATGACCTACACGATTATTTTATTGAGCCACGGGCTAGTAAAGATTAACCCGCAACCCTAAGTTTATTTACCGGCACACCGCATCCAATATGCGCACTGCCGAAGTGGTATCAGTTTCTGCTGCCGGTAAGGTCAATGCCGCGCGACACTGCTGCTTTTCCTGATTGCCCCATTGCACCTGCAAATTGCCGTTATCCGGCACGCCGCTGAGATACACCTGGCCGTCATCGCCGACAATACTGCTATTGGCGCTGTCGGCTGCCTCACCCTGCAAGCTGACCATAGCACCGAACGGCACCGGCTTACCTTGATAACTGAGGTTAATCAGCACCCGGCTACCGAGGCGTGGCTGGAAGTTAGCCAGCACCACCGCGCCGCGGGTGGGTACTACGTTTTGGCTGGTGATATCCATATCGATACTGTCCCCCATACTTTGGGTATCCAGCGCCACGCTGTTCTGGCGATAAGGGGTGGCATAGGGCACCACTGCATAGCCACGCCAGTCGGTTTTTACCCCGCGACCACTGCCGACGCCGACACCGCTGGCTCCGGGGGCGCGCACCAACACTAAGGTATCGCTCTGGGATTGTGACAGGGTGACGCCGTAAGGATGCGCCAGCACACCGCCGCTCAGGCCATAGTTCAACTGACGGCTGTTCGCACTGTAGCTGTAACCGGCGTTTACCTGGCCGTAACTAGCGCTATAACTGCTGCTCAGGCTACCGCTGTTGCCGCCGCCGCGATTGGCGCGACTTTGTTGCAGGTTGTAGCTGAGATTATTATCGAGCGCACTGCCACTCAGCCCCAACTGCTGACTGGTCGCCCCGCCTTTATTGCTGTTAATACTGTAATTGGCCCAACTATTGGGCAGCCATTTGCTCAACGGAATATTGACACTCAGACTGGCGCGCTGATCATTTTGCTGCTGGCCCGGCGTCTGGCTATAGCTGTAATTTAGGCCATAGCTAATGCCAGAGAGAGAAATGTTGTAGCCCAGTGTGGCATTGCGCTCGTAGCCTTTGCGCTGCCAGTAATCCTGCTGATAAGCGGAAAGATACAGGCTGCCAAAATCATTCAGTGACTGACTGATATGAAACTGGGTACGGCTGCGCTTGTTATTGTTGCGCCCCAACGAGTTAATGCTGCCCACGCCGGTCAGTTGGTTAGCTTCACTGAAATCATAAAAACCCTCAGTGGAGTAGCGGTGGCTACCGAGCGAGAAGTTCGTGCCGGTTTCAGTAAAACTTTTGGCATATTGCAGCCGGTATGATTGCCCCTGACGGGTAGTGCTATCTTCAAAGGTGGTTTTGGCTTGGGTCACATCCATGGATACCGAACCGACACGGCCTAAACCCACCCCCACCCCTAGCGCGCCGGCCTGATAATCAGCTGAGATTAATAAGCCGTTATACAGGGTAAAGCCGAACGGCATGCCGTAGGCCAGCGAGGTCTGGGCAAAGTGCGGCGTAGGGCTGCCGTTGCCACCGCCACGGTATTGACCGGCGCTCAGAGAATATTTCAGGCTGCCCTCGCGCTGCATAATCGGCGCGGAAGCAAACGCCTGCTTAAAGCTGCGCTCGCGACCATCGGCCTCTTTGATGGTCACCTCTAAATCACCACTGGAAGAGGTCGGGTACAAGTCGTCAATGGCGAAAGCCCCCGGTGGCACGTAGGTTTGGTAAATCACATTATTATTCTGACGAATGGTGATCTGCGCGTTGCTATCGGCAATACCGCGTATGACCGGGGCAAAACCGCGCAAGCTATCGGGCAACATACTGTCATCAGATGATAACTGCGCACCACGGAAAGCCACACCGTTCAGGATCTCGCCGGGGGTGTAGCTGTCACCGAGGGTCAGTTGGCCTTTGATGGCGTGAATATCGCGCTGTAAGGTATTGGTAATGTTTTTCCACTGTGCCTGACCATTGCTGCTCTGGCTGTAAGTGGAATAGTTACGCAAACGCCACGGCCCCCAGTTCAGCCCGCTGCGCAGGTTGAGAAAATGGCTGCTGCTACTGCCCGGCTGGTTATCCTGCCAGCTATTGGCACCGCTCAGGCTGTAATTGACCATCAGCGCGGGGATACCTTGATCCCACTGTTTCGGGTCAATATAGCCGCGCGCCTGACTGTTCAGCGCCGCCTGTGGAATGCTTAAATCCAGCCGCTGGTGATGAATATCAAAGCTGCTGCTGGCGGCCGGAATAAATTCGCTCAATTGCGTCAGTGGCACATCCACCGGTTGCTGTTGCAAAGCCGGGAAGGCGGCCACTTTCACCCCTAAATCAGCCAGTTGCTGCGGGGTGATTTCGGCCAGTAAGTTGCCGTTATCAGCAATAAAGGTGACGTCGCGCGTCTCTATCTGCTGGCCATTCAGGTAAATATCTACCCGATAGGTGCCGGGCAACTGTGAACCGGATTGCGAAAATACACTGAGATCAATGGCCGCATAGCTGGCGTCTTTAATTTCTAACGAACCGGGATGGAAATAATCCTCAGCCCAGGCGGGGGCCGATAAGGTGGTTAACCCCAGCGCTAACTGAATAGCCAACCTTAAAGCCCGCCCACTGGCTGGTAAAGCAAAATGATGCTGCGTCATGGTGGTCATCCGGGGTTATAAGCTGGCGCTGGCAATATCTGACGTGCCGCCAAAATCATTAATTGCCTGCCAGCTCACCGCGCCTGTAGCGCCAGCGGGGAGGTCAACGGTGAGGGTGCCTTGAGGAGCTACCATCAGCGCGCCTTTGATTTCGCTGCTTCCCACTTTCAGGGTATGGAAGGAGACGTGATAGGCGGTGGGGTTGCTCACTTGTAATTGCTTGCCCTGGCGCGCGAAGCGCAGTGCTTTATAGGCATCAGCGGCGTTACCGGCCAGCCCGGCCGGGCGGTAAAATAATTTGATGCGATTTTTAATCGAGATAAATAGCTGGTTGCCATCGCCTTTTTTACTGGAGGGAATGGTTTTGACATTCAGCCAATACACTGATTCGCGGTCTTGCGGCAAATTACCGCCCGCTAATAAAATACGCAGGTTACTTTCCTGCCCGCCATCTAAACGGAATAACGGCGGGGTGATAATAAAGGGCACTTTGTTATTATTGGTGGCCTCAAAATTATCGACCCAGCTTTGAATTAAATAAGGGGTGTTTTTATCCTGATTGGTCACGGATAAAGTAGCTTCTTTTTTAGCACCATCATAAATAACCCGGGTGCCGCCGACCGCAACACCGGCCTGAGCTGACTGCATCACGCCGGTTAAACAGGCGATAAAGAATAACGATTTTAACCACGGCATGGTTGTTCTCTCTAAATAGATTAATTTTTGCCTTGGTGGCAACAATAAATAATAAAAATTACTTCCCCGACAAATAAAATATCGGGGCGGTAAAGACTGCATAATTACTGCGTTAATAAAGGTATTAGCGCGGGTGGGGATTAGTTAAATGTTATGTCGTAACCTAACGATACATTTACATCACCAGTAGTTTTGGAAGCAGCTTGGAAGTCAGTAGCAGCAGTACCGGTCTTGATAAATTTAGCTTTGTATTTTAGGTCATTAGTTGCTTGCCCTCCCATGTTCAGAGGGGCGGCATCAACACCATTCTTAATCGGCGTTGAGCCATCTGTATCAATTAGTTGCAATGCATAGCCTTTAGCACCACCTTCAAACTTGAAATTGTCTCCATCTGCTGTACCGGTAAATTTTACCGTGGCAGTTTGGGCCGTGAAGGGGCAGTCTTTAAGACTGATTGTAATTTCTTTTTCGGCGGGAATAGTATCTTTACTGTTCAGATTAATACTGCCAAGATCTAGAGTGGTAGTTGATTTTGTTGTATCTATAGAACATGGGCTTGCTGTGATTTTGCCTGTAACATTAATTGAACCACTCGCAGCATTCGCCGCAGAGGCAAATACCGAGGCGGCCAGTAAAGAGGTAACAATCAGTTTCTTTTTCATCGTGATATTCATAATAAAGCTCCGGTGCGAAATAGTTCGCGATAGTTAATGGTAATGTTTAATAGTTAATTTGTTTTGGCCTAATGACCGGTTTTGCAATGAAAGGTGTTTGTTGCCGTTTCATCTTGGCAGCTAATATAGTGAGCTGAAATATCAAAAGAAATAGAAATGTTTTGGAATTAATGCCAGGTAATAGCGAGTGGGATTCACTAAGGCGGGATTATTTATTATTAATAGTGTAATGCCGCCTTAATATAGTGACTAAGGCGGCATTATTATGATTATTTTTGCTGGAATTGTTTGGAAGTGGGCTTATTTGGCTTATTGAAAGTGGTTTGGAAATAGATCGGAACAGGTCGGGGATATTAATTGGGGTGTGTTAGAGTACGGGATCTGATTTCGGTTGCTAGACGTTCTGTTATCACCTTACCTCTGCGGCCTCAACCGAGCAGGAGGGCAAGCCGGCCCTCCTGCACCTGCGGCTTGCGCGAAATATTACTGCTATTCGCAGTCCCCTCCGGCAGCCGTTGGCCTTATCGAGCCAGCGCGAGTCGCTTCCTGCTCCAGCGCGCTTTTCGCCGGGGTAATTCGTCCCATCCCTGGGACTCACCCCTTCGGGGCCGCTGCTAGCAGCGTTCAAATCTGCTCCCGGTAGATTTGTCCATGCCCGCTCACTCTACCCTCCATCCTTGTCGGTAATATTCCTAATTGCGCTCAAGGTCAAAAGAGAAAATCAAAACCATTGTTTTGACCTTGAAGTTAAAAGCACATTTGAGCAGCCGAGTGAAGAATGAAGGTAGGACGCGAGGCATGGATGCGAATCGGCCCGATCCGTCAGCGAAATGATGAGGGAGGGAACCCACGCAGTGGGCAAGCGATACGTGCGTAAGCGCAGGGGTTCCAAGAGGGTTACGCGCTTGTAACCCCTTTGGCGGTTGGTTCATCGGAGGTAAGGTGAGCCGTGAAGCTCTAACAACCGAATTGATCACTAATCACTAATCACCACCATCAATATCACCGGTAAAGCGTCTGTGCCCACCTCGCCAACCCAGCGGTGACGGAGCCAAAATCATTACCACCCACTAATGGAATCCCCGGTAATTGCTGCTGTAATGCCGCGCGTAGTAGCGGGGAACGAGCGCTGCCGCCGGTCAGGTAAATTACATCCGGCGTGACGTGGCTGGTGGCGAGTGCCAGACTGACTTGCTCTTGAATGCGTTGCAGTGGCTGGGATATGGCTTCGGCGAGCTGTTGTTGGCTGATAGTTTGCCCCAACTCTGGTTGTACAAAATCCAGTGCCGCGGCGACCTGTTGTTGCTCGGACAGCGCAATTTTGCTCTCTTCTGCGGCTCGCACCAGGCGGTAACTTAAGCGCTGTTGATAGACTTTCAGTAAGCGCTCAACTTGCTGTGGATTGGCGGCATCACGGATCAAATCCCGCAGGAAACGGCCATTAACCGTGCTATAGAAATCGCTCTGAGCCGGAACATCATTGGTGGCAACAGCATTCCAGTAAGGTAATGACGGCATCGCAATCCCTTTTTCGGTTTCGCTGCCCATACCAAACAGTGGCATCAGTTGCTTGAATGCCAACATGATATCGAGGTCATTCCCTCCGACACGGCAACCACTGTGGCCCAGCAGACTTTGCTGGCGATCGGCCAGACCTTGCCATTTCGGCCCCATCAGCAGTACTGAACAGTCAGTGGTCCCGCCGCCGATATCTACTACCAACACGGTTTTCTCGCTCTTGAGTGTGGCTTCAAAATCCAACCCGGCGGCCACTGGTTCAAACTGGAAAGCGATATCGCGAAAACCAGCGCGTTGCGCGGCGCGCAGTAAAATACCTTCAGCTTGTTGGTTGGCTTCTTCACCGCCGGAACCCTGGAAGTTAACCGGGCGGCCAATCACTGTCTGGCTGATTTCAGCTGCCAATACCGATTCTGCCTGGCGCTTAATATGGAACATCATGGCGCAGACTAAATCCTCAAACAACGCCAACTGTTGCGGTTTTAATCCATTGGCACCCAGGAAAGATTTAGGCGATTTTACAAAGTAAACTTCTTCGGGATCTTCAATATAGTGGGCCAGCGCTGACAGGCCGAACATCAAGCTATCAGCTGTCACCGGAATATCTTCTTCGCGGTTGAACGCCATGGCGCGGCGTAACAGTTGCTGGTTTTCGTCACTGCCGGTTGGCACCTGCCAGTGGCGGTGCAAGCACTCACTCACGGCTTCGCGGGTCGGGGCGCACAGCATAGAGGGCAAATAGACGTCATTATTCTCCAGCACCAGCAATTCGGGAGCATCATCCCGCATCACGGCAACTGAGCAGTTTGCTGTGCCGTAGTCAAATCCAATGAACATAATTGCCCCCAGGCCAAATAAAGGGGGGCGACTTTACCTTAGAGTGAGCAACGGGGCAATCATCAAGTCGGGAGATTTGGTTATTTAATGGCGAAATAACCGCTGTTAAGCACTTCGGATAAAGGTTCAGTGCGGCCAATCATTGTGCCGTCAGCTAAATCAACACCGATATCAATCAATTTACTCAAGGTTGGCGGCAGTTCTACCGGGCCTGCCAGTGTGGCGATATTCGCACGCTGTGCGGTGCCGTTGATAATGGATATCAGCACTTCGTCCATTTGATTAATGTGAATATGGGCGATTAATTCGCTGTTAAATTTTAGGTAATCAATGCGGTGCTCTGCTAACAATTCAAAATCATTCAGATTATGGCCAAACTCTTTCACAATGAGCTTGCAGCCCAGTTGTTGCAGCTTGGCGAGGAAGTTGCCAATCGCAAACGGATATTGCAGCAATGTGGACTCATCTATCATCCAGTACAAACTTTGTGGTGGCACCAGGGTCTGTTGCATCAATGTGAGCAGTGATTGGCGGAAATCCTCTTTGAGCAGCGCCAATTCTGATAGCGGGATCGCCAGCGCCAGCCCTTTCTGCTGGATTGCCTGGGCGTGAACAACTAACAATTGCTTGCATATCCAGCTATCAACTTTCGGCAGCAAGTTATACAACGTTGCCGCCTCCTCAAAGGCCGACTGACTGACGATGATATTGTCTGGCCGATTAATTTCGAAACTGACCTGATAGAAACACACTGACAACGGCGTTTTCGGCGGTGCGGTTGGGGTTAACTGTAGTAACAGTTGATTCTCACTGAGAATGCTTGCTACATCTTCCCGACTCAGCAATTCGTGCTGGCGGGCTAATAGCTGCTTTTGCCTCGGCTGATAGAGATAAACCTGACCACGCCCGCTGTGTTTGGCGGTATAACAGGCGATATCAGCCTGCGCCATGATTTCGCTGCGCTGACTGTTGCTGCGGCTGATTTGCGTGACACCGGCACTGGCACCTATACGGTACAGCTTATTTTCCCAGTAGAAATGATAGCCATTGATCATGGATACCAGGCTTTGGGTGATAGCTTTGGCGTGAGGCAGGGTGCAATTGAGCATCAGTAAACCGAATTCGTCGCCCCCCAACCGCGCAACACAATCACTGTTGCGCAGATGCTGGCGCATTAACTGACTGAGTTCTTTGAGCAGCGCATCACCCGCAGGGTGCCCGGCGGTGTCGTTAACCGCTTTGAAATAGTCCAGATCAAGGAAAGCCAGCGCGTGTTGTTGGTCAAAATCGATGCTTTTCTGGATAGCTGCTTTCAGCTTATTTTCAAAATTGGCGCGATTTGGCAGCCCGGTAAGGTTATCGTGAGAGGCGCTGTGGCTGAGCTTGCGCATCATCGCGCGCGACTCGCCGACATCCTGGAACACCAATACCGCCCCGACAATGGTTCCCTCCAGTGTTTTCAGGGGGGCGACAGATTCCTGAATGTCGTAATGCAGCCCGTCGCGATGATGCAATACCATCGACTCATTCAGTGAGGAATAAGGGCGCTGGGTGAGGCAATGTTCTATCGGATTATCAATTTCCGGCCCATCAATACCATCAGTGAGCTTAATAATGTGCTGTATGGGTTGGCCCAGTGCGATGGTATTGGCCCAACCGGTCATTTTCTCCGCCACCGGATTCATAAAGGTGATTTTCATTTCCTGATCAGTACATACCACGGCCTCGCCGATGGAATCGAGCGTGATATGTAAGCGCTCTTTCTCTTCATGCAGCGCTTCAGTCAGATTTCTGATTTCGGTCATATCCAGCGTGGTACCAATCAGGCGCAGAATATTGCCATTTTTGTCGCAAATCATATTGGCCTGATTACGCAAATGGACAATCTCGCCATTGGGCAGCAATAATCTGAATTCAAGCCGGTACGGCAGACGTTGAGTGAGGGCGGCACTGTATTCACGTTTCACGCGGTTGATATCTTCCGGGTGAATGTATTGCTGCCAAACCTTTTCATCAACCGGGGTATTGAGCGGGACATGATAAAGCTCATACATCCGTTTATCCCAACTGATCAGCTGTTTTCTGATATCCAATTCCCAGATACCGATCCCACCGGCTTCGTTTGCCAGTGTGATGCGCTCCATCAGACGGCGGTTAACTATCTCGCTTTTTTTCAGATCATTAATATCTTCCACCTGCGAGATGTAATAGAGCGGCTGTTGCTCATGGTCGCGCACCACACTGACCACCAGTAGCGCCCACACCACCTCGCCATCACTACGGATATAGCGTTTTTCCATCGAATAGCTGGGGATGCGGCCATGATACAAATCATCAAGCAATTTTAGGTCGGCGGAGAGATCCTCCGGGTGAGTGATTTGCTGAAAGGTCAGGGTCAGTAAGGTTTCCTGCCGGTAATCCAGCAATTTACACAGTGCCTGGTTGACCTGCATCCATTTGCCTTCCGGCGACACCAGAGCCATACCAATGGCCGAATATTCCATCGCATTGCGAAAGCGGTTTTCACTTTCAACGATGTGCTCTTTTTCCATCCGAAAAGAATGCATCACCATCGCCATAGCATGGGGAGGAATCAGCACCATCAATAATGGAATAAAGGAAAATGCCTGCACTGATAGTTTGGTATCAACCTGAAGGGTAAACAGGTTGAAATTGATCATCAGCGCAATCAGCAAGGTGGCCAGAAAACAGATAGTAAAGGTTTCAAAACGCGGTAGCCGGATAGAGGTCCAGATCAATGCCATGATGATGAAAGTAAAGGGAAATGGCAGATACATCAAACCGAGATAGCAAGCTGACAGTGACACTATCATCATCCATGTCATGTCGAACAGCGCTTTGGTTTTGTTGGTAATATTAAAATAACCTCGGCGGTACAGTAGCCCGACTGGCCCTAGCGCCAACATGCCGATGGCTTCGGACATAAACCACACCGTTAGCACTTGGGTAAAGCTGCCGTTTTGCGGCGCTAAATACCACGCCGCTGCCAGCCCGCTGATCAGGGGGACGATAACCACGGTACAAATCGAGAATTTGAGCCAACTGAACAGGTTATTTAACGGATCTTTAGGTTGGAGAAATTTGCGCAGTAGCCAGGCGCCCGCCGCTGCTTCTGCAAGATTTATCAATGTCAGCGGCAGCGGAAACCAACTGATTCCATATAAAATATAATTGGCGGCAACAATACATATTCCTGCTGATAATAATTGCCACGACCAATAGCGCATGGGGTGGTGGAATAGTGCCACCATCAATACTGCGGTTGGGAACCATAACGGAGCCAGGTTTTCTGATTGCTCAGAAAGGCGGATACAAAATAGTGCGAGCAAAAACACCACGATGCTGATGATAGTGATGTGCAGCAGTGTTTTATTGTCAGGAGCCGGTTTTTCAGCCGCGCTGAGATCCATATAACGCCTTATTTTGCTCGCAAACATGTTGATTATGATAGAAAAATCTACCATATAAAAATAGACCGTATTTGAAATACGGTCATATTTAGTAGTTTAGTATAGCTAAGCATGGATGGTTGCTATTTGTTGATCCCATGCTCAATTAATGATTTGTTTATTATCATAATCATTAAACTAAGAATAGGGTGGCGAGTCCCAGAAAAATAAAAAAGCCGCCAGTATCGGTGATAGCTGTGATCATGACACTGGAACCGATAGCTGGGTCACGACCTAAACGGGCCATGGTCATCGGGATAATGACCCCCATCAGTGCTGCCATTAATAAGTTAAGGATCATCGCCAACGTCATCACGCCGCCCATCGCCGGATCGTCATAGAGCAGATAGGTGACCACCCCCATAATCCCGCCCCAGATCAACCCATTGATCAGCGCGACACCTAACTCTCTGAACATCAGAAAAGTGACATTACCCTGCTGGATATGATGCAACGCCAGGGCGCGCACAATCATGGTGATGGTTTGATTGCCGGTGTTACCGCCAATACCGGCGACAATTGGCATCAATGCCGCCAATGCGACTAATTGTGAGATGGTATCTTCAAATAACCCGATGACCCTTGAGGCCACAAAGGCGGTACAAAGATTAATGGCCAGCCATGACCAACGAGTTCGAACAGCACGTCCCACCGGGGAAAATACATCTTCTTCCGGGCTTAAGCCCCCCATGCGCCTTAAGGTGGTGTCACTCTCTTCATTGACCACATCAACAATCTCTTCGATGGTCAAACGGCCCATTAGTTTGCCTTTGGCATCAATAACGGCGGCGCTGATCAAGTCATAACGTTCAAAGGCACCTGCGGCGTCTTCTGCTTTTTGCTCCGGTTGGAAAGTTGTCGGGTTGCTCTCCATCACCTGGAATACTTTGGTATCCGGTGCATTGAGGAGAATAGCAGTCAGAGGTAGTTCGCCCAGTAAGGTATTCTTGCGATCAATAACGAAGATCTTATCCGTAGCATCGGGGATATTCTTCCGATAACGCAAATAGCGCTGCACGGTGGCAAGGGTGACATCGGCCCGAACCGTCACCAGTTCGAAATCCATCATCTGGCCGACAGTATCACGGCCATATTGGATGACTTCCCGCACCCGGGCGCGTTGGTCCGGGTCCAGTGACGTGAGCAAGCGGCCCATCAAGTTACGCGGCAGGTATTCAGCCAGGTAAGCCTGTTCATCGACATGCAAGGTGCGCATCGCTTTTAACAGGTCTTTGTCGCTCATCTCTTTGATCAGTGTGTCCCACACTGTTTCAGAGACTTCGACCAGCGTTTGACCGCGTTTCTCGTTTTTGACTAGCCGCCACAATGCCAAACGTTCATCGTTAGGTAAGGCTTCGAGTAAGTCGGCGAGGTCAGCGGCGTGCAGATCGTCGAGCAGCGTTTTGATTTCTAATGTTTGTTCAGCAAGTTGCTCATCACTGAGTTTTTCCCGCTCATCCTGACGGCCAAGAATGCCATCGACTAAGGCTTTATTATTTAATAAGAGGGATAGTATTCGATTGCGTATTTCTGCCAGTTTTTTCGCGTTATTTTTAGAGGTTTTTTTGGCCGCAGCAGAAAACGAAACCGGAATGATTGGTACTGGCATAATATGTGGTGTCCGTGTATATAAAACGAGCGTATAAGTACGAAAATCTAGGGGCTAACATCCGTCTCATGTGGGCCAGGAAGTTCACCGTCCACTGACAACTCAACTCGTTGTGCTTCACGTCGCTCCTGATGGTGAGAAATAGAGGCGATCCCTGCGAACAATAAGCGGCCAAATAGAATGAGAAAGCTCACCAGCAAGATGATTTTTGTTAGTTGGGTCGATGGCCGTCTCTTCATATTTACCCTTTCCCCTGCGTCCTTGAAATTGCAGCGGTGTTAGCTGCATTCGTTCACCCGAATCACTTTCTGATGTAAGCTCATCGGGATTTTCTTATTTGCTGCCTTGCTGCAATCCCAATGACTTTGGGGAATATCCTGCGTCCTTGAAATTGCAGCCTGATTTATATCAATAAATGTTAGCTGCATTCGTTACTCGGCCCGTCCATGGGCCTCGCCTCTGCGAGGCCGCTGCAAGCAGCGTTCAAATCGGTTCCTGACCGATTTGTCACCCGAATCACTTTCTGATGTAAGCTCATCGGGATTCTCTTATTTGCTGCCTTGCTGCAATCACTTATCCTGATTACGCTTTGTCGGCCTCAGATTCGGCTTCTTCCGCTGCTTCTTCTTCAATGATTAGCTTCCAGCCGACCACATCATCCCAATAAGCCTGCTCACGTTCAAAATCCAGTTGTACCAGATTATTTTGTGCCAGGTAACCCGCCGGGAAACGTAATGTCCAATGGCTGTCATCGGTTATCAGTCGCAATGTTTCCGGTGTGGTGGTTGATTGACGTTGATTATTCAATAAGGTGCTCAAACGCAATAATTGAATTAACGGCAAATAATACTTTTTCTTGAACAAATTCAAACGTGGTAACTCATCAAGCTTAATGGCTTTACGATGCATACGCACCAGGGTTGCCAGCAGCAATTGCTGCTCCTGATTGAAGCCGGGCAGGTTGGTATTTTGCAATATATAGGCAGAGTGGCGGTGCATCCCGCTGTGATTAATACTTAGCCCCACTTCGTGCAGCATGGCCGCCCAATTTAACAAGGCCTCCAACTGAGGTTGCACTAACTTGGTATTCTGCGCCATCCATTGTGCATAAAGTTGCTCGGTGGTTTCCAGTACCCGCCGGGCTTGTTCCCGGTCAATATTGTAGTGTTCGGCCAAACTTTTTGCCGTGCGTTGACGGATATCCTGATGACGGAAACGGCCTTCCATTTCATACAACACGCCTTCACGTAATGCACCATCAGACAGACGTAACTCTTTGATTGCCAATGCATCAAATACACCACACAAGATAGCCAAACCCGGCACAAATACCGATTGGCGATCTTCCGATAAACCTGGCAGGCTCAGTGCAGAGAAGTGTTTGTATTGCAGCACTTGCTCAACCAGCATTTCGAGGCGTTCCGGGGTGATCAAGCCGTCTTTCTCACCCATTTCTACCAATACTTCGTAGGTGGCTTTGATAGTGCCAGAGGCACCCAGAGCATATTGCCAGCCCTGAATGCGGTATTGCCAGGCGAGATTTTCCAGCTTTTGCGCGGCAGCCAGACGGGCGCGTTTAAAATTGGTCTTACTGATTTCGCCGTGTGGGAAAAATTGTTGTGCAAAACTGACACACCCCATACGGCGGCTTTCAACCAGCAGAGGTTCAAAATCTTCGCCAATAACCAACTCGGTTGAACCACCACCGATATCAATCACCAGTTTGCGGCCTTTTTCCGGCTGAGTATGTTCGACTCCCATGAAAATCAGACGCGCTTCTTCCTGACCTGAAATGATCTCGATCGGATAAGGAATGACTTCGGCGGCGCGCTTGAGGAAAGTCTCTGCATTCGCGGCTTGTCGCAGTGAATGCGTCCCCACGATGCAGACATTATCTGGTGAGAAACCTTGCAAACGTTCTGCAAACAGGGCCAGACAAGCCAGACCCCGCTCAATGGCTTCTTCGCTAAGCATATTATTGCTATCCAGACCATCAGCCAGATGCACTCGCTGCTTCAGGCGCCCTAAAACCTGCAACGCGCCGTTGACGACGCGGGCAATGACCATATGAAAACTGTTAGATCCCAGGTCGATAGCAGCAATTTCTTGCGGTTTCGAGGTAATTGAATTGTTGGTTAGCGGCATAGTTTTAGCTCGATACGTCTGGTTGTTCCAGCGCTTTTAAATAATCATAGATGGCAATCTGTGCACGTACTTTGCGCTTATTTCCACGCGGTACATAACGATTACTCAGTTCTTTATCAATATAACGGGCTTTTACCGTGTCGTTGAATAGCAGCTCTAAAATATCCAGCACCCGCTGCTTTAACCTCGGGTCCAGTAATGAGACTGCCACCTCAATACGATAATCAATGTTACGGGTCATCCAGTCAGCGGAAGAGAGATAGACCAGTTTGTCGCCTTTATTATCAAAAACGTATACCCGGTCATGCTCTAAGAAGCGGTCAACAATACTGGTGACCTGAATATTATCGCTGATCCCCGGCATGTTGGGGATTAACGAACACATCCCTCGCACTAATAGCCGGATCTTCACCCCCGCACTGGAGGCGCTATATAACCTATCTACCAGCCCTTTATCCACTAAATTATTTATCTTTAGGGTAATCCCGGCGCTTTCGCCCGCCTGAGCATGAATAATTTCCTGATCGATCAATTGATATAACATCAAGCGCGAGTTCTGCGGTGACACCATCAAATTATCGAACTTAACAGGGCGGTAAGGATTTTCAATAAAATTAAATACCCGCCGCACTTCATTGGTAATACGCGCATCTGCCGTCAGTAAAGAATAGTCGGTATAAATACGTGCTGTTTTCTCGTTAAAGTTACCGGTGCCAATATGAGCATAACGCACGATCTCCTCGCCTTCTAGGCGAGAGATCAGGAATAATTTGGCATGAATTTTCAGCCCCGGTGCGGAGAAAATAACGTGCACGCCAGCGGCAGTCAGACTTTTGGCCCAATGAATATTGGCTTCTTCATCAAAGCGTGCCTGTAATTCCACCACCACCGTCACTTTCTTACCATTATGAGCAGCATGAATCATTGATTCGATTATGCGCGAATCTTTGGCCACGCGGTAAATATTGATTTTAATCGCCAACACGCTGGGATCGAATGACGCCTGGCGCAGCAATTCCAATACGTGTTCGAAAGTGTGATAAGGGTAATACAGCAAGACATCTTGCTCGCGAATAGCATCAAAACCATTGCGGAATTTATCAAACCAAATATGGCGCAGACGTGGCATCGGTTTGTTAACCAGATTGCTTTTGCCGACATTAGGGAAGTTGATAAAGTCTTTGAAATTATGATATCGGCCGCCAGCAATAACTGAGTCATCATTCGAAATACCCAGTTTCTCGCGCAGTAATTCCACCATTTCATCTGGCATATCGCGTTGATAAACAAAGCGTACTGGCTCAGCGGTCAGACGCTGTTTTAGGCTTGATGACATTAACTCCAGCAGGCTGGATTCCATTTCAGTGACCAAATCATATTCCGCATCGCGGGTCATCTTCATGGAGTAGGCATTCAACGCATCGTAATCAAAGAAGCCTTTAAAAATCTCATCAAGACAATACCTAAGAATATTATCAAGTAATATCATTGGCTTGCGGCGGCGTGGTGCTTCCGGTGGTAAATTGACGAAGCGCGGTACTTTATCTGAAGGAATTTCTAGCAGGGCATAGGCTATTTCCTGACCACGGATAATTTCCACTGCCAGATAGGTGTAATCATCTTTTAAGAATTGCACCAGATTAGTGTCGTGGTTAATCAGAATCGGCGTGATGTGCTGGCGCAGATGCTGCTTAAAATATTGCTTTAACCAGATTTGCTGATTCTCGGAAATTTGTCGCTCATTAATCAGGAAGATTTGATTACGCGCCATTTCCAGCAAGAGATCATTATAAAGCCCGTCAAATTCTTGGTCGGCTTTCACCACTTTGCTTTGGATCTTTTTCAGCAAATGGCGGGAGGTGACGGCAGAGCCTTGTTCCTCGTTAATTAAAATGCGCCGTTTCAGATCAGCAAAACGGACTTTATAAAATTCATCAAGATTGTTGGAGTAAATGCCAAGAAATCGCATCCGCTCGATAAGTGGATTGCTCTTATCCGCCGCTTCCTGCAATACCCGTTCATTAAAAGATAACCAACTGAGTTCTTTTTCGGTGTAGAGCTTTTCCTGACCCATTGCAACTCCAGTAAGATTATTGTGGGAGTATTTAGTGTCCTTAATCATTATTGCGAAAGATTGACAAGAAAGTCCAACAGATATCATTAGTTAACGTTGCCAAACCCTCATCACAAACATTGTCATGCAAACGCCACAAAACTGACATAAGATGCTCGGTCATCTGGCGGTATATCTATTATAGATAGGCGTTTGGATTGGCAACATAGACCGGATATAGCGCAAGAGTAGAGGTAAGCAAGACTATGCAGCAAGCGGGTGTGGTAACACCATCAGGGAGAGATAAGCGCCGGGCTGTTATTGAACGTCTGGTGCGTATGTTGGTGACGGGTAGTGGCCTGTTGGTTTTGCTGACCCTAATGCTGATTTTCGTCTATTTATTGTACGCTGCTCTCCCCTTATTTAAGCCCGCGTCCATCAATTTGCACCATCAGTTTGCCGTGAATCGCAGTGCGCCGACTATTGCTATGGGGACGGATGCCCAAGGGCTGGTGGGGTACCGCATTGATGATAAGGGCAGAGGTTATTTCATTCGGCTGGATAAACAGGGTGAATCTCCCGCCGGTAGCCTTATCAGTGAGCAGCAATTATCACCCCTGCCAGTGTCAATCAGCCGTGCTGCGGGTAGTCAATCTTTGTATGGCATTGGCTTGAGCAATGGTCGTTTTATGCTGCTGCAACCTGATTTTTCAGCGACACCACCACGCTGGCAATTTCCACTGGGCGAGCAACCGCGTTTTCTGGATTTGACCGGCCAAAAACTGAGCCAGTTGGTGCTGGCTGAACCACAACCACAACACTTTTCTATTGCTGCAACTGCCGCAGATGGCCGCCTGATGGCCGGAGTGTTTACTGCTCAAGGGCAGCAGGTTACCGAACTAACGGATGTCCCCAAGGCCATTGACCAACTGTTATTAGCACCCGACGGGCGTCTGCTCTATCTGTTATCTGACCATCAGGTGTATATCTATCAAGTTGGCGCTGAACTGACATTACGAGAAGTGGTTTCTTTGCAAGATGACAAACACCCGTCGAAAGGGCCGTTGCACCTTTCTCTATTAGCGGGCGGAAAGTCACTGTTAGTTCAATCGCCGGACGGTGCCGTCACACAATGGTTTGATGTCCCCAAAGGGCCAGACAACCAATATCATTTGACGCGAATTCGCAGCTTTACACCCGCAGGTAAGGGCTTACTAACCACTGAAAACACGCGGCGGGTATTTGCTTCATTATCGCCACAAGGCGAACTATCACTGTTCTCCAGTATCCAGTCAGCACCGCTATTACAACATAAACTGGTGGCGGGCATGACTCATGCGGCATTCTCCCCTTGGGGCGATAACTTGCTGGTCGAGAATGCTGCCGGTTGGTCTACCTATCAATTAGACAATCGCTATCCTGATATCAATTGGCGCAGCTTATGGCAGCGGGTGTGGTATGAGAACTACCCCGAACCGGCCTATGTTTGGCAGTCAAGTTCGGCACAAGAGAGCTATCAAGCCAAATTCAGCCTAATCCCCATTATTTTTGGCACCTTAAAGGCGGCGGGCTACGCCATGTTATTTGCTGTGCCGCTGGCATTGGCTGGTGCTATTTATACTGCTTATTTTATGTCGGCGGGCCTAAGGCGGGTGGTTAAACCGACGATTGAGATGATGGGAGCCTTTCCAACGGTGGTGATCGGTTTGATTGCCGGAATTTGGCTGGCTCCGGTTATCGAACAGTATTTGACCGGTATTTTATTGTTGTCCCCCTTGCTGGCATTGACGATTTTATTGTGTGGCTGGGGTAGCGCTCGATTGGCGGCAAAAAAGCAACGCCAGTTGCCTGCGGGCTGGGATGTCATTATTTTGCTACCGGTCATTTTATTGACTGGCTGGCTGGCACTTTGGTTGGGGCCAAAACTGGCGATAGCTGTGCTGGGAGTGCCGTTGCATGAATGGTTGGGCGATAATTATGACCAGCGCAATGCCTTAGTCGTGGGGGTTGCCATGGGCTTTGCCCTGATCCCGGTCATTTTCTCGCTGGCGGAAGATGCACTATTTAGCGTGCCGCCATCGCTGAGTCAGGGTTCTCTGGCATTGGGGGCGACCCCGTGGCAAACCCTGATTCGTGTGGTGCTGCCTTCCGCTTATGCCGGTATTTTTTCCGCATTAATGATTGGTTTTGGCCGCGCAGTAGGGGAAACCATGATTGTACTGATGGCGACCGGCAATACACCGATTATCGATGGCAGCATTTTCCAAGGGTTACGGGCGATGGCCGCTAATATTGCCATTGAAATGCCGGAGGCGGTGATGGGCAGTGGTCATTATCGGGTGCTGTTCTTGACGGCCTTAGTGCTGTTTTGTTTCACGTTTTTAGTCAATACACTCGCCGAGTCCATTCGCTTGCGGTTACGTGAACGCTATCAAATGGAGCAGATTGTCTGATGACTGGCTTTACCAAAAAATGGTTCGCTTCCGGCTCGCCGTGGATCTGGCTGACGGCTGGGGCGGTGAGTATCAGCTTGTTGGCCTTGCTGGGCGTGGTTTTATTGCTGGCGGGGCAGGGGCTGCGTTATTTCTGGCCCAGCCCGGTTTACGTTTTTGAACTCAAACAAACTGCCGCCGGCCCCGTCCGGGTGATTGGTGAAATTTATCAGCAGCAGTCCCTCCCACGCGAACAACTAGAGCAGGCTGGTATTATGTTACCGCCTGAAGCGGGTGAAACTGTGACCCGTTATCTGATTAAGACCGGTAATCGTGAGATACAAGGACAAGATTTTCATCGCTTGCTGAACACCGATATTCAACAGCGTAGCCAGCCTAAAGATGTGTTGGTGTTAGACCGCCACATTAATGGTACGGCATACGGATTTCTGGCTGGAATGCTGGATAACGGCCAGCCGGTGGTGGGCGATAATTTAGCTCAGGAACTGCAAAAACGTATTCCGGTCATACAGGCGCTGCTCAGGCAGTCCAAAGATATTCAGTTCCGCCAGATGAACATGCTGAATCAACAGTTCGAAGCATTGCGACTACAGAAAAAACGCCTGCAAATGAGCGGTGACTTTGATGGCAAAGCGCAAGACCGCATTGAAGCCGAGTGGGGCGAACTCCAGCGCAGCCATCAGGCGATGATGGAACAATTACGCGGCTTGCAAAGCGACCAAAGCCGTTACACTCTGCTATTGCGCGATATGAATGGGCAAATTCATCCACTGCCACTGAGCCAAATCAACCGTGCCTGGTACCCCAATGATATGAGTCTTGGGCAGAAACTACGCCATTTCGCGGTACAAACACATAAGTTTCTGACCGATAACCCGCGCAACGCCAATACTGAGGGTGGGGTGTTCCCGGCTATTTTTGGCACGGTGCTGATGGTGATCCTGATGTCTATTGTGGTCATGCCATTGGGGGTGATTGCTGCGGTTTACTTACATGAATATGCAGGGAAAAACTGGCTGACTCGGATGATTCGTATTTCCGTGGTGAATTTGGCAGGTGTGCCTTCCATTGTCTATGGGGTGTTTGGTCTCGGTTTTTTTGTCTATTTTATCGGTGGCTCACTGGATAAACTGTTTTATCCCGAAGCTTTGCCTAACCCGACATTTGGTACGCCGGGTGTGCTCTGGGCGGCGTTAACACTGGCTTTATTGACATTGCCGGTGGTGATTGTTGCCACTGAGGAAGGGTTATCGCGCATTCCGGCCAGCTTGCGGCAAGGCTCATTGGCGTTGGGAGCCAGTAAAGCCGAGACACTGTGGCATATTGTGTTGCCGATGGCAGCCCCGGCGATGATAACCGGGCTGATTTTGGCGGTAGCGCGAGCCGCAGGGGAAACGGCTCCCTTGATGCTGGTGGGGGTGGTGAAATCAGCGCCGCTATTGCCAGTAGACGGTGTTTTCCCGTTCCTGCATTTAGAACGTAAATTTATGCATTTAAGCTTCCAGATATACGATATGGCATTCCAAAGCCCCAATGTAGAATCTGCCCGGCCATTAGTCTTTGCCACCGCGCTACTGCTGGTGATTATTGTGGTAGGCCTTAATTTAGCGGCTATTGGTATTCGCCATCATCTGCGCGAAAAATACCGTGGTTTAATGCTGTGACTGAACTTTTTAACCCGCAGGATGAGATATGGGACTTTTGATGCCAGATTCGCTGCCGCTGTTAGATGTGCAGCAATTGACCCACGAGCAAACTGCATTAGCGGTCGAAAAGCTCAATTTATTTTATGGCGATAAGCAGGTGCTGCATGATATTTCCTTTAATGTCCCCAAACACCGTGTTACCGCGCTAATTGGCCCTTCCGGTTGCGGTAAATCAACCTTGTTGCGCTGTTTTAATCGCATGAATGATTTGCTGGATAACTGCCGCCTTGAGGGGCAGATTCGGCTGGGTGACCAAGTGATTACCGAGAAAACCACCGATGTGGCGGCATTGCGTCGGCGGGTCGGCAT
This sequence comes from Yersinia artesiana, assembly GCF_902726545.1. Lineage (GTDB taxonomy): Bacteria > Pseudomonadota > Gammaproteobacteria > Enterobacterales > Enterobacteriaceae > Yersinia > Yersinia artesiana. The sequence goes on along the minus strand of NZ_CACVAD010000028.1, from coordinate 17,918 downwards.
GGTCTTCCAGCGGCCGAATCCCTTCCCAAAATCTATTTATGAGAATGTGGTTTATGGCCTGCGTTTGCAGGGAATTCGCGATAGGCGAGTACTGGATGATGCCGTCGAGCGCTCATTACGCGCTGCCGCTTTGTGGCATGAAGTCAAAGACCGGCTGCGCGAAAATGCGTTTCGTCTCTCCAGTGGTCAACAGCAGCGCTTAGTGATAGCCCGGGCTATCGCGATTGAGCCAGAAGTGCTGTTACTTGATGAGCCGACGTCGGCGTTAGATCCTATTTCAACATTAACTATCGAAGAGTTAATTACCGAATTAAAACAGCAGTATACCGTGGTATTAGTGACCCATAATATGCAGCAGGCGGCCAGGGTTTCAGATTACACCGCGTTTATCCATCAGGGGACGTTGGTGGAATATAACGCTACCGATGCGTTATTTACTTCACCACATCAGCGGCGTACGGAAGACTATATTACCGGACGCTATGGTTGATGGCATTTAGGTGAGATTGGCGCTGAAGCGGTTTGGATTGCTACAGCGCCAATCACCTGATTATCGGTTAAGCACTCTTTATCGATGGTGTCTTATGTTTAGCCAAGTATTGCGGCTGGAAAATACACATACGGATTACTGTGCGATACTCACCATTGATAAAGAACTCTTGTTTCAATTCACCTTCGATTTCAAAGCCTAATTTCGTATAAATATGAATGGCTTTCTCATTCTCTTTATCCACAATCAAATACAGTTTGTACAGATTCAGGACAGAAAAACCGTATTCCATTGCCAGTCGTGCAGCCGAACCGGCAAAACCTTTACCTTGATGGGCCGGGTCGATAATAATCTGAAACTCAGCGCGGCGGTGAATGTGGTTAATTTCGACTAACTCCACCAGACCTACTTTGGTGCCTTGGCTTTCAATAATAAAGCGGCGCTCACTCTGATCATGGATATGTTTATCATACAGATCAGACAGTTCGACGAAAGCCTCATAAGGCTCTTCAAACCAATAACGCATCACGCTGGCATTATTATCTAACTGATGGACAAACGGCAGATCATCCCGTTCCAATGGGCGTAACCGGACGCTGCTAGTGGTTGACATGCTTATTCCTCATATAGGACAGCGGTTGCTGCCGTAAAAATTATACTATTGAGTTGAGGTGTTAGCACAGAGGAAATAAAAAAGGCGCTCCTTTTAGAAAGTCGCGCCTTTATTGTGCAATAAGCCAATATTACTCAGCAGCGTAGCCTTGGGGTGGTAAGCGTTTATCATCCAGCCAGGCGGCATTATCACGCATTGCCAGACGGCCATCAGTAAACCAGCCGACCACTAACGGGTAAATGCTGTGCTCTTGAGTTTGCACTCTCAACATCACATCCGCTTCGCTATCATCACTGAAAATCGGGACTTTGGCTTGCAGGATGACCGGGCCGCCATCCAGTTCTTCTGTGACAAAATGCACTGAGGTACCGTGTTCCTGGTCGCCGTTTTCCAATGCTTGACGATGGGTATGCAAACCGGGGTATTTCGGCAGCAGCGAGGGATGAATATTCAACATCCGGCCAGCATAATGCTGAACAAATTCCGGGCTAAGAATACGCATATAACCCGCCAGCACCAGTAAATCAGGTTGATACTGATCAATGGCTTGCGCTAATGCTAAATCAAAACTGGCGCGATCGGCATAAGCCTTGGTATCCAGAGCATGATGCGCAATACCTGCCAGTTCAGCTCGCTCCAGCCCATAAGCATCAGGATTATTACTGAAAACAGCACTAATCTCCCCTGAAATACGCCCTTGTTGTTGGGCGTCTATCAGTGCCTGTAAATTACTGCCTTGGCCCGAGACCAATACCACTATCTTTTTCATAATACCCTTCGTACTTGAAGTTGCAGGGGGAATTATCAATATTACGGATTGATAATGACTTGCTCTGCACCATCAGTCGCCGCAGCGATAACACCAATTTTCCAGGCTTTTTCGCCGGATGCGGTTAACAATTCAACCGCTTTGTCTGCCAGTTCAGCGGGGAGCGCAACAACCATACCAACACCGCAGTTAAAGGTACGGTACATTTCGTGGCGGCTGACATTACCCGTCTCTTGCAACCAGCTAAATACCGTAGGCCACTGCCAGCTAGCTTCATCAATCACTGCCTGAGTCCCTTGTGGCAACACGCGTGGGATATTCTCCCAGAAGCCACCACCGGTCAGGTGAGCAATAGCATGGATATCAAGCTGCTCAATCAGGCTAAGAATTGATTTTACGTAGATTTTGGTCGGTTCCAGCAGATGGTCGGCCAGAGATTTGCCATCCAATTGGGTCTGTTCTGGATTGGTTTGACTGACTTCCAGAATTTTGCGCACCAAAGAGTAACCGTTAGAGTGCGGGCCGCTAGCCCCTAACGCCACCAGTGCATCACCTGGTGCCACCTTGCTGCCGTCGATAATTTCTGACTTTTCGACCACGCCAACACAGAAACCGGCAACGTCGTAATCTTCACCGTGGTACATCCCCGGCATTTCGGCCGTTTCACCACCAACCAGCGCACAACCTGATTGTTTGCACCCTTCGGCAATTCCGGTAATCACACTGGCGGCAGTATCCACATCCAGTTTACCGGTAGCAAAGTAATCAAGGAAGAACAGTGGTTCTGCGCCTTGAACTACCAGGTCGTTGACACACATGGCGACTAAATCGATACCGATGGTATCGTGACGTTTCAGGTCCATCGCCAGACGCAGCTTGGTGCCTACGCCGTCGGTGCCTGAAACCAGAATAGGTTCACGGTATTTTTGTGGCAAAGCGCAGAGGGCACCGAAGCCGCCCAATCCCCCCATCACTTCCGGGCGACGAGTCTGTTTAACCACACCTTTTATGCGATCAACAAGGTCATTGCCGGCATCAATATCTACACCTGCGTCTTTATAGCTGAGAGAGGTTTTGTTGGTCACTGCGAGGTCCCCACTGCGGTTGGCTGTTTGAGCTTAGGAAGAAAACGCGACAATTCTAACAGCGCAGGCAAACGTTTGCGAGTAGCTTGTGATATCACTCCGATTTTTAGCTTTCTTGACTTAATAATGATTTTCTATTGATCTGAATCAGGCTATTCATTGTGGCGTTCAAAAAAAAAGGCGGTATAATCTCGCGATTTTTTTGGCCGCCAGTCGCCTAACCAGGAGAAAAATAATGAAGATCGTTGAGGTGAAACACCCGCTAGTAAAACATAAACTTGGTTTGATGCGTGAGAATGATATCAGTACGAAGCGTTTTCGCGAGTTAGCGTCTGAAGTGGGGAGTTTGCTGACTTACGTGGCAACCGCCGATCTGGAAACTGAAAAAGTCACCATCGAGGGTTGGAACGGGCCGGTTGAGATTGAACAGATTAAAGGTAAGAAAATTACCGTAGTCCCTATTCTGCGTGCTGGTTTGGGCATGATGGAAGGGGTATTGGAAAATGTACCTAGCGCGCGCATCAGTGTGGTGGGTGTCTATCGTGATGAAGAAACCCTAAAACCAGTCCCTTACTTCCAGAAGCTGGTATCAAATATCGATGAGCGCATGGCGCTGGTGGTTGACCCGATGCTGGCAACCGGTGGTTCGATGATTGCCACCATTGATCTGCTCAAGAAAGCGGGTTGTAAGAGTATTAAGGTATTGGTATTGGTCGCCGCTCCTGAGGGCATCAAAGCGCTGGAAGCCGCTCACCCAGATGTCGAGCTGTACACCGCTTCCATCGATCAAGGCCTGAACGAACACGGCTACATTATCCCTGGATTGGGTGATGCCGGTGATAAGATTTTCGGAACCAAATAAAAGGTCACCCCATTATGCTATTCGCTTGCCATTTTGAACCAGGGCAGTGCTCGAAATCCTCACGTACTGCGTGTACGCTCCGGTTTCTGTGCGCTGTCCGTGTCCAAACTGCCTGTGCTCATTACCGCATACTGGAATAACCTTTAGTAGATAGCCGACTCGATAGTCGGCTTTTTTTTGAATAATTTTTAGCATTCAACACCACACCATATAACTTTCATTAGAGGATAGAGAAAATGAGCCGTCGCACCATTGGCGTCAGCGAGCGCCCACCGCTGCTCCAGACGATCCCCCTGAGTTTCCAACATTTGTTCGCAATGTTTGGTGCCACTGTTTTAGTTCCTATTCTGTTTAAAATTAACCCGGCGACGGTGCTGTTGTTTAACGGCATCGGAACCTTGCTTTACTTATTTATTTGTAAGGGAAAAATCCCGGCTTATCTGGGTTCCAGTTTTGCCTTTATTTCGCCAGTATTGCTATTACTGCCATTGGGTTACGAAGTCGCCTTGGGCGGTTTTATCATGTGCGGTGTATTGTTCTGTCTGGTGGCGCTGATTGTAAAAAAAGCTGGCACCGGTTGGTTGAATGTGCTGTTCCCACCAGCGGCAATGGGGGCGATTGTGGCGGTTATCGGCCTTGAATTGGCTGGCGTGGCTGCGGGAATGGCGGGGTTGCTGCCTGCCGAAGGGGTGACAGTCGATTCCGCCACCATCATCATTTCAATGGTGACCTTAGGTGTGACCATTCTGGGGTCAGTGTTATTCCGTGGTTTCTTTGCCATTATCCCTATTCTGATTGGTGTACTGGTCGGTTATGCCTTGTCATTCGTGATGGGGGTGGTTGATTTGACTCCTATTCGTGAAGCGCATTGGTTTGCCTTGCCGACATTCTATACCCCGCGTTTTGAGTGGTTTGCCATTCTGACCATCTTGCCCGCGGCATTGGTGGTGATTGCCGAGCATATTGGGCATTTGGTGGTCACAGCGAATATTGTGAAAAAAGATTTGATTCGTGACCCTGGCCTGCATCGTTCGATGTTTGCTAATGGTATTTCGACGGTTATTTCAGGTTTCTTCGGTTCGACACCGAATACCACTTATGGTGAAAATATCGGCGTTATGGCGATCACCCGTGTTTACAGTACCTGGGTTATCGGTGGTGCGGCGATTCTGGCGATTATGCTCTCTTGTGTCGGCAAGTTGGCCGCTGCAATTCAGGCGGTGCCGGTACCGGTTATGGGGGGCGTCTCCCTGCTGCTGTACGGGGTTATTGCGGCGTCAGGTATTCGCGTGTTGATCGAGTCAAAAGTTGACTATAACAAAGCACAAAACCTGATCTTAACCTCTGTTATCCTGATCATTGGGGTGAGCGGCGCGAAAGTGAACATTGGTGCAACTGAGTTGAAAGGCATGGCACTGGCAACTGTCGTAGGTATCGGCCTGAGCCTGTTGTTCAAAGTGATTAGCTTGATCCGCACCGAAGAAGAAATTATTGAGGCGACGGAAGACGAACCTGCGCTTAAGTAAAAGTGCTATCTGGTCGAGCCGCACTTGTGGGTTCGGCCAGTTTTTTGCCGCAGATCAGGTTTTTATGCTGTTGTCATTTTTTGTGGTAAGCTTGCCACGTTTTCCCGCCCGTTTTGTTGGTTGAGGTGCTTCTGAATACGCCGGCACAGCTTTCACTGCCACTCTATCTTCCCGATGATGAAACTTTTGCCAGTTTTTATCCGGGGGAGAACCCGTCCCTATTAGCGGCGATCCAGTCCGCTGTTCATCAGTCTCATGGCAGTTATATCTATTTTTGGTCGCGCGAAGGCGGTGGCCGCAGTCATTTGTTGCATGCAGCTTGCGCCGAGCTATCACAAAAAGGTGAGGCGGTGGGGTATGTCCCGCTGGATAAACGTGCTTATTTCGTGCCGGAAGTGTTGGATGGCATGGAGCAATTGGCCCTGGTTTGTATTGATAATATTGAGTGTATTGCTGGCGACGAACAGTGGGAGATGGCGATGTTTAATCTCTATAACCGCATTGTGGAAACCGGCCGTACCCGTTTATTGATCACCGGTGATCGTCCGCCACGGCAGTTAAATCTTGGTTTGCCTGATTTGGCTTCCCGACTTGATTGGGGGCAGATCTATAAATTGCAGCCCTTATCAGATGATGAAAAATTGCAGGCTTTGCAATTACGCGCCAAATTACGCGGCTTTGAATTACCGGAAGATGTGGGCCGTTTTCTGCTAAAACGTCTCGATCGAGAAATGCGCACTTTATTTATGACGTTGGATCAGCTTGATCGAGCCTCCATTACTGCGCAGCGTAAATTGACTATCCCCTTTGTGAAAGAGATCCTCAGCCTTTAATACCCCACGTTCTTATGACGCAGGGTATGATTCCATTCAGGCAATGACTACAAAATCTCCAATACCTGCTCTGGCGGCCTTCCAATGCGCGCTTTATCTTTATAAACCACGATGGGGCGCTCGATAAGCTTGGGATTATCACTCATGGCTTGCAGCAATTGCTCTTGTGTCAGCGCCTTATCTGCCAGATTCAGCTCCTTATAAAGCTCCTCTTTGGTGCGCATCAATTGCCTGGCGTCACTGAACCCCAACTGTTGCAGTAATTCTTTTAACGTTGCCACCGAGGGTGGGGTATCCAGATACAATACCACCTGCGGTTTAATGCCTTGTTGCTCAACTAACGCGAGTGTTTCGCGGCTTTTGGAGCAACGCGGATTGTGATAAATCGTGACGTCTTTCATCATAACTTTCCTTAAGACTTCTGGTATTTACGGAAGCGCTCATTCAATTGGCGCAACTGGTCAATTCGGGCATCATAGCGAGCCTGTTCCAGGCTGCCGAGTTTCACCCGCGCACTGGCATCACTTAGTAAGCCGATGGCTTGAGTTAATTTGCCACTCAATGCCAGGCTTTCCGCTCGTGCCGCCAGTTCCTGATCGCGCAGGCCCAGTGCCGCAGCAGCTTGAGCCAGTAAATCCCAACCGTTAGGATCATTCGGATAGCGGAATGTGTAGTTACGCAATATCTTGATGGCCGCCGCGGGTTGCCCGCCCTGAACATAGGCGTTGGCCAAATTCAGCAGTAACACCGGATCATTATTTTGTTTAGCGGTTGCGGCTTGCAGGCGGTTGATGGCACTGGCCGCTTTGTTTTGCCCCAAATCGATATCTGTCATCAAATCGAGAAACCACACATTGCCCGGCTGTTGGGTTAACAGCGGTTGTAACTGATTGCGGGCTTCATCGTATTTTTTGGCTTGATACAACACGATCGCCTGACCGTATTTGGCGGCCAGTTGTTCGCGTGTAGTGCCTTTGCTTAAGGTCTCAAGCAGGTCAGGTGTCAGGCTATTTTCGGCTGAACCATACATACCCAGAATACGAACTTTGGCGAACAAGTAATCTTGCGACGAGGCGGTTGGGTGCGGTTTCATCTGATTAGCACGGTTACGTGCATCAGATAAACGGCTATCGGGTAATGGGTGGGTCAGTAGCATTTCCGGTGGTTTGGATGCATATCGCGACTGATCGGCCAGTTTTTGCAAGAAATTGGGCATAGCTTGTGGATCAAACCCTGACCGTTGCAGCACTTGAATGCCAATTCGGTCAGCTTCCTGCTCATTACCTTGCGTAAAGCTGATGATGCCCTGCTGAGCACCCGCCAGTGTGCCACTCAGGCCCGCCATCCCCGCTTGTGGGCTGGCCATTGTCAGCAGGATAGACCCTAGTACACCCACCCATGTCAGGGGGGCCATACGCTGCTGTTCTTCCATTGCTCGCGCCAGGTGGCGTTGGGTGACATGAGATATTTCATGAGCTAATACGGAGGCCAGTTCGCTTTCGTTTTCTGTATAGCGGAATAGGGCTGAGTGGAGTACCACATTGCCGCCAAAGAATGCAAAGGCGTTAATTTGATCGTTATTCACCAAATAGAAATGGAATGGCGTACGTACCGAGTAAGCATTTGCGACTAAGCGATTACCCAGCGAATTGATGTATTGTGTCAATAATGGGTCATAAATCAGTGGGGCACTGGCTCGCATTTGGCGGACATAAAAGTCCCCCATGGCTTTTTCCTGATCAATACTCAAGGTTGCCCCCGCTGAGGTGCCGATATCGGGCAGCAGGTCTTGTGTCTGTGTCTCAGCATTGACAGGTATGGGGCCGGCGAGCAGTAAACTCCCAAGCAATGTGGCTATCACCGTCTTACTTACCCGGCCTGTTTTGTTTAACCGACCTGTTTTGTTTAACCGATATGTCATAAACGAGGTTGCCCCTACTGATGTAATGACAATTAGACTCCGAGATGTGTAAGAGTTCTTCTTCCTTGCTCTGCTCTCCAGTACAATCATCACGAAAGCGAGTTTGATCACAAAAAAAGTATGAAATAGGTTAAAGGTTAAGCTCATCATCCATTACTGAGACTCGCAACTATCTTAGTCAGCCTATAGATATAAAGAAATAGTTATATAAAGTAATGGTGACTAAGGCAACGGTGATAAAAAACGGCTGAAGCATCAACGGATCTTCGGATTATGCCTCTGCAGCATGGGGCTGTTAAAGGAATTCGCTGACTTGCGGATCCCTCATAGTATTTAAGGAGCAATTTCGGATGCTAGAGCTGTTGTTACAATGGTATCGCCGTCGTTTTACCGACCCACAGGTTATCGCTTTGCTGGCTATTCTGCTGGCTGGATTCTGCATTCTTTACTTCTTCAGCGGCATTTTGGCCCCGTTATTGGCAGCTATTGTTCTGGCGTACTTGTTAGAGTGGCCAACGGCCCGATTACAACGAATTGGCTGTTCGCGTCCGTGGGCGGCCAGTATCGTGTTGGTTGTTTTTGGTGGTATTGCGCTGCTGGCGGTGTTTGTTGTTGCCCCGACAGTCTGGCAGCAAGGTAATCATCTGATTTCAGATATGCCGAAGATGTTGAATAAATTCAATGCATTTGCTCAGACATTACCTGCGCGTTACCCCGCATTAGTAGACGCCGGGATTGTCGACATGATGGCAGAAAACCTGCGTAGCAAGCTCTCCGGAATGGGGGAGTCAGTGGTGAAAATCTCGCTGGCTTCATTAATTGGCTTGCTGACATTGGCCATCTATTTGATTCTGGTGCCGCTGATGCTGTTTTTCCTGCTCAAAGATAAAGAGCAGATGCTAAACGCGGTGCGCCGTATTTTACCGCGCAATCGTGGTTTGGCAGGTCAGGTTTGGTTGGAAATGAACCAACAGATCACCAACTATCTTCGTGGAAAAGTGTTGGAAATGGTGGTGGTCGGCATCGCCACTTATCTGGTGTTCTTCGTGATGGGCATGAATTACGCGCTGTTACTGGCGGTATTGGTCGGTTTTTCTGTCCTGATCCCCTATATCGGCGCAGTGATTGTCACCATTCCGGTGGTGCTGGTGGCGCTGTTCCAATGGGGGATAGGGGCTGATTTCTGGACACTTTTTGTCGCTTATTTGGTTGTTCAGGGGCTGGATGGCAACTTACTGGTACCGGTGCTGTTCTCTGAGGCGGTGAATTTGCACCCGCTGGTGATTATTTTGTCTGTGATCATTTTTGGTGGGATGTGGGGCTTTTGGGGTGTGTTCTTTGCCATTCCACTGGCAACATTGGTGAAAGCTGTTATCCATGCCTGGCCGGAGGAGTTTATCCCGGATGCGGATTAATTATCCCCTGTGCCCTTGATGCCGCAGCGGTGTTAGCTGCACTCACTCACCCGAATCACTGACCGGAGTCAGCTCATCGGGATGAGTTCGCTGGCTGCCTTGCTGCAACAGCAATGGCTTTGGGGATCATTCGATTTATTGCCAATAAAAAAGAGCGTTTGAGCGCTCTTTTTTGCCATTTATCGGCCAGGGCCGCTGTGTTATGACTCAAGCACTTTGGTGCAAGTAGTCCATAACGATTTCGTGGTGGTTGGTGGTTTTGAAATTATCAAACACATGCTCCACCTTGCCATCAGCGCCAATCAAGAAGCTGATACGATGAATGCCGTCGTAGGTTTTCCCCATAAAACTTTTCTCGCCCCAAACACCAAATTGCTCTGCAACTTCATGATTCTCATCAGATAGTAAAGTGAAATTCAGTAGCTCTTTTTCGGCAAAACGTGACAGCTTTTCAGGTTTATCGGTGCTAATACCCAACACTTCGACGCCTGCTTTTTTCAATTCATCCATATTATCGCGCAGACCACAGGCCTGAACGGTACAGCCAGGCGTCATCGCTTTAGGATAGAAATAGACCAAGACACGTTGTCCCTGGAAGTCGGCCAAACTAATTTGCTCGCCATCTTGGTCGGGCAAACTAAACTTCGGCGCTATATCACCGGCTTTCAATGGGCTCATTACTAACTCTCCATTCGTGAGTCATGCTGTGGATAGTTCACAACGCTAATACTGCCTTGTGCGTTGAGTTCTGTACATAGCTGATAAAAAGCGTGTTCGATTATCGAACTGTTTTGGCTGGCAGGACTGTGCGCACTTATCTGAATATGCAACCGGGGAGGAATGTTACCTTCAGCCGGTTGAGTCTTGGAAACCAACTCAGCGATATTCATATTGTGGCAATGGAACAGATTGGTAAACCGTTCAATAATATGGGGGGAGTCATTCACCTCGACTTTCACCCAGACGGTGGCAGGCATGGCTTTCTGATTTTGTGCATTGGTGCGTTTCATCACAATCAGCAAATCAAGCTCTGCGCCTTTTTGCGGCAAGGTTGATTCCAGTAGGGTTATCGCGTTCCAACTGCCGGAAAGCAACATTATAAATGTGAACTCCTCACCAAACATGGCCAGCCGGCTATCTTCAATATTACAACCGCAGCTACTGACATGGCGGGTGATGGTATTCACGATTCCAGGGCGGTCAGCACCGAGTGCGGTAATGACCAGATAATGTTCATCAAGCTGCGGCAAAATCGCTCTTCCTGTCATGCTCTTTGGGGTTACCATGGTAAACATAAAAAAAACCTGCTGCCAAGCGCTTACAACACAGTTGTTTGCTTGCTTTTGGATAGAGGTCAAAAGTACCATGAGTAACTTGTTTAAGGTGGGGGTGGTCAATGTCTACGGGAAGTTCGATCTTTACAGGAAGCATAGTTGCGCTGATAACGCCGATGGACGACAAAGGTAATGTCGATCGTGCGAGTCTTAAGAAACTTATCGATTATCATGTAGCCAGTGGAACTGCGGCAATTGTCTCCGTAGGCACGACGGGTGAATCTGCGACGTTGAACCATGACGAACATGTTGATGTTGTCTTGCAGACGCTCGAACTGGCCGATGGCCGTATTCCTGTGATTGCCGGAACCGGTGCGAATGCTACCGCCGAAGCCATTTCACTCACAGAAAGATTTAAAGATACCGGTGTGGTGGGTTGCCTGACGGTGACGCCATATTATAACCGTCCGATGCAGGAAGGGTTGTATCAGCACTTTAAAGCGATCGCTGAAAGTACCGATTTGCCACAAATTCTCTATAATGTGCCCTCGCGTACCGGTTGCGATATGTTACCGCCGACCATTGCTCGCTTAGCTAAGATTAAAAATATTGTTGCTGTTAAAGAAGCAACAGGGAACTTAAGTCGTGTAAGTCAGATCCAAGTGCTGGTTGATGATGAAGATTTCATCCTGCTCAGTGGTGACGATGCGAGCGGTCTGGACTTTATGCAACTGGGCGGTAAAGGGGTTATTTCGGTGACAGCAAATATTGCTGCGCGCGAAATGGTTGAACTTTGTGCATTGGCTGCACAGGGTAACTTTGCCGAAGCTCGCCGTTTGAATCAGCGCTTGATGCCTTTGCATCAGCATTTATTTGTAGAAGCAAACCCAATTCCGGTGAAATGGGCCGCGAAGAAGCTGGGATTAATGGCTAACGACACTATGCGTCTGCCAATGACCCCGTTGACTGATCCGGCCCAACGGATTGTGGAAGACGCGCTGAAAAGCGTAGGTTTGCTGTAACTCTTAGGGAAATTTGATGGCAATAACATTGCAAAAGTCGACGGTGGTAACGGTTGTGGGGGTTTCGCTGGCGATGTTGCTGGCAGGCTGTACCACCGACCAACGCTACAAACGCCAGGTTGGCGGTGACGAGTCTTATCTTGAAGCTCCGGGGCTGAAACCACTGAACTCACCGGCAGGGATGATTCTGCCCGTGCAAAATGGTGAGTATGATATCCGCTCCGTCAACACTCAAGGCGCTGTGGGCAAACAGTTGGACATCCGTCCTCCGGTTCAGCCACTGGCATTGTTAAGCGGTTCTCGCGCTGAAAATGCTAACGATACCAGCAAGCTATTGTTAGAAAATAGCCCGCAAAATCGTAACTTGTGGGCGCAGGTTACCCGCGTGCTACAGGATAAAAACTGGGCGATCGCCAGCCGTCAGGATGCCAGCCAAACGTTGACAACTGACTGGGTTAAATGGAATCGTGCAGATGAAGACGTCCAGTTTGAAGGGCGTTATCAGATAAGTGTACAAGAGCAAGGTTATCAGTTGGCTCTGGTGGTGAAATCCCTTGAGTTACAACAAGGTGGCAAACCTATTACCAGCTATACCGAAATTCAGCGCTACAATGGCGCCATGCTGAATGCCATTATCGAAGGTCTGGATAAGGTGCGTTCTGATAGCGAAAGCAGCCAGGCAGCACGCAAAGTCGGTACTCTTGATGTCCAAAGTGGCAGTGATGATACCGGCTTACCGCAACTGATTGTACGTGCGCCATATGCAGTGTTGTGGGAACGTCTGCCAAATGCACTTGAAAAAGTGGGCATGAAAGTCACAGATCGTAGCCGCCCACTGGGTACGATCAATGTTACCGTTAAATCGATGAGCAGCAGCAGTTGGGATGCATTGGGTGCCAAAGACCCAGAATTGCCAACCGGTGATTATAAGCTGCAAGTCGGTGATCTCGATAACCGCAGTAGCCTACAGTTCATCGGGCCTAAGGGGCAAACGCTTACTCAGTCGCAGAACGATGCGCTGGTAGCGGTGTTCCAGGCGGCGCTTAGTCAGACTAGTGCTATAAGTACTCAATAAAACCAAAGGGGCTTCGGCCCCTTTGTTTATTTCTACCCGAAGAGCTTGTTGTTGCAGTAAATATCACTGTGGCTTCAAGTGCCAAGGGTATATCAAAGATTGTCACATTACTGGAGTAATTAAGATGCAAAAGCTAGCTGAGTTGTATCGTGGCAAGGCGAAAACCGTCTATACCACCGAAAATCCTGACCTATTGGTATTGGAGTTCCGTAACGATACATCAGCACTGGATGGTCAGCGCATTGAGCAGTTCGATCGTAAAGGCATGGTAAACAACAAATTTAACCATTTCATTATGGCTAAATTGGAAGAAGCCGGTATTCCCACCCAAATGGAACGCTTGCTATCAGACACCGAAGTGCTGGTGAAAAAACTGGAAATGATCCCGGTTGAGTGTGTTATCCGTAACCGTGCTGCGGGTTCTTTGGTCAAGCGTCTGGGTATCGAAGAAGGTCTGGAACTGAATCCACCGTTGTTTGACTTGTTTTTGAAAAATGATGCTATGCATGATCCGATGGTCAATGAGTCTTACTGCAAGACGTTTGGCTGGGCGACAGAAGCACAATTAGCGCGGATGAAAGAGCTGAGCTATTTGGCTAATGACGTGCTGAGCAAACTGTTTGATGATGCAGGTTTAATCCTGGTGGATTTCAAGTTGGAATTCGGCTTGTTCAACGGTGAAGTGGTGTTGGGCGATGAATTTTCACCTGATGGCAGCCGTTTGTGGGATAAGAAAACCCTGAACAAAATGGATAAAGACCGTTACCGTCAAAGCCTGGGTGGTTTGATTGAAGCCTACGAAGAAGTTGCACACCGTATTGGCGTAAAATTAGACTAACTACGCAATCGATTACGTTTTCTCTGACGTAACCTTTTTATACCTTAAATAATTCGAGTTGCAGGAAGGCGGCAATTGAGAAAATCCCGAGGAGTTGACACTAGTCAATGATTCGGGTGAGCGAGAGCAGCCAACGCACATGCAGCTTGAAGTATGACGGGTATAAGGGGAGATAACCTCTATCTCCCCTTATTCTTCTTATTTTCCCCCGTGACATTAATCATTTGTACTTTTAATGGTATTAGCTTCGCGGATTTCCTACGATAATACGTAAGGAATATATCTGGGAGCAAAGCTATGCGTTGGCAAGGTCGTCGCGAAAGTAACAATGTAGAAGACCGGCGGGGTGATTCATCTGGCGGCGGTGGCGGATTCCGTCCTCCAATTGGTGGCAAAGGTGGTCTGGTTATCCTGATAGTGGTGCTGGTGGCGGGCTATTACGGAGTTGATCTGACGCCGCTGTTAAACGGCAGCGATCCTATGTCTCAAACCCAGACTCAACCACGCCCACAAGGTTCTGTCAGCGCCAAAGATGACCAATACGCTAAATTTACCTCTGTGGTGCTAGCCGATACTGAAGACACCTGGAAACCTATTTTTCAAAAAATGGGCCGCAGCTACCAAGAACCTAAATTGGTGATGTACCGCGGTGCAACACGCACCGGCTGTGGTACCGGTCAGTCGGTAATGGGCCCGTTTTATTGCCCGGCGGACAGTACGGTTTATATCGATTTATCTTTCTATGAAGATATGAAAAATAAACTGGGTGCAGATGGCGACTTTGCTCAAGCCTATGTGATTGCTCATGAAGTTGGGCACCATGTACAGCATTTGATGGGTATCGATACTAAAGTGCGGCAACAACAGCAAGGCGCATCTGAGGTGGAAGCTAATCGCTTATCGGTCAAAATGGAATTGCAGGCGGACTGTTTTGCCGGGGTCTGGGGCAAAGCCATGGAACAGCAAAATGTATTAGAGGTTGGTGACTTACAAGAAGCGCTGAATGCTGCACAGGCCATTGGTGATGACAGGTTACAGCAGCAGCGCCAAGGGCGCGTAGTGCCAGATAGTTTCACTCATGGCACCTCGGCGCAACGTTATACCTGGTTCAAACGTGGTTTCGACAGCGGCAACCCGAATAGCTGCAACACCTTTGCCACCCGCTAATAGCGCTAGAACCTCAAGTAAGCAGAGACTATCATAAGCGTACTTTTTGCCGGTGCATTGGCTGCCGGCATTTTATTGCAAGGCAGCATCACTCTTATGATAAGGCACAATAACAATGGCAGCTCTTGACCCCACTTTATTAATCCTATTAGTGCTGGCTGGACTCGGTATTATTAGCCACAACATGACTGTTACACTCGCAATTCTGACACTAATCGCGGTGCGTATCACCCCACTGAATCAGTTCTTTCCCTGGATAGAAAAATACGGATTAACTATCGGTATATTGATTCTGACTATTGGTGTAATGACACCGATTGCCAGTGGAAAAATCAGTGCCAGCGAAGTGCTGCACTCCTTTGTCCAGTGGAAATCGATTTTAGCCATTGTGGTTGGGGTCGCGGTTTCCTGGCTTGGCGGGCGGGGCGTGTCATTGATGACACACCAACCGTCGGTGGTTGCTGGGTTATTAGTTGGAACCGTATTGGGCGTTGCCTTGTTCCGTGGCGTGCCGGTTGGGCCATTGATCGCTGCGGGTTTGCTCTCACTGATTATTGGTAAATCCTAGCGTGATCAATGGGATTATCACCAGCCAGGTGTTGATGGCACAGCAGGGGCATCGGCGCTTGCTGGTGCTCAGTGGCGATGCTGATTGGGCGCGGCAGCAGGCGATAAATCTGAGTGAACAACTAGCTGGCGATTGGCTGTGGGTGGGGGAGCATTTCCCCCCTGGTGCCAATGGCATTCGACCGACGGCGGCCAAAACCTTATTGGGGCAGGAGGGGTTACACGGTGTATTTGATGCCACCGATGGCTTGAATACCGAAGCGCTGGCGGTGTTAGCAGGAGTATTACGGGCAGGAAGTTGGCTACTGTTATTAGTGCCTGAGTGGGGCGATTGGCTACATTTACCCGATACCGACAGCCTGCGCTGGAGTGAACAGAGCGCGCCAATCACGACGCCGAATTTTATCCGCCATGTGCAGCGCCAACTTCTGGCCTCTCGCGATGTGTTTTTGTGGCAACAGGGTAAGTTGCCGCCTGTACCGCAGTTTGAGGCTCGTCCAAACTGGCGGCCGCCAGACGGTACCCCCACTACAGAACAGCAGGCGATTCTTCAGCGCTTGATGCAGGCCAGGCAGGGTGTTTGGGTACTAACAGCAGCACGCGGTCGGGGGAAGTCGACACTTGCCGGTATGCTGGTGGCGCAATCTACAGGCAATTGTTGGGTCACTGGGCCGGGCAAGGCCGCTACTCAAGTATTAAGTCAGCGAGCAGGGGATCGCGCGCGTTTTTGGGCGCCAGATGCACTGCTGGAGTATTGCCAGCAACATGACGTCAGTGATGTTGATTGGTTATTGATTGATGAGGCCGCCGCTATCCCAACTGCGCTATTGTCGGCGCTTTTGACCCACTTTCCTCGAGCTTTATTAACCACAACGGTACAGGGTTATGAAGGCACGGGGCGTGGCTTCTTATTGAAATTTTGCGCGACCTTAAGTGATTGGCATCATTTAACACTGACAGACCCTATTCGCTGGGCCAGCCATGATCCGCTGGAGCAGATTATCGACGATATTATGCTGTTCAATGATGACCGGATGAATGATAAATTGTCGTCAATAGAATCAGCCTCTACACCTGTCGAGATCATCGCCTGCGAACAGTCCGATTGGTTGAGCCATCCCGAATTATTGCGCCACTTTTATGGTTTGCTTTCCAGCGCTCATTATCGCACCACACCACTTGATTTGCGGCGTTTGATGGATGCGCCCGGTATGCATTTTTCAGCCGTAAAGGTTGCTGATTCAGTGGTGGGGGCTTTGTGGTTGGTGGATGAAGGCGGGCTGGATAGCGCATTAGCTCATGCTGTTTGGGCTGGCAGGCGGCGGCCAAAAGGCAGTTTGGTGGCACAATCACTGGCGGCCCACAGCGGGCAATGGCAAGCGCCAATATTATTATCCAGACGAATTAGTCGAATCGCGGTAGCACCATTATGGCGACAGCAAGGGATTGCCCGGCAGATGATTGCTGCCGAACAAGCTCGGGCGCAGCGCGAAGGGCTGGATTTTCTTTCGGTCAGCTTTGGTTATACGGCAGAATTAGCGTATTTTTGGCATGCTTGCGGCTTTCATCTGGTGCGTATCGGGAGTCATAAAGAAGCCAGCAGTGGCTGTTACGCGGCAATGGCCGTGTTACCCCTGAGTCCCGCCGGGAACATGCTCTGTGAGGCGGCACGGCAGCAATTAGAGCGGGATTGGTATTGGTTGCAGCAATGGATTGGTCTGGAAATGCCAGTATCGTTACACCCGCCAGAGCAACCTGATACTACCTTAAATGATGATGACTGGCGCGAGCTTACCGGGTTTGCGTTTGCTTTGCGCCCATTAGAGGCGAGTTTGCCTGCGTTACAGCGGCTACTACTGCAAACAAAAGCCCCTCTTCCCGCATTGCGACAATATTTACAGCAGGGGCGTACGACTGCGGAAATTGTTAAAAATCTGGGCGTAACAGGGCGGAAGGCATTAGTCGTCAAGTGGCGTCAAGAGGCCGCCGAGGGAATGGCGGATATAACATAAGAAAAAGGACAATGCTTATTAAAAATTGAAATTTGGCATTGTCCCTATTGGCTTTATTTTTTGAGAGCGTAACGATAAGTGATTACGTCATTCAGATCACATATAATCATTATCTAGTTTTTTCGTGGTTATCAGCGAGCCAGAAACTGTCATCAGTGTATAGGTTAATTCACCTATCTTCTTATCCCTCTTCTCAATATCCTCTACATCCTCCATTTTTTCTCTCATCTCATCCGTAATAGAATTCAATGTATCCATATTAGTTAGATCATACTCAAGTAAAAGGTTTTTCAATTCGGGATTTTCTTTTAAGAAAAAACAACTATAATCCATTAACTCATCGGCACCATAAGTGTCTTTAATTTCTGTATCGGGATAAAACTCCTTAAACTTCTTCAGGTTATTCCCCGCATATTCTTTAATTACCGTACTATAGTTCTCAATTATTG
>NZ_CACVAD010000027.1 GCF_902726545.1 Yersinia artesiana | reverse complement strand
CTTCATATTATTAAAAAAAATTTTTTGCCTCATTGAATTTAAAAGAATATGTTCCAAAGATTTTTTGAATTCATTTATCTCAGCAGAAAGAATAATTATTCTATTTCTTTCTCTACAATTTTCGTATTTCTTTATTAAAGGATGGTTAAGTATATCCCATGTCACTCTATCATTAATTATAAAGCAATCACACATTCCAAACAGTTGCTCGTCGAAGAGATCGACACCGTCACTAATACGAACTGGAACTTGCCCAATTAGTTCTTTTATCAAGAAAGATAAGCCAATCTTCAGATATGAATCCTGCGTCAAAATTAAAATCTGTAATGGAGACATTTTTACCTCAAAAATATGCGGTCTCAATGACAACCAATGTTAAAAATAACTCTCAGCGAAATTCTCAATAATGTGATAGACATCAATCTACGTCGAAAAATTGTACACACTATGTATAACGTGTAGTTTATTATAGTTTTTCCGGTTTACGATTGTGAAAATTTGCTTTTCTATGAACAATCAAATATTGCTGAATCCGCTCCTCCATCAGAAAGAATTTAATTATTCAGATGACAAAATTATATTCAAATTTTTTCAGAATGTGGCAAGGGATTCCTTTCCCTTACCATAGTTAATTAAAACTTAACGTTAATACCAATCATCCCTTGATATGAATTGAAATCCTTATTTCCTGTTACATAGGAAACATTAGCCCAAAGTCTGGTATTATCGCTAATTGTTGTTTCAACCCCTGCTTTCGTTTCGAACGAATTTTTACCACCTATAGCCGCTGCACGTTGTCCATCAAGATTTGGACTTTGTAAACGGTTTAAGTTCCTGTAGTTAAGCTCAACATACGGCTGAATGAAGGTCCCGCTTGTATGGGTCGTAGTACTGGCCCGTACACCCAGACGAGATTCAACCGCATCTTTGTTTCCTTTAATATTAGTACCTGTTTTTTCAGTGAAATCATTTGAGGTAACACCTAAATAGGTAACCTGGGCCTGTGGAGTCAGCCAGAAACTGGTTTTATCATTGCCAGCTACACGCCATGCATAACCAGATTCAAGAGAACCAGTAATGCCACGAAGCTTATAGTCCTCTTTAGATAACTGATCTCCCGAGACACTGGCATTAAAGTCATTCCAGCGTAACCAACTGTCGGTATACCATCCTGAATTATCAAGGGCATTCTCGAACCAAGTGAGATACATACCAACGCTATAGCCTGAAAGTTTCCCTTTCGATTGATAATCCGTCACTGAAGAGGTTGTCTTATTATTACTATTACCGTACCCAGCCATCAGACCCAAATGATATCGTTGTTGATTAGTATCCCAACGCGCAATATCGCCACCTAATTCAATAGTAGTGTCATAAATTCGAGTATCTAATTGACCAGAACTATTACTTTCTGTCCGTTTCCCAGTTGAGCGAATCCATAGCGACGAGGCTAATTCATCTTCAGCAGTGGTTTTCACTAATCCACTTTCACCAATACGATCATGCAACGTCATATTAAACATATGATTAGCACTCCAGGCATTCGCGGCATAGCTTGCACTCTCTGGCCGTAATACAGGGGTATGGCCGCCAGTTCCGCCCGTAGCCCCGGTTTCACCTGTTGCCCCGGTTTCACCCGTAGCCCCGGTTTCACCCGTAGCCCCGGTTTCACCCGTAGCCCCGGTTTCACCCGTAGCCCCGGTTTCACCTGTTGCCCCGGTTTCACCCGTAGCCCCGGTTTCACCTGTTGCCCCGGTTTCACCTGTTGCCCCGGTTTCACCCGTAGCCCCGGTTTCACCTGTTGCCCCGGTTTCACCCGTAGCCCCGGTTTCACCCGTAGCCCCGGTTTCACCTGTTGCCCCGGTTTCACCTGTTGCCCCGGTTTCACCTTTCATTGCGAAGCTTTCCAGGTACCAAGCCCCATCATCGCTATGTTTATTCAGCAGGTACTCATAATTCCCTTTTACAACCCTGCGCTGCAGCAGAAACTCGCCATCTGATTGACCATTGACCTTTATAAGTTCAAGTGATTCCTGGCCTGTTGGCTTGTTCATGTTAAGGTTGTTAATCCATACATAATCATAACCACGGTCAATAGTATCACCAGTGATTGTGACAGTATCCGTATAAGATTTACCATCCCCTCCATTATTGGTACTTACTCCTTCTCCAGTAAGGTACGAGTCCATCAGCCATGTATTACCACCAGTAGTGAAATTCCCGTCGATGGTTAGATGGTCCCCAGCTACCCCATTGGCCATATCTATTTCAGAGTTCTTCGCCAGCACATTACCCTTGAGAGTAAATGAGGAAATACTATTATTTCCCGTCGAATTCCCATTGTTAACGTCATGTGCGATCAGGGACGAATTGTTAAGATTCAAGGTAGTGAAACTAGCGGTAGTACTACTGGCATTTTTTTCTAATTGCCAAGTCGCATCGTCTGCAATATTAACATCCAATTTTGATGCATTAGATGTATTGATCAGACCTTGCATTCTCCCTTGAGAAAAATTGAAAAGAACGTTACTTGCGCTGGAGGCTGAACCAGCCACATCCAGAATATAGGCATCCTTTCCGTTATTAGAAATGAGATTGCTATCTTCCCCTCTCACACTCAACTGGTATAAATTCTGCCCACCGGCAACATTAATAAGATCGGAACCATTGTTACCTGTCTTATTCACGATGAGATTGTTAAAATTAGTGATTGTTTTAGCTGTAGCCTGACTGGCATTACCGCTAATAGTTATAGCCTCTTTGCCTGATTTTATTTCAGTACGGGATGTATTTTCATTAGCATCTAATAAAGCACCCTGCCAGATGATATCAATACTGGCATCATTAGGTGCTTCGGTTGTATCCAGGAACATTTTACCGCTGGAGTATAACTGCCCCTCTCCGGTACCTATCGCAGCACTTTTACCTAACCGTATGGCATTAGCGCGAGATGAGCTACTAACTATCTTTATATTACTGTCATGGAGGTGTACCTGAGGGGTGACGTTATTAATTTCCGAACCTGATATGTAAATCCCAATAGCATCATTCTTGCCATTCTTAATATTGAGATTAAGTGTATCGGATACACTCACATATCCTGCGGCACCGTTCCCCGAGTTACGAGATGCGCCTTGAATAGCCCTGATACCAACGACCAATGGATACGAACTAGCTAAAAACCCCGTATTGTTCGTAGAGGCCATATTGATATCTAAGTTATCAAATAGCGCACGTGAATACATTCCATTGAAGTTCTCTTGTTCACCCGCATTTACGCTTGATCCGGCTACCACTCCGTAATGTTCAAATCTCTCGCTATATGATGTCCCGTTTGGTAAAGACAGCATCGTTAGGTTCATTGTTCCTATTTTTACAGTAGCCCCATGTGATGAACCAACCCCTACCTTCGCTATATTATCACCTTCCGGTTTAGCGGCATTAGTATCAAGATTAGCTATAGTAAGATCTATTGTCTTATTTGAAGCATCAAAAGTAGAAACATAGGCTGGGCTAGTACCACCAACTGCAATCCCCGCACTGCCTTTTATCGTAAAACTTAAGTCATTTAAAATAGTGATGTTTCGGTTGACTCCCTGACTATATTGCAGGATACCGGTATTCCAAATACTAGTATTGCCTATTTCACTGCCTATAGATTCAACGCTACATCCCGCAGTATTGATCGAATTATTTACAGTGATCGTGCCGTTAGCATTCGTGCTACACTCGGCTGAAATTGCATTTTGAGATAAGAGTAAAGCACCAATAATCAATGAACTACGCAATGAGCCTAATTTTGTCTTGCGACCCAGTTCTGAGCAAACAACCCATTCTCCATGGGCCACATTCCAGACTAATTTGTATATTTTGTTCATTTATTTTTCCGAAAATAGGTTGTGACATCCATTAACATTTTTACATCATATGCAATGGTTTACTATCTCATTAAGATAGGAATTACCTATTAATATTATTTAATTATTTATTTTATTATGTTTGTAAAATCATGATGACTGTGATTTTGTAGACTTCCCTATTTTTAGTGCCCCCCATTGAGGATCTCCAGTAAGTTTTTGTCTTGTATAGATAACAGGGGGGATATCCCCTGACAAATCCACAGAAAAGGAGACATGCATAGTATGTTGCGATCTAATTGATTGTAATAACAATTTCAAGGAAATCACCACTATGTCTGCGCGTTCATTATGCCGAAATTTTTTTAAAAATATACTGGAGCCTCTGCATCTTTATCGTCAAAAAGCACTGATTGAGGCAACCAGTGCTGTAATAAATGGTGCATCTCTTACGCTTACCAGTATTGGACGTCATTTAACCGGAACGGCATCGGTTAAAAACAAAATAAAGCGTGTAGATAGACTGCTGGGGAATACTCATTTATAAAATGAGATTTCCATAATTTTTCAGCGTGTTACGCAGAAAATCACGCAGGGAATGTCCCGTGCTGTGATACTCATTGACTGGAGCGCTTATCATGCCTCGCGTTTCCAACTCCTGCAGGCGAGCCTGGCATGTGATGGTCGCTCTTTACCATTGATGAGTTATGTCGTTCCGTCATCGCAGACGGCGAATCCTGAGGTGCATGAATATTTTCTTGAGTCGCTTGCTGAGTGCTTTACACCCGAAACTCATGTCATTGTTATTACCGATGCCGGTTTTCAGGGGTGGTGGTTTCAACAGGTCAGTTCTCGTGGCTGGACTTATATTTGTCGGGTGCTGGGTAATCACTATTACAATGTTGGTGATGGATGGGAAAAGGTAATTAATTCAGGCATAAAGACATCAACAACAGCAACTTATCTGGGTGAAGGTCTGCTGGGGCGAAGTAAAAAAGCACAACATGAAGGCCATTTTTATCTTTATAAAAGTAAGCCTAAAGGCCGTAAATTCAAACGTTCAAAGGAAAGAGCGCCCAGGCCATCGGTGACAACTAAAGCCCATACAGTGGGAAAATCACCCTGGTTTATTTTTACAAATAGCACAGAATTTTCCCCTAAACAGGTGATGAAGTTATACAGCCGCAGAATGCAAATCGAGCAAAATTTTCAGGATGAAAAAATCCTCACTGAGGATTCGGGTTAAGGCTTAGAGCTAACCATTCAGTTGAGCGGGTCGCGGTGTTTAGCCTGATCGCGGCTTTAGTCAGTATTATTATGTGGTTAAGTGGTTTCAGCCTTGAAAAAGGAAGGATACATCATAAATATCAGACAAATATAGTGAAATACAGGCGAGTTATTTCGCTATTAAAGTTGGCGAGAATATATTTAGGTATGCTCCGCTAATATTGAAAACCCTATTGCTAGGCTCAGGTTTGAAGAAATTACGGCAACGATATACCGATATGATATTGGTTTACTGAATTTTATGAGGATCCTTCAGGATATCCCCCTGTTATCTATGCAAGATAAAAACTGACTTTCACTGGCGGTAGTACTAAAAATAGGAGTCACCATAACTGAACGTGAATATGACAAGAATGAACCGTAGAGTGTAAGATTTTTTCCTTTATTTTAAAAAAATTCAGATATATTTCATTTGCATGATGTTCTTCAAAGACTGACTTTCTAGTTAGTCTTTTTCATGTTCAGAGGAAATAGAATCATGCATGAATTACCTATTCCGGCAGCGATAGAGCGTGCGCTATCCGGTCTGCCTCCTGCTATTCGTAACCGTATTCTTGAACGCCTGCAGAGTCTCACTGATTACGAACCCGTAATCGGTATCGCCGGAAAATCCGGGGCCGGGAAGTCGTCCCTGTGTAATGCCTTGTTCAGTGGCGAGGTCTCACCGGTCAGTGATGTTCTGGCCTGTACACGTGATGCTTTACGCTTTCGGCTTAAAGCAGATAAGCACAGTCTGATGATAATCGATTTACCCGGTGCGGGGGAAAGCGAGGTCAGAGACCGTCAGTATGCGGAACTCTATCAGTCTCTGCTGCCGGAGATGGATTTGGTTCTGTGGGTTATCAAGGCTGACGACCGGGCATTGTCGGTTGATGAGAAATTCTATCGGGAGGTGATTGGCCCGTACCGGGACAAAGTCTTGTTTGTGGTCAGTCAGGTAGACCGGTTTGAACCGCTCCCGCAGGGAGCATCTGCATTCGATAGTCCTTCGGTACCGCAGAGGCATAATCTGAGCCTGAAGCTGGAGGATATCCGCCAGCGCTTTGCGCCCATCCATCCGCTTTGTGCCGTCTCAGCGCGAACCCGCTGGGGAATTGCCGCGATGGTCTCGGTGATGATGGCGTGCCTGCCGGATAAAGCCACCAGCCCTGTGACCTCCCGGCTGCATAAGTCGTTACGTACGGAAAATATCAGAGGGCAGGCCCGGGAGCGATTTGGACGAACTGTGGGCGATATGCTTGATACCGTTGCCCGCTCATCTGCGGTATCCGCTCCCACCCGAAATGTCATCCAGGCGATACGGGATATTGTCGTCCGTGTTGCCCGCTCTCTGTGGGATTTTTTCTTCTGAAGATGTAACGCTCCTCTCTTCAGGCCCCGTCGCTGAATGCGACGGGGCCTGATTTTATTTATTTTCAAAATAAAGGAACTGAATATGACCCGTCTGGCTTCGCGCTTTGGCGCAGCAAACCTTATCCGTCGTGACCGCCCCTTAACCCATGAGGAGTTATTTCGCGTGGTGCCCAGTGTCTTCTGTGAGGATAAACATCAGTCCCGGAGTGAACGTTATACCTACATTCCAACCATATCGCTGCTCGACAGTCTGCAGAAGGAAGGTTTTCAGCCGTTCTTTGCCTGTCAGACCCGGGTACGAGACCCCGGGCGTCGTGAGCATACCAAGCATATGTTACGCCTGCGTCGGGCGGGGCAAATTACCGGGAAACAGGTCCCTGAAATCATTCTGCTCAACTCCCATGACGGCTCCAGCTCCTATCAGATGCTGCCGGGATTATTCCGGGCGGTGTGCCAGAACGGGCTTGTCTGTGGTGAAACCTTTGGTGAGGTACGGGTACCGCATAAGGGAGATGTGGTGAGTCAGGTGATTGAAGGGGCCTATGAGGTGCTGGGGATTTTTGACCGCGTTGAGGAGAAACGGGATGCCATGCAATCCCTGATGTTGCCCCCACCGGCACAGCAGGCGCTGGCTCAGGCTGCACTGACCTATCGTTTCGGTGAGGACCACCAGCCTGTGACGGCATCTCAGGTACTTGCGCCCCGGCGCTGGCAGGACGAGAGCAATGATTTGTGGACCACGTATCAGCGTATTCAGGAGAACCTGATTAAAGGCGGGCTGTCCGGGCGTAATATCACGGGGAAACGTACTCATACTCGGGCTGTGCGTGGTATTGATGGCGATGTGAAACTTAACCGGGCGCTCTGGGTGATAGCGGAAACGCTGATGGAGCAGATTGCATAAAAGCCGAAAATATCTTTTCTCGAAACTTGTTAATGGATTGTTTACGGGGGACATAACCTGTCCACATACGCTTATCTTCGCTGATGCTAAATCCAGCTAATACCTCCTTAAGGCACACCATCTCTCACTTCCGCAAAAAGAAAAAATAGTTTTCATGATGTCCATACCCTGTCCGGCACCTTCTTTAAAGTAATCACTTAAATTTTCAGTCAGTTAATCTGAATGGAGTCCCTCCCATGACACAGGCAGAACGTCGCCATGACCGGCTGGCTGTCAGGCTGTCACTTATCATCTGTCGTCTTGTCACCGGTGAAACTCTGAGCGTCACCAAACTTGCTGCTGAGTTTGGCGTGTCCGTTCGTACCTTAAGGCGGGATTTTCATGAACGTCTGATGTACCTCGACCTGGAGTATCACCAGGGACATTGTCGTTTGCGCTCAGGAAATAGCGGGGCCCAGGGGGAATTTGATGTACTGACCTTTGCTCACCGTACGGGGCTGGCTGATGCTTTCCCCGGTTTCGACAGAAGGCTGGCCGGTGCTCTGCTGAATGCCGATGACATGCCCTGCCTGGTATGGCAGCCAGCAAATGCAATTCCTCCCTCAGGCTCACTCACTTTTTATCGTCTGGTCAGTGCTATCTCAACCCGTCAGCGAGTCATATTGCTGGCAGAGGGGATGCGTTGCGAAGGGCTGGCTCCATACCGGCTTATTTCACTGTATGGTCACTGGTATCTGGTGGGTGAGTTACAGGGCCGTATTGCGGTTTACCCGCTAGAAAATATCCATACCGTGACAGTCCTGAGAGCCACCTTTATTCCACACAAGGATTTCAGCCTGCTTTCAACCCGGCCTGACTTTATCCAGGCACTGCCGCATTTCGATTCCGTCCGTGATGCGCTATCCCTCACATGTCATGCCGATACCAGCAGCCATCATTGTGCTGAGTAGACTGCGACCATAAGGAGAGATTGTTGTTTTTACGAAACACTACCGTCAGCAGGCTATCTACAGTATCTGCTGACTCAGGTGTTTGCTCTTAAACAGTTTTTTCTGTCAGGTAAAGTCGCTGACAGGAAGAAATACAACTTTTACTTATCTGAGAATATAACCATGAAAAAAATGATTGCTGTTCTTGCTCTGAGTTCAGGACTGGGGTTTAGCCTTCCTTCCCTCGCCCGTAGTGATATACCGCCTGATACTATCTGGTCATTCAAAGATCCTAAGGGACGCGTGCTATGGGATGTCTGTGGCGGAAAAAACAGTACCTGTTCTATTGTTCTTGCAGCCACTAACCGGGTTGCGATTGTGAACCGTAAATCCACCAACGGTTGTGCATTAGGGGATTTTTATGTTGTGGCTAAACCAGAAAAAGGCTGGAATCAGTACGATACGGGAACCTGCAGTAGCAACGCCTATTTCAGCAAAGGAACCATGAATAACGGCCAGTATCGCACCATTGATGTTCGCCTTAACGGCGAGCTCGTCAAGCGTTTCCCGATCGAGTACTGGTCGCTGTCTAAATCGTTTTCTAATGGCAATCGTCCAAAATGGACAAAAGATAAGACAAACTAGAAGGTCCGTCTGACCGGATAAATATTTCGACATTTATCATCAGACGGCGTGAGAATACCTGTTCAGCGATATCATATTTATTCAGTCTGTACAGACTGAATATCGTTTCGGCAAAAATACCGCGTCACTTATGCTTATTCATACCTCAAATAACGAGGGGCTAATTGACGCAATTTAGATATAGATAATTTCTGACTCACCAATATGGAGATACCAATGAGACTGATACCAGTAATACTGGCAACCAGCATGATGCTCTGTGCAGCGCCTGCCAGTGCGATACCTAACATGTGGACTAATAATTTTGCCATGGGCGTGACGGAGTACATTATCACCAGCCCGGAAAAGACGGTTCTGAATGTAAGCTGTACTACGAATCCGGATGAGGAGGATAACCTTCAGCATAGCGTGTATATCACGCTTCCTGGAGGCAAGGGGGCTAACTCACATGAAGAGGATAAGACCATTACCTTGGTGACAGGAGACAGTCAGTATCCAGTCCCTTCCTCTCTTGGCTGGCGAGGTGCCGATAATGCCTGGTTTTCTTTTATTGAAGCCCTGAGTCAGGCATCGAAGTTTGATATCTACATCAATGATGACAAGGTCGGGAGCTTCAGTCCATCAGCGGAGAATATCCGTAAAGAGCTTGATGGTATAAATGAGTGCAAGGACATCCGCTATCAGGAAGCACAATAATCTTCGAACACTGATTTACCCTGTCACTGATGTGGCAGGGGTTTTCTTTTTCAGGGCCTGGATATATCTCAGCCTCATCATCACACTCAGCCAGTCTTAAAGGCTACACGGGCAACTCAATACATTTCCTGAACTAGGCCAATGAATACCGATGACTGAGTCAGGCAGATTCACATCCCGACCCCCTGACAATCACTCTCTATTGACCACTCCTCGATTGAGGACCTATTTATGGAAAACACAGTCGATTTTTCTTCCCCATCACTGCCCCTACATGTGCAGCGTACTGTTGATAAAGCCTTTGAATTACTCAGTCACTATTTACATCAACCGGGAGTCGCTTTCACTTCAACAAGTGCAGTCCGTGACTGGCTGTGTCTGAGAATGGCCGGATGTGAGCGGGAAGAGTTTATGGTGTTGTATCTCAACCATCAGAATCAACTGCTTGCCTGGGAAACCTTATTTACCGGCTCCATCAGCAGTACAGAAGTTCACCCTCGTGAGGTGGTAAAACGCGCACTCTATTTTAATGCCGCAGCGGTGATCCTTGCCCATAACCATCCTTCTGGTGATATCGCGCCCAGCCAGTCAGATAAGGTCATTACCCAGCGCCTGATTCAGGCCCTCGGATTAGTTGATGTCCGTGTCCTTGACCACTTCATCGTGGGTGGCAGGCACATAGCGTCCTTTGCTGAAAATGGACTTCTGTAAGGCTGGCTGGCTCGGTTCATATGGCTATGTTTATATCGTTATTTATCCCGCCCAAAACTAAACCCCTTTAATTCAAACGAGAGAAAAAATGAAAACTCATCCTGCAATAAACCCGCGGGTGGCGAAGCCATGTCCGCCACCCGTGGCTGTCTGGCAAATGTTGCTGACTCGCCTGTTAGACCAGCACTATGGTCTGCGACTGGACGACACTCCCTTTATTAATGAATCCGTGATTCAGGAACATATTGATGCTGGTATCACACTGATGGATGCCATTAACTTTCTGGTAGAGAGATATGAGCTGATTCGCACTGACCGAAAAGGATTTACCTGGCAGGATCAGACTCCATTTCTCACCGCTATCGACATCCTCAGAGCCAGACGCGCAACCAGCCTAATCAACACCTGAATTCTTCGAGTCTTATTCCTGATTTTTATCTCCAAACCTTCCCCTTTTTATATTGATCGCATAATGCGCCAGCCACTATTGGCAGGCGCGTTTGCTTTTATGGATGATTAACGATGCAAACAGAACCCGATGTATTAACGGATCACAGTGAACTTATCCTCTCAACTAATATTGAACGGACTGTGTCAGGGCGTGATGCGGCACTGGTTCAGATTGAGCAACTGATACAGCAGCTTGATGCGGTATCCCGCCTTACTTCAGAAGTGGGCGGGGGAACGGCACAGGACTGGGCCATGAAATCCGGGCACCGCTATGACAGCTGGCTAACCGAGCCATCTGAGAAAGCAATGCCCGCCATTACGCGTAATATAGACCGCAGTATCTGGCGCGACTTGATGCTGAAGTCTGGCATGATGGCGTTGATGGATGCCCAGGCTCGTGACCAGTTGCATAAAACCCTGGAGGAGGGTGACCTTCCTGCCATCAGCGAAGCCAATATCCTCAGTACCTTTAAGCAGTTACATCTTAATAAAAGGGATGTCTTTGAACGCGGTATCATCAATGTCTTCAAAGGGCTGTCATGGGATTATAAAACCAATAGTCCCTGTAGTTTTGGGAAGAAGATCATTATTAACAATCTGGTGACGCATAACCGCTGGGGATTTAGTCTTAACTGGGGATGGCGACGTGATCAACTCGCAGACCTGGAACGAATGCTGTTTCTGCTGGATGGTAAACCGATCCCTGATAATCGTGGTGATATTACTACCCGACTGATGGATCATATCCGGGATAACCCTTCGAAGGATGTTTACGAAGATAATTTATTCAGTATACGTTATTTCCAGAAAGGAACCGGGCACATCACGTTTAAGCGGTGCGACCTGACAGAAAAAATGAATGATATCGTGGCGACGCACTATCCGGAGATGCTGGCAGCGGGATGAAGAAGGAGGGGAGGTAATTCCTTACCTGACCCGTTACCTGACCCAATTCGTATAAAACGAAAAAGGAGTCAGACGATTCCTCATCTAACTCCTTGTTTTATATGGTGGCCCCTACTGGACTTGAACCAGTGACCAAGCGATTATGAGTCTCAAATTAATGAGTTACCGATAATTACCTTTCGTTATATTTCAACTATTTAACAACATCCTTGACACTGTATAAATACCCATAAATACTGGTTAATACCGCTCTGAGGTATCCCATAAGTATCCCAGAGCGACCAAGCGATTATTTAGGGATACCGTATTGTGAATCATTTTAAGTTTACCAAAGCCAGCATAGCGGCCCTGCCTCCAGATCCTGCTGGTGGACGACTGGAGTACAGGGATACCGCCGTTAATGGTCTTATCCTGCGCGTTGGCGCTTCTGGCGTGAAGAGTTTCTGCATCTCCCGTAAACGGAATGGAAAGTTTATCCGGGCAACTCTTGGCCGCTTTCCTGATCTCAGCATTGAGAACGCTAGAGCCAAAGCATTAGAGTTGCTTGGTGAAGTGGCTACCAATGGCAAGAATCCCAATGATATCCGTCGTGTTCATGCAATGAGCCTGATCAGCCTGGAGGATGCACTACAAACCTACATTGATAACCGCGCTCACCGGCTCAAGGCAGTTACTGCTAAACAATATCGCTCTATTTTGGGTAACTTCTCAGGCGACTGGATGAAGCAACCTATGGCAAATATTAGCCGGGATCGCGTTGAGATGCGTCATAAGGCGATTACTCAAGGGGGTGTGTGGTTTGGTAAGGATAAATCGCTTTTGCGTGCTGGCGTAGGCTCAGGGAGCAAGGCACAAGCTGATTTATGGGCTAGGGCACTTAGGGCGGTTTATCGCTTTTCCTACGACCACTATCGCGATGAGGAAGGTAAAACCCTCTTACCAGACCCGCCAACGATGGTTCTCAGCACTAAACGCCAGTGGCACGGAACGGTAAGAAAGACGGAGCGCATCAGGACAAGTGACCTTGGACGCTGGCTAAAAGCCGTAGAGCAGGTTAGGCAGGAGTCAATGGTGGTTAGGGATGATGTATCCGTTTCAATATGTGATGCCTTGGATATGGCCTTATTTACTGGTTTACGCCGTACTGAGGTATTCGGGCTAGAGTGGAACCGGGTTAATATTGGTGGCCGCTATTTCTGGATTGATACCACCAAGAATGGTGATCCGCTGGAGCTACCAATCACCGATACTTTACTGGCGATATTTCGAAGGCGTCTCCACCTGAAGAATGGTGAGCAAGCTATCGTATTCAATGGGAAAAAAGGCATGGTTAAAGAGCCTCGCCGGGTGATACGGCGCATTGTGGCCGCTACCGTACCAGAATCGAATCCAGATGAATTAGCTGCTATAGAGTTCAAATGCCATGATGCTCGCCGCACATATGGCACAGTAGCTGAATTAGCCGGCGTTGGCCCGTATATCCTCAAGCGTTTAATGAACCACCGTACATTGCGAAGTGCTGATGTGACGCAGGGATATTTGCACTTTGGGGCTGATGAGTTAATGGAGCCATCAATGAAAGTTGAACGGGCTATTCTGGAGTATGCAGGGCTGGTGGAAAAAGCTGAGGGTATTAATGCTCACTTGTTGTCTGCATTGGCGAATATGAGTGATGAAGATAAACGCCGTTTATTATTTGATGTCATGAATAATCAGAAGGTAAAAAATGAAAGTTAGCGATGCCTCTATAAAAATTCTATCCGAAATTGATGATTATATTTATAACTATGCAAATGTAAGAACTAATGGAGATATACAAGAGTTGCTTTCTATTTGGGAGGGAATGACTTATTCCGATAGAATTTCAATGGCTCATAGAATTGATGCGAAAGATATGGCCGAGGTTTTAATATCAGATAAAGGAACTGTTGGTGGGTCGATGATTACCACAGTTTTACTATTGAGACTTCTTGGATTAAATAACACTGCGGCACGGTTAGAGTTTTTAACACATTCAGCGTTAATGCATGCTCAATTAAGTGAAACAATAGAAGATATAAAGTTTAAGGGGAAGATTTCTAAAAAGAATAGTGATAACGCCTCAGGGCCAAAAAATAAAAATTACGAGCAGACTATATCTATCTTAACTGCAACATGGAACGAATATCCGAACACTACAAAAAACTCAATGATTAAAAGAGTGTATGGATATTTCAACGGTGCAGTAAGTGAGCAATCAATTGGGCGGTGGATTAAAGAAGAGGGATTTGGCCCCAAGCAGAAAGTTCGTCCATGCCCACCTTTCAAATTAGTTATACCCTCATAACGCGCTTTGATCATATAAAAGCGCGTTATGATCAGATCATTACGCGCTGTGAATCTATCCGGTAGTTACTCCTGCATTCATATTTATCCCCGTTGATAACAAAAACTATACGGTGATACTTATGCAATTAATTGAAACAACAGAAATTAAGCTTACCCGCAAAGAGGCTGCTGCTGAATTAGGTGTTAGCCCTCAAACTCTCGCTAACTGGGCTTGTACCGGCTGCGTGTCGATCCCGTTCTATAAGGTAGGGAAAAAGAAGGTCATTTACCACAAGTCAGACCTTGACGCTTATCTTGCTTCTGTTCGTCAGACTCAAACGGTGTGAGGTGCGGCATGACAAATAAAAATGGCGTATCTGTACTCTGCTTTGAAAGGCATACGGTCCGAGTCTTGCAGTTGGGTGATGAACCTTGGTTTATCGCTAAGGATGTCTGCCAGGCTCTTGAGGTAGTTAATCACCGAATGGCGCTTAAGGCTCTGGATGACGATGAAAAGGGGGTAAATTTAACTTACACCCCCGGTGGACAGCAGTTAATGCGCACCGTGTCTGAGTCCGGATTTTACAAATTGATTGCCCGGAGCCGTAAAGCTAGCACTCCCAACACTTTCGCCCACCGATTTAGCAACTGGGTATTCCGCGAAGTTATCCCATCGATCCGCAAATTTGGCGCTTATGGCGTGCCGTGGGCATTACTGCATGACTTTACCCGCCGTTCTGACGATTCAATAGGGCGTGGTAGTCAAGCTGGTAAGGCGCTGGCGATACGGAAGGTTGAAAAGCATCAGTTAGAGAGTGAAGAAAGGCTACTGCTAGATCGGTATCAGCCTGAATTAAAGCTGGGGGGACAGGATGATGAATAAAACAAAAGCGGCCCTGCAAGGCCGCCAATGTCAAAACACTTATATAAACCACAACCAGATTAGCATATCTGCTGGCACCATTACGAGAGTTGCAGATATGCAACTCGGTCAAGAAATGAACTGTGGTTATAAGTTAACCGCGCCATTGGCGCAGTTAATTCGAGATACGCGCAAGTCTGCTCACACCGGAAATTCCACATATTTAAAATCACTCGCTACCTGGTGGGTGTATCCAAATCTGGATAGACCCCAACCTATTGATTTATGCGAAATACTGCAATGCAGGGAGTCTACGCCAATGGCTGATACCCTAAGCAGGAAATCCAGCTTAGCGGCTCACTCCTCTGGCGCCTCCTTGGCCTTCTTGCGCTGGCGGCGTTTGATCTCGCCTTTGGCGGCAGTTACGAGAAACCCAGCAGTGCTTTCTCCTTCGACCTTTAGCTGCTCGATATCTTCCATTACATCATGTGGAATTCGAACCGTTGTCATTTGTGATTTTGCGTTCTTTGCACCTGTTGCCATTACTGGATCTCCGTATATTAGGTGTATGTCAGTATACGCAAAAATAATAATAAAAAAAGGCTTGAAGTGTATTTCACTTATGTGTAGCGTTAAAACCATAGGTGAAATACACCTTGAAATGGCGAGGCCCAGAAGTGTTGGAGCACTAACCGGGCCTCTTACCACCAACGATAGATTACGTATCGAGGTAGCTATGTTAAATCATACCCAAACTCGCCCCAAATATCAGTATCGTTTTCTGGCCCTGCATCGTTCAGATCGCAGTGCTGCACCCTGTCGCTTATCGGTCGAGGCTTTTACTGAGAAAGAAGCCCGTCAGGTTTTGTCTGCTCACTTCATCCTTTCCCTTGCTGCTCGTCTGCCAGTTAGTGAGGTGCGCCATGCGTGAGCTAAAACCCAATGAGCAGATAAGCAGACTGAGTGCTGCCGTCACAGATATGGATTGCCTGTCACAGCAAGCATTATTGGAGATCGTAGCCATTACCGACATGTTGCTGCACTGGATGGAGTCCCCAGAATGCTATCAACGTATGCACATGGTGGCAGATGCGCTAAATCTCATCTCCTACAGAGCACAGGAAACTATTGATAACGTCGGTCGTGAAGCGGAGTCGGTGGGCTGTGAATATATAGATCATGAGCGTCAGCGCCGCCTTGTAGCTGCGAAAAAGTACAAGATTGGAGGGGCTGACCATGAATGATATTTATCATGTTCTGGTAAATCATGATTTTAGCAAGGTATCTGACGAGAAGTTAGATGAGCACAACAATATCTACTGTGGTGCCAGCATGGCTATTAATTCTGCGATACAGGTTATTGGCAATCTGTTGCTGGAAGTTTCAGAGAGCGAAGGATATTCAGGGGAAGAAGCTATGCATGACCTGCAATTAGTTGGATCTGCACTCAGACACCTTCCCCGTATGGCTCAAGCACTGGAGCAAAACGGTAGTTCTATCACATTCGAGCAAGAGAAGCGCAAGGGGGCCAAAAAATGATTAGCACATTGAAATTTAACGAGCTGGAAAAGCGCGTTGTGGCCCTCGAGCTGGCTTTAGCCGCTATGCACCGTAAAGGCTCAGTACCGGAAGGTATGGCACCTCTTACCACTCTGGCGGCTGAAATGGGGCTATCCACCAGCAAAGCGGAAGAACTGGCGAGAAATTGTGGTGTGATGATAGTTCGTCATGGGAATGGTCACGCAGTGCATGAGGCTAAATTCCGTGAAGCGGCGCTGATAATTATCAAGGGTGCCAAGCGTAAATACGGTAGCAAATACTGGTATCACCCGCTGATCGGTAAATTCACCATGTCAGCGAGGCCACAGCTATGAGTAAGCCACAGAAGACTAGTGTTAACCAATGGCCCAATGAACTGTTTTCCTGCGTCTATCGTTGGGTTAATGGTCGCCCGATTGAGAAAGCAGTGGTAGCAAAGGCCATACTACAAACCACTACAGGGACACCTCTCAATTGTCTGGCCGTAAGGCTGGGATCTTTCGCGATTGGGACAGTTACGCCGGAGTGGTTAGCCGACAATGGCTTCCATTCAGCCAAATCACCGGAATACGCACGGGAGAAACGCGAAGCGGTGGTACTGGAGTTTATCAGCCGTCCTGATCTGGTGGCTGTATTAGCTAATGCCGATCGCATTAACTCCCTATTTAATGTTGTTCCCGCTGATGAACCTGCCGTAATCCCAGCACTTAATCAAATGGGGCCAAGCCAGCGCGGTGAGGTACTTCTGGCTCGTTATGACGGTGATTTAGCCGTGCATGGCGATTCGGACACTGTACATCATTACAACGGCATAATCTGGCAACCTGTTTCAGATAAGGCGCTGTCGCGAGAAATGGCGGCAATATTTATGGAATCTAGGGTTCCTTACTCCATGCCAGCCATGAAGAACGCCGTTGATACCATGAAATTGAGTCTGCCAATAATGGGGACCACAGCACGCAATCTGATTGGCTTTAGCAACGGTGTATTTGATACCCGAGAGGGGGTATTCAGAGAACACCGTCAAGAGGACTGGTTATTGATCGCCAGTGATGTGGAATTCATTCAGGCAGAGGAAGGGGAATCACTGGCCACCCACTCTCCCGCGTTCTGGAAGTGGCTTAACTGGTCGACGGCCGGTAATGCCCGGAAAGCTGATCGAGTGCTGGCGGCGTTGTATATGGTGATGGCGAACCGGTATGACTGGCAGCTATTTCTTGAGATAACCGGCGCTGGTGGTAGTGGTAAAAGTGTATTGGCTGAGATCTGCACCATGCTGGCAGGGAAAGCCAACACCGTATCGGCCAGTATGAAGGCGCTCGAGGAGCCAAGGGAAAGGGCGCTGATAGTGGGGTACTCTCTTATCATCATGCCTGATATGTCGCGCTATGCTGGTGACGGGGCTGGGATCAAAGCCATCACAGGTGGGGATAAGGTCGCGATAGACCCGAAACACAAAGCACCTTACTCGACACGGATCCCGGCTGTTATTTTGGCAGTGAATAATAACGCCATGTCATTCAGCGACCGAAGCGGCGGCATATCCCGGCGTCGGGTTATTTTCAACTTCTCGCAGGTGGTGCCAGAGAATGAGCGTGATCCGATGTTGTCAGAAAAGATAGAGGCAGAGCTGCCGGTTATCATTCGCCACTTACTGACACGCTTTGCAGATCAGGGAGAAGCTAAACGGCTTTTGTTCGAACAGCAGAAATCAGAAGAGGCGTTGGCTATTAAGCGTGAAGGTGATTCGCTGGTGGACTTCTGCGGCTACCTAATGGCATCGGTGCAGTGTGACGGCTTGTTTATCGGCAATGCCAGCATTATACCGTTCAGCCCACGGAAGTACCTGTACCACGCCTACCTTGCCTATATGCAGAGTAATGGATTGAGCAAGCCGATCTCGCTTAACCGGTTCGCTACTGATATGCCGGGTTCAATGGCTGAGTATGGAAAAGAATATATTAGGAAGAAAAGCACCAAAGGAAATATGCGCTCTAACATCCGGCTGGCTGATGATGCCGATGAGTGGCTACCGGCTGCAACAGGGGGGGCAGAGTAAAAGTTATTGAATAAGTCTCCACCCGTCTCCACTTAGTTAAATAGATATTATAAAACATAGGGTTAATGGGTGGTGACCTTTAAATAGAGTCTCCACCTAGTCTCCACCTCTCCACCCATCTCTAAAAAGGTGGAGGCTTAGAGTGGTGACTTACGGAGACCTAAAATAGTAGTCACCACCTACTAATGTTATGATTTATATAGTGAAATTGGCTTGGGTGGAGAGGTGGAGACCTAAAAGCATAATTTATTTTTTCATGCATTTTATTTGTAGCGGCTTCGGTCGCTTTTTTATTGCTTAAATTATTACCATTAGTTTTATTTGTCTTTACGATTAAAATTATTGATCATATGATTCTTGCACCAACACTGTATAAATATCAGGGGTAAGTATGGCAACGAAGAAAAAAGGCATAGCAGTACATATTGATGCCGAGACGATGAAAAAGATTGATGAGTATCAGGAATGGCACCGTAAGAATCACCCGGAAATGCCACTCCCGACCAAAGGGCAGATTGTGCGAAATAGTGTGCATTGCTGGTTTAACGCTTCATTGGGGGCATGGCTATGAAAGGCTGGTTTTCTATTCAAGCTAAAGCTGGTGGCACGGCCTCAATCTCTATTTATGACGAGATAGGCTTTTATGGCGTCAGTGCTAAGCAGTTCGCGGAAGAACTCACTGCGTTAGGGCGGATAAGTCACATCGAGCTTCATATTCATTCACCAGGCGGTGATGTGTTTGAAGGAATAGCCATCTACAACCTACTTAAAAATCATCCTGCTCGAATCACGGTCACTATCGACGGCGTTGCGGCCTCAATGGCGTCATTCATCGCCATGGTGGGGGATGTGGTACGGATGCCAGAAAACGCCATGATGATGATCCACCGACCTTGGGGAATTCAGGGCGGCGATGCGTCAGAGATGCGCCGTTATGCGGACTTACTGGACAAAGTTGAAGAAACGCTGATCCCCGGCTATGCCAGCAAGACCGGTAAAACAGCAGAAGAGCTGGCCGCTATGTTGGAATCAGAAACATGGATGAATGGCCGTGAATGTCTGGAACATGGTTTTGCTGATGAGCTGATAGCCCCAGTTCAGGCAATGGCACGGATTGAATCAAAATGTAT
Source organism: Yersinia artesiana (assembly GCF_902726545.1). Lineage (GTDB taxonomy): Bacteria > Pseudomonadota > Gammaproteobacteria > Enterobacterales > Enterobacteriaceae > Yersinia > Yersinia artesiana. Next base: position 49,534 of record NZ_CACVAD010000027.1, on the reverse strand, counting down.
TGAGGATATGAATATGCCCGAAGCATTAAAAAATATGATTATGCCCCCACAGGGTAATGCACCACAGAGCACCAGCAATGAGCAACAGCGTATTAACGGTATCAAAGATTTATTCGCTATGTTCGGTGGGCGCTATAAAGACCTACAGGCTTCCTGTGTTGAAGATGCCAGTTGCACACTGGAACAAGCCCGAGAAAAGTTACTAGCTTTAATGGGAACAAGTGCCACGCCATCAAATAAAACTCCATCAGTTGGAGATTATATTTATGCCGGTAATGGCAACATTACAGGTGACGGGATCCGTCAGGGGCTGTATGCCCGTCTAGGGCATGATAAGGCAGAACGGGGTAACCCTTACGCCATGATGAGCCTGTTCGATATGGCCAAGGCTTCACTGGTAGATCGTGGGATCAGCGTGTCAAGTTTTGGCAACCGTATGCAGATAGTGAATCTGGCTTTCACCCATAGCAACAGTGATTTTTCCTCCATTCTGGCTGGCGGTGCTGAGAAATCTGTATTGGTTGGCTGGCAGGACAGCGGCGAAACCTTCCAACAGTGGACTAAAGCCGGTTCACTCTCAAACTTCCATGAGGCTCAACGTGTAGGCTTAAATGGCTTCACCTCGCTGGATAAGGTTCTGGAAGGAGCTGAGTACAAGTATGTGACAACCAGCGACAAGGGCGTCCCTATCGCGCTGGCTACCTATGGCAATATATTCTCTATCACCCGCCAAGCCATCATCAATGACGATTTGTCACAACTGACTACTGTCCCTCAATTGATGGGCCGCGCCGCCTCTCGCACCGTGGGTAACCTCGTGTATGCCGTGCTTATTGATAACGTCAAGTTCAATGATGGCAAGGCGCTATTCCATGCAGATCACAGCAACTTGATTGCCCGAGGTATGGATATGCAAGGCTTGACCGAAGCTCGTAAGGCTATGCGGCTACAAGAGGATGCTGCAGGAAACCCATTGAACGTGACGCCGGCTTATATTCTGGTACCGGCAGAACTGGAAGGTGCAGCAATGCGCGCGGTGTTATCAACCTCATCCCTATTCCCGATTGGTGAGGGTAATGACTCAAGCCCCAACCAGAACGCCGGTATTACCAACACAGTGCAAAACATGGGCGAAATCATTGTTGAGCCTCGCTTAGATAAGGCGAGTATTAAAGCGTGGTATGTGGCATCAGCCAAAGGCTCAGACACTATTGAGGTGGCTTATCTGGATGGTATGGACACACCTTACCTTGAAGAGCAGCAAGGCTTCACCGTGGATGGTGTGGCGTGGAAGGTGCGTATCGATGCTGGTGTTGCCGCTCTGGACTATCGAGGTTTGGTGAAATCGAGTGGGGAAGCGTGAGTCTAACCTCAAATAAGAGCCATTCTCAAAGGTACTCCCCGAGGGGGTGCCTACCACGGGGAGTGGGACTCGCGGAAAACGGCTAGTTTTTGAATTTTAATTCGACATCACCACCACCCACTAATGGATTTATTTTTATTGAGGTAAATCATGAGATTAAGAGTATTGAATAGCAATGAGATAGCGCTTGAGGTGCAAAAAGGCGTTGTTGTCGGCAGTATCAGCGAAATCTCAAGAATTTTAGGCCTTGATAGAGCCACTATCGCTAAGTCGATTAGAAATCATGGTGTTACGCCTGCGGGAATGCGTCGGGGCAATCCTATTTACCCGTTACCAGCCGTAGCGCGACGGGCCATTAACGGTAAATTCTGGTGATTTCTGCTTAGACAGCACCATCAACAGGACTTAACTCACTAAAATAAAAGGTTAAAAGTCATTTTATCGGCCTTTGACCTGCTGAATGAACTGAATGAGGTGATCATGAATTCATTGAATAACGAACAGGTAAAAACAATTCGGCTTTATGGCCCACTGAAACAATTCACCGAAAATAAAGACGGTGTTTTCCGTTTTGCGGCCAGTACGACACAGGAAGCGATTAAAGCCTGCTGTGTGCTGTTGCCGGGCTTTGAGCGCTTTCTTAACGAAGCAAAGGACAAGGGTCTTACTTTTGCTGTCTTTAAAGGCAAGCGAAATATCTCTCAAGACGAGCTGGAGTTTAATATTGGTAACGAAGAAATAAGGATTGCCCCGATCATTATTGGCAGTAAAAAGGCCGGACTGTTTCAAACCATCTTGGGAGCGATCCTTATTGCCGCGACCTTATGGAACCCAACAGCAGCTTTAATGTCAGCGGGTGTCGCCAATGGCATGATGATGGCCGGCGCTTCTATGGTGCTGGGTGGTGTCGTTCAGATGCTATCCCCACAACAAGGCGGGCTGGCAATGCGAGAATCGCCTGACAATAAACCGTCTTACGCATTTGGTGGGCCGGTGAACTCGGTTGCTCAGGGTAATCCAGTACCGTTGGGTTACGGTAAACGCCGGATCGGTGGGGCGTTAATATCTGCCGGTATCCATGCCGAAGACCAGATGTGAGCACTAAACCTACAGTGACCGTTATGGGGCATATAACCAAAGCCCCTAAGCGGGTACAGAGCAGCACAGGTAAGGTGATGGCTGTAGCGACAATTCTCGCATCGAGCGATAAGCGCAGTGATTACCCGTTGCGGGTTATTGCCTTTGATCTTCTGGCGCTGGAGCTAATGCTTTGCCAGTTAGGGCAGAAGGTAACCGTTAGTGGCAGATCTACATACTGGAATGGGTATCAGGTTATAGCGGAAAAACTCTTTTGATACCTGACAATACCGCTCTGAGGTATCCCATAAGTATCCCAGAAATAACAAAGGAGTTACGATATTAACGTAACTCCTTGTTTTATATGGTGGCCCCTACTGGACTTGAACCAGTGACCAAGCGATTATGAGTCGCGTGCTCTAACCAACTGAGCTAAGGGGCCAAACCTGGACGCTGATTATACGGTAGTTTTTGTCCTGCGGTCTAGAGCTGATAAATCAGATGGGTGTTTTCTGCGCAAATTTAAGTGTTTTTAAGTATATAGTAGAAAATAGTAAGCCAATATTGGAATCAGAATTTAAGCCAAAAAGAAAAACCCCGGCATGCCGGGGTTTTTGTGTGCTTGTCACTGCAACCGACGATTAATCGTCCAGGAAGCTGCGCAGCACTTCAGAGCGGCTTGGGTGACGCAGTTTACGCAGTGCCTTAGCTTCGATCTGACGGATACGCTCACGGGTGACGTCGAACTGTTTACCCACTTCTTCCAAAGTGTGGTCAGTGTTCATATCGATACCGAAACGCATCCGCAGAACTTTCGCTTCACGCGCTGTTAGGCCAGCTAACACGTCGTGAGTGGCAGAACGCAGGCTCTCAGAAGTAGCAGAGTCCAGCGGCAGCTCCAGAGTGGTATCTTCAATGAAATCACCCAGATGTGAATCTTCATCATCACCGATTGGGGTTTCCATTGAGATTGGCTCTTTCGCAATCTTCAATACCTTACGGATCTTGTCTTCCGGCATCAGCATGCGTTCAGCCAGCTCTTCCGGCGTTGGTTCGCGGCCCATCTCTTGCAGCATCTGGCGCGAAATACGATTGAGTTTGTTAATGGTCTCAATCATATGCACCGGAATACGGATGGTACGTGCCTGGTCCGCGATAGAACGGGTGATGGCCTGACGAATCCACCAGGTTGCATAGGTTGAGAACTTATAACCACGGCGGTATTCGAATTTATCTACTGCTTTCATCAAACCGATGTTACCTTCCTGAATTAAATCAAGGAATTGCAAACCACGGTTAGTGTATTTTTTCGCAATAGAGATAACCAAACGCAGGTTAGCCTCAACCATTTCTTTCTTGGCGCGGCGCGCTTTCGCTTCACCGATAGACATACGGCGGTTGATGTCTTTCACTTGCTCAATGGTCAGGCCGGTTTCTTCTTCGATCTGACGCAGTTTTTGCAAGCTACGTTGCACATCGTCCGAAACATCTTTCAGTTTTTCAGACCATGGTTTACCCATAGCAATTGCCGCTGCAAACCAGGTATCGCTGGTTTCATTGCTGGCAAACAGGGTAACGAAGTTCTTCTTCGGCATTTTGCACTGTTCAACACACAGTTTCATGATGATACGTTCTTGAGTACGAACGCGGTCCATCATGGCACGCATGTTATTGACCAGATAGTCGAACTGCTTCGGCACCAGGCGGAACTGTTTGAACACTTCAGAAAGCTTCAGAATCTCAGCAGCAGCGTTGGCGTGGCTACGACCATTTTTCTTGATTTCCAAACGTGCGTTTTCGTACTGCTCACGCAATTCGCTGAATTTCTGGCGTGCCAGCTCTGGATCGATGCTGTTGTCGTCTTCTTCTTCTTCGTCGTCTTCATCTTCGTCGTCGTCATCATCCATTTCTTCAGTGGATAATTCAGAACCAACGTGAGTTGCAGTCGGCGCAATATCTTCTTCGGCGTTTGGATCCACAAAGCCGGTGATCAGGTCAGATAGACGGGCTTCACCCGCTTCAACGCGATCATATTGTTCCAACAGGTAAGTAATAGCTTCAGGGTACTCAGCTACTGAGCACTGAACCTGATTGATACCGTCTTCGATACGTTTGGCAATATCAATCTCGCCTTCACGCGTTAACAGCTCAACGGTACCCATTTCGCGCATGTACATACGCACCGGGTCGGTAGTACGCCCGATTTCGGATTCAACACTGGACAACACCTGTGCAGCAGCTTCAGCCGCGTCATCGTCGGTATCAGTGGTGTTCTCGGCCAGCATTAAATCATCGGCATCAGGGGCTTCTTCCAGCACCTGTATGCCCATGTCATTAATCATCTGGATGATGTCTTCGATCTGATCGGAATCGACGATATCTTCCGGCAGATGGTCATTGACCTCAGCATAGGTCAGATAGCCTTGCTCCTTACCACGGGTGACAAGTAGCTTCAGCTGTGACTGCGGGTTTTGCTCCATAAGACGGTATCCACACTTCAGAGTATTTGGGTTGGTGTCGGTCGGCGAAACCGCCAACAATAGCATTTGGGGCTTTTTTTTGTCGCCGCTGCCCGCTATGACGGCATATTGTGGGGATTTGCCCCCACATTTATCGGCAATTAAGCCGTTGGGTGTTTCATTTTTTTCTGGCTAACGCCAGGTTCAAAGACCAAAGCTCTTTACGTTCTTCGGCGTTTAATCCATGAGTACGATCACGCGCTATAAGTGTTTCCTGACGTTGCTCCAATATGGAGTCATACAGGCTGGTTAGCGTGTCGACAAAAGTCTGTTCGACCATATCCTCAACAATCATGTGGTTCCATGTTGCGAGAGTTTCAAGTTGTTGGCTGAATTTATTATCACGATACAGTTCTAATAACTGCCCGGTTGTCAGCCCCGGTTGAGCTAAACACGTCTCAACCAATTCAATAAATAGCGGTAAACCGGCTAACTTAGCTTGCTCGACACCCTGTAGTGAGGGAATAAGTGTAGCCAGTTGTGGATTTTGTACCAGTAGCCCTATAAGTATACGCATGGTTGTGCGTTTTAGCTGGGGCGGCTGGTAGCTATTTACATTTTCAGCCTGCTTTGGCATCAGCTTATCGAGCTGGCTGTCATCGAGCAGACCCAACTTATTGCCGAGTTGCTGGCGCAGGTAAAGCCGTAAGGTTTCACCGGGCACCTGGCTGATTAAAGGGAGTGCCAGCGTGCTTAACTTGGCTCGCCCATCCGGGCTGCTCAAATCCACCTGTGGCATTAATGTTTCGAACAAGAAGGTTGAGAGTGGCTGCGCCTCCTCCATCCGCTGTTCGAATGCATCTTTCCCTTCTTTACGTACCAGAGTGTCTGGATCTTCGCCATCAGGCAAAAACATAAAGCGTAGCTGACGTCCATCATTTAGATAGGGCAACGCTGTCTCTAATGCACGCCAGGCGGCATCTCTACCTGCACGATCGCCGTCATAACAACAAATTACGTTATCCGTTGCGCGGAATAATAATTGGATATGTTCAGCAGTTGTCGCTGTACCCAGTGAGGCAACGGCATAATCAATACCAAATTGCGCCAGTGCCACTACATCCATATAACCTTCCACGACGAGTAGCCGTGTTGGGTTAGGGTGGCTCACTTGCGCTTCATACAAGCCGTATAACTGGCGGCCCTTATGAAATATTTCTGTTTCTGGGGAGTTGAGGTACTTCGGCACTCCGTCACCCAGAATTCGCCCACCAAAAGCGATAACCCGCCCGCGTTTATCGCGGATAGGGAACATAACGCGCTCACGAAAACGATCGTAAACCCGCCCTGTATCATTAGTCACCAGCATCCCGGCATCGTTCAGCGCGGTACGGCTTTCGCCATCGCGACCAAAACGTTTTAAGGCGTTGTCCCAACCTGGGGGGGCAAAACCGATAGCGAAATGTTGGATGATTTCTTCACTCAAACCGCGATGTTTAAGATATTCGCGTGCCTGATTGGCGTTCTGGCCCTTGAGTGATTGTTGATAGAACGCACTCAGGCCTTCCATCAGTTGATAAAGACTTTGGCGTTGATGGCGTTCTAACTGAGTGGTGCCGGTTCCTGCCTCGTAAGGCACTTCCAGCCCGTGCATGGTGGCTAATTCTTCGATACTTTCGACAAACTCTAGCCTGTCATAATTCATCAAGAAATCAACAGCATTGCCATGCGCACCGCAGCCAAAACAGTGGTAAAACTGTTTTTCGCCATTAACGGTGAATGAGGGTGTTTTCTCATGATGGAACGGACAGCACGCATGATAATTTTTGCCTTGCTTCTTCAGCTTTACCCGAGCATCGATAAGATCGACGATATCGGTGCGAGCCAGCAAGTCATTGATAAATACGCGTGGAATTCGTCCAGCCATAAGCCCCTATTCGGTCAGTCCATAAACGAGAACAAGCCGCGCATTCCTTTCGGAAAGCACGGCCTTCGTATGCAACTACTCGATCTGCGCGTTCTTAGAACATAAAAAACTACGCGATGGGGTTACCCCCGAAGAATTAATACAGACGAGTGCGGCGTGCGTTTTCGCGAGCCAATTTCTTCGCGTGACGTTTTACAGCAGAAGCTTTAGCGCGTTTACGTTCGGTAGTCGGTTTTTCATAGAACTCACGACGACGAACTTCAGCTAATACACCTGCTTTTTCGCAAGAGCGTTTGAAACGACGAAGAGCTACGTCGAATGGCTCGTTTTCACGTACTTTAATTACCGGCATGTGCCTCTCACCTCAATAGAAATCGGTTTGCTGCTGGCCAATCGCCAGCCTTCTCAAAATGGTGCGGAATTTTACTTCAATGGATGCTGCTTTGTAAAGCACCACAGCAAATTGAAACAGGCACGCCCCTGTGATGTCGCCCCCGTTCTTTACAAGAAAGTTGGTGCCAGGAGTGCGACGGCCGCTGATTATATACTAAACAGGGCCATTGATCGAATTTATCAACATTCTTTTCAAATGTGACAACTATCAACAACATTCATCGTGTTGGATAGCCAAAGTGCCGTTTTTCCGTTCAATTTGGTATCAGAAATCATGACGGGCGACACGGTTATGCTAAACTATCGGCCGCACGTGAATGATGGGAAATGTAATGCGAGTTTTGGGTATAGAAACGTCCTGCGATGAAACCGGAATTGCAGTGTATGACGATGAAACCGGTCTGTTAGCTAACCAACTGTACAGTCAGGTTAAATTGCATGCTGATTATGGCGGCGTTGTGCCTGAGCTGGCTTCCCGTGATCATGTGCGCAAGACTGTGCCATTGATTCAGGCTGCATTGAAAGAAGCTAATTTGAGCGCCAAAGATATTGATGGTGTGGCGTATACCGCAGGCCCCGGCTTGGTCGGCGCATTGTTGGTCGGTGCCACCGTAGGGCGTGCATTAGCTTTTGCCTGGGGTGTGCCCGCCGTGCCCGTTCATCATATGGAAGGCCACTTATTGGCTCCGATGCTGGAAGAAAATGCACCAGAATTTCCATTCGTCGCGCTCCTTGTCTCTGGTGGGCACACGCAATTAATCAGTGTGACTGGTATTGGTGAATATCTGTTGCTGGGTGAATCTGTCGATGATGCGGCAGGTGAAGCTTTTGATAAAACAGCGAAATTGCTAGGTCTGGATTACCCCGGCGGGCCAATGTTGTCGCGTATGGCGCAACTTGGAACGGCTGGGAGATTCACTTTCCCGCGGCCAATGACTGATCGCCCCGGTCTGGATTTCAGTTTTTCTGGCCTGAAAACTTTCGCCGCAAATACGATTCGCTCTAATGGTGATGATGACCAAACGCGTGCTGATATTGCGCGAGCATTCGAAGATGCAGTGGTCGATACACTGGCAATCAAATCAAAACGCGCACTGGATCAAACCGGTTTTAAACGTTTAGTAATTGCTGGCGGCGTGAGCGCTAATCGCACTTTGCGTAGTAAATTGGCTGAAATGATGCAAAAACGTGGCGGCGAAGTGTTCTACGCCCGGCCAGAATTTTGTACCGATAATGGCGCGATGATCGCCTATGCTGGGTTGATCAGGTTGAAAAGTGGTGTGAATAGCGAATTGAGTGTGTCGGTCCGGCCGCGCTGGCCGTTGGCTGAGTTGCCGAAAGTCTGAGTGGGGCTGCTGCTGTGTTGCTGCGTCATCTCTTGATGCTCACATACTGATGTATGCTCCGCTCTCTCAATTCCCAGCGCCTTGCCTCGCTCCCGCTCAGTCATTCTGGATTGGGCGGGGGAGGTAAGCTAATCTTCTTTCTCTTCCAGCTCTGCGGCTTCTTCAGCGGGAGTTTTTTGCTTTTTCTTTCTGAGTTTGTCCCAGATTTTACTTTCTTTGCCGCGCCATAAACGCTGGATATTGTCATGATGACGCATCAAGATCAGGCAAGAGAGCATAGCGACAGGGAAGGTGAATTGTGGTTTGAACCACCAGACGTAAAATGGTGCAATCAGCGCGCTGATAATCGCGCCCAAAGATGAATAGCCGCTCAATAAAACCGTCAGTAGCCAAGTGCCCGTCATCAGGCCAGTCAGATCCCAGCCAATCGGTGCTATGGCACCAAAGGCAGTGGCGACGCCTTTGCCACCTTTAAAGTGGAAAAATACCGGATAAATATGGCCCAGACAGGCTGCAATAGCGGTAAGACCAAGATACAGTGGCGAAACATGCAGCAGATAAGCTAGCCAAACCGGTAACATACCTTTCAGCACATCGAAAATCAGTACGGTGGCAGCGGCGGTACGGCCACCGATGCGTAGTACGTTAGTTGCCCCAGGATTACCGGAGCCATGTTTACGCGGATCGGGTAGCTTAGCAACTCGACATACCAGGACAGCACTGGAAATTGAGCCACACAAATACGCGAAGATAATCATGCCAAGCGCGATAGCACTCATAACACCGCCCTGTTGAAAAATGATCGTTTTAATCGCAACATCTGTGGATAATACGCATATTCGGCTGGAAGTGGTATCCGGCAGGCACAAAAACAGAGAATGACGTGATGGACATCGTATTTATTGAGGAACTCAGTGTCATAACCACCATCGGTGTTTATGACTGGGAACAGACTATTCAGCAAAAGCTAGTGTTCGATATCGAAATGGGTTGGGATAACCGTAAAGCTGCTGCCAGCGATGATGTCAATGATTGCCTGAGCTATGCTGATATCAGTGATGCCGTCATCAAGCACGTTGAAATGCAACGTTTTGCGTTGGTTGAGAGAGTGGCTGAAGAGGTCGCTGAGCTATTGTTACAGCAATTTAATTCGCCTTGGGTGCGGATTAAGGTGAGCAAACCGGGGGCGGTTGCTCAGGCGCGTAATGTTGGTGTGGTTATTGAACGCGGTCAACGTCCAGGCTGATTTTTTCTGCGCCACGACATAAAAATGCAACCCTGTATTGATAATGTGGTCTGAATTATTGATTAACGTGATATTTTTTACAGACTGAAATTGAACGGCACTGTTTTTCACATTGCCGTTTTTTTGTGGATTTCTATTACAGGTATCGTAGATGACGGATATGTATTCGCTGTTTGTGGCTTTTGTTTTGGGCGTGGTTGAAGGGCTTACTGAGTTCCTGCCGGTTTCATCTACTGGGCATATGATTATTGTTGGCGAGCTATTGGGTTTTACCGGCGATAAAGCAAAAACTTTTGAAGTCATTATTCAGTTAGGGTCGATTTTGGCCGTAGTGGTGGTGTTCTGGCGGCGCTTATTCGGCCTGATCGGTATCCATTTTGGTAAAGTGCCTCATGAAGGGAAAACCAGCGGCCACCTGACATTGGGCCATATTTTGCTGGCGATGATTCCAGCAGTTGGTTTGGGATTGGTTTTCCACGATGTCATTAAATCGTTATTTAACCCGCAAAGTGTCATGTATGCATTAGTCGCCGGCGGTTTGCTCTTGCTGGCTGCGGAGTGGTTTAAACCTAAAAATCCTAAGGCTATCGGGCTGGATGATATTACCTATCGACAGGCTTTTGCCATCGGTTGCTTCCAGTGTTTGGCATTATGGCCGGGTTTTTCTCGCTCGGGTGCCACCATTTCAGGTGGGATGTTGGTCGGTGTGAACCGCTATGCAGCCTCTGAATTTTCCTTTATTTTGGCAGTACCGATGATGCTCGGAGCCAGCGGATTAGATTTGTATAAGAGTCTACATTTCCTGAGCTGGGGCGATTTACCGATGTTTGCCGTCGGGTTTATCACTGCATTTGTTGTCGCGCTAATTGCTATCAAAACCTTCCTGTCACTGATTAAACGTATCTCTTTCGTGCCTTTTGCGATTTATCGCTTTATTGTCGCGGCAGCGGTCTACTGGGTCTTTATGTAACAGTATTCTGATCTGTAAATGAAAAAAAAGCCCTGAATTATCAGGGCTTTTTTGTTTTATCGCCAGAAGGTTAATTTAGGGAGAAACCACTTCCTGAGTCTGTTTCCATTCGGCTAAAGCTTGCTGGCGACGACGTTTCAATTCATCTCTTATAGCCATACCTTGCAACCCGCTGGCAACCACTTCCTGCACTGAGACTCCGTTAGCAATACGGAACGCAGCACGTAAATAGTCGCCCTGAGGATATGGGTTTTCTTCAAATCCAGTACGGCCTCGGGCATCAGCTTCGCTGGTCATTATCATTTGCTCAAGGCGTTCTGGTTTACGCCATACATCAATAGCATCGAACAGTTTAAGCAAGGTTTCAGGTCGGAGTTTATTCACCGTATGGATGAGATCATGGTATTCAGCGACCAGTTTTGCTAAATCACGCACTGGGTTTGGCACCCGTAAACGCTGGCATAGCTGTTCGACCAATTTCACGCCCGCAGGGCCATGCCCATGGTGATGGGGCCAAAACTCTTTAGGTGTCAGACCCTTGCCCAAATCATGGCAAAGTGCGGCAAAGCGTACATCAACTTCAGGGCTGAGTTGCGCGGCAATAGCCAGCGTCATCAGAGTATGAATGCCGGTATCGATTTCCGGATGCCATTTTTCTGGGGCAGGAACACCAAATAAACGCTCAATCTCAGGGAACAGCACCGCCAGAGCGCCGCAATCGCGTAATACCTGAAAATAGATGTGCGGGCTTTGGGTTTTAAGTGCTTTTTCGGTCTCTTTCCACACGCGTTCTGGTGTCAAAGCAGAAAGTTCGCCACTTTTAGCCATAGCAGCCATCAACGATTGGGTTTCTGGGGCGACGGTAAAGCCCAAATGCGCAAAACGGGCAGCGAAACGAGCCACCCGCAGAACCCGCAGTGGATCCTCACCAAATGCATCTGAAATATGGCGCAATACGCGTTTCTCTATATCTTGTTGGCCATTGTAGGGATCAAATAGCTCACCTTCGCTGCTACGCGCAATGGCGTTGATAGTCAAATCGCGGCGCAGTAAATCTTCTTCCAGAGTGACATCCGGGGCGGCGTAGCACGTAAAACCGGTATAGCCCTGGCCTGACTTACGTTCGGTACGGGCCAACGCGTATTCTTCATGGGTGACGGGGTGAAGAAATACCGGGAAATCTTTACCGACCTGTTGGTAACCCTGCGCGAGTAGCTGTTCTGGCGTAGCACCTACTACCACCCAGTCCTTTTCGGTCACAGGTAGGTTTAATAAGCTGTCGCGTACGGCACCGCCGACCAAGTAAATGTCCATGTTAACCCTTTGTTCCTGACATTGTAGCGTTGAGGCAAAAAGACGATTTTATATCTGGTCGCTAAAATTACCAGTCATCAGTTCAGTATAGTTGGGGGGGAGAATATATTAAGCGGGCCACTCTGGCGAGCAGCCCGAATTTCGTCACTGGGTACGCGTATTAGACTGAAAACTCAGTTCATCCAGCGGTTATTCTTTTTACGGCTTGGGATCAGATGTGGCAGTATCAGGCCCAGTAATAAACCGATCCCCGCAACACCGCCGCCGTACATAAACCATTGCAGAATAATAGTGCGCTGCTTGTCATCCAATTGCAGATTTACCGCGCTGACTTTCTTCTGAGCCACCACCAACTGGTTTTTCAATGACTCATTTTCTTTTTGTAATTCGGAAATAACACTGTCGCTGGCGGCCACTTTTTGCTGCATTTCAGCGGTACGTTGATTCCAGCTATTATCAATATTAGCCAGTTTATCGGTGAGTGTTTTGACCTGTTGCTCAAGGTCGGGAACCCGAACGCGTAAGCTGGGTGTTTCGCTCAATTGATCCAGCGGAATCCAGGTAGTTTTCCCTTTACTGTCGCGGATTTGGCCGTAATTTGTGCCGTCATTAACGCTTATCAGGGTAACTTCATCCCCACCTTTTAGCGTGCCGACAATACGGTATTGATTACCGGGGCCGCTATGAACGTAGGTATCCAGCTCATCAGAGATGTAACGTTTTTCTTCAGCGTAAGCGCTCAAGGAAAGAGTGAGGCTTAGCACTGTGAGGCAAATTAGGCGTAATTTCTGCATTAGAGAGTCATTTATGAGTGAATTTATGGGACGATAGTAGTGTGTTCAGTTTGCCGACGCAACGCATAAACCGGAATGAGAACTATCTTACTCTCATAGCCAGCGCGGCTTTAGCCCTTTGGTTGCTCATTTTAACGACGGTGAAAATTTGTCTTATGAAGCTTTAGGGTCGACCGGTGAAAACAGGTTAAAATAGAGTTTGACTCAGGGCTGCCGCGTGGTGTTTTTTTGTTTTAAAGCAGGGAAGTTTGTGTAAAACAGGCAAATCACCGCGAAAAAGGCATAATGCCCGTAATCTCGCAACATACCGGTGTGAATGAAATTATGACCGTTGAAATAGAATTAAAATTTATTGCTACTCCTGCGGCCATTGCCGCTTTGCCGGAGCGAATCACCTCTTGGCAAAGCCAGCATTCTGCGCCGCAAACTCTGACGAATATCTATTTTGAAACGGCGGATAACCGTCTGCGCCAACATGATATTGGCTTACGTATTCGTGGCTATGATGGCCGCTATGAAATGACGGTTAAGACCGGCGGTAAAGTGGTCGGCGGTTTGCATCAACGGCCTGAATATAACGTTGATATTGATAGCGATAAATTAGACCTGGCACGTTTCCCCGCTGATATCTGGCCGGGAGGGTGGGCGGTTGACGCGCTACAAGCTGAGTTACAGCCATTATTTCGTACCGATTTTACCCGTGAGAAGTGGGTAATTACTTACGGTGAGAGCGAGATAGAGCTTGCTCTTGACCAGGGTACTATTAGTGCTGGTGAGTTGTCAGAGCCATTGAGTGAAATTGAATTGGAGCTTAAGAAAGGCAATCAGACCGATTTACTGGCACTGGCGGCTGAACTGGCACAAATCGGTGGTTTACGGCAGGGGAACTTGAGTAAAGCGGCGCGCGGCTATCATTTAGCGCAAGGTCAGCCAGCACGTGAATTGCGCCCGTTGTTAGTGTTACAACCTGCGCCGAAATCTACCGTCGAGCAAGGCATGGTTGCCGGGCTGGAAATGGCGTTGGACCACTGGCAGTATCATGAGGAATTATGGTTACGTGGTGAGCCTGCGGCCAAGCCAATGATTATCGAAGCTTTAGGGATGATTCGCCAGACATTGGCTATTTTTGGTGGGTTGGTGCCGCGCAAAGCCAGCACGGAATTACGTGCGGCATTAATTGCGCTGGAACCCCAGTTAGAGCCGAAAAATGTCAAGGCGGAGGTCATCTGTTATAGCACCGATTATCTGAAATGTAAGTTAGCGCTCACATCGTGGCTGGTCACTTCTGGCTGGCGGCCATTTATGGATGACAAAGCGCGAACCAAGTTTGAGGGGTCGTTCAAACGCTTCTGCGACATCATGCTGAGCCGCAGTGCTGCGGACCTAAAAGAGGCTTTTGGTCACAATCTGGATGATGATGGTTATCTGGCACAACTTCCGCGTTTAAACCGGCAGATTATGTCTTTCCAGTTGCTCTCCGGTTTCTATCCACAAAGTGAATGGCATCCATACATTGATGGCTGGTTTGGTTTGCAGCAGGCCATTATGGAGCGGCAGGGTCACTGGCGTGACACCGCCCGTAAAGAAGCGCTGTCTCAGCCCGCGTTCTGGTTGAATGGGGCTGTGCGTTAATAGAGCTGATACCTAAAGTCGTTGGAGTTGCGGCCAACACCGCTGCGGCTTCAAATACTAAGGGTATATAAGGAATGATATGTTGCCACTCCCTTCAGAATTACAGATTCAGGCGCAGAATATACAGCAGCGCTTTTATGAGTTACCGGCTCCACTGAGCTTGCATGAAGAAGATATCGCAGTATTGGTATTGAGTGATTTTGTCAGTGACATGTTACTGATTCACCCTGATTGGCTGGATGAGCTGCATCAGCAGCCGCCACAGCCGCAGGAGTGGCAATTTTATCAACAATGGCTCAGTCAGGCACTGGCCGAGGTGCAAGATGAAGCCGCGCTGCTGGCAGCATTGCGACTATTTCGCCGCCGGATTATGGTGCGCATTGCCTGGTCACAAGCACTGGAAACCAGCGCCACGACGGATACCTTGCAACAGCTAAGTTGGTTGGCAGAAAGCCTGATTATTGCCGCACGCGACTGGTTATATCAGGCGTGCTGTCGCGAGTTCGGTACGCCCTGTAACAGTGAAGGCGTGCCGCAGCCTTTGCTCATTTTAGGTATGGGGAAATTAGGTGGCGGTGAGCTGAATTTTTCGTCGGATATCGACTTGATCTTTGCTTATCCAGAAAACGGCCAGACCCAGGGGGGGCGGCGTCAGTTGGATAATGCCCAGTTCTTTACCCGTTTGGGGCAGCGGCTGATTAAGGCATTAGACCAGCAAACGATAGATGGCTTTGTCTATCGGGTAGATATGCGCCTGCGCCCGTTTGGCGATAGTGGCCCGCTGGTATTGAGCTTTGCTGCACTGGAAGATTATTACCAAGAGCAAGGGCGCGACTGGGAGCGCTACGCTATGGTGAAAGCTCGCCTGATGGGCGGAGCAGAAGACCATTACAGCAAGGAACTGCGCCAAACTTTACGCCCCTTTGTTTTCCGCCGTTATATCGATTTCAGTGTGATCCAGTCGCTACGTAATATGAAAGGGATGATCGCCCGTGAAGTGCGTCGGCGCGGCCTGAAAGACAATATCAAACTGGGCGCGGGTGGAATTCGTGAAATCGAGTTCATTACTCAGGTATTTCAGTTGATTCGCGGTGGTCGTGAACCGCGTCTGCAAGATCGTGCTTTGCTGCCGACCTTACAGGCCGTGGCCGAGCTGGGTTTGTTACCCGAAAAACAGGTGGCGGATCTCAGTGGTAGCTATCTGTTCTTGCGCCGTTTGGAAAACCTACTGCAAGCCATTGCCGACGAACAAACCCAGACTTTACCCAGTGATACCTTGAACCAAGCCCGGCTAGCTTGCGGCATGGGCTATCCAGATTGGGCGGCGATGAATGCCGCACTAGAGCAGCATATGCAAGCGGTGCGTTTGGTCTTTGATGACCTGATCGGCGACGATACCCCTGATATTGGCGAAGATCCCAGCCATGGGTTGTATAAAAGTTTGTGGCAAGATGTATTGGAAGAGAGTGACTTAGCGCCACTGACACCGCATTTAGACGAAGCGGCACGCAGCAAGTTGTTAGCCACTATTAATGATTTTCGCCATGATGTGGATAAACGCACCATTGGCCCGCGCGGTCGCGAGGTGCTGGATCAACTGATGCCACGCCTGTTCGCTGAAGTCTGCCCACGCCCAGATGCTAATGTTGCTCTTAGCCGCCTGATTCAACTGTTGTTAAGTATTGTGACTCGTACCACCTATCTGGAATTGCTGGTGGAATACCACGCGGCACTGAAACATGTTATTCGCTTATGTTCTGCCTCCCCGATGGTCGCCAGCCAGCTCGCCCGTTACCCACTGTTATTGGACGAACTGCTTGATCCGCAATCGCTTTATCAACCCCTGGAACCCAGCGCCTACCGTGATGAATTGCGCCAATACTTGTTACGGGTGCCGCCCGATGACGAAGAGCAACAACTGGAGGCGTTACGCCAGTTTAAACAGGCTCAACAATTGCGTATTGCTGCCGGAGATATCACTGAGGCGCTGCCGGTAATGAAAGTGAGTGATCACTTAACCTATCTGGCAGAAGCCATGATTGATGCGGTTATCCAACAAGCATGGAATCAAATGGTGGCCCGCTATGGTCAGCCAAGTCATTTGCAACAGCGCGAAGGTCGTGGTTTTGCTGTGATTGGTTATGGCAAGTTGGGGGGCTGGGAGCTGGGTTACAGCTCAGATTTGGATTTGGTGTTCCTGCTCGATTGCCCGCTGGATGTGATGACTGACGGTGAGCGTAGCATTGATGGCCGCCAGTTCTATTTGCGTTTGGCCCAGCGCATCATGCACTTGTTCAGCACTCGCACCTCGTCAGGTATTTTGTATGAGGTTGATGCGCGGTTAAGGCCATCCGGTGAAGCGGGTATGTTAGTGAGCACTATCGAGGCTTTTGCTGACTATCAGCAGAATGAAGCCTGGACGTGGGAGCATCAGGCGCTGGTGCGTGCGCGTATTGTCTATGGTTGCCCCGAATTGCAGCAAAAGTTTGACGCTGTTCGTCAGCAAATTCTTTGTCGCCCGCGAGAAGGCTCGCAATTACAGCAGGAAGTTCGTGAAATGCGCGAAAAGATGCGCAATCATTTAGGCAGTAAACAGCGTGATATTTTTGATATTAAAGCCGATGAGGGGGGAATCACCGATATTGAATTTATCGCTCAATATTTGGTGTTGCGCTATGCCGCTACCGAACCGCGCTTGACCCGTTGGTCTGATAATGTGCGAATTTTCGAGCTAATGGCTAATTACGACATTATGCCGGAGGCGGAAGCGGCGGCATTGACTCGCGCTTATGTCACCATGCGTGATGAGATTCATCATTTGGCATTGCAGGAGCAATCAAGCAAGGTCTCTGCTGATTGTTTTGTCGCAGAAAGAGAACAAGTGGCCGCCAGTTGGCATAAATGGTTGGTTGCAGCGCCTTCGGGCGTATAGATTCCAGTTATTAATGGTATATAAGGTGTCTGTGATATTATCTGGCACCATATATACTCGTCATACTTCAAGCTGCATGTGTGTTGGCCGCGCTCAATCACCCGAATCACTTACTACAGTAACTACAGTAAGCTCGTCGGGATTTACTCGCTTGCCGCCTTCCTGCAACTCGAATTATTTAGAGTATAACAAACATAAAATTGGAGCGAAGGGATGTGTGTTTTCGGGGTTAATAACAGCTCACTTTGGGGGGCTAACGTATGAAAGTCACGCTGCCTGATTTTCGCCGCGCCGGGGTACTAGTCGTTGGTGATGTCATGTTAGACCGTTATTGGTATGGCCCAACCAGCCGCATTTCACCAGAAGCACCGGTGCCGGTTGTCAAAGTCGATACTATCGAAGAACGCCCCGGCGGCGCTGCAAACGTTGCGATGAACATCGCCTCCCTTGGCGCTACCTCCCGGTTAGTCGGGTTGACGGGTATTGATGACGCCGCACGCGCACTGACCAGCAAGCTAAACGAAGTGCAGGTACGTTGTGATTTTGTTTCGGTGCCTACCCACCCGACTATCACCAAGTTGCGGGTACTTTCCCGTAATCAGCAGCTCATTCGCCTGGATTTCGAAGAAGGTTTTGCTGGCGTTGACCCTCAACCTATCTTTGAGCGCATTCAACAAGCGCTGTCCCAGATTGGTGCTCTGGTGCTGTCCGATTATGCCAAAGGTGCATTGACCAGCGTGCAGACGATGATCCAACTGGCGCGAAAAGCCAAAGTTCCGGTGCTTATCGATCCCAAAGGCAGCGATTTCGAACGATATCGTGGCGCAACGCTACTGACGCCAAACCTATCCGAGTTTGAAGCGGTAGTGGGGCATTGCCAAAATGAAGAAGAGTTGGTGAGCCGTGGCATGAAGCTGGTGGCCGACTTTGAGCTTTCCGCTTTGCTGGTAACCCGCTCTGAGCAAGGGATGACCTTGTTACAGCCGGGCAAACCGCCATTACATTTACCGACTCAGGCACAAGAAGTGTTTGATGTGACCGGTGCCGGTGACACGGTTATTGGTGTGCTGGCGGCTGCATTAGCGGCGGGGAATACGCTTGAAGAGTCATGTTTCCTGGCAAATGCCGCAGCCGGTGTGGTGGTCGGTAAATTGGGGACATCTACTGTTTCTCCGATTGAGCTGGAAAATGCGATTCGTGGTCGCGCTGAAACCGGTTTCGGCGTGATGGATGAGCAGCAACTGAAAAAAGCGGTGTCTCAGGCCCGTCAGCGCGGTGAAAAAGTCGTTATGACCAACGGCATCTTTGACATCCTTCATGCCGGTCATGTCTCTTACTTAGCCAATGCCCGCAAGCTGGGTGACCGCCTGATTGTGGCAGTGAACAGCGATGCCTCCACCAAACGGTTGAAAGGAGAGAAACGTCCAGTGAATCCACTGGATCAGCGCATGATTGTATTGGCCGCGCTGGAAGCGGTGGATTGGGTGGTGCCATTTGAAGAAGATACCCCACAGCGCTTAATTGCTGATATTTTGCCGGATTTGCTGGTGAAGGGTGGGGATTATAAACCTGATGAAATTGCCGGTAGTGCAGAGGTATGGGCCGCTGGTGGGGAAGTTAAGGTGCTGAATTTCGAAGATGGGGTTTCTACCACCAATATTATTCAGTCCATCAAGAATGGCCGAGGCTAAATACCCTTCGTCCTTGAGGTTGCGGGGGTGTTAGCTGCGCTCACTTACCCGAATCACTTACTTGAGTAAGCTCATCGGGACGCGTTTGCTTGCCGCCTACCCGCAACATCAATGACTTTGGGTATTAAAGAGAATGAATGGACTAAAACAGGAGTTGAGTCTGGCCCAGGGAGTCGGGTTGTTGTCCACTTCACTGTTGGGAACCGGTGTCTTTGCGGTGCCCGCACTGGCGGCAATGCTGGCCGGTGAAGATAGTTTGTGGGCCTGGCCGGTATTGATTGTGCTGGTTTTCCCGATTGCTATCGCCTTTGCTGCTTTAGGCCGTCACTTTCCCAGTGCCGGAGGTGCAGCCCACTTTGTCACCATGGCATTCGGGCCGAAACTTGGCAAAGTCACCGGTTGGCTATTTTTGTCCGTCATTCCCGTCGGTTTACCCGCCGCGCTCCAAATTGCTGCTGGTTTCTGGCAAGCCACTTTTGGTTGGAGTGATAGCGGATTATTGATGGTGCAACTGGTGACTTTGCTGGTTATTTGGTTGCTGGGAACCCGCAGTGCTGGCTCCAGTGCTAATGTGCAAACATTGATTGCGTTACTGGTCATCGCACTGGTGGTGGCTATTTGGTGGCAGGGTGATATTCAGCCATCACAGATTCCTTGGCCCGCACCACAAGATATTATCCCGTCGAATATGTTCAATGCGCTTGCTGTAATGTTCTGGTGCTTTGTCGGACTGGAGGCTTTCGCACATCTGGCGACAGAATTCCGTCACCCGGAACGTGATTTCCCGCGTGCCCTGATGGTCGGACTATTAGTCGCCGGGGCAGTCTATTGGGGATGTACTGTGGCGGTGCTGCATTTCCATGCCTATGGTGAACAACAAGCCGCTGCTGCCTCCTTGCCGGGAATTGTGGTGCAATTGTTCGGTGAGCATGCGCTATGGATTGCCTGCATTATTGGTTATTTGGCTTGTTTTGCCAGTGTGAATATCTATACCCAGAGTTTCGCTCGCATGGTGTGGTCGCAGGCGCAGGTGCGTCCACAAAGTAAACTGGCACAGCTGTCTGTTGGGCAAACACCGGTGAATGCACTGACGGCAGTGGTTGGCAGTTGCCTGCTGTTTACTTTGCTGATCTACTGGCTGTCTCTGCCATTAGATCTGCTGATTGTGTATGCCAACGGCATTTTTGTATTGATTTATTTGTTGTGCATGTTGGCTGGAATTCGCTTGTTAACCGGGCGTTCGCGGGTGATGTCGGTGATTGGTAGTATTCTGTGTTGTGTATTGCTGGTGATGATAGGTTGGAAAAGCCTATATGCATTACTGATGTTTTCGCTACTGTGGATGCTAATGTCGAAGCAGCGTCGAGCAGTAATACAGCTCTAAAAAGGGCGCCAGATGGCGCCCCAATCATAATAAGCGGCTCAGATTACTCGTCGGTTTTATCATCAATAGCGGCAGGTGCTTCAACGGCAGCCGGAGTACTGTTGAACCTGGCTTCCAGTTCGCCCATACGTTGTTCCAACAACGCCAGCTTTTCTCTGGTGCGCAGCAGCACTTGAGTTTGCACGTCGAACTCTTCACGATTAACCAAATCCAGGCGGGTTAACTGCGATTGCAGCACCATCCGAATTTTCTTTTCGACGTCGTCCCCGAATTCGCGAATACCTTTCGGCATAGACTCATGCACCTGGCGGGCGATTTGTTCAATTTTTTTCGGGTCAATCATGGTATTTCCCTAATTAGATGTGAAGTTACTTCTACTAGTGTAATGCTTGATGCCGAATGTATAAACCTCCTCAATCACCATTTTGGTAATTGCTCCGACGAATCAATAGCGCTATAGTCATAGGGCTTATTCTCAGGGCGGGGTGCAAGTCCCCACCGGCGGTAAATTGTGTTGCGGCATATCATGTCGTGGTGCAAAAGCCCGCGAGCGCTCACGTTGTTTCTCTTATCAAAGAGAGCAGGGTAGAGGTCAGCAGATCCGGTGTAATTCCGGGGCCGACGGTTATAGTCCGGATGGGAGAGAGTAACGGTATCTGCCGAGCCTATTTATTGTATTAAATAGCTCGCTTGCGTTATTTCGGCTATTTCTATTGATATATACTGTTATTGATATAAAAGTGGCCATTTACTCCTCAAGACCGCCCTGATTCTGGTAATCCATAATTTTAATGAGGTTTTTTACCATGAATCAGACCCTTCTATCAGATTTCGGCACGCCTGTTGAGCGTGTAGAACGTGCTATTGACGCTCTGCGTAATGGTCGTGGCGTAATGGTGTTGGATGACGAAAGTCGTGAAAACGAAGGCGATATGGTTTTTGCTGCTGAAGCGATGACTGTAGAGCAAATGGCACTGACTATCCGCCACGGCAGTGGCATTGTGTGTCTGTGTATCACTGATGAACGCCGCCAACAGCTTGATTTACCAATGATGGTGACCAATAACTCCAGCCAGTTCCAAACTGCATTTACCGTAACAATCGAAGCGGCTAAAGGCGTGACAACTGGGGTTTCTGCTGCTGACCGTTTGACCACTATCCGCGCAGCAATTGCTGATAACGCGAAACCTGCTGACCTTAATCGTCCGGGCCATGTATTCCCACTGCGCGGTCAGCCGGGTGGTGTATTATCACGCCGTGGTCATACTGAAGCTTCCATCGATTTGGCTACCCTGGCAGGCTACAAACCCGCGGGCGTTTTGTGTGAACTGACCAATGATGACGGTAGCATGGCGCATGCACCAGAAGTGATTGAGTTTGCCAAATTGCATGATATGCCAGTCGTGACGATTGATGATTTGGCTGAGTACCGCCAGTCTCAAGAAAAAAAAGCCAGCTGATTTCTGATGGCAATATCTACTGATATTGCCTGAGGTTAATGGCAAAGTGCCCGTAACGGTGAAAACAGGCAGATCGTAAAGACGCCGTAAACCCTTCCCTGGGGGCTCGAGCCGCGCCATCTCCGGCGCGGACGCTTTACTCTTCTACCTGTTCTCACCTTGCAAGATCGAGTTGTTGGGGTTTGTCAGCAATCTGGCCTTTTACACACCGGGTTGCCATTATTCTAATGAATAGATCGCCGCCCGGTTATTTTGTGCCTTCCCCCCATCCTTGATATTTCCCCACGATTTTTCCTCGTCAAATTTATTGAATATCTTTATCACTGTTATCCGGCTGTGTAATGAAAAAAAAGCGCGTAATGTACTGTTTATGGTTTTAGCGCCACACTTTTTCTTAACAGTAAGGATTATCTATGAACACCTCTCGTATGCCTGCACTGTTTCTCGGCCACGGTAGCCCGATGAACGTGCTGGAAGAAAACAGTTACACTCAGGCATGGCGTGCGTTGGGTGAGACATTGCCGCGTCCAAAAGCTATTTTGGCTATTTCTGCTCATTGGTATACCCGTGGTACCGCGGTGACGGCAATGGAGAAACCTCGTACGATTCATGATTTTGGTGGCTTCCCACAGGCGTTGTTTGATACGCAATATCCGGCTCCCGGTTCGCCAGAGTTGGCAACCCAGATTCAGCAACTACTGGCACCGATTGCTGTGCAAGCTGATACCAGTGAATGGGGCTTGGATCATGGTAGCTGGGGTGTACTAATCAAGATGTATCCGGAGGCTGATATTCCGGTGGTGCAACTGAGCATTGATGGCACCCAACCGGCAGAGTATCACTATGAATTAGGCCGTAAGCTGGCGGTACTGCGTGAGCAGGGCGTGATGATTATCGCCAGCGGCAACGTGGTGCATAACCTGCGTATGGTGAGATGGCAGGGGGACAGTAGCCCATATCCATGGGCGGAGTCTTTCAACCAATTTGTGCGGGATAACTTGAGTTATCAAGGTGATAACCACCCATTAGTTAACTTTATGCAACATGAAGGGGCGGCATTGTCTAACCCGTCACCAGAGCATTATCTGCCATTACTGTATGTGCTGGGGAGTTGGGATGGTAAAGAGTCGATTTCGATTCCGACTGATGGGATTGAGATGGGGTCGCTTAGTATGTTGTCGGTTAAGGTTGGTTAGTATTGACGTTATAAAAACTAAAATCAGCGAGCCAAGGGTTGACCACTCCTACGGGCGCTCCGGCGGCATAAGCCGCTACGGCCCCAACGGAGTGTTTCCCCTTGGTTTAGCTTTATCAACAATTTTAAGGTGTTAGCTTTTCAGCTTATTCTTTCGCAACCTTAACCTAAAATGATATGTGGGTAAAAACGTGACAGATCTTGGGTGATCAATTCGCGGTCTTCACGCAAGCCAATGCCGCATGGTTGATCGTTAACCAACCAGCTACCAATCAACGTGTAGCTGTCACCAAACTTAGGTAAAGGATGGAATTGCTGCACAATCATACCCTCCTCACCATATGGCCCATCAACTCGTGCCACTTCTTTGCCGTTTTCCACTATCTGGATATTGGCCCCTTCCCGCGAGAATAACGGCTTGGTGACATAATGATCCATGGCTGGATGATCATCTTCAGCAAAATACGCAGGTAACAGATTAGGGTGATTTGGGAACATTTCCCACAGCAGTGGCAGCAAGGCTTTATTGGAGATAATGCTCTTCCAGGCCGGTTCCAGCCAGCGTACACCTGCATCTTCCAGCTTGGTGGAGAACATTTCGCGGAACATAAATTCCCACGGATAGAGCTTGAACAAATTACTGATAACCTGATTATCCAGATCGGTAAATTGCCCTTTTTCCCCTAAGCCAATTTCTTCCATAAACATGAATTCAGTTGGCAAACCGGCTTCTAATGCGCAATCTTGCAGATACTGCACAGTCCCACGATCTTCTTCGCTGTCTTGGCAGCAAGCCAGATGCAGTAAACTAAAACCGTGGTTATCACGCAAATCAGCAAAACGCTCAATCAGTTTCTCTTGCATGCTGTTGAACTGATCAGACTCTGAGTCCAGATTGCCCGCATTGATCTGATCTTCCAACCACAGCCATTGGAAAAAAGCCGCCTCATACAATGAAGTTGGCGTGTCAGCATTGTTTTCCAGCAATTTAGCTGGATTTACACCGTCATAGGCCAGATCAAGACGCGAATAGAGTGAAGGCTGATTGGTTTTCCATGAGCTACGAACAAAATCCCAGCAATGTTTTGGAATGCGGAATTTTGCCATCAGTTGATCGCTATTAACTACTTTCTCAACCACTTGCAGACACATCTGATGCAACTCTGCGGTGGTGTCTTCCAACTCTTCAATTTGTGCGAGTGTGAATTGGTAATATGCATCTTCACACCAGTACGGTTCGCCATACATGGTGTGGAAACGGAAACCAAATTCAGTGGCTTTTTCGCGCCAGTCCGGGCGTTCGCTAATCGCTAAACGTTTCATTAATCAGACCTTAGCCACCCATGCTGCGCGTGCTGGTTTTGGATGATGTTGCCGCACTGCGTTGCATCGAAGACTGTTTAGCTACTGACTCACCAAAACCGCCGCGGGTGATGGTATTGGTTACCGCGGGCTTCGGAGCCATCGCCGTTCTTGGTACTGTCATGGTGCGGCCAGTGGTGGCTGAACCAAAGTTTTTGCCAGTTGCATCGACAAACTTGCCGTTAGCCGGGCTATTCGGTGCTTTAGAGGTAAACAACGGCTGACTTGCACCGCCGCCCATCATTCGGCCCATCATATAACCCGCCATCAGTGGCATCCACATGCTGCCGCTTTGCTGTGGTGCCGCAGCAGTTGTTTCAGAAGATGAAGATGTGGGCACCATTCCTGCTTGTGCAGGAGCCTGAGTACACTGTGATTCACCGAATTCAGCCACGCAATCTTCACGAGTTGCATACTTGGGCGCAGTTTTAGCTGCTTCCTGCAAAGCTGTGTTGTAAGCAGTGGTACATTCCGCGCTCTTGGACGGATTTGCCGCTGAGCAATCATCAGCATTTTGGTACAAAGAGACGGTTTCATCGGTTTTTTCGCAGCCAGCCAGCATAAATACGGCACTGATAGCTAAAGCTACTGGCGCCAGGCGATAGCTGCGCCAGGATTTACGGAAAGTCTCTTGATTGATGTTTTGAGTCCGTTTCATCTTTATTTGTCTCATTTCCGGGCGTTCAATGCCCTTTCCCAGTAAGTGTCCTAAGAATAGGGGAAATGTGTATGAAATTAAAGCGCGAGGGCTGATGAGACGCAGACTTTACAAAGCTATACGAAATGCTGCGAGTCACTTCGCTTTTTTCATTGCCGAAAAATGCTGGGGAGATAAGAAAGAGAGGGTAGAAAAAATAAACCGGGCACGGCTTGATGCTATGCCCGGTGAGTCCAAACGCGTAAAAATCAGTTACGGAATGGGTTGCCGTTACGTGCAGCGGCTGGCGCTGGAGTCGTCGGTTGGCTAACCGTGGTGACACGCGGTGCAGCCTGTGTGCTGGTACCATCAGCATAGGCATTTTGGTCGGCGTTATCCGGTGCCAGGCTGGTGGCTGATGTTGGGACAGGTTTATCCAGTACACCATTCAGTGCCATCAAGTCGTTCATATTCAACGTGCCCAGAGCAGACTTGATATTTAACTGATTGATCAGATAGTTATAACGCGCATCGGCGAGTTGCTGTTTGGATTGATACAAGTTAGTTGTTGCAGTCAATACATCCAGAATAGTACGAGTACCCACCTGATAACCCGCTTCCATTGCGTCTAATGAGCTTTGGTTAGAAATAACCACCTGCTCATAAGCCTTGATGCTGCTGATGGAGGCTGAGATATTGTTGAATGAGGAGCGTACAGTTTGCACCACACTGCGGTGTGCGCTTTCCAACTGCTCGCTGGCACCGACGAAGTTGTATTGTGCCTGTTTCACGGCAGAATTCGTCGCCCCACCGCTGTACAGCGGTAAGCTCAATTGCACACCAATTTTGTTCTGACCCGCATCGTTATTCAGTTGCTGAGTGCTTGGTGTGCCGCCGCTGTAACGAGTATTGGTGACTGAAGTTGATGCCGTCAAATCAATGGTTGGCATATAGCCCGTTTCTGCTGACTTAATTTGCTCACGTGCCAAATCTTGACTCAAACGGGCAGAAAGCAATGAAAGGTTACGTTTTTCAGCTTCTTTCAGCAGGTTAGTGACGGCTTGTGGGCGTTCAGTCTTCAAACGAGAGACATTGAGCGACGCCAGCTCTGGGTAGTAAACACCGGTAATTTGGCGCAGGTTTTCCAGCGCATTATCCAGATTATTACGCGCCGTAACTTCGTCTGCTAACACGGTATCGTAGCTAGCGCGGGCGTTTTGCACATCAGTAATGGCCACTAAACCCACATTAAAACGTTGGGTTGTTTGGTCTAACTGGCGATAAACAGATTGTTTCTGCGCTTCGGTATAAGACAGGCTATCAATGGCTCTGAGGACATTGAAATAAGCGGTTGCCGTATTGAGAATCAGCGCTTGTTCATTGGTCTGAAACGTTACGTCCTGAATACCGGCAGCTTTCTCTTGCAAAGTCAAAGCGCGCCATTTAGACATGTCGAAAATAGTTTGTGTCAGTTGTAGTGAGCCTGACGTGGCATTGCTATCCGGGTTATCAGAAGCATCACGGAAGCCATTGGTATGGGTGTAACCCGCACCTAAACCTAACTGTGGCAACAGCGGGCTGCGAGCTTCATTAATTTTTTCATATGCAGCATCGCGGTCAGCCGCTGATTTGCGTAAATCCGGGTTACTATCCCTGGCTTGCTTATAAACTTGCAGCAAGTTCTCTGCCTGGCTCATGCTACTGAAACCAGCCAGACTCAGCCCGATAAGAAGGGGGAGCAGTTTCTTCATTTGCAGTCCTTGTTGTGCAGCAGTTGTGCGGCAATATTACTATGGTAGCTGTCGATAGACGAATTGTTGCCGATTCTATCAGAGTCTGCCAATGGGATAAGGTGGCTGATTGTGCCATCTCGCCTAAATTTACCTAAATCTAACACAAAGCTAAATGAGTATTCAGACAACTAATCTGTATCGGCCATCTTTGTCAAATAATCTTTATCAAAATCATTTCTATCAGCTAACTCTATGCCTGCTATTTTAAAATCCTGTATACCCGTCATACTTCGAGCTGCGTGTGCGTTGGCTGCTTTCGTTCACCCCAGTCACTTACTTATGTAAGCTCATGGGGATTAATGAGCCTCTATGTGGCCCACCCGATGGGCTAGCATAAATGCTGTTCAAATCGGTTTGCACCGATTTGTCGCTCAATTGCCGCCTTCCGGCAACTCGAGTTATTTAGGGTGTAGCCTGTGTCGTTTGGCTGTCATCAAAAAGTACAATTTAGGTTTGATACTGACATCAGGAGAGAAGTATATGTCATCACAACAACCCTCACCGGTGACTTTCGATAAAAACGATGTGGAAATTATTGCACGAGAATCACTGTATAAGGGCTTTTTTTCACTGAATTTATACCGATTTCGTCATCGTTTGTTTAATGGCGAAATGAGCGGGGAAGTTAAACGCGAGATTTTTGAGCGTGGTCACGCTGCCGTACTATTACCTTATGACCCGGTGCGTGATGAAGTGGTGCTGGTTGAACAGTTGCGCATTGCTGCCATTGACAGCAGCCCATCACCTTGGTTATTAGAAATGGTCGCAGGGATGATTGAAGAGGGCGAAACTGTCGAGGAAGTGGCACGTCGCGAGGCTGAGGAAGAAGCGGGGATTCATATTGGCCGCTGTAAACCGGTACTGAGTTACTTAGCCAGCCCGGGTGGCACCAGTGAGCGCCTATCCATCATGGTCGGGGAAGTCGATGCAACCACCGCGAGTGGGATCCATGGGCTGGCCGATGAGAATGAAGATATCCGCGTGCATGTTGTCAGCCGTGAGCAGGCCTGTCGCTGGGTTGACGAAGGTGCAATTGATAACGCAGCCTCAATCATTGCATTACAATGGCTGGCGTTGCACCATCAATCGCTAAGAGCAGAATGGCGATAATAAGAAAGAGAGAAAATAATGAATAAGCGCTACACACCTGATTTCCCTGAGATGATGCGGGTATGCGAAACTAACTTCGCGCAATTGCGTCGTTTGATACCGCGAGTCGACGAAGTGGGCGAAAACGTGGCTTATCAGGTTAATGGCGCGAGTTATCAACTGACAATTATTGAATCGACCCGCTACACTTCTGTCGTTGAGATTGTCCAAATAGAGCCAGCAGTCAGATACTGGAGCCTACCCTCAATGGTGGTACGGCTTTATCATGATGCTATGGTCGCGGAAGTGTGTGCCAGTCAGCAGATCTTTCGCTTCAAAGCAAGTTATGATTATCCGAATAAAAAGTTGCATCAGCGGGACGAAAAGCATCAAATTAACCAGTTTCTTGCTGACTGGTTGCGCTATTGCTTGGCGCATGGAGCGGTGGCAGTTCCGGTTTGTTAGACAGACTTATAGCCTGACCTACAGAGATTGAAGGTACCTAATGAATCTGGTTGGGAAAGGTGCAAAAACAAGGACACCATTTGGAAAGCCTGTTTAAACTGCCTATGGCGAGTGGGGCCAGGGTTAGAATTTTACAAATAACAGATACCCACCTCTTTGCGGGGGAGCATGAGACCTTGCTGGGTGTAAATACTTCTCGCAGTTATCGCGCTGTGCTGGATGCGATTATTGCTGAGCAGCACCCCTTTGATCTTATTGTTGCTACGGGTGATTTGGCGCAGGACCATTCTGTTGCCGCTTATCAGAATTTTGCAAAGGGCATCTCCCGTTTGCCAGCCCCCTGTGTCTGGCTTCCAGGTAATCATGATTTCCAACCGGCTATGGTGGATGCTTTAGCCAGCGCCGGTATTGCCCCTTCAAAACATGTTCTGGTGGGTGATAACTGGCAAATTCTGTTATTGGACAGCCAGGTCTTTGGTGTTCCTTACGGTGAATTGAGTGAGTATCAGTTGGAGTGGATGGAGCGCTGCCTGCTGGCACATCCAGAACGCTATACACTGGTATTACTGCATCATCACCCGATGCCATCGGGCTGCACCTGGCTTGATCAGCACAGCCTGCGTAATGCGCATATGCTGGCGGCAGTATTGACCCGTTACCCGCGCGTGACCACTTTATTGTGCGGCCATATCCATCAGGATTTGGATCTCGATTGGTACGGCAAGCGCCTGCTGGCCAGCCCTTCTACCTGTGTGCAGTTCAAACCGCACTGTACTAATTTCACACTTGATACCGTGGCTCCGGGATGGCGCTACCTCGACTTACTGCCTGATGGAAGACTTGAAACTGAGGTTCGTCGGTTAGCCAGTGATGAGTTCTGCCCGGACATGGACTCGGATGGTTATTGATGAGTACGCTTCTATATATTCACGGCTTTAATAGCTCACCCTGCTCGGTCAAGGCAACGACATTCAAAAGCTGGTTGCAGCAACACCACCCTCATATTGAGATGCTGATACCACAATTACCGCCTTATCCGGCGGAGGCCGCAGAAATGCTGGAAAGCATCGTGATGGATAAAGCCGGGCAATCCATTGGTCTGGTTGGCTCTTCCCTTGGTGGCTATTTTGCGACCTGGCTTTCCCAGCGCTTCAGTATTCCCGCGGTGGTGGTTAACCCGGCAGTGCGTCCATTCGAGCTGCTCAGTGATTACCTGGGGGAAAATCAGAACCCCTACACCGGGCAAAAATATGTGTTAGAGTCTCGGCATATTTACGATCTGAAAGCCATGCAGATTGAAAAGTTGGAATCACCGGATTTACTCTGGTTATTGCAACAAACTGGGGATGAAGTCCTCGATTACCGTCAAGCGGTTGCCTATTACACCCCTTGTCGGCAAACAGTAGAATCAGGTGGGAATCATGCCTTTGTCGGTTTTGATCATTATTTCTCCCCGATTGTGACTTTTTTAGGGCTAGCGACAGCTTGATATCTGGCGGTTTAAGCATCACTCAATACAGCGGGCATATCGCCGCTAGCCTTCCAACCATTAGCCGAATATTAATCAAACCATGACTGAATCCAGCTATAACGCTGATGCCATTGAAGTACTCAGCGGTTTAGAACCAGTGCGTCGTCGTCCGGGAATGTATACGGACACCACGCGGCCAAACCACCTTGGTCAAGAGGTGATTGATAACAGCGTCGATGAGGCACTGGCAGGCCATGCCCGTCGCATTGATGTCATTCTGCATGCCGATCAATCACTGGAAGTGATTGATGATGGCCGTGGGATGCCGGTTGATATCCATCCTGAAGAAGGCGTTCCTGCGGTTGAACTGATTTTGTGTCGTTTACATGCAGGCGGCAAATTCTCGAATAAAAACTATCAGTTCTCTGGTGGTTTGCATGGTGTAGGTATTTCAGTTGTGAATGCCTTATCCAAGCGTGTAGAAGTGACAGTACGCCGCGATAGCCAAATCTACAGCATTGCCTTTGAAAATGGCGATAAAGTGCAGGATTTACAGGTTATCGGCACATGCGGTAAGCGCAATACTGGCACCAGCGTACATTTCTGGCCGGATGTTTCTTTCTTCGATAGCCCGCGTTTCTCAGTATCTCGCTTGTCTCATTTGCTTAAAGCGAAGGCGGTACTGTGCCCTGGCGTGGAAATCGTCTTTAAAGATCTGGTCAATAATACCGAGCAGCGCTGGTGTTATGCCGATGGTTTGACCGATTACCTTATGGAAGCGGTTAACGGCTTGATTACCTTGCCAGAAGTGCCGTTTGTCGGCTCTTTTGCCGGGGATACCGAAGCGATTGATTGGGCGCTGTTATGGTTACCGGAAGGCGGCGAGCTGCTGACTGAAAGTTACGTCAACTTGATCCCAACCATGCAGGGCGGTACTCACGTTAATGGCTTACGTCAGGGTTTACTTGATGCGATGCGCGAATTTTGTGAATACCGCAATATTCTGCCGCGTGGCGTCAAACTCTCGGCAGATGATATCTGGGAACGCTGCGCCTATGTGTTGTCAGTTAAAATGCAGGACCCACAATTTGCCGGCCAGACGAAAGAGCGACTCTCCTCACGTCAGTGCGCGGCCTTTGTGTCCGGCGTAGTAAAAGATGCATTCAGCTTATGGCTGAATCAGAACGTGCAAGCGGCGGAACAGTTGGCTGAGCTGGCTATTTCCAGCGCCCAGCGTCGTATGCGTGCGGCCAAGAAAGTGGTACGTAAGAAACTGACCAGCGGCCCGGCACTGCCCGGCAAACTGGCCGACTGTACTTCGCAAGATTTAAGCATGACCGAACTGTTTCTGGTGGAAGGGGATTCCGCGGGGGGTTCTGCCAAGCAAGCACGTGACCGCGAATATCAGGCGATCATGCCGCTGAAAGGGAAAATCCTGAATACCTGGGAAGTCTCTTCAGATGAAGTCCTGGCCTCGCAAGAAGTCCATGATATCTCAGTTGCGATTGGTATTGATCCCGACAGCGAAGATCTGAGCCAACTGCGCTACGGCAAAATCTGTATCCTCGCGGATGCGGATTCCGATGGTTTGCATATCGCTACTTTGCTGTGCGCGCTGTTTGTGCGCCACTTCCGTGCCCTGGTGCGTAATGGGCATGTGTATGTGGCCATGCCGCCGTTATACCGCATCGATTTAGGCAAAGAAGTGTTTTATGCGCTGGATGAAGAAGAGAAAGCCGGTGTGCTGGAGCAGCTAAAACGTAAACGCGGCAAGCCGAATGTGCAGCGCTTTAAAGGGCTGGGTGAAATGAACCCGTTGCAGTTACGTGAAACCACTCTTGATCCCAATACCCGCCGTTTGGTGCAATTGACCATTGGTGATGACGATATTGATAAGACAATGGCGATGATGGATATGCTATTGGCGAAGAAGCGCTCAGAAGATCGCCGCAATTGGCTACAAGAGAAAGGGGATACCGCCGAGATTGAGGTCTGATTGATGAAGGTCACCTTAGAGGAGTTGCAGGCGTTTACCTCGGTCGTTGATTGTGGCTCTATTACGGCGGCTGCGGAACAGCGCAGCCAAACCACATCGGGCATCAGCCGGGCATTAAGTCGGCTGGAACAGAAGCTGGCGACCACCTTGCTGCGCCGCACCACTCGGCGGTTGGAATTGACGGAAGAGGGGGAGTTATTTCTCACTCATGCACGGCAGATCCTCGGTGCGGTTGATGATGCTGAAGAGCAGATTGCGCTACGGCGGCTAAAACCTGCCGGGCGGTTGCGGGTGAATGCGGCAGCGCCTTTTATGCAGCATGTGATTGTGCCGATGATCAGCGGTTTTCGCGCGCTATATCCGCAAATCATTCTTGAACTGAATACTGATGACCTGAATATCGATTTACTGGAACAACGCACTGATATTGCGATTCGTATTGGTGCATTGCGCGATTCGACCATCCATGCACGCCTGCTGGGGGCCAGTCGGGTGCGTATCCTCGCCAGCCCTGATTATCTGCAACGCCACGGCACCCCCCACACCATTGATGACCTGGCAAATCACAGCTTGCTCGGCTTCACTCAGCCGGAATTCCTTAATCAGTGGTCGCTACCTCATTTGCCCGGTGGGCGCACATCAATCGCCCCTAATCTGGCCGCTTCCAGTGGTGAAACACTGCGTTTGTTGGCTTTACAGGGCGAAGGGATCGTCGAACTCTCTGATTTTATGACCCGAGAAGATCAGTTGGCGGGGCGTTTAGTTGAGGTCATGGCAGATCAAATTCTGGAAACCTGGCAGCCGATTAACGCGGTTTATTATCGCAATACTCAGCTTGCAGCGCGGATTACCTGTTTTCTGGATTATGTGAGTGAGCAGATCAAGTTGCAGGGTAGTAATTGGTTAAAAGATCCCCTTCGTTCTTAAAGCCGCAGGGGTGTTGGCCACTCTCACTTACCCGAATCACTTACTTGAGTAAGCTCATCGGGATGCGTTTGCTTGCCGCCTACCTGCAACTTCAATTACTTTGGGGATCGGTTGATTAAGCGTTATCAAGGATATGAATATTCACATCCAGTACATCGTCTTTAATCACTTCACGATGTTGATGCATGTGTTCCATCTGTAAATGCAATTCCAGATGGTGAACACTTTGCCACTTTTCCAGCATGAAAATTGAGTCCGGCGAATTCTTTTGCCAGTCAAGCTGGGTTGGTACGTCAATCATCGGCACGTAGCCGCCACAACCTTCCTCTGCCAGCACGGCAGGTATCAGTTTTTCAATGGCGTTCAACACCGCCTGGCGACGGCCCGGTTTGACCTTTATTTCTGCAAAAACGGTAATCATAGCGACTCCAGCTTAGGTGTAATGCTGTGATATCAAATAGCCTGACACTTAAAGTTTTCGGCCAAATGCTGACGATAACGGCTAATATCACCTTCAATATCGGGTTGTTTAATCACATCGTTACACATAAATGTCGGCAATGGTTTCATGCCAAGGAACTGGTTTGCTTTATGGAAATGCAAGTAAACACCGTCAACACCGACCCCTTCGAAGAACTGATTCGGATCAGTAAACGCTTCAAGAGGTGCATTCCAGGTCACTGAAAGCATATAGGTTTTTCCCTGAATCAAACCGCCAGAACCATAGTTCTTAGTGGCATCTGAACGAGTGCGACCATCACTTTGGTACAAGCGGCCATGACCATAGGTGAAAACTTCATCGATGTATTTTTTCAAAATCCAGGGTTCGCCCATCCACCAACCGGGCATTTGATAAATGACGGTGTCGGCCCACAGATAACTTTGAATTTCACTTTCAATATCATAGCCTTGGTCAACCGTGGTAATTCTCACCTCATGGCCATTTTCCTGAAGAAACCCGGCAGCAACATCAGTGAGAGTCAGATTGAGCTTCCCTTCGGAGTGCGCAAATTCTTTCATTGCGTTAATAATTAGTACGTTACTCATTGATATACCTTTTTAAAGCTATAACTCATTTAAATAATAGGGTTTTGAAACTGCCTAACCCGGAATACTGAGTATGCTAATGGTTTCTTTACCAGAGAAAAATAGACAACAATGCATAACACTGTTGCTTAATAAGCAATAAAGCGCCTGGATTGAAGCGTTTTAGCTGCAAAATTGTGCATCAGCCGACACGACATTGATTCTGTGGGTTGTGACAGTAACCCCGCAGATGAGTTACTATCGCGGGCAGAAATTGACAATGAACTTGCGGTGCCGATCTGCTGACTGACAGTGATCGCCTCCAGAGTCTGAGGATAATTGAGTAATGAGTGATTTGACTCATGACGGTGCAGAACGCTTACCGCTGCACACCTTTACTGAAAACGCCTATCTGAACTATTCCATGTACGTCATCATGGATCGGGCGTTGCCGTTTATCGGCGATGGTTTGAAACCGGTGCAACGGCGCATTGTCTACGCGATGTCCGAACTGGGGCTGAACAATAGCGCTAAATTCAAAAAATCAGCCCGTACCGTGGGTGACGTGCTGGGTAAATATCACCCACACGGTGACAGCGCGTGTTATGAAGCAATGGTGCTGATGGCACAGCCATTCTCTTACCGTTATCCATTGGTTGATGGGCAGGGGAACTGGGGGGCACCGGATGACCCTAAATCCTTTGCGGCAATGCGTTACACCGAATCTCGCTTATCCAAATATGCAGAAGTGCTATTGGGTGAGTTGGGGCAGGGAACTGTCGATTGGGTGCCGAACTTTGACGGCACCATGCAAGAGCCGAAAATGCTACCTGCGCGCCTGCCCAATATTCTGCTCAATGGCACTACCGGTATTGCTGTGGGTATGGCGACCGATATTCCGCCACACAACGTGCGTGAAATTGCACAGGCGGTCATTGCACTTATCGATAAACCGACGACCTCCCTCGAAGAGTTACTGGAGTTTGTGCAAGGACCTGATTTCCCAACTGAAGCGGAAATTATCACTCCACGTAATGAGATCCGTAAGATTTACCAGAGTGGCCGTGGCTCAGTGCGGATGCGCGCCTTGTGGAAAAAAGAAGACGGTAGTGCGGTTATCACAGCACTGCCGCATCAGGTTTCTGGGGCGAAAGTGCTCGAACAGATTGCCAGCCAGATGCGCGCCAAGAAATTGCCAATGGTTGAAGATTTACGTGATGAATCTGACCATGAAAACCCTACTCGTCTGGTAATAGTTCCACGTACCAATCGCGTCGATCTGGATCAAGTGATGAACCATCTGTTCGCCACCACGGATCTGGAAAGAAGCTATCGTATCAATATGAATATGATCGGACTGGATCATCGTCCGTCAGTGAAAGGGTTGTTGGAGATCCTAACCGAGTGGTTGGTATTCCGTCGTCAAACCGTACGTAACCGGTTGAATTATCGCCTGGAAAAAGTACTGAAGCGGCTGCATATTTTAGAAGGCTTATTGATTGCCTTCCTGAATATTGACGAAGTTATTCATATCATCCGTACTGAAGATGAGCCAAAACCGCTGCTGATGCAGCGTTTCGCGATTTCTGAAACTCAGGCTGAAGCGATCCTCGAACTGAAACTCCGCCATTTAGCCAAATTGGAAGAGATGAAGATCCGTGGTGAACAAGATGAGTTAGCCAAAGAACGTGATCAGTTACAAGCTTTGTTAGCCTCAGAACGCAAACTTAATACCCTGATTAAGAAAGAGATTCAGGCCGATGCAGCCGCTTATGGCGATGATCGCCGTTCGCCGCTGACGGAACGTGAAGAAGCCAAAGCCATGAGTGAGCATGACATTGTGCCGTCAGAGCCGGTGACCATCGTGCTGTCTGAAATGGGTTGGGTGCGCAGTGCCAAAGGCCATGATATTGACCCGAGTGGACTGAATTACAAAGCGGGGGACAGTTTCCGTGCAGCAGCTCGCGGTAAGAGTAACCAGCCGGTGGTGTTTATGGACTCCACCGGTCGCAGCTACGCATTAGATCCACTGACTCTGCCATCTGCGCGTGGGCAAGGGGAGCCGTTGACTGGCAAACTGACGCTGCCGCCAGGAGCCAATATTGAACACGTACTCATGGCCGCAGATGACCAGAAGTTATTAATGGCTTCAGATGCCGGTTATGGCTTTGTTTGTACTTTCAATGATTTGGTTGCCAAAAACCGTGCAGGCAAAACCATGATTACCTTGCCGGAAAATGCCAAAGCGCTGCCACCATTAGAGATTCATGGGCCGGATGACATGTTGTTATCCATCACTGCGGCTGGCCGTATGTTGATGTTCCCGGTGGCAGATTTACCTGAATTATCAAAAGGTAAAGGTAATAAAATCGTCTCGATCCCAGCAGCAGATGCAGCCGCAGGCAAAGACCGTTTGGTATGGCTATTTGTCTTGCCTCCGCAAACGTCAATTACACTTCACTTCGGTAAACGTAAGCTAACCTTACGGCCGGAAGATTTGCAGAAATTCCGTGCCGAACGTGGCCGCAAAGGTTCACCACTGCCTCGTGGGCTACAACGTATTGATCGCGTTGATGTTGATGCGCCTGAACGGGCGATACCAACAGAGAATGAAGAGTCATGAGGTGGTAGCCAGTTAATGTTACAGGGAGCG
The DNA here is from genome assembly GCF_902726545.1 of Yersinia artesiana. Taxonomy (GTDB): domain Bacteria; phylum Pseudomonadota; class Gammaproteobacteria; order Enterobacterales; family Enterobacteriaceae; genus Yersinia; species Yersinia artesiana. The sequence goes on along the minus strand of NZ_CACVAD010000027.1, from coordinate 12,932 downwards.
CGCCATTCGCGCGCTGTCACGTAACATCATTAGGTAAGGAATCTGCGCGGTGTTTTATCAGGAAGCCGCTATACTAGCGCCGATTACAAATCTAAGAGCCGGTGTTTAATAGAAGTGAGTGTTTCATAAAAATAAGTGTTTAAGAGGTTGTTATGTTATTAATTTTACGCACGGTGCTGGCAGTTTTATATTGTGTTCTGGTGTGTGTGTTTGGTTCGATTTATTGCCTGTTTCGCCCACGAAACCCGCGTAATCTCGCCACGTTCGCCCATCTCTTTGGCCGGATGTCAGTGTTATTTGGGATTACCGTTGAACAGCGGATTCCGGCGGAAGCAGCGAACTACGGGACCTGCATTTACATCGCTAACCATCAAAATAACTACGATATGGTCACGATGTCTAATGTGGTTCAATCCGGCACCGTTACCGTGGGTAAAAAGAGCTTGTTGTGGATACCGTTATTTGGCCCATTGTATTGGCTGACGGGCAACCTGCTTATTGACCGCGATAATCGCGCCAAAGCACATGGCACTATTGCTCAAGTGGTTGAGCAAGTGAAAAAAAAGAACGTTTCTATCTGGATGTTCCCTGAAGGGACGCGTAGCCGTGGCCGTGGCTTGCTGCCGTTTAAGACCGGAGCCTTCCATGCCGCTATCGCCGCTGGGGTGCCCATTGTGCCAATCTGCGTATCCAGCACCAATAATATCAAGTTAAACCGTTGGTCAAATGGCAAAGTTATTGTAGAAATAATGCCACCCGTTGACACCACTGGTTATGGCAAAGAACGTGTGCGCGAGTTGTCAGAGCATTGCCGCAATTTAATGCTGGCTAAAATTGAGCAACTCGATGCAGAAATTGCCCAACAGGCAGCAACTGAAAAATAATCTATTCGTTGTTTGCCGTAGGTTGATTCTGCATTGATTATTTTGCCTGAATCTATTTTTTATTTTTATTTAAACGACTCTGGTCGTGAGCGTTTTGCCGTCCTTCAGCGTTATTCGCAGTCAGGCAAAATTTTGCAGTAGGTTTGATTGTGGTTTTCACGGAGAAGATATGTCACTCAGTCGTCGCCAGTTCATTCAGGCTACGGGCTTAGCGCTAGGCGCGGGTTCGTTGCCATTGAGGGCACAGGCTAATAGTACTCAGCAACCCTCGTTACCTATTCCACCTTTACTGGAATCTCGTCGTGGCCAACCGCTGTTTTTGACGCTACAGCGGGCGCATTGGGCATTCAGTGGCAGGCAGAAAGCTGCGGTATGGGGTATCAACGGGATGTATTTGGGGCCGACCGTTCGGGTGTACAGCGGTGATGATGTTAAGCTCATTTACAGCAACCGCCTGACTGAGCCGGTATCCATGACGATCAGTGGGTTACAGGTGCCGGGCACGTTAATGGGGGGGGCTGCTCGCATGATTTCCCCTGGCGTCGATTGGTCACCGGTTTTGCCTGTACGTCAGCCTGCTGCAACCTGCTGGTATCATGCCAATACGCCTAACCGCATGGCACCCCATGTTTATAATGGGCTGGCGGGTATGTGGCTGGTGGAAGATGAAGTCAGCAAAGCGCTGCCATTGCCAAGTCATTACGGCGTTGATGATTTTCCAATTATTATTCAGGACAAGCGGCTTGATAACTTTGGTGTGCCGGAATATGACCCGCCAGCCAAAGGTGGCTTTATCGGCGATACCTTGCTGGTTAACGGGGTACAAAGCCCGTTTGTCGAAGTTTCCCGTGGTTGGGTGCGCTTACGTTTACTCAATGCGTCCAATGCCCGCCGCTATACCTTGCAGTTGAGTGACGGCCGCCCACTGCATGTGGTGGCCAGTGATCAAGGTTTCCTGCCTGCGCCAGTCGCGGTACAACAGCTTTCACTGGCTCCCGGTGAGCGGCGTGAAGTGGTTATCGATATGTCGCAGGGTAGCGAAGTATCAATTACGGCGGGTGAGTCAGCCGGGATTATGGACCGGCTGCGTGGGCTATTTGAGCCATCGAGTATTTTAATTTCCACTTTGGTGCTGACATTAAAACCGACCGGTTTGCTGCCGTTGGTCACTGATAATCTGCCAATGCGTTTGCTCTCTGATCAGATTCTGGATGGCAGTGTGGTGCGTAGCCGTGAGTTCCGCCTGGGGGATGACCTGCCGGGAATCAATGGTGCTATCTGGGATATGAGTCGGGTCGATGCTCAAGCACAGCAAGGGACTTGGGAGCGCTGGACCATACACGCAGATATGCCGCAAGCATTCCATATACAGGGCGTCTCGTTCCTGGTGAAAAATGTGAATGGCGCACCGGCGATGGCTGAAGATCGCGGCTGGAAAGACACTGTCTGGGTTGATGGGAGTGTGGAGTTGCTGGTGTACCTCAATCAGGTTTCTTCCGAGCATTTCCCATTCCTGTTCTACAGCCAGAGCCTTGAGATGGCCGATCGTGGCTCTGCGGGGCAATTGGTGACTCAAGCGGCACCGACGCTCGGTTAATAAGAATGGGATCATTGTTTCGGTGAATAATCGTCCGGTGATCCTGTTTTAACTGATAGTGTTAATCACATGATCAAAAGATATATCCTTCCTCTTTTCATGGATAAATGCGTATAATCGCCGCCCGGTGATGATTTCTTAACCCGAACCACCTCAACTTTCCCCAATTCAAAGAGTGTTGCCATGAGTACCAGCCTGATCCAGCCAGAGCGTGACCTGTTTTCTTATCAGCCATATTGGGCTGAATGCTATGGCACTGCGCCATTTTTACCGATGTCTCGCGCAGAAATGGACATATTAGGTTGGGATAGCTGCGACATTATTGTTATCACCGGTGATGCTTACGTTGACCACCCCAGCTTTGGTATGGCTATTATTGGCCGCATGCTGGAAGCTCAGGGCTTCCGGGTGGGAATCATTGCTCAGCCTGATTGGACCAATAAAAACGATTTCATGCGATTGGGAGAGCCGAATCTGTTCTTCGGGGTTACTGCGGGCAATATGGATTCGATGATCAACCGCTATACCGCTGATCGCAAGTTACGCCATGACGATGCTTATACGCCGGATAATCAAAGTGGTAAGCGGCCAGACCGTGCCACGTTGGTGTATAGCCAGCGCTGTAAAGAAGCCTACAGCCATGTGCCGGTTTTGCTTGGTGGTATTGAAGCCAGCTTGCGCCGTATTGCTCATTATGATTATTGGTCGGATACTGTGCGCCGCTCGGTTATCGTCGATGCCAAAGCCGATATGCTGGTGTACGGCAATGGTGAACGGCCTCTGGTTGAAGTCGCACACCGCTTGGCGGCGGGTGAGAAGATTGCGGATATTCAGGACGTTCGTAACACTGTTGTGATGCGCAAAACCGCACTGCCGGGCTGGAGTGGTGTGGATTCTACCCGGCTGGATAAACCGGGCCGTATCGAAGCGATTCCTAACCCTTATGGCGATGATTTACCCTGTGCGACAGACAGTATTCCAGAGCCGGAAGCCAAACCTATTACTGTGCGGGCTGCCAAACCTAAGCCTTGGGAAAAGACCTATGTCTTGCTGCCCTCTTATGAAAAAGTGAAAGCAGACAAAGTGCTGTATGCCCACACCTCGCGGATTTTACATCATGAAACCAACCCCGGTTGTGCGCGGGCTTTGATGCAAAAACACGGCGACCGCTATATCTGGATTAACCCGCCGGCAATCCCGCTCAGCACCGAAGAAATGGACAGCGTTTTTGCCCTGCCTTATCAACGTGTGCCGCATCCCTCTTATGGGAAATCGCCGATCCCGGCTTACGATATGATTCGTTTCTCGATTAATATCATGCGCGGTTGCTATGGCGGTTGCTCGTTCTGTTCAATTACCGAACATGAAGGGCGCATTATCCAGAGCCGTTCTGAAGATTCCATCATTCGTGAAATAGAAGAAATTCGCGATAAAGTTCCTGGTTTTACCGGCATTATCTCTGATCTGGGTGGCCCGACAGCCAACATGTATATGCTGCGTTGCCAGTCGCCGCGCGCCGAACAAACTTGCCGCCGCGCATCTTGTGTTTATCCTGAAATCTGCCAGCACATGGACACAAACCATGAGCCGACCATTTCGCTGTATCGGCGAGCGCGTGATTTGAAAGGGATTAAAAAAATCCTGATTGCCTCCGGTGTCCGCTATGACTTGGCAGTAGAAGATCCTCGTTATATCAAAGAATTAGCCAGCCACCATGTGGGCGGTTACTTGAAAATAGCCCCAGAGCACACTGAAGAAGGGCCTCTTTCAAAAATGATGAAACCGGGAATGGGCAGCTATCAGCGCTTTAAAGAGCTGTTTGATACCTATTCCAGGCAGGCGGGTAAAGAGCAATATTTGATTCCGTATTTCATCTCGGCTCATCCGGGAACCGAAGATAAAGATATGGTCAATTTGGCGCTTTGGTTGAAGAAAAACCGCTTCCGTTTGGATCAAGTGCAGAACTTCTATCCATCACCGTTGGCTAACTCCACCACCATGTATTACACCGGCAAGAACCCGTTGAGCAAAGTGGACTACAAGAGTGAGGATGTGGTGGTACCGAAAGGGGATCGTCAGCGTCGGTTGCATAAGGCATTGCTGCGTTATCATGATCCTGCCAACTGGCCGATGATCCGCACAGCATTAGAAGATATGGGGTTACAACATTTGATTGGTAGCCGCCGTGAATGTTTGGTTCCGGCTCCGACGCTGGAAGAACAACGCGAAGCACGTCGGGCGTATCGTCAGCATACGCCAGCGCTGACCAAGCACACCTCGATCACGCGTCAGCGACAGCCGGGTAACCGAACAAATGGTGCTCCAGCAGGTAAGGCTCCTGCGAGTAAAGCACCTTCGGGCAAAGCGGCGCAGACAACGACAGGCAGTTCAGCGCCGAAGACGACAGGCAACAAAACCGGCGCAAACAGAGCGCCGGTGAATAAACCTTCCGGTGGTGCAGGCAGAGGGAAAGCCAGGCATTAAACTAGCGGTCAGATCCGAAGACATCCGGGTCTGGCCCCAGCCGTTTGCCGCTATCCAATTTCGAAATTGCCGTCAGTTCATCTTTGTGCAATTTAAAATCAAACACTTCAAAGTTCTCTCTGATACGCGCCGGTGTCACCGATTTTGGAATCACAATTAACCCGCTGTCCAGATGCCAACGGATCACTATCTGTGCTGGCGTTTTGCTGTATTTCTGCGCTAATTGACGGATAACTGCCTGATCAAAAACACCATCGCCGCCTTGGGCCAGCGGACTCCAGGATTCTGTCGCAATATGATGTGTGGCATTCCAGGCATGGATTTGCCGTTGCTGTAGTAAGGGGTGAAGCTCAATCTGATTGACGGTAGGCGCAACGCCAGTTTCATCAATTAAGCGCTGTAGATGGGGGATATTAAAGTTACAAACGCCGATGCTGCGGATCAACCCTTGCTCTTTCAATGCGATCAGCTCGCGCCAGGCACTGACATAACGATCTTGTGTTGGATCTGGCCAGTGGATCAGATAGAGATCCACATAATCGAGCTGAAGTTTTTTCAGACTCTCTTCCAGTGCTTGTTGCGGATTATCCTGGTCGCTATTCCACAGCTTAGTGGTGATAAATAGCTCATCACGGGCGACATGTGCTGCTTTCAGTGCCTCACCAACACCCTCTTCATTTTTATAAATAGCCGCAGTATCGATTGATCGATAGCCGACTTCCAGCGCCTTGCTGACAGCAAGTTGTGTTTCTTCAATACTTGCTTGCCAAACGCCAAGGCCGAGTTGTGGCATCAGATTTCCATCGTGCAATTTGATAATGGGTTGCGTCGCCATATTTATCTCCTTAGCATGCATACCCTTCGGATTCACAGTTGCAGGGAGGTCTGCAACTGTGATGTCTTAGGGTAGTGATTGGGCTGTATCAGCCTGAAGCCGATGATGTAAGTTTAGTCGTGATTGCTCTGCTTATTAGTTTCAGCAGAAATCGCTCAAAGCCAAACTGTAAATAACGATATGCTTTGCCTCGCCACATTTCACCAAGCTATCTTTTAGACCGCAGCTTCGTAGATACGTTTGCTATCGGCTAAAGTGATATCACCGTGCTCACCAAGCGCAGTCATACCGTGCTCTTCTAGCTTTTTAATGAGATCAGGAATGGTGCTACCATCCAGCTTGTAAGCGGACAAACGAGTGGCGACACCCATGCTTTCAAAGAAATCACGGGTCGCGTCAATGGCAGCATTAATGCGTTGTTCTTCACTACCGCCGTGCAGCCCCCAAACACGTTCTGCGTATTGCAGTAATTTGGCGCGTTTTTGCTGCTTCTTCGCCACCAACAAAGCCGGTAATACCACCGCTAATGTTTGTGCATGATCCAGCCCGTGACGTGCGGTCAGTTCATGGCCCAGCATATGTGTCGCCCAGTCCTGTGGGACACCTGCACCAATCAGACCGTTTAATGCCATGGTCGCGCTCCACATAATGTTGGCACGTACATTGTAATTTTTAGGGTCGCTTAAGGCTTTCGGGCCGTCTTCAATCAGGGTTAGCAACAAGCCCTCAGCAAAGCGATCTTGTACTTTGGCATCAACTGGGTAAGTCAGATATTGTTCGATAGTGTGAACAAAAGCATCGACCACGCCATTGGCGACCTGACGCGGTGGTAAAGTATAAGTCACCTCTGGGTCCAGCACGGCAAATAGCGGCTGTACATGAGCAGAGAAGAAATGCTGTTTATCACCGGTGCTACGGCGGCTGATAACCGCGCCATTGTTAGCTTCAGAGCCGGTAGCAGGTAAGGTCAACACTGACCCCATCGGCAGAGCTTCTTTGATATCGCTGCCAGTAGTTTCCAGAATATGCCACGGGTATTGTGGATAATTGACGGCTGCAGCGATAAATTTAGTGCCATCTAATACAGAACCGCCACCAACGGCCAGCAGGAAAGTAATTTTTTCTTTCCGGCAAACCTCAACCGCTTTCATCAGGGTTTCATAGGTAGGGTTCGGCTCAATGCCACCAAACTCCAGGAAATCAAAGCCTTTCAGCGCTTGGTGAACCTGATCGAGCACACCATTTTGCTTAATGCTACCGCCGCCATAGGTAATCAAAATACGTGCATTAGCAGGAATTTCTTTATTCAGTTGCGCGATTTGACCAGTTCCGAACAGCACTTTAGTTGGGGTATGAAGGGTGAAATTTTGCATGATTTGTCTTCCAGCGTTGGGTAATGAACAATAAGAACTAAAAGATTAGCTTATGGCGCAAGCGTTATTTGCCGCCGTGTCAGTGATAGCCATTGTCGGCAACTTAGTGCCATACCTCAATGCACATTCCTGCCTTGCTCTTGCCTATTTCTACAAACCGCTGTAGAAAACACGCAAAATACTGCACAATTTATGTCGGATCGTTTCAGATGGCAGAAGCAGGCGAGGGCGCAATGGTTGAGGTTACTGATATCCAGGCACAGATGGCAGGGATGATTGCAGGTCTGGCTCAAGGCAATGGTTTAACCCCCAGTGCGGTGCCAAAAGTAAAAATTCTGTACTCCACCGTGCATCAACCGCGCACGCCAGTGATGTATACCCCGAGTGTGGTTATTATTTTTCAGGGCCATAAAGTGGGTTATCTGGGTAGCAAGGTGTTTCAGTACGATCCGAAGAACTACCTGATTTTGACAGTACCGTTGCCGTTTGAATGTGAGACTTTCGCCAGTCCGGAAGTACCACTAGCCGGTATCTCTATTCATATAGACAGTCAGATGTTACAGGATTTGATTATAGATATTGGGGATGACGAGTTAGACAAACCTTTCGGCAATGCCTCTGGCGTTAACTCATCGATGCTGACTGAAGAGATGCTATGCGCCACCGAGCGGCTGCTGGATGTGATGTCTAATCCCCGTGATGCCAGGGTGCTTGGCCCGCAAATTGTGCGAGAAATTATCTACTACGTGCTATGTGGTCAGTGTGGTGGGGCATTGCAGGCATTAGTTCATCGCCACGGACATTTCAATCAAATTACCAAGACATTACGGCGTATTGAAAATCAGTTTGCAGATAACCTGAATGTCGAGCAATTGGCTGCTGATGTGAATATGAGCATCTCGGCGTTTCATCATAATTTCAAAGCGGTGACCAATACCTCTCCGCTGCAATACTTGAAATCTTACCGCTTGCACCGCGCGCGCATGATGATATTGCACGATGGACTGAAGGCCAGCACCGCTGCAAATAAGGTGGGATATGAGAGCGCTTCACAGTTTAGCCGTGAGTTTAAACGCTATTTTGGCCTTACGCCGAGTGAGGAAGTTGCCAAACTGCGTACTAACTGAGGTGATATCTACACAAAACGGCGCACTGAGCGCCGTTTAGCTGTTCGAGCGGAAAAGATTACTCAGTCACACTTTTACGTTTACACCAAACCAACACCAGCGTGCCAACCAGCCCTACCAGTAACAAGACAATCGGCAAAATCATCAATGCGGTCATGACTTGATTTTCATAGTGCTTAACCAGCGGAATATGGCTAAGTGCAAAACCCAGCCCCACAACACTCCCCACCCATAGCAGCCCGCTGAGCCAGTTAAAGAACTGAAAACGTGTGCTGTTTAAGCCGGAAATGCCTGCCAGAGTCGGTAATAAAGTCCGCACAAAAGCCAGGAATCGGCCAATAATCAGCGCCGCCAAACCGTGGCGCACAAACAGGTTATGGGCACGCTGGCGATAGTGAACCGGCAGTTGTAACAGCCACCTTTTCACCACTTTGGTATCTCCCAACCACAACCCTTGCAAGTAACTGAGCCAACAACCCAGGCTGGCCGCGGCGGTGAGAATTATCATGGTGGGTAAGAACCCCATGACACCCTTGGCAATTAATGCACCCGCCAATAGCAACAAGCTATCACCGGGGAGGAAAGAAGCCGGTAGCAAACCATTTTCTAAAAAGAGGGTGGTAAAGAGTATGCCGTAAATAACCCAAATCACATTCGGGTCGGCAAGTTTACTAAAATCCTGCTGCCATAAGGCATGAAGGATTTCGCGTAATACATCCATTTCTGTTCCTGTTTGCCTATCGTGTGAGGATATTGTTGTCTAGTGTATCCGTAATGGCGCTGAACCACATTGATCTTATCCTCAATAACCAAATTTTTGCGGGTATATATACGTGCTGTTGATACTATTTGTGTAAGAGAGGATTAATGCGCGGGTATTGTCACCGCGCATTAACAAACCATATTGTTCAGAAATGATTACTGCGTAGCTTTGATGCGTTCAAACCCAGCGGTTAAATCGTCCTGCAAATCCTGCACATTTTCCAGTCCAATGTGCAGACGGAACAGTGTACCTTTGATTCCCTCACATTCGTATCTGCGGATTGCCCGGATATCTTTGGGCTGATAACCCAGAATCAAGGATTCAAATCCACCCCATGAGAAAGCCATACTGAAATGGGTAAAGTGGTCGAGATAGGCCTCTAACTGCTGCTGAGTTAACTCTTCTTTTAATTCAAAAGAAAACAAACCATTACAGCCGGTGAAATCGCGTTTATAGAATTCATGTCCTTTACAGCCAGGCAGTGCAGGGTGATAAACCGCCGCAACTTCCGGTCGCTGTGCCAGCCAGTTGGCGATTTCGATACTGTTTTTTTCGTGCTGTTTTAAGCGCACACCCAGCGTACGTAGGCCTCGGCTGGCAAGATAAGCGGTATCGGCATCCACCATTTGCCCCATCAGGTATGAGTCTTCCCGCAGTTGCTCCCAACAACGCTCATTGGCAACCGCAATCCCCAGCATGGCATCGGAATGACCAATAATGTATTTAGTACCTGATTGGATGGAGATATCAATATCAAAATCCAATGCTTTAAACAGCACCCCAGCCGCCCATGTATTGTCCATCATGATAATCATCTCAGGAGCAACCGCACGGATAGCTTTCACAATGGCGGGGATATCTTGTACTTCCATGGTGATGGAGCCAGGTGATTCAAGGAAAACTACTTTGGTTTCCGGTGTGATTAATGAGGCTATCTCTGCGCCTATCATAGGATCAAAATAAGTGGTGGTGATATTCATGCGCGATAAGATTTTATCGCAAAAACTTTGCGCCGGTTCATAGGCCGAACCAGTCATCAACACGTGATCGCCGCTGGAAACAAAGGACAAAATGGCATTGCTGATAGCCGCGGCACCACAAGGATAAAGCACACAACCTGCGCCACCTTCGAGTTCGGTCATCGCTTCTTGCAAGGAGAAGTGGGTTAACGTGCCTCTGCGGCCATAGAATAACTCGCCATTGCCGCGATTAATCGTGGCATGCTTTTTCGCTTTCACCGAGTCGAATACCAGAGAAGAGGCGCGCTGAATAACGGTATTGACCGAGCCTTGGGTGAATCTCTTACTCCTGCCCGCGCTCACTAAGGTTGTTTCCAGTTTTTCTGTCGTAGGTTTATTTGCAGACATGTTGCGTTGCCACCTTCTTATCAGCGTGTCCATTATTCTATGGTCAGCATTCATTATATGGATGTATTTATTCCTTACGTTAGCATGATGATTGTGGTGTGAGAGCAGCTTTTACCATGAAAAAAACTCAATAGGGCGACTCGCTGTTTTCTGGTGGTTTGCGATGGAAAAATGTTGTGTAAGTGGCGAAATAGGGGATTTATTAAGGTGTTGTTGCGAAGTGATGCCTTATTGATGTGAGTGTACTTTATGCAATTAATCCTTTTTTATCTTTACATCGCGTGTCATTCAGTCTTTACAGCCAGGAACAGTTACCCGTTTATCCTACTGCGTAGCTCCTGATATCAGGGCAATTCTTATTTTTTCTCAAAAAATAGGCGCAAATACTAATGATAATTACTATCAATCCCCCATTTGTTTGATATGATCGGCAGCTGATTTCGTCCTTAAATTGATCTGTATATTGGGTGGAGGCACAGCGTGAAAACAGCTGGCAAAAAGATTAAAGATAAATCATTCGTGCAAGGCCGAATGATGAAAGGCGCGATGGCATTATTGCTGGTGGCAGGTTTAACCAGTCATGCATTCGCCGCGCCAGGCAACAGTGGTGCAGTTGCTGCATCTGTTACAACATCAACAACGGCAACATCGACGCCATTACCTGCGCCAGAAATCACCCCAGTCGCGGCAACTCCTGCTAATGCAGATGCTGTTGCCCCTGCCGCATCAGCACCAGTGGTTCAGCCACTAACGGCACCTGCACCACAAGGGCTGGCAATGGACCTCTCAGTCTGGGGCATGTATCAACATGCCGACGTGGTGGTTAAAGGCGTAATGATCGGTCTGGTACTGGCGTCCATCGTGACCTGGACTATTTTGTTCTCCAAAGGCACCGAGTTATTCCGTGCACGTCGCCGTTTGCAGCAAGAGCATGAGGTTATCGGCGCGGTCACTGACCTTGATACTGCGTCAGAGCGGGCAGAGGCTTTTTCTCCTGATAGCATCAGCGGCCTATTGCTGCGTGAGGCGCAAAATGAGCGTCTGCTATCGGCAGAATCGAACGATAACAACGGTATTAAAGAACGTACCGCTTTCCGTTTGGAGCGCCGTGTGGCTGCCATCAGCCGCCAAATGGGTAAAGGCAACGGTTTCCTGGCAACCATCGGTGCTATTTCTCCGTTTGTCGGCTTGTTTGGTACGGTTTGGGGCATCATGAACAGCTTTATCGGTATTGCCCACTCACAAACAACCAATCTGGCAGTTGTTGCTCCAGGTATTGCAGAAGCATTGTTGGCGACAGCACTCGGCCTGGTTGCCGCAATTCCAGCGGTGGTTATCTATAATATTTTCGCTCGCTTGATTGGGTCTTACCGTGCTCAGGTTGGGGATGTCGCTGCACAGGTATTATTACTACTGAGCCGTGATCTTGATTTGAGCAGCAGCGCTGAAGCAAAGTCTCCTAAGCAACCTCATCAATTGCGTGCGGGGTGATTTATGGCCATGCGGATGAACGATAACCTTGATGAAAGCGGTGAACTGCACGAAATTAACGTGACACCTTTCATCGATGTCATGCTGGTATTGCTGATTATCTTTATGGTGGCAGCGCCATTGGCAACAGTTGATATCAAAGTTGATTTGCCAGCATCTTCAGCGGTACCACAGCCGCGGCCAGAGAAACCGGTATTTCTGACTGTTAAGGCTGATAATCAGCTTTATGTCGGCGATCAACAGGTAGACCGCGATACACTGGCGGCTGCGCTGGATAAAGTGACCCAATCAAACAAAGAAACCACCATCTTCTTCCAAGCGGATAAAGTGGTGGATTACGAAACGCTGATGAGTGTGATGGATGCACTGCGTAAATCAGGTTATCTCAAGGTTGGGTTAGTTGGCATGGAAGCGGGCGGCGCGAAATAATCAAAACAGGCGCGGTGAATGTCGCCGCGTCTGACATTAATCTTTTGGCGTATTACGGCCGACTTCACGAACTTCTGTTGCACCTAATGCCTGACGAAGGTCGGCTTCTAACTCATGGGCATTGTATGCCTCATAATAATTGCCTTCTCCAACACACTTTTTCCAATCAATGCTACCTGAATCATCTGCTGAGTATCCAATAGCAATAAATGTCATTCTGATATTATTTAGTTTTATTTTATTGCACATTCCTTTTACTATAAGTGTTTTTGTTACGTCATATTGAGAAACACTATCCTTACCATCAGATAAAATAACCATTAGTTTATTATTATTTGTACTGTCTGATTCTCTCAGTAATTTATTACCAGTTAATATCCCAGCGCTTATTAATGTATCCCCGATTGGCTCAAATACCTCTATATCACTCAAACTATCATTAGTATCATTTAGCACTAAAGAATGTGCTTCAGAATTTTTTAGACAAAAACTTTTCAGGAATATATCGCTCATCGGAATATCAATTGTAGTTGAGTCGTTTATTATTGAATTAATGGTTTCTGTATAGTCAATGTTTTTAGC
>NZ_CACVAD010000026.1 GCF_902726545.1 Yersinia artesiana | reverse complement strand
ATGTTATCATTGATCTAGTTATAGTTAATATAAATAGTCATAAAATATAAAAAATATGAACAAATCCAGCTAAAAAGATAAAATATAATAAATATTAACCTCTTACCTATATAAATAAAAAATAAGACTTTCTGCCGTTGGAACATTTGATTACTAACCTATTACGCTTAACACTCCTTAGCCCCCCTACTTCCCTAGCGCGGTTTTTAACAGGCCATAGGCTGAGAGTAAATAGCCCATCCGTCCATAAAATCGTAAAGAGAACAATAACCCATAATCTTAACGTTATACCAAACAAAGTAAAAAACACCAGTTTGATTTTCAGAGGATAAACCTTAAAAAATTAATTTTTAGGTTTTATGTGTTGTTATAAGGAATTTAGGATCCTTGTAACCAGTTGAACACGCCATTTTAAACAAATGTTGACACAACCATAGAATTCACGTATCAATTTATGCAACGCAATATTTTAACTAATGAGAAACTGAAAAATCATGTTCTACTCAACCCGTCTACTAGGCCTACTACTTAACGCATCTCTCTTGCGCGGTATGTTGGTGGACGGAAATCAGAACTGATTCAGCCATCAAGATTAACAAGCCCGCGCAAATGCGCGGGTTTTTTTTTACCCGCTAAGCGCAAAAGTAAACACGACAAGGAATAACCCATGAGCCAACAAGTCATTATTTTCGATACAACATTGCGCGACGGTGAACAAGCATTGCAAGCCAGTTTGAGTGTTAAAGAGAAACTGCAAATCGCGTTAGCACTGGAAAGAATGGGTGTTGATGTCATGGAAGTCGGTTTCCCGGTCTCTTCACCTGGCGATTTTGAGTCAGTTCGCACCATCGCTCAGCAAGTGAAGAATAGCCGGGTGTGTGCCTTGGCACGCTGTGTAGATAAAGATATAGATGTTGCTGCTGAAGCATTGCGTATTGCCGAAGCATTCCGTATCCACGTGTTTTTGGCAACCTCTACCTTACATATTGAATCCAAGTTAAAGCGCTCGTTTGATGATGTGTTGGCGATGGCGGTGCATTCAGTGAAACGCGCTCGCAACTATACCAATGACGTAGAATTCTCTTGCGAAGATGCGGGCCGTACCCCAATTGACAACTTGTGCCGCATCGTAGAAGCCGCAATCAATGCCGGGGCGACTACCATCAATATTCCTGATACCGTCGGCTACACCACACCATATCAATTCGGCGGCATCATCACTGACTTGTATCAGCGTGTACCAAATATTGATAAAGCCATTATCTCGGTCCATTGCCATGACGATTTGGGCATGTCGGTTGCCAATTCCATTACTGCGGTGCAAGCCGGTGCGCGTCAGGTCGAAGGTACTATTAATGGTTTGGGTGAGCGCGCCGGTAACTGTTCACTGGAAGAAGTGATCATGGCGATTAAAGTGCGCGAAAACATGTTGGGCGTGCATACCAATATTAATCATCAAGAAATTTACCGTACCAGCCAATTGGTCAGTAAATTATGCAATATGCCAATACCCGCAAACAAAGCTATTGTCGGTAGTAATGCATTCGCCCACTCCTCCGGTATTCATCAGGATGGCGTGCTGAAAAATCGCGAAAACTACGAAATCATGACACCGCAATCCATCGGCCTGAAAGAAGTGCAACTGAACCTGACTTCCCGCTCGGGTCGTGCCGCCGTGAAGCACCGTATGGAAGAGATGGGTTATCAGGATAAAGATTACAACCTGGATTCCTTGTACGACGCATTCCTGAAGCTGGCAGATAAGAAAGGTCAGGTGTTTGATTACGACCTGGAAGCCCTGGCATTCATCAATAAACAGCAGGAAGAGCCAGAGCATTACCGTTTGGACTATTTCAGTGTGCAGTCTGGTTCTAGTGTGATGGCGACCGCATCGGTGAAATTGGTATGTGGTGAAGAAATTAAATCAGAAGCCGCCACAGGTAATGGCCCGGTCGACGCGGTATATCAAGCCATCAACCGCATTACCGACTACCCCATTGAACTGGTGAAATATCAACTGTCTGCCAATGGTCAGGGTAAAGATGCATTAGGTCAGGTGGATATCGTGGTTGACCATAAAGGTCGTCGCTTCCACGGCGTGGGGCTGGCAACAGATATTGTCGAGTCATCTGCCAAGGCGTTGGTTCACGTATTAAATAACATCTGGCGCGCTCAGCAGGTAGAAATCGAGAAGCAGCGTCTGCAACAAAATAATCAGGAAATGGTGTGAACATGACTAAGACTTATCATATTGCCGTTTTGCCCGGAGACGGTATTGGCCCTGAAGTAATGGCTCAGGCGAATAAAGTATTGGATGCTGTACGTCAGCGTTTCGGTATCAAGATTTCCACCAGCGCTTATGATGTCGGCGGCGCAGCTATCGACCGTCATGGCAGCCCGTTACCGCCAGCAACAGTGAGCGGGTGCGAACAAGCTGATGCCATCTTATTCGGCTCGGTGGGCGGCCCAAAATGGGAGCATTTGCCACCGGCTGAACAACCGGAGCGCGGTGCACTGTTACCATTACGTAAACACTTTAAGTTATTCAGTAACTTGCGCCCTGCGCGCTTGTATCAAGGATTAGAAGATTTCTGCCCATTGCGCAGTGATATCGCGGCGAAAGGCTTCGATATTCTGTGTGTACGCGAATTAACCGGCGGCATCTATTTCGGTCAACCCAAAGGTCGTGAAGGCCAGGGGATGCATGAACGTGCCTTTGATACCGAAGTTTACCATCGCTTTGAAATTGAACGTATTGCCCGTATTGCGTTTGAGTCCGCTCGCAAACGCGGTGGCAAAGTTACTTCTATTGATAAAGCCAATGTGTTGCAGAGTTCTATTCTGTGGCGTGAAGTGGTTACCGCCATTGCGGCAGACTATCCGGATGTTGCGTTGTCCCATATGTATATTGATAACGCCACCATGCAGTTAATTAAAGATCCATCCCAGTTTGACGTCTTGCTGTGCTCTAACTTGTTTGGCGATATTTTGTCAGATGAGTGCGCCATGATTACCGGCTCTATGGGCATGTTGCCTTCTGCCAGTTTGAATGAGCAAGGCTTTGGTTTATACGAACCCGCGGGCGGTTCCGCGCCGGATATCGCGGGCAAAAACATTGCCAACCCTATCGCGCAAATCCTCTCTTTAGCTCTGCTGATGCGCTTTAGTTTGGGTAAAGATGACGCGGCTGCGGCTATCGAAAACGCCATCAATCAGGCATTGGAACAAGGTTATCGCACCGCTGATTTGGCGGGTGATGGCACAGCAATCGGCACCAACGAAATGGGCGATATCATTGCTAAGTTCGTGGCTGAGGGGGTTTAATATGAGCAAAACGTTATATCAAAAACTGTATGATGCACATATCGTTTACGAAGCGCCGAATGAAACCCCGCTGTTGTATATCGATCGCCACTTAGTGCATGAAGTGACATCGCCGCAGGCCTTTGATGGCTTGCGCGCCATGGGCCGCCCGGTGCGTCAACCGGGTAAAACCTTTGCCACCATGGACCACAACGTTTCGACACAAACCAAAGATATCAATGCCAGTGGTGAAATGGCCCGCATTCAGATGCAGGAGTTGATCAAGAACTGTGCTGAATTCGGCGTGTCTTTGTATGACTTGAATCATCCATTCCAGGGTATTGTCCACGTCATTGGCCCAGAGCAAGGAATGACATTGCCGGGAATGACGATTGTTTGTGGCGATTCCCATACCGCGACCCACGGTGCATTTGGCTCATTGGCATTTGGTATCGGCACCTCAGAAGTTGAACATGTGTTGGCCACCCAGACGCTGA
Source organism: Yersinia artesiana (assembly GCF_902726545.1). GTDB lineage: Bacteria > Pseudomonadota > Gammaproteobacteria > Enterobacterales > Enterobacteriaceae > Yersinia > Yersinia artesiana. The sequence goes on along the minus strand of NZ_CACVAD010000026.1, from coordinate 66,592 downwards.
AGCAAGGTCGGGCCAAAACCATGAAAATCGAAGTCAACGGCGATGTTGGCCCTGGCATTACCGCCAAAGATATCGTGTTGGCAATTATCGGCAAAACCGGCAGCGCCGGTGGCACCGGGCATGTAGTGGAATTCTGTGGCAGCGCGATTGAAGCGCTGAGCATGGAAGGTCGCATGACATTGTGCAATATGGCGATTGAAATGGGTGCCAAAGCCGGTTTAGTCGCACCAGATGACACCACGTTTAACTATCTGAAAGGCCGTCAATTCGCCCCGACGGGTGAGCAATGGGAGCAAGGCGTGGCCTACTGGCGCACCTTGAAATCTGATGCTGATGCCAAATTCGATACTGTGGTGACCTTGGATGCCGCTGATATCGCGCCACAAGTGACCTGGGGCACCAATCCGGGTCAGGTGATTGCGGTGAATCAAATCATCCCGGCACCCGAGTCTTTTAGTGATCCCGTTGAGCGCGCTTCAGCAGAAAAAGCCTTGGCTTATATGGATTTACGCCCCGGAATTAAATTGACCGAAGTCGCGATTGATAAAGTCTTTATCGGTTCTTGCACCAACTCGCGTATTGAAGATTTACGTGCCGCAGCCGCAGTGGCGCAAGGGCGTAAAGTGGCCAGCGGTGTGCAGGCGATTGTGGTACCCGGCTCCGGCCCGGTAAAAGCACAAGCCGAAGCGGAAGGTTTGGATAAAATCTTTATCGAAGCCGGTTTTGAGTGGCGTTTACCCGGCTGCTCCATGTGTCTGGCGATGAATAATGACCGCCTGGAACCCGGTGAGCGCTGCGCATCCACCAGCAACCGTAACTTTGAAGGGCGTCAGGGCCGTGGGGGCCGCACCCATTTAGTTAGCCCGGCAATGGCTGCCGCCGCTGCCGTCAGTGGTCACTTTGCTGATGTCCGCGACTTATCTGCTGCTATCCACTAACCGGAGATACCACCATGGCAAAATTTACTCAACATATTGGTCTGGTCGCTCCGCTGGATGCGGCAAATGTCGATACCGACGCGATTATCCCGAAACAGTTTTTGCAAAAAGTGACACGCACTGGTTTTGGTCAGCATTTGTTTAACGACTGGCGCTTTCTGGACGATGCCGGCAAAGTCCCTAACCCGGAATTTGTACTGAACCAACCTCGCTATCAAGGTGCGACCATTTTATTAGCGCGCGAAAATTTCGGCTGCGGTTCATCACGTGAACATGCACCTTGGGCGCTGACAGATTTCGGTTTTAAAGTGGTTATTGCCCCAAGCTTTGCTGATATTTTTTACGGCAATTCATTTAATAACCAATTATTACCGGTAACCTTAAGTGAAGAGGAGATTGATACCTTATTCCAGTTGGTTAAAGAGAATGAAGGCATCGAATTTATTGTCGATTTAGAACACCAGACGGTGAATGCCGGTGGGAAAAGTTATTCTTTCGACATTGATACTTTCCGTCGCCATTGCATGATTAACGGCTTAGACAGTATTGGCCTGACATTACAGCACGAAAGCAATATTTCAGCATACGAAAAACAACAGCCAGAATTTCTGCGTTAATTATTCTTAGTTCATTTTGTGAGTATATTGTTGGTGTCAGGCAGCCCCTGACCCAACAATTAAAAATCTATCTGAACCCTAATCAAAAACTCATCTATCTTTCGCACATCGCTTCCATTCAAACCCAAATCCTATAACAATCAATCTGTTATATGACAGCACTGTAACCCATTAAATTACATAAATATTAGTGACTCTAATATTGTTTTAATTGATTGTAATTTGTGCTGAATATCACTTTTTATTTTTTAAACAACGCTATGCTGTTACATACTATCCACACCTAGAGGGCGCCTTATGACACGCATTGCATTGCGTTACCAAGCACGCATCTCCGGCGACCGCCGAGCCTGGTTTAATATCGATTACCGCCTTGCCAACGATTTCCCGCGTTAATTCCCCCATTGCTTATTCAGCTTAGGCTGAAAAAACTCATTTCTTTATTTTGTTGCCGTCATAGGTAATGCGGATCGCTATTTTCAATTTAAGCCAATCCTATTAGCCACGGTATATCTATATCCAAAAAAAAATGATATTTGGAGTAATAAGCTATGAAACGCATCCCTGAGCCCTTCCGCATTAAAATGGTCGAAAATATTCGGATGACCAACCGGGAAGATCGTGAGAAAGCATTGATTGAAGCGGGCTATAATCCATTCTTATTACCAAGTGAAGATGTTTATATTGATTTACTGACTGACTCCGGCACTGGGGCAATGAGTGACCGTCAGTGGGCTGGATTAATGATGGGTGATGAAGCCTATGCCGGTTCACGTAACTATTATCACTTGTGTGATCAGGTTAAAAAACTGATTGGTTACCCATTTACTATCCCAACACATCAGGGCCGTGGCGCTGAACAAATCCTGTTCCCTTGCCTGATTGCGAAAAAACAAAAAGCCGGGGGCGCCAAGAATCCGGTCTTTATTTCCAACTTCCATTTTGATACCACCGCCGCCCACGTTGAGATGAATGGTGCTAAAGCTATCAACGTCGTCACTCCGAAAGCCTTTGATACTGTGGCTTATTATGACTGGAAAGGTGACTTCGATTTAGACCAATTGAAAGCAACAATTGCCGAATATGGTGCTGACAACGTGGTGTCAATTATTACCACCGTCACCTGTAACAGCTCCGGTGGGCAGCCAATTTCAATGAGCAATATGCGCGAAGTGTATCGCATTGCTCAGCAGCATAATATTCCGGTAGTCATCGACTCCGCCCGCTTCTGTGAAAATGCCTGGTTTATCAAACAACGCGAGCCGGGTTATGGCGATAAGTCGATCAAAGAGATCATCCTGGAAATGTATCAATATGGCGATATGCTCACCATGTCAGCCAAAAAAGACCCGATGGTAAACATTGGCGGCCTGTGCTGTTTCCGCACCGATGAGGACTTGTTCAACGACGTTCGCATCCGTTGCGTGCCAATGGAAGGTTTTGTCACTTATGGTGGGTTAGCCGGTCGCGACATGGAAGCGCTGGCCATTGGGCTGGAAGAAGGAATGAATGAAGACTTCCTGACATACCGTATTGGGCAGGTAGAGTATTTGGGTGAGCGCTTACGCGCCGGCGGCATTCCGATTCAATATCCTACCGGCGGTCATGCGGTGTTTGTCGATGCCAAAATCCTGCTACCTCATATTCCAGCCGAACAATTCCCGGCACAGGCCCTGAATAATGCACTGTATCTGGAAGCCGGTATTCGCAGTGTGGAAATTGGCTCATTGCTGCTAGGTCGTGATCCAGAAACCGGCAAACAAAAACCGTCGCCATTGGAATTGCTGCGCCTGACCATCCCGCGCCGGGTCTATACCAATGACCATATGGATTACATTGCCGATGCCCTGATTTCACTCAAATCACGTGCTGAAGAAATCAAAGGCTTAACCTTCACCTACGAACCCCCTGTTCTGCGCCACTTTGTTGCCCGATTAAAACCTATCGAATAAGCGGCAACCGCCATACCAAGCCCCCCTGCTGCTCTGGCAGGGGGAAAACAGCTACAAAATCGCTACCTCTATAAGTGGTAAAACCACACGAGGACACCCTACTATGGCCCAAACTACACTAGAAGATCAGGTCACAGCAGCAAAAATTAAAAACCCTTCCCTCCTCGGCGGTGCCATGATTATTGCAGGCACTATCGTCGGCGCAGGGATGTTTTCACTACCCGTTGTCATGTCAGGGATCTGGTTTTATTGGTCTATTGCGGTTCTGGTTTTTACCTGGTTTTGCATGCTTCACTCAGGATTAATGATCCTCGAAGCCAACCTCAACTATCATACCGGTGCCAGTTTTGACACCATCACCAAAGACTTACTGGGCAACGGCTGGAATGTGATAAATGGCCTGACCGTCGCCTTTGTTCTCTATATTCTGACCTACGCCTATATATCTGCCAGTGGCTCGGTTATTCAGCATACGCTACGCGGAATGGGAATAGACTTCCCGGCTCGTCTGGGTGGCCTGTTCTTTGCTTTATTCGTCGCTTTTATTGTTTGGCTCAGTACCACTGCGGTAAGCCGGATGACCACCATCGTGCTGGGTGCCAAAATACTCACTTTCTTTATGACATTCGGCGGCTTGTTAGGCCATGTCGAACCGGTGAAATTGTTTAATTTGAGTGACGCCAACCCAAGCTACCTGCCCTATCTATTGATGACACTGCCATTTTGTCTGGCGTCATTCGGTTATCACGGTAATGTCCCCAGTTTGATGAAGTATTACGGTAAAAACCCACACCGTATCCGCAACTGCTTGTTATTTGGCACTTTGCTGGCACTGGCGCTATATATCATCTGGTTGGTCGGTACTATGGGGAATATTCCACGACCACAATTTCGCGAAATAGCCAGTCAGGGCGGCAATATTGATGTGCTGGTCAGTGCGCTGGGCGGGATATTAAAAAGTTCGTCAATGGACCTGCTGCTGACAGTATTCTCAAACTTCGCCGTCGCCAGTTCATTCCTGGGCGTCACTTTGGGATTATTCGATTATCTGGCTGATTTATTTAAATTTAACGACAGTCGTTTGGGTCGGGCAAAAACGGCTGCCATCACCTTCCTGCCGCCAATATTGGGTGGGTTGATTTATCCCGATGGTTTCATTTACGCCATCGGTTATGCCGGACTAGCCGCTACCGTCTGGGCCGCCATTGTTCCTGCGCTGCTGGCACGGGCCTCACGCAAACGCTTTGGTAGCCCGCTGTATCGCGTCTGGGGCGGTACCCCGATGATTGCATTGATTTTACTGTTCGGGGCGATTAATGCCATCGCCCATATCCTGTCGAGTCTGAACTTGCTGCCCGTTTACTAAAACGCCACACAGCGCCCTAGTTGAGTTGATAAGCGGGGAAATGTACCGAATGGGTCGTAGCGACGTAAGTCGCCGGAGCGCCCATAAGTGCAGTCGCCCCGCCAGTCACGGTGTTGCAAAATAGGTTGTTCACCAATCACAGCGCCCTGCGGGGCGCTAAGCCTCTCTCACTCGCGCACAAATAATAAGCGAAAGAATGGCGAGGATCATCGCCATGACATACACCGAATTATGACCCCAGGTTTCCGTTAATACTCCTTGCAGCACCCCCGCCAGAATCACCCCAGTGGAAATACTGTTGGTAAACAGTGTGGTGGCAGCCCCCGCTCTGCCCGGCATTAAATCCTGAAAATAAAGCATCCCAATACCGGCAACAATACCGATGAAAATGGCATTAAAAATCTGCAATAACATCAATGCTGTTTTAAATTTAAATAACACCAGCCCGGTATAAAACAGCACGCCAGCCAACACGGCGAACAGCATAATTTTACGCTTACCAAAACGCCTAACCGAATAACCTGCCAGCAGCATAATAGGAATTTCCAGCCCAGCCGCCGTTCCCATCAATAAGCCGGCCAGCCGCTCCGGCAGCCCCAGATTAGCAGTGATATATAACGGCATATCAATGATGTACATGGTGTTGCATGTCCACATCAGCATTGAGGCAATAAACAGCAGCAGGACATCTTTATCAGCAAACAGGCTACCCTGCGCAACCACAGGCGCATCCATCACCGGCTCGGTTCGCTTCACCGACGGCAAAATAAACCACACCACCAGCGCACTCAGCACAAAGATACCCGCGGCAATACTGAACATCAGAGTAAAGCCATAATTCAGCACCAGCATAAATGACAATGGCGGCCCGATAACCCACGCCAATGAAAGCTGCGCACGCATAATTGAGCTAAACATCACCACTTCGCGAGCTGAGCTATCGGCATATTCACGCGCCAGAGCGAAAATCTGTGGCATGGCGGTGTTAGCCACCGAGGCCAGCAAAACACCGGCGGTGATCAAGGTGAGATAATCACGATTAAAAGCAAACAGCAGGCAGTTCCCCACCGCCATCAGATAGCAAACCATAATCAGCTTGCGGCGATCCCCTCGAGCATCCGAGCGCTTGGCTAACACAAAGCTGACGGTGATCCCCGCGATAGCATTGACGGTATAAAATAGCCCAACCCATAGCGGGCGCACTTTCACTTCGGTGCTTAAAAATAGGCTTAAGGTAGGAGCCTGCAGAGCACCGGCAATACCAGAAAGAAAAGCCACCACAAAGAATGCAAGAAAAACCGGGTTGATACGACGGGAAAAGGTTAATGCAGATTTCATTCCAGGCTCCAGCGCCAGAAACAGCGAGTGAACGCTATGCTACAGAAGCGCGCAGATTTATATAGAGAAAAATAGATAAGCCGCATAAATTTACCGCCAAATAATTGATACCGTGAATCTTGTTTCAGCACCAAAGACGCAAGGTATTAGCCAAAGTCATTGGGGTTACAACCAGGCAGCAAGTGAACAAATCCCGATGAGCTTACTCAAGTAAGTGATTCGGGTGCGTGAACGCAGCTAACAACGCCACAGCTTCAAGTGCGAAGAGTAATAAAAAAAGCCAGTGGTATAACCCACTGGCTGGTGAAAAACACCATTACTCAGAAATTTTTGGAACTCAGGACTACAGCAAGACTCATTACTCAAAAAACCCTTTAAAACAGTTAATTACAAAGTGTGCTCAGTACGGGCGATAATATCGTCCTGTGCATCTGGCGACAGCGCGGTGAAGAATGCCGAGTAACCCGCCACCCTAACCACTAAATCACGATAACGATCTGGGTGCTGCTTGGCCTCCAGCAAAGTTTCCCGCGACACGATGTTGTATTGCACATGCCACCCCAGATACTCTTCAAAGAAGGTGCGCAGCATCATCATCAACTTTTCACGGTCACGCGGATTATCTAACGTGGACGGATTCAGTTTTTGATTGAGCAACACCCCGCCCAGAATAGAGGCGGTCGGTAATTTCGCTAGCGAATTAAACACCGCCGTTGGCCCCAGATGGTCAGTGCCGGAAGCCGGGCTTGCCCCTTCCGCCAACGGGCTGTGTGCTTTACGGCCATCCGGTGTTGCCATGGTCGCTGCGCCAAAGGGCACATTGGCAGAAATGGATGACGTACCCGCATAATAAGTGCCGCCAATCGGGCCGCGACCAAAGCGAGTATTGTGATATTGCTTCAGCTCATCAATGTAAGTCTGATAAGCGCGCACTAACAGTTGGTCGACATCATCAACATCATTGCCATATTTCGGTGCTGAATTAATCAGATGCTGGCGCAGTTGCTCGCCATTCAAACCGGCAAAATCATTGGCTAATGCTGTAGCCAGTTGCTGTTGGCTGATAAGTTGTTGTTCAAATACCAATTTGCGTACCGCCGCCAGACTATTACCCAAGTTGGCAATCCCGACTTGCAAACCAGAAACCCAGTCATAGCGCGCCCCGCCTTGTTTGATACTTTTACCGCGCTCAATGCAATCATCCACCAGCGCAGAACAGACGATATCGTGGGCGTTTTCTTCCAATACCGTATCCACTACACACTCTATCTCGATAGATTTGCGGGTGTAGTAGCGAATCTGCGCATCCCATTGCGCCATCACCTGAGAGAAATCGCTAAAGTTGCCTTTCGACAAACCTTGCTCTTGCGGCAAGAATACCTGCCCGGATGTTGCATCACGCCCTTGCTCCAGCGCCGCCAACATCACTCTGGCGAAGTTAATGAAGCTCATGCCGGTGCAGCGGTAACCCCACTTGCCACCAACCGCCGTTTCAATACAACCAATCGCGGCGTAATCATAAGCATCCTGCGGCTCGACACCCAGTTTGATAAATTCAGGTATCACAATTTCATCATTGTTAAACGCTGGCATACCAAAACCGCAGCGGATAACTTGCACACAGGCATCCAGAAAATCATCACTAATACCAGCATGGTAGCGAACACTCAGGTTTGGCTGAGTGGAGCGCAAGCGCCCGCATGACTCCAGTACCGCATAAGAAAGTGGATTCACAGCATCAATAGCTTTGCCCTGTACCAGCTTTTGCCCGCCGATAGTGACGTTTTGATAAAGTGGGCTGCCCGCTGAGGCTTTGGAGTGCGAGCCGGAGCGGATTTTGTTTACTTCCAGCAATTTGAGCCAACAGCTATGCAGCATTTCAATGGCTTGTTCGCGGCTAAGAGTGTTTTCCAGCTCAACGTCGCGGCGATACCACGGGTACAAATATTGGTCCAGACGACCAAAGGAAACCGAGTGACCATTAGATTCAATCTGCAAAATCAACTGGATGAAATAGCACAATTGCAGGGCTTGCCAGAAAGTCTGCGGTGGCTGATGGGCAATCAATTCACAGTTTTCGGCGATAGTCTGTAGCTCTATCCGACGCCATTCGCGAGTTTCGTCCTGGGACATTTGCCGTGCTACTGCGGCGTAACGCTCAATATGTTCGCTTAGAGCCGCCAGCGAAATATCAATCGCTTTCAGGAATTGTTCTTTATGCAGGTCACTCCAGTCCGTCAGTTGCAGCCGTTCACGGCGGCTGGCCACTTTACTGCGCAGGCCATCCAACCCTTTTTCCAGCAATAACGGGAAGTTAACCGCCAAATGCGCATCACCGGAGGTCATATTCCCCTCGGCTTTTATAATGCCGGTTGCCAGCAAGGCTTTTTGTTCGTCGGTGAACATACCATAGCAGCGATCCTGCACAGTTTGACCGCGCCACCACGGGCACAACCGGTGCAATACCGCTTTGTCTTCTTCACTGACGGAGAAACCTGCACCTGGGCGATCGGCCAGTTCGTCAATTTCACTCTCAATCCAGCTCACCGTGTATTCCGGAAAAATCGGCGCGGCCCGCAGTTGACTGGCCTGATTACCAATGATTAGCTCATCATTCTTAATCCAGATGGTGCGTTGCTGTAGATGATGAGCCAGCGCCAGCGCACGTCGAACAGGCAGCGGTTTATCCTGATGCTGTTGATAAGCCTCGGTATAGTGCACAGCCCGCTCAGTACAAACCGGCGGTTTTACAATATGAATCAGCGCGTTTTTATGCTGTTTTGTCCGTTCGCTTAAGGTTACCAAATCGAGAGTGGTCATTGCGTCATCCTCTTAAAATTGCGGTAAGACCCTTGTCACGGGCATAACTTTCCGCAAAGGCCAGCAGGTCAGGAGAATCTAAAGGTGTCTTGGCTGCCAGATACTCTTCACCCAGCAGTGAATATTTGTTGATGCCCAGCGTGTGATAAGGCAAAAAGTGAATCTCTTTCACGCCAATTTCATCCGCAGCAAAATCGACAATGCCTTGTACCGAGCGGCGGTCAGCATTGAAATCTGGGATTAAGGGCACCCTTACGGTGATATTGGTACCTGCCGCCGCTAATTTGCGAAAATTTTCCATCACCCGCCTGGCTGAACCGCCCGTCCACTGTTGAAAACGTTGCTCATCGGTGTGTTTCAAATCCGCCAGCATCAAATCAAGCCATGGTAAAGAAGGGGCGATATAGCGCCACGGGGTATGCAGGCAAGACTCAACCGCAGTATGGATACCTTGCTGGTGACAGCGCTGCAATAATTCAGCCGCCACCGCTGGTTGCATAAAAGGCTCACCGCCGGACAACGTTACCCCACCGCCGCTACGCCGATAAAATGGCAAGTCGCGTAACAATGTCTCCATAGTGGCATCAATATCAATCGGGCTGCCACACACTGTCAGGGCACCGCTAGGGCAGCGAACCGTCAGTGCCTGAATATCGTTTTCTGCTAATTGCTGGCGATGAATAACAATTTTATTATCAATACGTTGGATGGCTTGCGGGCAAGTTTGCTGACACAAGTCACAGCCTGCTAAACACAGGCGCGAGTCAAATAACACCTCTGGCTGGCGTGAGCGACTTTCTGGGTTTTGGCACCAGCGGCAGCTCAGTGAGCAGCCTTTGAGAAATACCACGCTGCGAATACCGGGGCCGTCATGGGTGGAATAACGTTGTAAATTAAAAATCATCTTATCCCTCCCATTGGCTGTGATTGCGCCGACATTGCCGCGTTAACTTACTTTCATTGGCAACCAGTATCTGCGTAATATAGGGAAAGAAAAATTGATGAAATTTGCCGAGGAGTTCCTCTTTTATGTCTACCTCTCGCCTGCAACAACAGTTCATTCGCCTCTGGCAACGTTTTAGCGGTTTACCAACAGAAACCACCTTGCAGGAGCTGGCCGAAGTGCTGTGCTGTTCGCGCCGCCATGTGCGTTCTTTGCTGGGGAGCATGCAGCAAGAAGGGTGGCTTAGCTGGCAGGCGGAAGCGGGCCGAGGTAAGCGCTCACAATTGACCTTTCTCTATTCCGGTTTAGCCTTACAACAACAGCGGGCCGAAGAGTTACTGGAACAAGAGAGTATTGATCAGTTGGTGCAATTGGTCGGGGATAAAAAAGCGGTACGCCAAATGCTGCTATCTCAGTTAGGGCGCAGCTTTCGGCAAGGTAAACATATTCTACGCGTGCTCTATTACCGCCCATTACAGAACCTCCTGCCCGGCACAGCGCTACGCCGATCAGAAACCCATATGGTACGGCAGATTTTTAATGGTCTGACGCGGATAAATGAGGAAAATGGGGAACTAGAACCAGACTTATCTCATCACTGGCAAGCCATCAGCCCATTGCATTGGCGCTTTTATTTACGCCCGGCGATACATTTTCACCACGGCCGTGAGCTGGAAATGAATGATGTGATTACCAGTCTGACCCGATTAATCCCGCAACCGCTGTTTTCACATATCACGGCGGTGCGTTCACCCACGCCGTATGTCATTGATGTGCATCTTAGCGCCCCAGATAACTGGCTGCCGTGGTTGTTGGGCAGTGCGCACGCCATGATCTTGCCACAAGAGTGGGAAAATCAACCTGATTTTCGTCGGCATCCTATTGGGACTGGCCCTTATTCTGTGATTCGTAATCACCAGAGCCAATTGAAAATTCAGGCTTTTGATAACTATTTCGGTTTCCGTGCACTGATTGATGAGGTCAATATCTGGGTGCTACCAGAGCTATCCGAAGAGTTGGTTTATTCCGGCGTACAATTGCAGGCTGACGATACCAGCAAAAATGAGCTGGAAAGCCGGCTGGAAGAAGGCTGCTATTTTTTACTGTTTGACCAGCGCTCTCCCCTGACCCGCAATCCTGCTATTCGCCGCTGGCTCTGTGAACTGATTACGCCCGTCGCTCTGCTCAGCCACGCAGACCCTTTTTATCAGCGCTATTGGTCACCGGCTTACGGCATGTTGCCACGCTGGCATCACAACCGGCTCACCGCTCTGGAAGCGAAACCGGAAGGTTTAACCGAACTGACTCTCACCTTTTACAGTCACCATTCAGAGTTTGATGCCATCAGTCAGACGCTAACAAAATTGCTAGAAGATCAAGGTGTTAATTTAAAAATACATGTGGTGGACTACACACAGTGGTATCAGGGGGATGCCCAGAGCGACATGTGGCTTGGCAGCGCAAACTTCTATCTGCCACTGGAGTTTTCTCTGTTTGCCACTTTATATGAGCTGCCGCTACTGCAATATTGCCTGGATGAAGAGTTACACCAAGATGTTGAATTATGGCGCAATAATACCTTGCAGATGGCGGATTGGAGCCAACGACTGGTCAGCCAAAATCAATTCCATCCCTTGTTCCATCACTGGCTAGAATTATACGGGCAACACAGTATGCGTGGTGTACGTATGAATACACTCGGCTGGTTTGATTTCAAATCGGCCTGGTTTACACCGCCTGAGACTTAAAACTCTATTCACTTTCCCTGCGGAGAATAATACCCTGCGGGGATGTTGATAATAACAACTTCAATTAATACATTGGACGGCACCATCTCCTTAACGATATAATACCAACTGACGCAGAATAAGGAGATAGCGCGGTGACAGATAGCGAAATGGAAAAAGAACTGTTAGCTAACGGTTTTACGGAAAAAGAAGTCAATAGATTAAAAAAAGTTCTGACCCATGAGCATGTTAATGATGCTGGAGGTGAGACATTGGAATCGCTCATCCTTGATTTAAAGAAAGGTTTTATTCCAAGTTGTATTGTTATTGGGACGATTCCATTATTATACCCGCTAATAGTTACCGAACCTGTTAGAATAGGGGCAATAGCTTTCTCAGTAGTTGCAATAATGTTATTATTTGGTATTAATTTAATTAACCCAATAAAATTGTCATATAAGTCATATATGTTTTTAAAAAAACAAAGCAGAAATTAAGGGGAATAATTCCCCTTACCTATTATTTTAAATAACTAACATCATCATGCTCGTTAATATCTGAAATGATACGTACTTTATTTCCAGCACCAGCAATTTTCAGTAGTAAAGCGCCCTGACTCATTTTTGTATAGTTTCTATAGTAATCACTCGGAATATATTTATATAATCGCCATACATCAGGTTTTAAACTCAGGGCAACCACACCATACAGTGATGATGCCATATCTACAGCATGATAAGCCATCGAGCCTGCTTTTGGCTCAAATCCCATAAACTTAGCGGTTATTCTGTAACCTTTTTCCATAAACCCTACATAGTTATCTTGACCGAGTAAATGATATACTTTTTCAGCGACTGTACTAGCACCACTAAGCGTTAAATGTGCGCCAGCCAATTTTCCTATAACAAATCCCGACTTTACTATAAGTCCTACCCCGGAAATAGCTTGTAATCCCCCACCGACAACACCAATGGCATTTATGGTATAACCAATTTCATTATTGTATTTTTCCATATTAATCGTCATATAGACTTTTGCTCTATCCAGAGAAAGCATAGTGCCTTGCCTTTCTATATTGGCACACTCATCCTGGATATTACTGATCGCAGTCCGACACTCCGAATCGGTTTTTGCATTACGAATAATATTTAGATTGCCATCTGACAGTTGTTTTACTTCACTTTCAAATCGCGCTTTAAGGAAGAAATCCTTAATATGGCGGGAGGAAACAATCTTTGCTGTTTTCATTAAGTCATTGGCCGCCGAGTGAGCCAATGCAAGAAAGTAATTATTGTCCCTTTCTCTTCTATTTAAGTAAATATCCATCAGTATCATCCATAATTAAATTATCAAAAAGAGATAATATCTTATCTTCCAAGCGGTATCACTGGGGCGTCTACTTATAGATGTCTATTTCAGCCTTTGCGTGGGTTTATCTCTCTATTTTGAGAATACACCCCGGGCGTTAATCTGATTTATTAATATTCTATTGGTATTTAATATTGGGTAATTATTGACTGCATTTACTGGCTCATAAACATCTTATCGACCAACAATGCCCTTTCCCCTACTCGAATTAATCTCTACAATAGCGGCGTCTCAACGGGGTGCTAAATTGTAGAAAGGCCACAAGTTAGCTGAGAGCAAACCCGTCGAACCTGATCCGGTTAACACCGGCGGAGGGATTTGAGAAAGATAACGCCGGTACTCCCTATGGATACAGATGTTAGCTACCGCCTCAGATACCTTTGCCACCTTTATCCTTAAGGAGTGCAAAGTGTTTAAACGCCTTATTCCCTGCTTGTTTTTGCTGTCTGCGGCAGCCGTCGCTGCTGATAAACCCACATTGACAGTGTATACCTATGACTCCTTTGCCGCCGATTGGGGGCCAGGGCCTGCCATTAAAAAAGCCTTTGAAGCCGAGTGCGATTGCCAACTTAAATTTGTCGCGCTGGAAGATGGCGTTTCACTGCTAAACCGCTTGCGGATGGAAGGTAAAAACAGTCAGGCCGATGTCATTTTAGGTTTGGATAACAATTTAGTACAAGCGGCGGAACAAACCGGATTATTCGTGCCAAGTCAGGTAGATATCAGCAAACTGACCTTGCCGGAAAAATGGCAGAATAAGACCTTCGTCCCATACGATTATGGCTATTTTGCTTTTGTGTATGACAAAAACAAATTAAAAAACCCGCCGAAGAGCCTGCAAGAATTAGTCGACAGTAAAGAGCCGTGGAAGGTCATTTATCAAGACCCACGCACCAGCACGCCTGGCCTTGGCTTAATGTTGTGGATGCAAAAAGTGTATGGTGACAAAGCTCCGCAAGCATGGCAGCAACTGGCGAAGAAAACCGTTACCGTGACCAAAGGCTGGAGCGAAGCCTATGGCTTGTTCCTGAAAGGTGAAGGGGATTTAGTGCTGAGTTACACCACCTCTCCGGCTTATCATCTGATTGAAGAGAAGAAAAGTCACTATGCCGCCGCCGATTTTAGCGAAGGCCACTATTTGCAAGTGGAAGTCGCCGGTGTGGTGGCATCCAGCAAGCAGCCGGAACTGGCGCAGCGCTTTATGCAATTTATGGTCACACCTGCATTCCAGAATCATATCCCGACCGGCAACTGGATGTATCCAGTGATCAAAATGGATTTACCGGCCGGATTTGACACCCTGACCGTGCCACAAAAAGCATTACAATTTGATGCTAAAGACGTGGCTGATAATCGTGGCAAATGGATCCAGGTATGGCAATCCGCCGTCAGCCGCTGATCCCCGCGTGGTTATGGCCGGGGCTACTGGCCGCTTTGCTGATAGTCGGTGTCGCTTTGCTGGCGTTCACGGCTATCTGGCGGCACGCCCCGGACACGAATTGGCAAAGCATCTGGCACGACAGCTATCTGTGGCATGTGATTCGTTTCACTTTCTGGCAGGCGTTTCTCTCTGCATTACTGTCAGTTATTCCGGCGATTTTTTTGGCGCGCGCTTTATACCGCCGCCGCTTTCCCGGCCGCCAACTGCTGTTGCGCTTATGCGCCATGACACTGGTGCTGCCGGTGTTGGTCGCCATCTTTGGTATTCTGACCGTTTATGGTCGCCAAGGTTGGTTGGCGGCGCTATTTGGCGGATTGGGGCTGAATTACCGCTTCTCGCCTTATGGCCTACAGGGGATCTTGCTGGCGCATATTTTCTTTAATATGCCGCTGGCGACCCGCTTGCTATTGCAGTCATTGGAAAGCATTGCCGTTGAACAGCGCCAGTTAGCTGCACAACTGGGCATGAATGGCTGGCAGCATTTTCGCTGGGTTGAGTGGCCCTATCTGCGCCGCCAGATCCTACCCACTGCCGCACTGATTTTTATGCTGTGTTTTGCCAGCTTCGCCACTGTGCTCTCACTCGGCGGCGGGCCGCAAGCCACCACTATCGAACTGGCTATTTATCAAGCACTCAGTTATGACTACGATTTGGGGCGTGCGGCATTATTGGCACTGATTCAACTGGGGTGTTGCCTGGGATTGGTGGTCATGAGCCAACGGCTAAGCTCAGTATTGGCGGTGGGCAATACTCATGGACAAATCTGGCGCAGCCAGCAGGACAGTGCCTGGTCGCGCATCAGCGACACCCTATTAATCGGCGCGGCATTATTATTGATGGTGCCGCCATTACTGGCAGTCGTGATTGATGGCAGCAATAAAACGATATTGACCGTGCTCCAGCAGCCGGCACTGTGGCACGCCTTCTTTACCTCACTGACCATCGCCATTGGCGCGGGGCTATTGTGTGTCACTCTGACCATGATGCTGTTATGGAGCAGTCGTGAACTGAAACTGCGCCACCACACGGCTTACGGACAAGCCATGGACGTCAGCGGCATGGTGATTCTGGCGATGCCGGGTATCGTGCTGGCGACCGGCTTTTTCTTATTACTCAATGATACGTTGGGCTTACCGCAATCCCCCTATGCACTGGTGATTTTAACCAATGCGCTGATGGCGGTGCCCTATGCTTTAAAAGTGCTGGATAACCCGATGCGGGATCTTGCCGAGCGCTATACGCCGCTGTGTTTATCACTGGATATTCGCGGCTGGCACCGGTTGCGCCATATTGAACTCAGTGCGCTAAAACGCCCTCTGGCTCAGGCGCTGGCCTTCGCCACGGTACTTTCCCTTGGGGATTTTGGTGTGGTGGCGCTGTTTGGTAACGAGCACTTCCGCACCTTGCCATTTTATCTTTATCAGCAAATAGGATCTTATCGCAGCAATGATGGCGCAGTGACTGCCCTATTGCTGCTATTACTGTGTTTCCTGCTGTTTACTCTTATTGAACGACTGCCGAGCCGCCATGTTAAACCTTGAGAAAATCACCTATCTGTATGACCACTTACCGATGCGCTTTGATTTGCGCATCCAACCGGGTGAGCGGGTGGCTATCCTTGGCCCAAGTGGAGCGGGTAAAAGCACTCTGCTAAGTTTGATTGCGGGATTTTTGGCACCGGCCAGTGGCCGTATGCTGCTGAATAATCAAGACCACACCATGACTCCGCCCGCCCAAAGGCCGGTATCGATGTTGTTTCAGGAAAATAATCTGTTCGCGCATTTAACTGTCGAACAGAATATCGGATTGGGATTGCATCCGGGGCTAAAGCTCAATCATGAGCACAAGTTGCTGCTCGGCCTAATAGCGCAACAAGTCGGATTGGAAGCGTGCCTTGACCGGCTACCGGCACAGCTTTCTGGCGGCCAACGCCAGCGGGCGGCGCTGGCACGTTGCTTAGTGCGTAGCCAGCCTATCCTGTTGCTGGACGAGCCGTTTTCTGCATTAGACCCGGCACTGCGCAATGAGATGCTGCAATTGGTCAGTCAGGTGTGTACTAACCGCAATCTGACATTACTGATGGTGTCACACAATTTGGATGACGCCGCCCGCATTGCCGAGCGCACTTTATTGGTGGTCGATGGCCGCATTTACTACGACGGCCCCACTCAAGCACTGGTTAACGGCACCGCCCCCGAAGCCAGTGTGCTGGGTATTTTTAGCCGGCGAGCACCTTCCACAACAAATGACGATAAATCGGCATAATGGGCTGCATATGCAACCAGATAAAGCTGGCAATGGCCACGATAATAGAAAGCACCGTCACCCAACGCAAGCGGGCCAAAGGCAACCATTTGCTCAAGCGATCCGGGCTGCGTTTGCCAAAACGCCACCAGCGCCAGGACAACCCGCACGCCAGCCAAATCAGCATCACCACCACAAACAAGAGCCACTTAAACATGTAACTGTTGGCATTCGGTGGGATATCAATCGCCACGCCCGCCAATATACCGGGGAAGAAATAGAGCGGTGGCCAGGTCAGGCAACCAATCACATTTGGTAAGGCAAATTTTACCGGCGGTAGATTCAGCATCCCCGCGACCATCGGGACAATAGGCCGTGTCGGGCCAATAAAACGCCCCAGCAGCACGGTAGCCATACTGTGGTTATGCAATGCATGCTCAGTTTTTGCCAATAGCGATTTATGTTTTTTCAGAAAAGACCAGCGGTGCAACGGCTCTTTGAAGCGGCGACCAATAAAGTATGAGAGCCAATCCCCCATCAGGCAACCTACTGTCGCGGCAGCCCAGGCGGTATAAAAACCCACTTCTCCACTGCCAATCAATGCGCCGACACTGGTCATCATGACCGTGCCGGGCAGTAACATGCCCACCAGCGCCAACGATTCTAAAAAAGTGACTAACATGACGACAAATAGCGTGAAAGCCAGAGATTGCGTCAGTAAATGTAATAAATAGGCTTCCATAGATTTGTCCGTTGGTTAACACCCAAGGCTCAGGGGCGAGGATTGTCCGGCGTGCCGCGAAATGAGTCAATCAGCGAATTGTATGTATTATTAGTAAATCATCATTGAAATAGACAAATACTGTATAAATACCCATACTATTATAGTATAAATTTTCAGGCGTAATAGCCTGTACATTATTTCATTTAAAGGTATACCGTGGTGCAAACTCGTCAGGGCTTCCTGCTCACCCGCCACTGGCGCGACACGCAGGTAGGCACCGAAGTTGAATTCTGGTTAGCCACCGATGAAGGCCCGCAGCAAGTCAGACTGCCGCCTCAACCCTCGGTAGCGTTTATCCCGGCCGAACAGCGGCAACGGGCTGAAACCGTGCTGCGTGATGAGCGCCGCTGGCAACTGCGACCGCTTGACCTGACCGATTTCCATCAACGCCCGGTTCTGGGCTTGTATTGCAGCCAACATCGCCAACTTATTCGCCTGGAAAAACTACTCAAAGAAAGCGGTGTGAATGTCTACGAAGGTGATATTCGCCCACCAGAGCGCTTTCTTATGGAGCGTTTTATTACCGCGCCGGTCTGGTTTAGCGGCGAAGACAATGGCAATGGCCCACTGCTCAATACCCAAATGAAACCTGCCGATGACTATCGCCCGACACTGAAGCTGGTGTCGCTGGATATCGAAACCAGCGAACACGGCGAGCTTTATTGTATTGGTTTGGAAGGCTGCGGCCAGCGGCAGGTATACATGTTGGGGCCGCCCAATGGCAATCAGGCCGATGAAGCGGCACTGGATTTCAATCTGGAATATGTCGCCAGCCGCCCGCTATTATTGGAAAAACTCAACCAATGGCTGGAACTGCACGATCCCGATGCCATTATCGGCTGGAATCTGGTGCAATTTGACTTGCGCGTGCTACAAAAGCACGCTGACCGCTATCAAATCCCACTGCGCTTTGGCCGTGGCGGCAACTTGCTGGAATGGCGGGAGCACGGTTTTAAGCAAGGGCACTTTTTTGCTTCGGCCGCGGGGCGGTTAATCATTGATGGCATTGAAGCACTGAAATCCGCCACCTGGAATTTCCCGTCATTCAGCCTGGAATCGGTGTCGCAAACCTTATTGGGCGAAGGTAAAGCCAGTGATAGCCCCTATCAGCGGATGGATGAAATCAATCAGCGCTTTGCCAATGATAAAGCGGCTCTGGCGCGCTATAACTTGAAAGATTGTGAACTGGTGACGCGGATTTTTGCCAAAACCGAATTACTCAGTTTCTTACTTGAGCGCGCAACGGTCACCGGGTTGGCCGCGGATCGCAGTGGTGGCTCAGTCGCGGCCTTCACCCACCTTTATATGCCACGCATGCACCGTATCGGCTATGTTGCGCCTAATTTGGGCGAGTTGCCGGAAGAGCACAGCCCCGGCGGCTTTGTGATGGATTCTCAACCGGGTTTGTATGATTCAGTGCTGGTGCTCGACTATAAAAGTCTGTATCCCTCCATTATTCGCACTTTTTTGATTGATCCGGTGGGATTGGTGGTGGGAATGTCCCAACCTGATGAGCAACATGCTGTGCCCGGTTTTCGCGGGGCCTGGTTCTCGCGCGAAAAGCACTGTCTACCGGCGATTGTTAACCAGATCTGGCAAGGTCGGGAAGCGGCAAAACGTCAGCAAAACAAGCCATTATCCCAAGCCTTAAAGATAATCATGAATGCCTTTTATGGTGTTCTGGGTTCCAGCGGATGCCGCTTTTTCGACCCCAGACTGGCTTCGTCAATTACTATGCGCGGCCACGAAATTATGCGAAAAACCCGCGAATTAATTGAAGCACGGGGCTATCAGGTCATTTATGGCGATACCGACTCAACCTTTGTTTGGCTGAAAAACGCCCACAGTGAAGAACAGGCCGCCAGTATCGGCAAAGAGCTGGTGCAGTATGTAAATCAATGGTGGCAAACCCATATCCGTGAAACCTTTGATCTGCCCTGTGCGCTTGAATTGGAGTTTGAAACCCACTATCGACGTTTTTTGATGCCCACCATCCGGGGCGCGGAGCAAGGCAGTAAAAAACGCTATGCCGGATTGATTTCAACCCCTGCGGGTGACCAGATGATCTATAAGGGGCTGGAGACGGTACGCACGGATTGGACACCTCTGGCCCAGCAATTCCAGCGCGAACTGTATCTAAAGATCTTTCAGCAGCAACCTTATCAGGACTATGTACGGGATTATGTCGCCCGCACCCTCAATGGCGAACTAGACGAGCAACTAATTTACCGTAAACGCCTGCGTCGCCGGCTGGATGACTACCAGCGCAATGTCCCACCCCATGCCAGAGCTGCGCGGCTGGCGGATGAGTTTAATCGCAAGCTTGGGCGGCCATTGCAATATCAAAACGGCGGCTGGATTAGCTATGTTATGACCACCGCTGGCCCCGAACCGCTGGAAACCCGGCAATCGCCCATCGATTACGATCACTATCTGACACGTCAGCTACAGCCAGTAGCAGACGCTATACTTCCCTTCATGCATGATGACTTCACCACACTGATAACCGGTCAGATGGGGTTATTCTGATACCTTATATCCTAAATAATTCGAGTTGCAGCAAGGCGGCAAGTGAGAAAGTCCCGATAAGCTTACTGTAGTGGATTATTGAACGCAGCCAACGCACATGCAGCTTGAAGTATGACGGGTATTTTACAGGTGACGCGGCGCTCTGCTTCCATTACCATAGCGCCCTTGCCAAAATTCGCATCAATCATATTTACCAGACTTTTCTATTCATAACAGTCCAACAAAAAAATCGAGCCGATAATTTATGCCTTTTACACTTGGTCAACGCTGGATCAGCGATACAGAAAGCGAACTTGGATTGGGTACTGTCGTTGCCATTGACGTACGCATGGTCACCTTACTGTTTCCCGCAACCGGTGAAAACCGCCTTTACGCCAGAAATGATTCTCCAATTACCCGTGTCATGTTTAATCCGGGCGATACCATCACTCACCACGAAGGCTGGCAGCTGAAAGTGGAAGAAGTGTCTGAGGAGAACGGGCTGATTACCTATATTGGTACTCGCCTGGATACCGAGGAAACCGGCGTTTCCATGCGTGAAGTTTTGCTCGATAGCAAACTGACTTTTAGCAAACCGCAAGACAGGTTATTTGCCGGCCAGATTGATCGCATGGATCGGTTTGCCCTGCGTTTTCGCGCCCGTAAATACCAAAGTGAGCAGTTCCGCCTGCCCTGGAGTGGTTTGCGCGGCATCCGTGCCAGCTTGATCCCACACCAATTACATATCGCCTATGAAGTGGGTCAACGCCATGCGCCACGCGTCTTGCTGGCCGATGAAGTCGGGTTGGGTAAAACTATCGAAGCGGGGATGATTATCCATCAGCAACTGCTGTCAGGCCGTGCTGAACGTATCCTGATTGTGGTGCCGGAAAGCTTGCAACACCAGTGGCTGGTGGAAATGCTGCGCCGCTTCAATCTGCGCTTCTCGCTGTTTGATGACAGCCGCTATTCCGAAGCCCTGCTCGACAGCACCAATCCATTTGAAACCGAACAGATGGTCATTTGCTCGCTGGACTTTGTGCGCCGTAATAAACAGCGTCTGGAGCAATTAGCCGATGCATCCTGGGATCTGTTGGTGGTGGATGAAGCACACCATCTGGCCTGGAGTGAAGAAGCACCGAGCCGCGAATATCAAGTGATTGAACAACTGGCCGAGCATATTCCCGGCGTCTTGCTGCTGACCGCAACACCAGAGCAACTGGGCCAACAGAGCCACTTTGCTCGCTTGCGTTTGCTTGATCCTGACCGCTTCCACGATTACGAAGAATTTATTAATGAGCAGCAAAAATACCGCCCAATTGCCGATGCTGTCACCTTGCTGCTGGGTGGTGAGCGCTTAACTGACGATAAGCTGAATCTGCTCGGTGAGCTGATTAACGAGCAGGATATCGAGCCACTGCTGAAAGCAGCAAACAGCCAAACTGAAGATAGCGAAGCGGCACGTCAGGAGTTGGTGACCATGCTGATGGACAGACATGGCACCAGCCGTATCCTGTTCCGTAACACCCGTAATGGGGTGAAAGGCTTCCCACACCGTGTCTTGCATCAGATTAAGTTGCCACTGCCGACTCAATACCAAACGGCCATTAAAGTGTCAGGCATTATGGGGGCTAAGAAAAGCCTCGAAGCACGGGCCAAAGACATGCTTTATCCAGAGCAAATCTACCAGGAATTCGAAGGCGAAAACGCCACCTGGTGGAACTTTGACCCACGGGTTGAATGGCTGCTTAACTATCTGATTGCTAACCGTAATGAGAAAGTGCTGGTTATCTGTGCACAAGCCGCCACCGCATTGCAGCTTGAACAAGTGTTACGTGAGCGCGAAGCTATCCGTGCCGCAGTGTTCCATGAAGGTTTATCACTGATTGAACGTGACCGCGCGGCGGCCTATTTTGCCTCCGAAGAAGACGGCGCACAGGTATTATTGTGTTCAGAAATCGGCTCTGAAGGGCGTAACTTCCAGTTTGCCTGTCAACTGGTGATGTTCGATTTACCTTTTAATCCGGACTTGCTTGAGCAACGTATTGGTCGTCTGGATAGGATCGGCCAAAACCGTGAAATCCAAATAATGGTGCCGTATCTGGAAAATACCGCGCAGGCGGTACTGGTGCGCTGGTATCACGAAGGTTTGGATGCTTTCGAGCACACCTGCCCGACAGGCCGCACTATTTATGATAGCGGTTATCAGGAATTGATTACTTATCTGGCGACGCCAAATGAACAGGAAGGGCTGGATGAATTTATCCACACCTGCCGCCAGCAGCATGAAGGGCTGAAACTGCAATTGGAACAGGGCCGTGACCGCTTACTGGAGATGCACTCCAACGGAGGCGAACATGGGCAAGAACTAGCGCAAATCATTGCGGATCAAGACAATGACGTCAATTTAGTCAGTTTTGCGCTGAACCTGTTCGATATTGTCGGGATCAACCAGGAAGATCGCAGCGACAATTTGATTGTGCTGACACCATCTGACCATATGCTGGTGCCGGATTTCCCAGGATTACCACAAGATGGTTGCACGGTGACATTTGATCGCGAACAGGCGTTATCGCGCGAAGATGCTCAGTTTGTCAGTTGGGAACACCCGATCATCCGTAACGGTTTGGATCTGATCCTCTCCGGTGACACCGGAAGCTGTGCGGTTTCGCTATTGAAAAACAAAGCATTACCAGTGGGTACTCTGCTGGCTGAATTGGTCTATGTGGTTGAAGCGCAAGCACCGAAACACTTGCAATTGACCCGCTTCTTACCGCCAACACCGGTACGGATGTTGATGGACAAAAACGGCACCAATTTGGCGGCACAAGTCGAATTTGAAAGTTTTAACCGCCAGCTTAATGCCGTCAATCGCCATACCTCCAGCAAGCTGGTCAACGCGGTTCAGCAAGAAGTTCACGCGATGTTGCAGCAAGCAGAAGCATTGGTGGAAGAACAGGCGCGTTTGCTGATTGAAGCGGCCAAACATGAAGCGGACGATAAATTGAGTGCCGAGCTGGCACGTTTGGAAGCCCTGAAAGCAGTTAACCCCAATATTCGTGATGACGAAATAGAGACTCTGGAACATAACCGTAAAATGGTGCTGGAGAATCTTAATCAAGCGGGCTGGCGTTTGGATGCCATTCGTCTGGTGGTGGTGACACATCAGTAATGGAACCCTATAACCCTCCGCGCGATCCCTGGCTGCTCATCCTGTATCAGGATGAGCACATCATGGTGGTGAATAAACCGAGCGGATTGCTTTCGGTGCCCGGTCGCGCACCAGAAAATAAAGACAGCATAATGACACGGATTCAGGCTGACTTCCCGACGGCTGAATCTGTTCACCGGCTAGATATGGCGACCAGCGGCGTGATTGTGGTGGCGTTGACGAAAGCGGCAGAGCGTGAGTTAAAGCGGCAATTTCGTGAGCGTGAACCTAAAAAATCTTATATTGCAAGGGTTTGGGGACATTTAGCACAAGATGAAGGGTTGATTGATCTGCCGTTAATTTGTGACTGGCCGAATCGGCCAAAGCAGAAAGTGTGTTATGAAACCGGTAAACCCTCGCAAACGCTGTATCAGGTACTATCACGGGATGCTGACGGCAGTACGCGAGTCAAGTTATCCCCGATCACCGGGCGCTCACATCAGTTGCGGGTTCATATGCTGGCGATAGGTCACCCTATTCTTGGTGATGGCTTCTATGCCCCTCCGGAGGCCAAAGCCATGGCATCCCGGCTACAGTTGCATGCGCAGGAATTATGTATTACTCATCCGGAGTTTGGGACGGTAATGCATTTTAAATGCGAACCCGAATTTTGATTTTTCAGTAGAAAATCGATTCAGAATCAAACCAGATCGGAACAGCGGCTCCGATCTGGTTTTTACTTTCCTGACACAAGAACTGTTACTTGAATCCCTTCTCACGCTTGATCAAATCATACGCAGCCTGGATCTCTTGGGCTTTTTGCTTAGCCATCTCCATCATTTCAGGCGGCAAACCTTTCGCCACCAGTTTATCCGGATGATGCTCTCCCATAAGCTTACGATAAGCACGTTTGATGGTGACACTATCATCGGTACTGCTGACCCCCAGCACCTTGCAGGCATCCTCTAATGTCGGGCCATTTGATGTTTGCTGGTAGCCACCTTGAGAGTATCCTCCCTGCTGACCATGCCAGGCACCACCGCCAAACTGACGCCCACCTTCGATCATGCTCAGGAACTGATCAAACTGACCGCGGGAGATCCCTAACTCTTCAGCAATGACATACAACACTTGCCGTTCATTAGGATGCAATGAGCCATCAGCAAATGCGGCCTGTAACTGAATTTCCAGAAACATCCGAATTAAATCAAAACGACCAAAGCAGACACCACGTAATTCCTGCAACCGCTCACGTAACGGGAACCCACTCTCTTTCCCCTCACGAAATGCTTGTTGTGCCGCTGTTCGGGCCTCGCCATGCAATTGCATTCTATCCATCAATTGGCTGGCGAGTTGAATATCAACCTCCGTTACCCGACCTTTAGCCTTGGTTAAATGCCCCATGACCTGAAAAGTGGTGCGGAAAAAAATTAATTGTCGTGTTTGTTGATCGGCAAAAAAGCCGCGGCGCTTTGTGCTACGCGCCCTGTCGACCATATGGCCGACAAGCAACCCAAGTATCGCACCCCAGACTCCACCGGACAGAAAGCCCAATATCAGACCGAGCAGTTTTCCCCAATACTGCATATACTCCTCAATTCATCATGCCGTCAGTCAAAATTTGCATTATCATACTCGGCATTCAGCTCAGCGCCTAACAGCGAGACGTGTAAACGGCCGGATTTAACACTAGCGCAACTGTGATGAGTAATATAGTCTCAGACCGTTTGCCGGCATGATGCCCCCCGATGACGGAACACCAAAACCGCGTATGAAAAAAAGATTCCCAACACTGCTGGCCACATTGATATGGACGGCACTATATAGCCAGCACACTCTGGCTGACCTTGCCGAGCAATGCATGCTTGGCGTACCTACTTATGACCAACCTTTGGTCACAGGCGATCCGAATCAGCTACCGGTTCGTATTAATGCGGATAAAACCGAAGCCAATTACCCGGACAACGCCCTGTTTACCGGCAATGTTATTGTCGAACAAGGTAATAGCACGCTGACGGCCAATCAGGTGGAGCTGACACAGGTACAAAAACCCGGTGAAGCGATCCCGATTCGTACCGTAACAGCCACTGGCGACGTTAATTACGACGATCCGCAAATCAAGCTGAAAGGCCCGAAAGGCTGGTCAAACTTGAATACCAAAGACACTGATATGGATAAAGGCAAATATCAGATGGTTGGTCGTCAAGGCCGTGGTGATGCGGATTTAATGAAATTACGTGGTCAAAACCGCTATACCATTTTAGAAAATGGGACATTCACCTCTTGTCTGCCGGGTGATAATAGCTGGAGTGTGGTCGGCTCAGAAGTTATTCACGACCGCGAAGAGCAAGTTGCAGAGATCTGGAACGCCCGCTTTAAAATCGGCAAAGTACCGGTGTTCTACAGCCCGTACATGCAATTACCGGTGGGTGATAAACGCCGATCTGGTTTCCTGATCCCTAATGCGAAATATACCAGTAATAACGGCTTGGAATTCATGCTGCCATATTACTGGAACATTGCGCCAAACTTCGATGCCACCATTACGCCTCACTACATGGAGCGGCGTGGTTTGCAGTGGCAAAACGAGTTCCGTTATTTGTTGGCTCCCGGTTCCGGTACCATGGCATTGGACTGGCTACCGAATGACCGCTTATATCACGGTGTTGATGGCACAGAAAAAGACCCCACTCGCTGGTTGTACTACTGGAAGCACTCAGGTGTAATGGATAAAGTTTGGCGTTTCAATGTCAACTACACCCGCGTCAGTGATCCCAATTACTTTACCGACTTAACATCACAGTACGGCTCAACCACTGACGGCTATGCCACACAAATATTCAGTGTGGGTTATGCTAACCAGAACTGGGATGCCACTCTGGCCTCCAAGCAGTTCCAGGTATTTACGACCGGCGGTAACAGTAACGCTTACCGCGCTCAGCCTCAACTGGACATGAACTACTACAAAAACGATGTTGGCCCGTTTGATCTGCATGTCTATGGTCAGGCCGCCAAGTTCACCAGTGTTAATCCGAAAAATCCTGAGGCTGAACGTTTCCATATCGAACCGTCGATTAGCCTGCCTTTGTCCAACGGATGGGGGAGCTTAAATACCGAAGCTAAATTACTGGCAACACATTACCAACAAGACATTCCCAACGGTTTTGCCAGTAATTACAAAAACCAAAATGGTCAAGATGCGACGGTTCCAGACCTAAAAGATTCGGTTAACCGTGTGATGCCGCAATTTAAAGTTGATGGCAAAGTGGTCTTTGACCGGCCAATGGATTGGGCGAAAGACTTCACCCAAACATTGGAACCGCGCGTACAGTATCTCTACGTTCCTTATCGGAATCAGGATGATATCTATATTTACGACACCACGTTGATGCAATCGGACTACTCTGGCCTGTTCCGTGACCGTACTTATAGTGGCCTGGATCGCATAGCATCAGCAAATCAAGTGTCGACCGGTTTAACTTCTCGCATTTATGATGATGAGCTGGTTGAACGTTTTAACGTCTCTGTGGGTCAAATCTATTACTTCAGCCGTTCGCGGACAGGCAATAGTGAAGCTATTGATAACAGTGATGATACTGGTAGCCTGGTTTGGGCAGGGGATACATTCTGGCGTATTAACGATCAACTGGGCCTGAAAGGCGGGGCACAGTATGATACCCGGTTGGGGAGTTTAACCCTCGGCAATGCGGTGATGGAGTATAGGAAAGACGCCGAGCGTATGATTCAATTGAATTATCGCTATGCCAGCCCTGAATATATTCAAGCAGCAGTACCAAACGTGAAAAGCCCGGGTTACCAACAGGGTATTTCTCAGATTGGTACCACCGCCAGTTGGCCGATTGCTGACCGCTGGGCATTGGTTGGGGCTTATTACTACGATACCAAAGCCAATCAGCCTGCAAGCCAATTGGTTGGCGTACAATACAATACTTGTTGCTGGGCCATTAACTTAGGTTATGAACGGAAAATCACTGGTTGGAACAACCAAAATGAAACCAGTAAGTATGACAACAAAGTCAGCTTTAACATCGAATTACGTGGTCTGAGCAGCGACCATAGCCTGGGTACTGCGCAAATGCTTGGCTCAGGTATACTGCCTTATCAAAGTGCATTCTGATACTGTGTAACACACTGAATACAGTGAATTTTAACCCGCAAAAGCGGATTACATAAATGGAAAAGGTATGAAGAACTGGAGAACGCTTATTCTCGGATTGGTTGTCTGTGCCAATACCGCGTTCGCAGCACCACAAGAAGTTGATAAAGTTGCCGCTGTGGTTGATAACGGCGTTGTTCTGCAAAGTGATGTCGACGGTCTGTTACAATCAGTGAAACTGAATGCACAGCAAGCTGGGCAACAAGTTCCGGATGATGCGACATTGCGCCATCAAATTCTTGAGCGCCTGATCATGGATAATATCCAATTGCAGATGGCCAAGAAGATGGGGATTACCATCAGTGACGAAGCGCTGGATAAAGCTATTGCTGACATTGCCGCGCAAAACCGTATGACACCCGCTCAGATGCGCAGCCGCTTAGCTGCCGATGGCCTGAATTACGACACTTATCGTGAGCAAATCCGCAAAGAGATGCTGACATCAGAAGTGCGCAACAATGAAGTGCGCCGCCGCATTACTATTCTACCGCAAGAGGTTGAGTCGTTAGCCAAACAAATTGGCAACCAAACCAGCGGTGATGCTGAACTGAATCTCAGCCACATACTGATCCCATTACCAGAAAATCCATCGCAGCAACAAGTTGATCAAGCAGAAGATCTGGCGAACAAATTGGTGTCAGACATTAAAGGCGGCGCTGATTTTGGTAAATTAGCTATCGCAAACTCTGCTGACTCTCAGGCGCTGAAAGGCGGCCAGATGGGTTGGGGTAAACTGCAGGAATTGCCTTCTCTGTTTGCGGAAAGACTGCAATCAGCGAACAAAGGTGATGTTGTTGGTCCAATCCGTTCCGGTGTTGGCTTCCACATTCTGAAAGTGAATGATATTCGTGGCGCTGATAAGTCTGTTTCAGTTACCGAGGTTCACGCGCGCCACATCTTGCTGAAACCCTCACCGGTCATGACCGATGATCAGGCTCGTGCTAAGTTAACGGCGGCGGCGGCGGATATTAAGAGCGGCAAAGCCAACTTTGCGACAATTGCTAAAGAGATCTCACAAGATCCTGGCTCTGCTATGCAAGGCGGTGACTTGGGCTGGGCCTCACCTGATATTTACGATCCCGCATTCCGTGACGCGCTGATGAAGCTGCAAAAAGGCGAAATCAGCGCACCGGTTCATTCTTCTTTCGGCTGGCACTTAATTCAGGTTGTTGATACCCGTCAGGTAGATAAAACTGATGCAGCGCAGAAAGATCGGGCGTACCGTATGCTCTTTAGCCGTAAGTTTGCAGAAGAAGCTCAAACCTGGATGCAAGAGCAACGTGCCGCAGCTTATGTGAAAATTCTTGATGGTAGTGATGCAAAACCACAATAATCGTATTGTTATCACCCCCGGCGAGCCTGCCGGGGTTGGGCCGGATTTAGTCGTCGCCCTGGCGCAGCAGGATTGGCCTGTTGAACTCGTGGTGTGTGCTGATCCGGCTTTACTACTTGCCCGCGCCAGCCAACTTAATCTGCCATTACAGCTACGTGAATATCAGCCAGATAACCTCGCATTGGCACAACGTGCTGGCACTCTGACTATTTTGCCGGTGAAAATAGCGGCTGAGGTGATACCAGGCCAGCTTGATGTCAAAAACAGCCACTATGTGGTGGAGACACTAGCGAAAGCCTGTGATGGTGCCATCAGTGGCGAATTTGCCGCATTAGTCACCGGCCCTGTGCAAAAAAGCATTATCAATGATGCGGGTATCCCTTTTATCGGGCATACCGAATTCTTCGCTGACCGCAGCCACTGCTCACGGGTGGTGATGATGTTGGCAACAGAAGAACTGCGTGTAGCGCTGGCGACCACTCACTTACCTTTACTGGCTGTGCCTGATGCAATAACACAAACCAGTCTGCATGAAGTGATCTCCATTCTTGATCATGATCTGAAAACCAAATTTGGTATTAGCCACCCACAAATTTATGTGTGTGGGCTTAATCCTCATGCGGGCGAAGGTGGTCATATGGGCCATGAAGAGATCGATACGATAATTCCCGCGCTAGATGCATTGCGTCAGCAAGGGGTAAACCTTATCGGCCCGCTCCCGGCAGACACACTATTTCAGCCTAAATATCTGCAACATGCAGATGCCGTTCTGGCCATGTATCATGATCAAGGGCTACCAGTGCTGAAATATCAAGGATTTGGTCGGGCAGTCAATATCACTCTCGGCTTACCTTTTATCCGCACTTCTGTGGATCACGGTACCGCTTTAGAACTCGCCGCAACTGGTTCTGCCGATGTTGGTAGTTTCATTACGGCATTAAATTTAGCCATTAAAATGATAAATAACAGCAATGAATAATAGAGTCCACCAAGGGCATTTTGCCCGCAAACGCTTTGGACAAAACTTTTTAAACGATCAGTTTGTCATTGACAGCATTGTCTCCGCTATCCATCCGGTTCCAGGTGAAGCGGTCGTTGAGATTGGCCCCGGTTTAGGTGCATTAACTGAACCCGTTGCAGCTCGTATGGATCATATGACGGTCATTGAGTTAGACCGCGACTTAGCCGCTCGTCTGGCCAGTCATCCTCAACTGAAAGACAAGCTCACTATCCATCAAGAAGATGCGATGAAAATCAATTTTTCTGAATTGGCCGAGCTTGCTGGGCAGCCATTACGGGTCTTTGGTAACTTGCCATACAACATCTCTACCCCGCTGATGTTCCATCTTTTCAGCTATACTTCTGCTATTCGTGACATGCATTTCATGTTGCAAAAAGAGGTGGTTAATCGCTTGGTTGCCGGGCCTAATAGTAAAGCTTATGGTCGCTTGACAGTCATGGCGCAATATTATTGCAACGTCATCCCTGTGTTGGAAGTGCCGCCAACTGCTTTTACTCCTGCCCCAAAAGTGGATTCAGCTGTAGTGCGTCTAATTCCTCATGTGAACACGCCGAATCCGGTGGGTGATGTGCGTATGCTTAGCCGCATTACGACACAAGCTTTCAACCAACGCCGAAAAACCGTGCGTAACAGCCTGGGTGATCTATTTACTCCAGAGCAGTTAATCGAATTAGGTATTGACCCGATATTGCGGGCAGAGAATATTTCGGTAGCGCAATATTGTAAGCTGGCTAACTGGCTTTCAGCTCAATCGACACCGCAAGAATAAGTAGGAGCACATTATGATTGAACAGCCCCGCGTTTGTGTACAGGTGCAAAGTATCTATGTGGAAACTCAATCGATACCAGACGAGGAACGTTTCGTCTTTGCCTATACCGTGACGATTCGTAATCTGGGCCGTTCAAATGTGCAACTTATGGGCCGCTATTGGTTAATCACTAATAGCAATGGCCGACAGACAGAAGTTCAGGGCGAAGGGGTTATCGGTGAACAGCCGTTGATCCTGCCAGGTAACGAGTTCCAATACACCAGCGGAGCTGTGCTAGAAACCCCGTTGGGTACCATGGAAGGGCATTATGAGATGGTTGATCACCTTGGTCAGGCTTTCCGTACTGCGATTCCGGTGTTCCGCTTAGCGATCCCAACACTTATCCATTAAGCCTGACCTCAACTATGTCTACTTATCTTATTGGTGATGTTCACGGCTGCCTTGACGAGTTGCTTGCGCTATTAGCGCAAGTGGACTTTGATCCGCAGCAAGATACCTTGTGGTTGACCGGTGATTTAGTTGCCCGCGGCCCCGCTTCACTGGATGTGTTACGTTACGTCCGCTCATTAGGGCCAGCCGTTCGTATGGTTCTGGGTAACCATGACCTGCATTTATTGGCGGTTTACGCTGGCATTAGCCGTAACAAACCTAAAGACCGCATCACTCCACTGCTTGAAGCCCCTGATGCTGACGAACTGATTAATTGGTTACGTCGCCAACCGGTTTTGCAGGTTGATGACGAACTAAAATTAATTATGGCTCACGCCGGTATCACTCCTCAGTGGGATATCGAAACCGCCCAGATGTGCGCCCGTGAAGTAGAATCCGTCTTGAGCAGCGACAGCTATCCGCTCTTTCTCGACGCAATGTACGGTGATATGCCCAACAACTGGTCACCGGAGTTGACGGGGTTAGCACGCTTACGTTTTAGCACTAATGCGCTGACCCGTATGCGTTTTTGCTTCCCAAATGGGCAACTGGATATGATCTGTAAAGACACACCAGAAAATGCCCCTGCCCCGCTTAAACCTTGGTTTGAGCTACCACGACGGGTTAGCCCTGAGTATTCGATTATCTTTGGTCACTGGGCATCATTGGAAGGAAAAGGTGTACCAGAAGGAATTTATGGGCTGGATACGGGATGTTGCTGGGGAGGCAATTTAACCCTACTTCGCTGGGAAGATAAACGTTATTTCACACAACCCGCTTTCAAAGTTGAAGCTGAAATAACCAATGCTGACGAAATAGCCGCAGCAGCACAAGATCCCTCTAGTTACTTGTAAGATATAAATAATTAGATATTGAAAATTAAAAAAAGCCCGCTAATAACAGGCTTCAGACTGCTGACAAACCCCAACGACTCGATCTTGCAAGGTGAGAACAGGTAGAAGAGTAAAGCGTCCGCGCCAAGGATGGCGCGGCTCGAGCCGCCAGGGAAGGGTTTACGGCGTCTTTACGATCTGCCTGTTTTCTCCGTTACGGGCACTTTGCCATTAACCTCAAGCCTGCTAATAAGAGGCTTTTTCTCATTTCGGATTATAGCTGCAATTAGCGACGTTCCAGGATCTCGAAACAATAGCTGTGTGAATTAGCCTCGTCGGCATCATGGAACTCACTAAAGGTGCTTTCCCACTCATCTGGCTCATAATCTGGAAAATGGGTATCGCCCCCAACTTCAGCATCAATGTGAGTAAGATACATACGGTTAGCGCGGTCTAAGAATTGCTTATAGACACGACCGCCCCCCATCACCATCACTTCTTCCACATCACCTGCTAAAGCGAGTGCGTCGTCAATAGAGGTTGCCCACGTAACCCGATCATCCGTCCCCGGTTGACTGCTGATAACAATATTTAATCGCCCCGGCAAAGGGCGACCGATAGATTCGAATGTCTTGCGACCCATAATTACCGGTTTATTTAGCGTGTTACGTTTGAACCAGGCTAAATCAGCCGGTAAGTGCCATGGCATGGCGTTTTCCATACCAATAACGCGATCCGCTGCCAATGCAGCGATCAGGCTGATAATCATTGTTAAACCCTGTAGGCTGCGAGAGCCAGTACCGAAAAATTGCTCACACTATACGTAAAGCCTAATCCAGCGTCGATAGCGATAAGCAGGCTAATCACACATATAAGACAGCTCTTAGCCCGATACCAAAAACAGGAAAGAAAAAAACCTTATACACCAGGACGTTTGCGATATAACCACAATCCAGGCAAGGATAAACCAATCGATAACGAACCAACAATAAATGACGCCTTTAAGAAATTGGTCACCATTGTGGACATCAATACCTCGCTGTAACCCAAGTGAGAAATCTCAACGACCGATATCATTGCGGTATAGGCGGAAATCCCAGGAAACATCGGGATTACGGCGGCAACAGTGAAGACTTTTGGGTGAGCCAGTAACCAGCGCGACCAATTGATGCCAATGATGCCAATCATTATCGAAGCCAATAATGAAGCCAGTTCAATATTCATACCAAAGTGAACCATCAACATACGCGAGCCGTGGCCGATAGCTCCTAACAAAGCACAATAACGTAGCGCCCGCACTGGCACGTTGAATACCATCGCAAAACCCAATGCCGGAATAGCCGCCAACACCATGTCTTGCAATAACGCCCAGAGTAAACTCATGACCACCCCCGCAATCCCCACGTCGCCATTGCAAATATCACCCCGATACAGGTTGATAGCGTCAATAAACTTGCCATCGCCCAGCGAGCCAAACCGGTATTAACGTGCCCTTTAAACATATCCGCGACCGCGTTTATCAATGGGAATCCGGGAACTAACAACAGCACGCTAGCTGCCATCGCTACACTAGATGCTTCGTGGAAAAACGGTAACCGCATTAATAGCCCGGAGACAGATGTCGCGACAAAAGCCGTGATACAGAAGTTAATCAGCGGATTCATATGCCGGGCAGTTAAACTTTGGCGCACAAACATCGCTAGTCCACTGGCTAAAAAAGTGATGGAAAACGCATCCCAACCGCCACCATTTAGCTTGCTAAAACAGCCACATGATAAGGCGACCATCAGCACCACCAGCCAGCGCGGATAACGCAGCGGTTTAATATTCTCAAAGCGTTTTTCTACATCTTTTGCATCCAACAGATGATGTTCCGCCATGATCACAATATGCTGCACCTCTGTCACAACATGCATATTGATACCACGGTCAGTATTCTTGCGCGTGGAAGTTAGGCAATTCCCCTCGCTAATGGTGGTTAAAACGACGGCATTGGCTGAGATAGAACTTTCAACACTGTCCATCCCCAAGGCGATACCAAGGCGCGCGGATAATTGCTCAACCAGCATACTTTCTGCACCGTGTTGCAGCAGCAACAGCGCGCACTTGATACATAACCGTGTAATTTCCCGCTGCTTCTGATTTGGTATCTCACTGCTTATCACATTATCCAGGCTCATATTCGTGCATCACTGTCCATCAAAAGAGTAAAAAATAAATGCTCAATGTATCCGACTGACAACTCCCCCTCCATTGAAATATACCCTAAATAATGCGAGTTGCAGAAAGGCAGCCAACGCACATGCAACTTGAAGTGTGACGGGTATAAATAAGAATATGCAGCGGGAACCCAGTGGCGCTATTATCGTCAAAACACCCCACTCTCATTCGGTAATCCTTATGCTAGAAACGTCTTTATTCGTCGCGACTATTGCTACATTGGGGATGCTCTCCCCCGGCCCCGATTTCTTTTTGGTGATTAAAAACGCTGCCCGCTATCGTCGCCCCGCAGCAATGATGACGGCACTTGGCGTAATTTGGGGTGTCGCTACACATATGTCTTATTGCGTGGCTGGCCTGGCAGTAGTTATCACCACCACCCCATGGCTGTTCAATTTTCTGAAATATGCCGGAGCCTGCTACTTGATCTGGATTGGTATCCAGGCACTGCTATCACGCGGAGAAAGTAAGCTCAGCATCGATAACGCGACACAATCCCCCATCACACTGAAAGCCGCATTCTTGCAGGGATACCTTTGCAATCTATTGAATCCCAAGGCAACGCTCTTCTTCCTCGCCGTTTTCACACAAATATTACAGATCAACTCCGGCGTGGGTGAAAAACTGTGGTACGCCTCAATCATCTGGGTACTGGCCGTTATCTGGTGGCCTCTGCTGGTTATTCTGATTCAAAGTGCGCCAGTCCGTCGTGGCTTGGCAAAAGCACAAAAAGTTGTCGATAAATTGCTGGGCGGCCTGTTGATCGGCCTGGGTATCAAAGTGGCACTAAGCTAGCAGCACCAGCGCTGAACTGCCCCAGAGCCTACTATCAACAATTCAGTGAGAGCTAACATTGGTGAAGATCAATGTTGTTTATGAACAATATTATTGTTTATGAATAATACTGTTCTTGTGGTTAAAAGCCGCAGTTCACTAAATAGTGAGCATAAAAAAGGGCGATGTCTCCATCGCCCTGCTATTTATGCCGAAAATTAACCTTTCATCTTCTTAATCTTGGCATGCATTTCTTGTACTGAAATCACTTGCTCGGTTGGGTCAGCATTCAATGCCATCGCCGTGGCAAAACCGCCGTTTAAAGTGGTGTCGTAATGCACCTTATATTGCAAAGCACTGCGGCGGATCAGTTTAGAGTCTTCAATCGCCTGACGCCCGGCCGTGGTATTCACGATATAAGTGTATTCACCATTCTTGATTCGGTCCTGAATGTGTGGACGACCTTCATGCACCTTGTTGACCAGACGTGGATTTATTCCAGCCTCGCCCAACACCACCGCGGTACCGTGAGTAGCATCCAGTTCAAAGCCCTGTTTCAGTAATTTGGCTGCTAAATCAACAACCCGATGCTTATCACCCTCGCGCACGGATAGCAGTGCACGGCCACTCTTTTTCATACCAGACTGACTGCCCAACATGGCTTTAGAGAAAGCTTCGGCGAAAGTACGGCCAACCCCCATTACTTCACCGGTAGAGCGCATTTCTGGCCCTAAAATCGGGTCAACACCAGGGAATTTGTTGAATGGCAACACCACTTCTTTTACCGAATAATAAGGCGGAATAATCTCTTCCAGCACACCTTGCTGTGCCAGTGTCTGCCCTACCATCACCCGCGCGGCAATTTTTGCCAGCGGCATGCCGGTCGCTTTAGAAACGAATGGCACGGTACGAGCAGCTCGTGGGTTGACTTCAATCAGGTAAACTTCGTTATTTTTTACCGCAAACTGCACGTTCATCAAGCCGCGGACACAAAGTTCAAAGGCCAATTTTTCCACTTGCTGGCGCATCACATCCTGAATTTCCTTGCTCAGGGTGTAAGCTGGCAATGAACATGCTGAGTCACCGGAATGAACCCCCGCTTGCTCGATGTGCTCCATAATGCCGCCGATTAACACGCGCTCACCATCACAAATGGCATCTACATCCACTTCTACCGCATCATCAAGGAAGCGGTCGAGCAGCACTGGCGCATCATTTGACACACTCACCGCATTTTGGAAGTAACGGCGCAGGTCAACTTCGTCATAAACGATTTCCATCGCGCGGCCACCCAACACATAAGATGGGCGAACCACCAGCGGATAACCTAAACCAGTTGCTTTTTCAACGGCTTGCTCGATAGTCGCTACCGTAGCATTAGCTGGTTGTTTCAGGCCCAGCCGGTTTACTGCCTGCTGGAAACGCTCACGGTCTTCGGCGCGGTCAATAGCATCCGGGCTGGTACCGATAATCGGCACACCGGCAGCTTCCAATTCACGCGCTAATTTCAATGGTGTTTGACCGCCGTATTGCACGATAACACCTTGCGGTTTCTCAATGCGCACGATTTCCAGCACGTCTTCCAGTGTCACTGATTCAAAATAGAGGCGGTCAGAGGTGTCGTAGTCAGTTGAAACCGTTTCAGGGTTACAGTTCACCATGATGGTTTCATAACCGTCTTCGCGCAGTGCCAGTGAGGCGTGTACGCAGCAATAGTCGAACTCAATCCCTTGGCCGATACGGTTCGGGCCGCCACCCAGCACCATAATTTTCGGGCGATCGCTGGTTGGGTTGGATTCGCACTCTTCCTCGTAAGTCGAGTACATGTAGGCGGTGTCGGTTGAGAATTCGGCCGCACAGGTATCTACACGCTTATAAACCGGGTGCAAACCATACTTGTAACGCAACTTGCGCACTTCGCTTTCAGCCGCTCCGACCAATTTTGCCAAACGGGCATCAGCAAAACCTTTGCGTTTCAAGTGGCGCATGAACTCTGCGGTCAAACCATTGATACCGAGTTCTGCTACGTTCTCTTCCAAACGCACCAGTTCTTCAATCTGAACCAGGAACCAGCGGTCGACGTTGGTCAGGTTAAAGACACCATCAACAGACATACCGGCGCGGAATGCATCGGCGATATACCAGATACGGTCAGAACCCGCTTCTTTCAATTCACGGCGAATTTTAGTCAGGGCTTCTGGATCATCAAGGCTGACTTTAGGGTCAAAACCGGTCGCGCCAACTTCCAAACCGCGCAGTGCTTTTTGCAGTGATTCCTGCTGAGTGCGACCAATAGCCATCACTTCACCCACAGATTTCATCTGGGTTGTCAGGCGGTCATTGCTGCCAGCAAATTTTTCGAAGTTAAAACGAGGTATTTTGGTGACAACATAATCGATAGATGGCTCAAAAGAAGCCGGAGTGCGGCCGCCAGTGATGTCATTCATCAGTTCATCAAGCGTGTAACCCACGGCCAACTTGGCGGCAATCTTGGCAATCGGAAAACCGGTAGCTTTAGATGCCAAAGCAGAAGAGCGAGATACACGTGGGTTCATTTCAATGACGATCAAACGGCCATTTTTCGGGTTAACCGAGAACTGCACGTTGGAGCCGCCAGTCTCCACGCCGATTTCACGCAGCACTGCCATCGAGGCATTACGCATGATTTGATATTCTTTGTCAGTCAGAGTCTGCGCCGGTGCCACAGTGATGGAGTCGCCGGTATGAATACCCATGGCATCGAAGTTCTCGATGGAGCAGACAATGATGCAGTTGTCGTTTTTATCACGAACAACTTCCATCTCATACTCTTTCCAACCAATCAGTGACTCGTCAATCAGCAACTCTTTGGTTGGCGATAAATCCAGACCGCGTTCGCAGATTTCTTCAAACTCTTCACGGTTATACGCGATACCGCCACCGGTGCCACCCATGGTAAAGGATGGACGGATAATGCACGGGAAGCCAACATCTGCCGCAACAGCGAGGGCTTCTTCCATATTGTGCGCGATACCTGAACGAGCGGTATCCAAACCAATTTTCTTCATCGCGATATCAAAGCGACGGCGGTCTTCGGCTTTGTCGATGGCATCAGCGGTGGCACCAATCATGGTGACACCGAACTCTGCCAACACACCTTGACGCTCCAATTCTAGTGCGCAGTTCAGTGCGGTTTGGCCACCCATGGTTGGTAATACTGCATCTGGGCGCTCTTTTTCAATGATTTTGCGCACCACTTCCCAGTGAATCGGCTCGATATAAGTTGCATCAGCCATTTCCGGGTCAGTCATGATTGTGGCTGGGTTAGAGTTTACCAAGATAACGCGGTAACCCTCTTCACGCAGCGCCTTACAAGCCTGGGCTCCAGAGTAGTCAAACTCACAAGCCTGGCCGATAACGATTGGGCCTGCGCCCAGAATCAGGATGCTTTTTATATCTGTACGTTTTGGCATGGTTTGACGCTCCTGATTATTTATTGGTATGGCTAGCAGTTGTCGCGCGATAAGCTTCAATCAGCTCGATAAAGTGATCAAACAGCGGGGCGGCATCGTGCGGCCCAGGGCTGGCTTCAGGGTGACCCTGGAAGCTGAAAGCTGCTTTATCGGTACGGTGAATCCCTTGCAGGGAACCATCGAATAAAGAAACGTGCGTAGTGCGCAGGTTGGACGGCAATGTGGTTTCATCAACGGCGAAACCGTGGTTCTGCGCAGTGATCATCACGCAATTGGCATCCAAGTCTTTCACTGGGTGGTTGCCGCCATGGTGGCCAAATTTCATTTTCACGGTTTTCGCGCCGCTAGCCAGTGCCAGCAGTTGGTGGCCTAAACAGATACCGAATACCGGAATATCAGTTTCCAGGAAGCGTTTAATCGCCGCGATAGCATAATCACATGGCTCTGGGTCACCTGGGCCGTTGGATA
This sequence comes from Yersinia artesiana, assembly GCF_902726545.1. Lineage (GTDB taxonomy): Bacteria > Pseudomonadota > Gammaproteobacteria > Enterobacterales > Enterobacteriaceae > Yersinia > Yersinia artesiana. Next base: position 27,918 of record NZ_CACVAD010000026.1, on the reverse strand, counting down.
AGAAAATGCCATCCGGATTTAACTTCAAAACATCTTCAGCCGGGGTCTGGGCCGGAACAATAGTCAGACGGCAACCACGGTCGACCAGCATGCGCAGAATATTGCGTTTTACACCGTAGTCGTACGCCACAACATGGAATGGCAGGTCTTCAGGCTGTTTCGCCGCCGGTAAGTCACCTTCCAGAGTCCAGCTGCCTTGCAGCCAGTGATACACTTCTTTGGTGGTCACTTCTTTGGCCAGATCCATCCCTTTCAAGCCTGGGAATGCTTTTGCTTTTTCCAGCGCCAGCGCAGCATCGGATAAGTCACCCACAATAATACAGCCGTTTTGCGCGCCTTTCTCACGCAGCAACCGTGTCAGCTTACGTGTATCAATATCTGCAATCGCAACAATATTGTGGCGTTTGAGATACTCAGATAAGCCTTCTTCATTACGGTAGTTGCTGGCAATCAATGGCAGGTCGCGAATAACAAGACCTTGGGCGTGTACTGCGGAGGATTCTTCATCGGAGGCATTGGTGCCGACATTGCCGATATGAGGATAAGTAAGAGTGACGATCTGGCGGGAGTAGGAAGGATCAGTAAGGATTTCTTGATAACCGGTCATCGACGTATTGAAGACCACTTCCCCCACTGCCGTACCTTCTGCCCCGATGGCCCGACCGTGAAATTGGGTTCCGTCTTCGAGAACCAATAGCGCTGACTTAATCAAAACATCCTCCAAGGAATAAACAGTCACATTATTTGCATATTAATTCATATCTAGCGACCTAAATCAATGCAAAAACCGCCCTCAAAGCTAATTTTTGGCAAATTGGGCGCATTTTAATGATGAGTGACGCTCTTGTCTAGCCAAAGTGCCATTTTTTCTCTGTTTTTTACCGTTCTCATTAAAATGAGATGATTATAGCGGCAAAAACACATGCTAACTTAGCATAGTAAACGGTTGCGAGAGTATGTGACTGAAAAAATCGTTCTGAAGTGATGAAAACAAGTGCCAATATATAATGAGAACACTAAAAGACAAAAAAAACGAAAGAAAACACGATAAAAAACATGTTACATATAAAAAAACAAACAAAACATGTTATTTTACACACAAATAAAAAGGACAATAAAATATTGCCCTGTTATCATATGATTATGATAAAAACAACCACATCACGGGTTGTGCTTTACACCTTTAAAGTTCATTCAAATTCAGTACATCTCGCATATCAAACAGACCATTATCACGCTCAGATAGCCATATAGCAGATTTAACCGCACCATTGGCAAAAGTCATGCGACTGCTGGCTTTATGAGTGATCTCGACCCGTTCGCCAATGTCGGCAAACATCGCGGTGTGTTCCCCGACAATATCGCCCGCACGCACTGTGGCAAAACCGATAGTGCCTGGTTTGCGTTCTCCGGTATGGCCTTCGCGGGTATAAACCGCACAATCTTTCAGTGACCGCCCTAAGGATTCAGCAATAGCCTCCCCCATTGCTAACGCAGTTCCTGACGGCGCATCCACTTTATGGCGGTGATGTGCTTCAATAATTTCGATATCAGTGTAATCACCCATCACTTTGGCGGCTTTTTCAAGCAGCTTAAGCACCACATTGACCCCAACACTGAAATTCGCGGCGAACACAATGCCAATATCAGCTGATGCAGCGCTGATGGCGGCTTTGCCGGCATCATCAAAACCGGTGGTGCCAATCACCATTGCCTTATGATGTGCGCGGCAAATGGCTAAATGTTCCAGAGTGCCCTCTGGTCGAGTAAAGTCGATCAACACATCAAAATGATCAGTTACTTTGGATAAATCATCATTTACGGCGATGTTTAGCAAACCTGTTCCAGCCAGTTCACCCGCATCACTTCCCACCAGAGTGGATCCCGCGCGCTCGACTGCGGCACCCAGCACAACACCTTTAGTCTGCGTGATTGCCTGAATAAGTTGTCGACCCATACGGCCGCCTGCACCGACAACGGCGATGCGAATTGTTGAATTAGTCATGAGTTCTCCCAATATTGTGTCATCTACCCTGACAAGGGTTCAGATTAGCCGCCCGTCATGGACTCTGCCAGCCTATTTAATCTGTATTAGAAAAAAATGATATGCGCCTGCTTTTATCAGTGAAACCACTTAATGCCTTACATACCCGTCATACTTCAAGCTGCGTGTGCATTGGCCGCCTTCCTGCAACTCGAATTATTTAGGGTAAAATGCTTGGTAACACTTCACTTTGCATAGTGCAGTTATTTCGCATATTCATGCAGCTATGCCGAAATACATCCATGAAAAAGCAGCCACTAGGGCTGCTTGATATGAGTTATGAATGCATATCTGAGATCAATCGATCTGCTTAACCTCAACGCGTAACTCTTTTGGGACTTCGAATACGATACTTTCTTCTCGGCCACGAAGCTCAACCGACCCACCCGCACCCAGCGCTTGTAAGCGGGCAATCACTTGCTGTACCAAAATATCGGGCGCAGAGGCTCCTGCGGTCACGCCAATGCATTTCGCATTCTGTAACCATGACTCTTGGATATCAGCTGCTGAATCAATCAGATAAGCGGGTTTACCCATACGTTGCGCGAGTTCAGCTAACCGGTTTGAGTTAGATGAGTTTTTCGATCCCACCACCAAGACGACATCTGCATCATTCGCCAAATTCCGCACTGCTTCCTGGCGGTTAGTTGTGGCGTAGCAGATATCATCTTTACGTGGGCCGATAATCTTCGGGAAACGCCGGTGTAAAGCATCGATAACAGCGGAGGTATCATCAACTGACAAAGTGGTCTGAGTCATAAAGCAGAGGTTATTCTCATCTTTAACATTCAGTTTCCAAACATCATCAGGTGACTCAACCAAATACATCCCCCCTTTCGGGTTGTTGTATTGCCCCATCGTGCCTTCAACTTCCGGATGGCCAGCATGACCAATCAAGATAGCCTCTTTCCCTTTGCGGCTAGCACGCGCAACCTCCATATGGACTTTAGTGACCAAGGGACAAGTTGCGTCAAACAGCATCGTCAATTCACGGGCACGGGCTTCGGCCCGTACCGCTTGTGATACACCATGGGCCGAGAAAATCAAAATGGAGCCATCTGGCACCTCAGCGATATCCTCGATAAAAATAGCTCCGCGCTCACGCAGGCTATCAACCACATAGCGGTTATGTACCACTTCATGGCGAACATAGATTGGCGCGCCATACATCTCGATCGCGCGTTCAACAATACTGATAGCCCGATCAACTCCGGCACAAAAGCCGCGTGGATTAGCCAGCAATATCTGCATGCATTGCCTCCTGTTGGGGGTCTATCTCCAGCACTTCAATGTCAAAGCTGACGATATGCCCTGCCAACGGGTGATTAAAATCAACAGTAATCGACTCTTCTGCGACTTCCCGCACCACGCCCGGCATTTCACTGCCATCACGAGTGGTAAACAGCATAATCGTCCCCGCATCCGGCACACCGGTTTGTGCAAAATCACGTTGCGTAAAATACTGAATTAAATCAGGGCTTTCTAAACCGAATGCATCTTCAGGTTGTAAGCTGAAAGCATGTTTATCACCTACCTTCAAGCCTATCAACTGCTGCTCCAGCGCATCGGAAAGGCTGTTATCGCCTAACCGAAATAGCGCGGGTTTACCGTGAATATGAGTTGATTCTGCCGTCGAACCATCTTCCAGCTTCAGAGTGAAATGTACCAATACAGCACTCTTGTCTTGTATAAAATGGCCTTGTATCAGCTCTGACATATCACTCACCTTTATTCATGGCCGTTTTTTCAGCCGGGCTTAAGAAGCCTTCAAATATGACCAATGCAGCACCGATACAGATGGCGGTATCAGCAAAGTTAAATGTCGGGAAATGCCAGTTATTGACGTGGAAATCGATAAAATCGATCACCGCGCCATGCACCATACGATCAAATAAGTTACCTAATGCCCCACCGATAATCAGAGCATAAGCGCAATTGAGCAAACGCTGCTTGGCAGTAGAACGATACATCAGCACCATTAATAGAACTGAAATACCAATAGCTATCCCGGCAAAGAACCAACGCTGCCAGCCACTTTTATCCGCGAGGAAGCTAAATGCTGCACCAAAGTTCTGCGCGTAGGTCAAGTTGAAAAAAGGAATCAGTGGCACAGACTCATACAGCGCAAAGTGGGTCATAACCCACTGTTTGCTACTGAGATCGACAATCACCACCAGCACAGCCAGCCATAACCAGCGCAATCCGGTCGAACAAATAGGTTTACTCATTAGGCGTACTTACGCTCTTCACCGTCGCCGGCAACGTTAGTGACACAGCGGCCGCACAGTTCAGCATGTTCCGCTACCAAACCGATGTCTTGAGTGTAATGCCAGCAACGCGGACACTTCTCACCATCAGCTTTATTAAAGGTAATTTTCAGCCCAGAGATCAGCTCGCTTTGCAGCGCGTCATTACCGGCATCGGCATAATCTGCAACTTTGGCCGCTGACGTCAGCAACACAAAACGCAACTCATCTTGCAAGCTATTCAGACGGGCAGCCAGCTCTGGTGTAGCAAACAGTGTCACAGCCGCTTCTAACGAACCGCCGATACGTTTATCACTACGCGCTTGCTCCAGCACCTTATTGACTTCGCCACGCACTTTTAACAACTCAGCCCAGAAAGTATCGTTCATACTTTCATCACCCGCCAACCCGAACAGACCGTCATACCACTCTTCAGTGAAGACATACTGTGGACGCTCACCCGGCATTTCGTTCCAGATTTCGTCTGCGGTAAAGGACATGATCGGAGCCATCCAGCGAACCAAGGCTTCAGCAATATGGAACAGTGCGGTCTGACAGCTACGGCGCGCAACGCTATCGCCTTTCGCGGTGTACTGACGGTCTTTAATGATATCGAGGTAGAACGATCCCATTTCAACCGAGCAGAACTGCATCAGCCGCTGCACGACCAAGTGGAAGTCGTAGTTTTCGTACGCTTCCATAATCTCGGCTTGCGCAGCTTGCGCACGGCCTACAGCCCAGCGGTCTACTACTACCATCTCTTCTGGTTTCACCTGATGCAACGCCGGATCAAATCCATTCAGGTTAGCTAGCAAGAAGCGCGCAGTGTTACGAATACGGCGATAAGAGTCAGCTGAGCGTTTCAGAATTTCATCAGAAACAGCGATTTCACCGGTGTAATCGGTTGATGCTACCCACAGGCGCAGGATGTCGCCACCCAATTTATTCATCACATCTTGCGGGCTGATAGTATTACCGATGGATTTGGACATTTTACGCCCCTGACCATCCACGGTGAAACCATGAGTCAGTACCTGGCGATAAGGTGCTTTACCCTTCATCGCAGTCGCAATCATCAGTGAGGACATAAACCAGCCACGGTGTTGGTCAGAACCTTCCAGATACATATCTGGGCTATGACCACCAAACTCTGGGCGAGCATCGACGACAGAAGAGTGGGTTGAACCGGAGTCAAACCATACGTCCAGAGTGTCTGGAACTTTAACGTAATCAGCTGCATCAGCACCCAGAATCTCGGCCGGATCCAGATCCCACCAGGCTTGAATGCCGTCTTGTTCTACACGCTTAGCAACTTCTTCCATCAGCTCAGTGCTACGTGGGTGAAGCGCTTCAGTCTCTTTATGCACAAACAGAGACATTGGTACGCCCCAGGTACGCTGGCGCGAGATACACCAATCTGGGCGGTTTGCTACCATGGTTTCGATACGCGCCTGGCCCCAGTCAGGGATCCACTGCACACCTTTGATCTCTTCCAGCGACTGCTTACGCAGACCTTTTTGATCCATGCTGATGAACCATTGCGGGGTAGCTCGGAAGATGATAGGTGTTTTATGACGCCAACAACATGGATAGCTGTGAACCAGTTTTTCAACTTTCAGCAATGCGCCTTTTTCGCGCAGCAACGCAACAATCACATCATTGGCTTTAAAGACAAACAGGCCATCCAGTGTTGGGTAAGTACCCGCCAAATAGCAGCCGTTCGGACCAACCGGGTTAGCCACTTCCAAACCATATTTCTGGCCGATAACAAAGTCATCCGGCCCGTGGCCTGGTGCGGTATGAACTGCGCCAGTACCAGCATCCAGAGTGACATGGTCGCCCAAGATTGCTGGAACATCAAAGCCCATAAACGGGTGAGTGAAGCGCAGCAGTTCCAGATCAGAACCTTTGCAACTACCCAATACCGTCCACTCAGCAATACCAGCGCGCTTCATGACGCTCTCAACCAGATCTTCTGCCAGAATCAGGCATTCGCCTTCAACCTGCACTAACTGATAGTTGTATTCAGCATTCAGTGAAATTGCACGGTTGGCAGGTAAGGTCCACGGCGTGGTGGTCCAAATAACCAGTGAAATCGGGCCATTAGCATTTGCTGCACCGAATTTAGCGCTTACTGCCGCTGCATCGACCGCGTTAAAACGCACATCAATGGAAGGCGAGGTTTTGTCGTAATATTCGACTTCAGCTTCAGCCAGTGACGAACCGCAATCGGTACACCAGTGCACTGGTTTCGCACCTTTGTGCAAGTGACCGTTATCAATGATTTTGCTTAGCGCACGAATGATATTAGCTTCGGTTTTGAAATCCATCGTCAGGTAAGGATGGTCCCAATCGCCCAACACACCCAAGCGGATGAAATCTTTCTTCTGGCCTTCAACTTGCTCCGCTGCGTATTTACGGCAGGCAGCACGGAACTCCGCGGCACTGACTTTTTCGCCCGGCTTCCCAATTAATTGTTCAACTTTTAACTCGATCGGCAAGCCGTGGCAGTCCCAACCTGGAATATAAGGTGAGTCGTAGCCGGACATTCCTTTCGCTTTAACAATAATATCTTTGAGAATTTTGTTAACAGAGTGACCAATGTGAATGTTGCCGTTCGCATAAGGAGGGCCGTCGTGCAAAATAAAGGTCTTTTTACCCTTCTTGGCCGTACGAATAATCCCGTACAGATCCTGCTCATACCAACGTTTCAGCATGTCAGGTTCACGCTTAGCCAGATCGCCGCGCATCGGGAACCCTGTTTCAGGCAAATTCAGGGTATTCTTGTAGTCACTCATTAGATTCTCGGTTCCGTTTCGGCTAGAAATATTAAACCGGTGTCTTTAGCCCGAAAAATGTTCGGGCCGTCACCACATCATTGGCGATTTGCTGCTTCAACGCATCGAGCGAAGCAAAACGCTGTTCGTTGCGCAGTTTTGCGCGGAGCACCACATCAATATGACGCCCATAAAGATCCATAGTTACATCAAGCAGATGAACCTCTAGCTGCTGGCGAACACCAGCAACGGTAGGCCGAGTGCCAATATTGGCAACGCCGGGCAATGGCTTTGGACCCAAGCCATAAACATCAACCGCATATACTCCTTTTACTGGAGCAACTAAACGTTTTAACGGCAAATTTGCCGTGGGGAAACCTATCGTCCGCCCCAGTTCGTCACCGTGAACCACTCGGCCGGAAATACGGTATGGGTGACCGAGCAGTGTCTCAGCCAACACCAAATCGTCATCAGAAAGTGCCTGACGAATCGCGGTGCTGCTAATGCGCAGACCACCATCACAAAAGCTATCTGTGCTGATAACATCAAAACCGAATTCAGCCCCGGCTTGTTGTAACAACTGAAAATCCCCCTGACGCCCTGCGCCGAAGCGGAAATCATCACCCACAGTTAAAAACTTAACACCCAACTTCTCTACCAGCAACTGGGCAACAAAAGCTTGCGCAGTAATAGCTGCAAAACGCGGATCAAATTTAACGCACAATAGATAGTCAACACCGGCGTCGGCCAGATATCTGGCTTTGTCGCGCAAACGCGTCAATCGAGCTGGTGCTTTATCCGCTGCAAACAATTCCAGTGGTTGCGGTTCAAATATCATGACCATAACGGGCAGCCCCAAACGCTGACCTTCACGCTTTAGCTGCTCCAATAAGGCTTGATGTCCGCGATGGACACCATCAAAGTTACCGATAGTTAGCACGCAACCATGGTGGCGTGCCCGGATATTATGTATACCGCGAATTAGCTCCATAGCTGGCTCAAAACAGTGGAAATCGCCGGATTATACCTTGTACAGCGGTTAAGGTTAACCCGCGATTGGTACCTTTAACCGAAAGTCATATCATTTTGCTAAAATTACGCAGGTAAAATCCCTTTTACTCACTTTATCCTGTAGAATACGCACGCCGTTGAGTACAGAAGCAGGCTGAGATTTTTACAAGAACCACCGTCGAATCCCTTCGAGGCAGTGAACTGTGGAATTTTCTTTCGAAAGACTGTATTCCACAGCGCGAAGCTGGTAAAATCCCGCTCCATCACAACGTAGCAAGTGCCGCCCGTACAAACGGCGCTTATTTGCACAAATCCATTGACAAACGAAGGCTAAAAGGGCATATTCCTCGGCCTTTGAATTGTCCTCAATAGAATATATTTGGGAGTTGGACCTTGGCTAATATCAAATCAGCTAAGAAACGCGCCGTACAGTCTGAGAAACGCCGCAAGCATAACGCTAGCCGTCGCTCAATGGTGCGTACCTTCATTAAGAAGGTGTATGCGGCAATCGCAGCTGGCGATAAAGACGCAGCGCAAAAAGCATTTAATGAGATGCAACCAATCGTGGATCGTCAGTCCTGTAAAGGTCTGATCCACAAAAACAAAGCAGCGCGCCATAAGTCAAACTTAGTAGCGCAAATCAACGCAATGCAGTAATGCATCACGTTGGCTGCTTCGTAAAAAGACCGGCCTAGGCCGGTTTTTTTATATCTAAAATTTGGCTGATTCATCAATAGCAGAACTTTTCTTGGTCACGGGTAACTGATAGCTGTGCTATTTACGGCTTGAGTCAATTCGTCTAACCGCTAAAAAGTGCGGAAAAATCTTTGTTACATACCCGCTGTACTGCTGGATGTTGAATCATTCGTTCGGCGAAAATAACGTAATACTCTTCCTGTACATTGTCTAAACGACCAATTTCGACAATTCCATCATCTTTGCCATAGGTGTCTGCTGCGTACAGAGTTGGTGCAACAAAAATAGCGTTATTATAGATTGCAAAGGCTTTCATTAACGCCGCATCATCAAACTCCCCCAAGATTTCCACCTGTAGTCCTTTGCTGTTAATCCAATTCAATAATTTGCGCCCCAGCATTGAACGACGTCCGGGTATCAATAATTTCTTTTGCTGTAAACAGGCCGGGAAAGGTAGATCTGGAATAGGCTGGCGACAGTAAAAACTGACACTGCACTCGCCAAGTTTTACGGAGAACAACCCTTCTTGTTGACTGGAATCAACCGGACAATCAGACAGAATCATATCCAGCTTATGCTGGCTTAACTGCTCAAGTAGCATTTCATGAGTGGATTCAAAACAGCGTAAATGAATTTTTTCATGATCCACCACGGCAGTTTCCAATACTTGGCTCACTAAGCGCTTGGACAATGCATCAGCTACACCGACATCAAATAACAAGTTGGATTCTTTACGATAGTTAACAATATCCAGCATTTCATGGCTGAGCATGAACATCTTATCGGCATAGCGAAAGACCAATTGTCCCAATTCTGATGGTACCAACCCACGTCCTTGACGTTTAAATAATTTCCCACCGAGACGCTCTTCTAATGCTTTAATTTGCCCGGTAATGGTTTGTGGTGTCAAAAATAAAGCCTCAGCCGCCCCAACGACCGAGCCTTCCTTACAAACTTGCCAAAAATAATAAAGATGATTGAAATTGATGTGTGACATTCGCATGTTGTTATCCCCTTAACATATCGGTGAGCCAGCCAGCCCCATGCACGACCAAACGTTCCCTGTTCTAAGACTCCACAAACGGTAAGCCTGGAAATCCATCATCAGGTAGAAGCCAGTGCCTTTACGAGCGGCACTGGTCATTCAAATATTGAATCAGTGTGTTATTTTTCTCTTCGCTGGCAAGGCCAGGCGCAGCAAGCTATAACCTACAATTGCTGCAGTAGTAGAGCCCAGTAATATGCCCAATTTGGAATAGGTTGTCAGGGCAATATCAGCACCGTCAAATGCCAGTGAAGCGATAAATATCGACATCGTGAAACCGATACCGCATAACACGGATACAGCAAAAATCTGCTTAAAGTTGATTGCATCGGGTAGCTTAGCAACCCCTAACTTAACCGCGAGCCAACTGAAGGTAAAAATCCCCAGTGGCTTACCAATAAACAGCCCGCTTGCAATCCCCAGAGGCAATAGCGATGTCAATCCAGAGATTGAAACGCCTTGCAACGAAACGCCTGCATTGGCGAATGCAAATAACGGCAGAATCAAATAGGCAACCCACGGGTGCAAACCATGTTCCAATGATTCCGATGGTGAACGCTTATCTTGAGTGTGCAGCGGAATCATAAAACCAACAATCACACCGGCTAACGTTGCATGTACCCCTGATTTAAGGATACAGACCCACAGCACCAACCCAACCAGTAGGTAAGCCGATGTTTTCCCCACACCACGCCAGTTCATATAACCCAACAGCGCAATAGCTGCGGCAGCAATCCCCAGGGCTTGCAGTGAAACCTCATGGGTATAGAACAACGCAATAATAATGATGACACCAAGGTCATCAATGATAGCTAATGCCAGTAAAAAGACCTTCAGGCTGGTTGGAACCCGGTTCCCCAGTAATGCCATCACACCCAATGCAAAGGCAATATCAGTTGCTGCCGGGATTGCCCACCCTTGGCGGGTAACTTCATCCGCCCCATTAAAGAGTAAATAAATCAGGGCCGGAGCCAACATACCACCTAAGGCAGCAATTGCTGGGAAAACAGCTTTATCACGCCCAGCCAGTGAGCCTTCCAGCAATTCGCGCTTAACTTCCAGGCCAACGACCAGGAAGAATATCGCCATTAAACCATCATTGATCCACAACAACAGCGGCTTACTGATATCCAGTGACGCTATTTTTACTGATACCGGCACATCAAGAAATGATTGATAAAACCCTTGAAGTGGGCTGTTGGCCATAAATAAGGCTACGGCGGCGGCAAAAATCAAAATCAGGCCACCGGCAGCCTCTTGGCGTAAAAATTGACGAATTATATTTGTCACAATGAACGACTCCCTTACATCGGACAGTGAGCTTGTGCCCGGCAAATTAATTCATAGATTTTAGGATAATCATTAACTCGAAAATAGTCGTTTTTATTACACTTAATGCTCGTTAAAACCGATCTATTAGTGATTCACATCACACTATTTGATGAGAAACAGATGAAAAAAAATCCCCGAACTTCATCGAGGATTTTTTATTTTTCTGTTTTATTAGCCTGTTAGCTAATAATTAGCGGGTCAAGTCATCAAAGAATTTCTTCACGCCGTCTAAGAAGCTTTTAGAGCGGGGGCTGTTTTTCTCACCCGCAGCACCAACAAAACTTTCTTCCAGTTCACGCAATAATTGCTTCTGTTTTTCACTCAGATGCACTGGTGTTTCAACCACAACGCGGCAGAGCAAGTCGCCTTGGCTACCGCCACGAACAGATTTAACCCCTTTACCGCGCATCCGGAACAGTTTGCCGGTTTGTGTTTCCGCAGGTACTTTCAGCTTAACGCGACCATCCAACGTCGGGACTTCAATCTCACCGCCCAAGGCTGCCATAGCGAAGTTAATCGGCACTTCACAATACAGATTATTACCTTCGCGCTCGAAGATCGGATGCGCTTTAACCTGCACCTGAACGTATAAATCGCCTGCTGGTGCGCCGTGCTCGCCAGCTTCACCTTCACCACTTAAACGAATGCGGTCACCGGTATCAACGCCTGCTGGAATTTTAACCGACAGCGTTTTTGACTTCTCAACCCGGCCATGTCCATGACATTTGTTGCATGGATCTTTAATGATTTGACCGCTGCCATGACAAGTAGGACACGCCTGCTGCACGGTGAAGAACCCTTGGCGCATATGTACCTGACCGGCACCACGGCAAGTCGAACACGTCACCGGAGAACTGCCTGGTTTAGCACCGCTACCATGGCAAACATCACATTCATTTAGCGTTGGGATGCGGATTTCTTTGGTCACGCCGCGTACCGCTTCTTCCAGTGTCAGATCCATGTTGTAGCGCAGATCTGAACCACGGGAAGCTCGCTGACGACGGCCACCACCAAAGATATCACCGAAAACATCACCAAAAATGTCAGTAAAATCAGCACCACCACCGAAACCGCCGCCGCCCATACCACCTTGTTCAAAGGCGGCATGACCATACTGATCATAAGCTGCACGCTTTTGTGGGTCGGTCAGAATTTCGTAGGCTTCCTTAACTTCTTTGAAATTTTCGCCGGTGTCGTTTTCGTCCTGATTACGGTCCGGATGATACTTTACCGCCAGGCGTTTATAGGCCTTTTTGATCTCACGTTCATCAGCGTCCTTTTTAACGCCTAAAACCTCGTAATAATCTCTCTTCGCCATTCTCTTTTTTCCTACCCTTAACATGCGTGCACGGGCGTAGAGTTTCCTCGACGCCCGTGCTGGTTTCCAGCAACAGTAAGGCCTACTACTGCTGTGCCCGCTTAAGGGCTATTATTTTTTGTCTTTTACTTCTTCGAATTCGGCGTCTACAACGTCGTCTTCTTTCTTAGCACTGGTATCACCAGCATCACCGCCTGCGGCTGCTTGCTGCTGCTGAGCCATTTCCAGCAATTTGCCAGAAACTTGTACCAGAGCCTGAGTTTTGGCTTCGATTTCAGCTTTATCTTCGCTTTTCAGCGCCGCTTCGAGTGCTTTCACTGCCTCTTCGATAGCAGTTTTGTCTTCTGCTGGCAGTTTGTCACCGGCTTCTTCCAGCTGTTTACGAGTCCCGTGAATCAGGTGGTCAGCTTGGTTACGGGTCTGAACCAGTTCCTCAAACTTACGGTCTGCTTCAGCGTTAGCTTCAGCATCGCGTACCATTTTCTGGATCTCTTCCTCGTTCAAACCAGAAGATGCCTTGATGGTAATCTTCTGCTCACGGCCAGTATTTTTGTCTTTAGCAGACACATGCAAAATACCGTCGGCGTCGATATCGAAGGTCACTTCGATTTGCGCCATGCCGCGAGGTGCCGGCTGGATACCATCCAGATTGAACTGACCCAGAGACTTGTTATCCTGAGCACGTTTACGTTCACCCTGAAGCACATGGATGGTTACCGCAGACTGGTTATCTTCCGCAGTAGAGAACACCTGGCTGTGCTTGGTCGGGATAGTGGTGTTTTTAGTGATAAGCGGAGTCATCACACCACCCATGGTTTCAATACCCAGTGACAGTGGGGTAACGTCCAACAACAGAACGTCTTTCACTTCACCAGACAGAACACCACCCTGTACTGCCGCACCAATCGCTACAGCTTCATCTGGGTTAACGTCTTTACGTGGTTCTTTACCGAAGAAATCAGCAACTTTCTTCTGAACCATTGGCATACGAGTCTGACCACCGACCAGGATAACATCCTGAATATCTGAAACAGACAGGCCAGCATCTTGTAAAGCCACTTTCAACGGTTCAATAGAACGGTTGACCAAATCTTCTACCAATGACTCCAACTTCGCACGAGTCACTTTGATATTCATGTGTTTTGGACCGCTGCCATCCGCCGTGATGTACGGCAGGTTAACGTCGGTCTGCTGAGCAGAAGACAGCTCGATCTTCGCTTTTTCAGCCGCTTCTTTCAGGCGCTGCATTGCCAGTGGATCGGTACGCAGATCCATACCCTGGTCTTTCTTGAACTCTTCAACCAGATAGTTGATCAGACGGCTATCGAAGTCTTCACCACCCAGGTGGGTATCACCGTTGGTTGCCAGAACTTCAAAGGTTTTTTCGCCATCAACTTCGTCGATTTCGATAATTGAGATATCGAAAGTACCACCACCGAGGTCGTAAACCGCGATAGTACGGTTACCCACTTCTTTATCCAAACCGTAGGCCAATGCCGCTGCGGTTGGTTCGTTGATGATACGTTTTACTTCCAGACCTGCGATACGACCAGCATCTTTAGTTGCCTGACGCTGAGCATCGTTGAAGTATGCAGGTACAGTGATAACCGCTTCAGTTACTGGTTCGCCCAGATAATCTTCAGCTGTTTTCTTCATTTTCTTCAGCACTTCAGCAGAGATCTGCGGTGGTGCAATTTTCTGGCCTTTAACTTCTAACCAAGCGTCACCATTATCTGCTGCAATGATTTTGTACGGCATGATGTCTTTATCACGCTGTGCTTCTTCGTCCTGAAAACGACGACCAATCAAACGCTTGATGGCAAACAGTGTATTTTGTGGGTTAGTGACAGCCTGACGTTTAGCCGGTTGACCAACCAGAGTTTCACCATCTTGGGTATAAGCGATGATAGAAGGCGTGGTGCGATCGCCTTCGCTGTTTTCCAGCACGCGTGCTTTAGTACCATCCATAATTGCTACACAAGAGTTGGTAGTACCCAAGTCGATACCAATAATTTTACCCATCTAAAACGCCTCCACTAAAAAGTCATATTCGGTCAAGTTACTAATCTATATGTGGGCGGATTGTTTAATTTCAACTGCCCGTATTTTCATAATCAATGTTTTCATACCCAGCATTCTACTGATGCATGTCTCCGCTGATTCGTGATTAGTCCCTGCGGTTGGGAATAAGATGGGGCCATGAAACGCAGCATCAAGGGGGGAGATGAAAAAAAATTACTTTTTATCACCCTCAAGATCATTGTTTCCAATCGCGCGGATCATTATGATGCCGCGCGCACTGAGGGAATAGACGACTTTTTAGTCATTCAGGCGCTTTATACTTATTCGGATATTTATCCATTATTTTTAGCAATCTGTTATTGCAGAGGACTTATGAACACCACCAAGTTGGCGAATCCTGGCCCATTAGGCCTGATGGGTTTTGGGATGACCACCGTCTTGCTTAACCTGCACAACGCAGGCTTCTTCCCCTTAACCTCTGTTATTTTGAGTATGGGGATTTTTTATGGCGGTTTGGCACAAATTCTGGCAGGTATGCTGGAATATAAGAAGGGTAATACCTTTGCTGCCACTGCATTTACCTCTTATGGCGCATTTTGGCTGAGTTTGGTTGGTTTGCTGATGCTACCTAAAATGGGTATGGCAGAAGCAACGGATGCACAATTCCTCGGCGTTTATTTAGGTTTATGGGGCATCTTTACACTGTTTATGTTCTTCGGTACGTTGCCCGCTAACCGCGCTTTGCAGTTTGTGTTCGGTAGCCTGACGCTACTGTTTGCTCTGCTGGCCGTCGGTAACTTCACCGGTAACCATGCGCTGCTGGTTTTCGCCGGTTTTGAAGGCATCATTTGTGGTGCCAGCGCAATTTATCTGGCCATGGCGGAAGTATTGAACGAACAATACGGCCGCACAGTATTACCTATCGGTGAACCAAGCCCGACTTTACGCGTACAACCTGTAGTTTAATTACAGTTCACTGCGCAAACTTACATTTAATGGCCCTTTGAACATTCATGTTCAGAGGGTTTTTTATGTTTAGTTATCACGTTTAAAGTGAAATTAATTATATGCTTAAAATTAACATTACAAAATAATAAAACAGAATAATGAAAAAAGATAAAGTAAATAAAAAACACATCATATAACATCAAGGCTCCGTAGGTAATATGAAACATTAAAATTAAATATACTGAAGGACTAGCCTATGAAAATAGCCAAAGAACTATTAATAATCGCTATATTAATAATATCGCCCCCCACTCATTCGGAACAGGGGGACGTTTGTTTTTATGAGCTAGAGGATTTTAGAGGAGCGTCATTTTGCTCTAAAGAAAGTGAAAAAAAATCCACTGAACATGATGATTTCAATAATAAAATAGAATCAATTTCTGTTCCGCCAGGTATGATTGTTACCCTTTATGATGATATTGATCTTTCTGGTAAGAAATTAAGGTTAAAGAATGATATTAATCTACAGGAACTAAAAAAAGCAGGGTTTTATAAAAAAATAAACTCATACAAAATAGCACCTGCAATTTGTTTTTACACCGAAGATAATTTTCAAGGGAGCAGTACTTGTTTAGCAGCAAATAAACAAATAGATTTTTATCATGATGCAGCAGCAATCATTGAGTCTGACAGACAAACACTACCTATTTATAATGATAGCATTCAGTCCATCACCATACCCCCAGGCATGATTGCAACAATCTACAAAAATGATAATTTCGGCTCTCCTTTTTTCAAGTTAACAGAAAGCATTACTGATAATAATTTAAAAGCACTGGAAATGAGCAATGCAATCACAGGAAGCAAAGTATCAAAAATAAAAGGCCTGAATTGCGACCAACAATGTGTCATTGTAAACAGCCATAAAATAAAACTTGCTGATGTATTTGGTGAATACTGGGATGATGAACGACTGAAAAACAAACAAGTTTTATTGGTGTTTAATAGTCAAGATATCGGTGAAAACGATAATTATGATATCAAGTTCTTTAGTAACCCAGCCATTAGTATAAATAAGAGATTCATAACATTCGCCGATCATCGTATGGTCGATAAATTTTATTTTGAACGAGATAAGGAAAATGATAATTTATCATTTATTATTCAAATACAAGAAGATTCCGTTAAAGTACAATATATCCAGACATTGAATCACGATTTGGTGGATATTTCCCCTATCATCTATTTTGATAGAGACACTGAGATTACCACTCCACAAGAGATAATAATAACCAACTACAATAAAGATAATCCTTTAGTGCTCGAAAAATCTATACTTACCGCTGATACCGGAGAGCAAGATTGGGAAAAAAGAGATTTAACACAAACAAGTAAAATAATATGCGCTTTTACTCCTTTTTTAAATATCTATAATTATTTGATACAAGGCAAATGCCAACAATTGGATGGCCTCGTATTTAGTGCAGATGCTTTTTTCAGCAGTAATACCAAAGGAAAAACATTACATATTGCAGGAAACAGCAGTCCACTTAAACCAAAATTAGCCCCCAAAGCAGAGCCACAAATGCCTGAAGGTGTTGATAATCATATGATATTGACTTATATCGACAATAATAAACATCGTCATTCTCTGAGCCTCCCTGCTGTCGCCAAAACCTGCATGGTTCCTATCCATTCCTTACTTAATTCTCGGCCAATACGTCAAATAAGGCCTCAGTGTATTGATTGGACACTGGAAATCATGACTGATTTTACCTTTTTATTCGGTCATAGCTTAGAAACCTGGAATACAGCGTTTTTTGGTCGAGTAATAGATTCAATCATTCGTACCGGAAGCACCGGCACTGCGGTAGAAGATCAAGAGGTGGAAAACAGGTTAATCCAAGCCGTAAAAGAAAAAGTAACCGATAGAACAACCCATAATGCTCTTGCCGATATTAAGACTGCTTTTGATTATGCCCAGCTTGGTTATCTATCCTATAGTTTCTATTCCTCATCTGATGAACCTCCAGCACGGGTGGAACTCTTACCGTTAGGCGTTTATGAGTTGTTATTAGAGAATTTCGTTTATAGACAGACGACCCCAATAATCATTTCACACGGTGAGTTCGTTGAACAAACTGAATTAGAGTTCGAAATAGAAATACTCCCAACCCCTACCCCCGAGGAACAAGAAAAGCTTTCAGATGTAGAGGTTAGTAATGCCAAAGCTATGCGGGAAAAATTGAGGGAAATAGTTGTTCTCTGGGAGCAGCAGTATGAGCAAGGCTACCCCGCTCAAGGTGCCAGTGCGGATTTCTATACAGATGAAATTAATGATGCCCAGACCCGGTTGCTCCGTGCTGGAAATGTTGTCACGGGCATTATCAGCCGACGGCTGGTTATTAATCGCCCTGGTGAAATATATGTGATAGTTAAATTTCAAGGCCGAGTTATCGCGGTCGTACTGGCTGATCGTTTTAATAGCCGCGAGGAAGTTGAACTGGTCGCATCCGCAACGCTGCCAGATTATGTTTTATTTCCTGATCGCGAAGGAACAGTGAGAGGTGCTGGCACCGCAGCAGTCAGAGAACTGAGCCGATATTTACAGCAACAGGGCGCCAGGACATTATTCTCTGAAGTCATTTCTCAACCCTCGGCCCGGGTCAAGCAGAAAGTCGGCTTTAATTTGAAGAATGAATTTTAAATTATTCCGGATAACAAAATAGCCCATACCGTTATGGGCTATTTCTTATCAGTGAAATTTATTTAATTACCCACTTACTCAGCCAGAGCTTTCTTTGGTAAATGCACTTTCACTTCACTATTAATATCTTTGCGTAGATAAATTCCTAACAGGAGCCCAACCAGCGATAGCAGCAGCATGTAATACGCCGGTGCCATAGGCGTCACTTTCATCAATAGCGTCACCAGAATGGGTGTCAACCCACCAAAAATCGCATAAGCCACATTGTAAGAGAAAGAAATTCCGGTAAAACGAACCTCTGCCGGAAACGCGCGCACCATCACATAAGGTACTGCGCCAACAATACCGACACAGAACCCAGCCAACATATAGTGGGTAAATAACTGGCTCGGATCAGTTAGATTCGTGTGATAAAACGACCAGGTTGATACTGCCAACATTAGGCTACCAATAATAAAGGTTTTGCTGGCACCAAAACGGTCAATCGCAAGCCCTGCAATGACACAACCACATACCAACGCCACAATTGCCAGACTATTGGCCTGCAATGCCAGTGCTGGCAAAACACCAAACTGCTTCTGTAAATAAGTCGGGGTCATCAGGATAACCACCACGATCCCGGCAGACAGCAACCAGGTCAGCAGCATCGACACCAACACTTCTTTCTTATAATTCACCACGACAGATTTCAGTGGTAATTCATCAGCCAAAGTTTTACGCGCCTGCATCTCTTTAAAGATAGGTGTTTCCTGCAACCAACGGCGCAAGTACATAGCGAACAAGCCGAAAATTCCACCAAGGAAGAATGGTACACGCCAACCGCCATCTAAAATGGCCTGAGGACTTAAGGTGGTGTTCATCGCGGTGGCCACCAATGACCCCAGTAAGATCCCCGCCGTCAAACCAGCAGTGAGTGTTCCGCAAGCAATGCCAATACGCCGACGTGGTACATGTTCTGCGACAAAGACCCATGCACCGGGTACTTCGCCACCAATCGCCGCACCTTGTAATACGCGCATTAACAGCAATAGTAATGGCGCTGCGATGCCGATAGAGGCATACGTCGGCAACATACCAATCGCCAACGTTGGTAATGCCATTAGCAAAATACTTAGAGTAAACATCTTCTTACGGCCAACCAAGTCGCCAAAATGCGCCATGATAATGCCACCAAGCGGACGTGCCAGATAACCCGCAGCAAAAATACCGAATGTCTGCACCTGACGCAGCCACTCAGGCATATCGACCGGGAAGAAAAGATCGCCAATCACCGCAGCAAAGAAAACGAAAATAATGAAGTCATAAAACTCAAGCGCTCCGCCTAAAGCGGCCAGAGTGAGCGTTTTATAATCTTGCTTATTCAACCGACGATTATGATTATGTTGTTGGGCAACATGAGGTTGCGATAAGTCGACTTGAGATGAATTGTGTTCTTGGGACATATGACACCGTAATAAACCAGAGTAGGGGAAGAAAAATATTTTCAGCCTTTTGTAAAGTAAACATGACTATACCGTACAAAATTCCCCACACTGTTAGAATGGTATCTTATGTTGCAAAAAGTTTTAATTTAGCTTTTTATATCGACAACTGCATTTTTCGGACGAAAAGCCGCTACCACTTCAGCATTGGTCTCTATATAAGGCCCATCCAGTAGTTGAATGCAATAAGGCACACTGGCAAAAATCCCCGCGACCACCACTTTCGACTCAGCATCTTTCACCCCTTCCAGGGTTTCTTTGATGGATTTAGGTTGCCCCGGTAAGTTGATGATCAATGCTTGCTTACGGATAACGCCGACTTGACGGGATAATATCGCGGTAGGAACAAAATGAAGGCTGATTTGACGCATTTGCTCGCCAAAACCGGGCATTTGCCGATCGGCGATTGCCAGCGTGGCGTCAGGAGTGACATCGCGTCTTGCCGGGCCAGTTCCACCGGTGGTCAACACTAAATGACAGCCCATCTCATCGACTAACTCACATAGGGTCTGTTCAATCAGAGTTTGTTCATCGGGGATAAGGCGGGTTTCTATTTCAAAAGGGGTCGTTAGCGCACTTGCCAACCACTCTTCCAGGGCTGGGATGCCTTTATCCTGATATACCCCACTTGATGCGCGATCAGAAACGGAAACTAAACCTATACGTAATGTATTCATGTGACTACCTCGACGAAAAACCCTTTATCTGTGGCGAATAATAGCATATCCCATGTTATTGGGACTGCCCTCAAACCCAGGTAACAGGCAATAAAAAAGGCAGCTTATGCTACCTTTTCGTCAAGTCACTGCGGAGCATCAAGCACCGCGAGTCAAATTACAGCAGGTCTGAGATCATTTTCTCAAGTTTGCCCTGGTCGATAGCAAACTTGCGAATACCATCAGCCAGTTTATCAATCGCCATTGGATCCTGATTGTGCTGCCAGTAGAACTCAGCTTCAGTCAGTGGCGTTGGTTTAGCTTGAACTTCACCGGTATAAGCCAGTTTACGCTCGACCGGGCCTTCGCTTTCTGCCAACTCTTTCAGCAGAGATGGAGCAATAGTCAGGCGGTCACAGCCAGCCAGTTCGATGATCTCACCCAGATTACGGAAGCTTGCGCCCATAACCACAGTTTTATAACCGTGTTTTTTGTAATACTGGTAAATCTCGGTCACGGAAACCACACCTGGATCTTCGTGTGGTGCGAACTCTTTCTTGTCGCCATTGGCTTTGTACCAGTCAAGAATACGGCCAACAAACGGTGAAATCAGGAACACACCCGCTTCAGCACAAGCACGAGCCTGAGCGAAGGAGAACAGCAGAGTCAGGTTACAGTTGATACCTTCTTTTTCCAGTTGTTCCGCAGCACGGATACCCTGCCAGGTAGAAGCCAGTTTGATCAGAATACGGTCATTGCTGATACCGGCTTCGTTGTACAGTTTGATCAAACGTTTCGCTTTTGCCACGCTGGCAGCAGTATCGTAAGACAGGCGAGCATCAACTTCGGTAGAAATGCGACCAGGGATCAGTTTCAGAATTTCCAAACCGATATTAACGGCCAGTTTGTCAGTTGCATCAACGATTTGCTGAGCGTGATCACTGCTTTGTTCACGCGCCCAAGCAATGGCTTCGTCGATCAGCTTGCGGTATTCAGGAATCTGGGCAGCATTCAGAATCAGTGATGGGTTAGTGGTTGCATCTTGCGGCTGATACAGCTTCATTGCCGCGATATCCCCAGTATCTGCTACTACAGTGGTGATTTGACGTAGGGAAGTAAGTTTATCGGTCATGTTGTCGTTTCTCATCGTTTGTGCATGAACTTTTGGCATGTCGCAACTTTTATCTCGGTCGAAATGGCGCTTCATCTCATTCGGAATGTTAGCGGTTTCGCAATATTAGCTATTTCGACGCCTGCCTTGTCTTGATAATAACATGCGTAAGCCTTGGTGCAAGGCAGTTAAACTGATTAAAAAAAGCGCAAACAGCCAGTATTCGGTTCGCAACCGTTTTCGCCTTTTAAAACAGCCAGAAACCGGCAGGTTAATAGCAATTTCATCCATTCTTATCGTGCTGAGACGATTTAGCTAAACTATATCATCTCTGACAACTCAATCTATCTATCCTAGCAATCGTCCAATCTTCTTTTTGCTACACTGCGCTTTTTGCTACAGTGTCTTATGTGGATTAACAGGATATCGTCATGCTAATTATTATCTCCCCGGCAAAAACCCTTGATTATCAAAGTCCGCTCGCGACCAAAAAGTTTACTCAGCCAGAGATGTTGGATAAATCACAACAGCTTATCGAGATCTGCCGTGAGCTGACACCAGCCCAAATCAGCAGTCTGATGGGAATTAGCGACAAACTGGCCGGTTTAAATGCCGCCCGTTTCAGTGAATGGCAGCCTGATTTCACACCAGACAATGCGCGTCAGGCGATTCTGGCTTTTAAAGGCGATGTTTATACCGGCATGCAGGCACAGGATTTCAGCGCTGCCGACTTTGATTTTGCCCAACAGCATTTACGCATGCTTTCCGGGCTCTACGGCGTATTGCGCCCGTTAGATTTGATGCAACCCTATCGTCTGGAGATGGGGATCAAACTGGCTAACCCACATGGCAAAGATCTCTATTCCTTCTGGGGCGACCAGATAACAGAGAAACTGAATCAGGCGCTGGAGCAGCAAGGTGATAACGTGCTGATAAATCTCGCCTCGGATGAATACTTTAAGGCCGTGAAACCTGCCAAATTAGCCGGTTCATTGATTAAGCCGGTCTTTTTGGATGAGAAAAACGGCAAATATAAAATTATCAGTTTCTATGCCAAAAAAGCCCGTGGCCTGATGAGCCGATTTATTATTCAGAATAAGCTCACCAAACCAGAACAACTGGTTGATTTTAATCTGGAAGGTTATGAATTTGATGCCGGGCTGTCGGCGAAAAATGAATTAGTCTTTAAACGGGCTGAACAGCACTAGAAATGACCGCGCAACGATTAAACTAGTTGATAAACGGGGAAATGTACCGAATGGGTCGTAGCGGCGTGCGCCGCCAGAGCGCCCATCGGTGCAGTCGCCCCGCCAAACTTCGGAGCCAATCAAATTGGCCCCTTATGCGTTTAATTACTTAGGCAAAGCCATCAGGAAAGTGCGTAATTGTGCAAAATCTGCTGGCAAATCATGAGACAACAATGGTAATTGTGCCCGCACTGCCAGTGGTTTTGGCAGCGGCAATTCTTGCCCCAGAATCTCTTCTACACTTTCTTTGAATTTCGCCGGATGAGCGGTACCGATAAATAGCCCAAACTCACCGTCTTGCAATTGATCACGCAGCACGCGGTAAGCAATGGCTGCATGAGGTTCTGAGATATAACCCAAACCAGCAAGCTCGCGCATCGTCTCTTTGGTGACATCATCACTGACTGCGCCGTGGCCCAATTCTTTCAACTGCCAGATTTTACGACGATAAAGCTCCTCAACACGCGGCCAGTTATTCGGCTGGCTGACATCCATAGCATTCGATAACGTCGCCACCGTCGGCTTCGGCTGCCACTGGCCGTTAACCAGGAAGCGCGGCACAGTGTCGTTGGCATTGGTGGCAGCGATAAAGCGTTTTACTGGCAAACCTAACGATTTTGCCAATAAACCGGCGGTCAAATCACCGAAGTTGCCACTTGGCACGGAGATAACCAATTGGTTACGCGCTTCTTGCGGTAACTGGGCTACAGCTTCGAAGTAATAGCAAATCTGAGCCAGCAAGCGGCTGATATTAATGGAGTTAGCGGAGTTAAGGCTCAACTCCTGCTTCAACTCTTCATCATCAAAGGCTTGCTTGACCAGCGCCTGGCAAGCATCAAAATCGCCCTCAATCGCCACTGTGTGGATATTGCCACCTAACGTACAGAACAGCTTCTCTTGCAGCGGGCTGATTTTGCCACGTGGATAGAGGATAACCACGCGCACATTTTTCAAGCCATAGAAAGCATGAGCCACCGCCGCCCCGGTATCACCAGAGGTTGCGGTTAAGATAGTGACCGGCTGGTCGCCAGCCACTTCAGCCAGCATTTGCGCCATAAAACGTGCGCCGAAATCTTTAAAGGCCAATGTCGGGCCGTGGAACAGCTCCAGTGCGGCGATATCATTTTCAACCTGAGCAACCGGTGCCGGAAACTCAAAAGCAGCCTGAACACGCTTGGTTAATACTTCTGGTGCGATTTCATTACCAATAAAAGCAGACAGAATACGGCTGCTGCGGGTGACAAAATCCAGATCCAGCAGTTTATCAATTTCTGTCAGTTCAAACTCTGGTAACTCCAGCGGGAAGAACAACCCCTGCTGCTTACCCAGGCCCTGTTTGATCGCTTGCGCGAAGCTGACCTGCTCGTTGTGATCTTTAAGGTTATACAGTTTCATGCGTTATCCCAGTAGTCGTGCGCCTGCGGTATCCAGACGGCAAATATGAACAAAACCTTCATCGTTTTGCAGGTAATGATTTTGTAGCCAGCTCGCCATGCGCTGCGCGGTCTCACTATCATTGCAGACAGCAAACAACGTAGGGCCAGAACCAGAAATACCACAGGCCAGCGCGCCAATATCCTGCGCGGCTTGCCTTGCCGCAGCAAAGCCCGGCAACAATTGAGTGCGGTAAGGTTCGGCGATGACATCTTTCATCATTTTAGCGGCCAGACTCGGCTGCTGAGTGTGGCAGGCGTGAATAAATCCAGCCAAGTTACGCCCATGAGCAATACAATCCTGGCGGCGGTACTGTGCGGGTAAAATAGCCCGCGCCTCAGCGGTAGAAACTTTAATCCCCGGATAAGCCATCACCCACAGCCAGTCGTCAAAACCGGGCACATCCTGACTGATATAGCCCGGTTGCTCGAGGATCAATTGCATCCCGCCTAAATAGCAAGGTGCAACATTATCAAAATGCACACTGCCAGAAACGCGCCCTTCCAGCTCGCCCATCATGCCCAGCAGCGTAACTTTATCCAGCGGTTGGCCGCAGAATTCGTTCATTGCCATCAAGCCAGCAACAACAGAACAGGCACTGGAGCCTAGCCCTGAGCCAATCGGCATGTTCTTTTCCAGCACCATGGCAACCGGGATCTCTTGGCCCATTTCCTGACAAAAACGATCCCAGCATTGATAAACGATATTTTCTTTTGGATCATCAGGCAACTTGCTGACAAAGCGGCCTTCATTGCGCAGACTAAAACTGTCCGCTGCGGTCACGCTGACACAATCGCCCAATAAAGTGCCGTCTACTGGTGAAACCGCAGCACCCAGCACATCGAAGCCAACGCTGACATTGCCAATCGATGCCGGAGCATAGATCTTAACCATATTTAAACTCCCAACTTCCATGATAATGTGCGTAAAAGATCAGCGAACACCCCAGCAGCAGTCACGTCATTACCCGCACCATACCCGCGCAGCACCAACGGGATCGGCTGATAATAGTGGGTATAGAAAGCCAACGCATTCTCACCATTTTTCACTTTATACAGCGGATCGTTACCATCGACCGCATCCATCCGGACGATACAACGCCCCTCTTCAATCACCCCGACATAACGCAGCACTTTGCCCTGTTCTGCGGCATTTGCCACCAAACGGCTAAATTCGGCATCCAGTGATGGCAGTCGAGCGAGGAAGCTGTCTACATCACCGCTGGCATCGAAACTTGCTGGCAGAACGGACTCAACTTCGATATCAGCCAATTCAAGTTTGTACCCTGCTTCACGGGCCAGGATCAACAATTTACGAGCAACATCCATGCCGGACAGATCATCGCGAGGGTCTGGTTCGGTATAACCCAGCGCCTTGGCCTGTAATGTCGCCTCAGATAAGGTCATCCCTTCGTCCAGCTTACCGAAGATGAAAGAGAGTGATCCTGACAGAATGCCAGAAAAACGCATCAGTTCATCACCCGCATTGAGCAAGTTTTGTAAGTTTTCGATAACCGGCAGGCCCGCACCGACGTTGGTGTCATACAAGAATTTGCGACATGACTTCGCTGCCGCCGCGCGCATCTGACGGTAGTAATTCATGGATGAGGTATTGGCTTTCTTGTTTGGTGTCACCACATGGAAACCATCGGCCAGAAAATCTGCATATTGATCCGCAACAGCCTGACTGGATGTGCAGTCGACAATCACCGGATTGAGCAAGTGATACTCTTTCACCAGGCGAATTAAGCGACTTAAGTTAAAAGGCTCTTGCACTTCGGCCAGTTCATGACGCCAGTTATCCAGCGAAATACCGTGCACATTGGTCAGCATGGCTTTGGAATTGGCGATACCACAGACGCGTAAATCGATATGGCGCTGCTTCAACCAGGGTTGTTGACGATAGATTTGCTCGATTAATGCCCCACCGACACCACCGACACCGATGACAAACACTTCAATAACCTGATCGGTATTGAACAGCATCTGGTGACAAACCCGCACACCGGTAGTGACGGCATCATTGCTAACCACCACAGAGATAGAGCGCTCGGACGAGCCTTGCGCAATCGCTATAATATTAATATTGGCACGGGCCAGTGCTGAGAAGAAGCGAGCCGAGATGCCACGTAAAGTACGCATACCATCACCGACCACCGAGATAACCGCCAGATGCTCCATCACATCTAATGGCTCTAACAGACCATCTTTCAATTCCAGATAAAACTCTTCGTCTAATGCTTTACGGGCGCGGGCTAACTCACTTTGCGGCACACAGAAACTGATGCTGTATTCAGAAGAAGACTGGGTGATTAGCACCACTGAAATACCGCTGCGTGACATCACCGCGAATACGCGGGCAGCCATACCAACCATGCCTTTCATGCCTGGGCCAGACACGTTAATCATCGCCATATTATTCAGGTTGGTGATGCCTTTCACTGGGAAACCATCATCACTGCCTTCCCCACCAATCAAGGTGCCGGGGGCTTGCGGGTTAGAAGTATTTTTAATCAGACAAGGAATTTGGAACTGGGCGATAGGAGCGATAGTGCGGGGGTGGAGAACTGAAGCGCCAAAATAGGACAGTTCCATCGCTTCCTGATATGACATCGATTTCAATAATCGGGCATCAGGTACCACGCGGGGGTCACAAGTATAAACCCCGTCCACATCAGTCCAGATTTCACAACAATCAGCGCGTAAACACGCGGCCAGCACCGCAGCAGAGTAATCTGAGCCATTGCGCCCCAGTACCACCAACTCCCCTTTATCATTACCAGCAGTGAAACCAGCCATCAGGATGATATGGTCAGCAGGAATACTACTGGAACCGATGCGGCGGGTAGATTCCGTGATATCAACTGTGGATTCGAGGTAGTGACCCTGTGCCAACAATTTCTCGACCGGATTAATCACGCTGACCTGATAACCTTTCGCCTGGAATAATGCTTCCATAATGGCAATGGACAATTTCTCGCCGCGGCAGATGATTGCAGCATTGATGCTGTCCGGGCATTGACCGAGCAGAGAGATACCGTGCAGGACGTGTTTGAGTTGCGCAAACTCATGGGCCACCAGCGCTTTTAAACGTTCATATTCAAAGCCCGGTTGCGCATCAGCCAAGCCACGCAATAGCTCGGAAAAAATCCGTTCCGCATCGCTGATGTTCGGCGAGATATCTTGCCCAGCCACCATTTTGTCGATCATCGCCACCAGATGGTTGGTAATCTTAGCGGGAGCAGACAATACCGTCGCCACTTGTCCCTGACGCGCATTACTTTCAATGATATCGGCAACACGCATAAAGCGTTCTGCATTTGCTACTGATGTCCCGCCAAATTTCAGCACTCGCATTTCTGATTCTCTCCCGCTTTCGCGCTTTTTTATCGCAAACTTTTTTGCAAATATTTGATTGAAAAAAAAAGCCCGCACTGTTTAGGTGCGGGCTTTTTTCTGTTGTTTCCTGTACGCGTCAGCCCGCCCCGTAACCTGTGGTTTCGGTGGTGGTAATAATTGTTGTGTTCAGGCTGATGTATCGCATTTCGTCTGTCTGTCTCATAAATAATGTGGCTCTACCTCTATTGGTTAAAGCAATCGTCCCCTCAAGTCAAATTTTTTCAGTCTCCGCTCTGGAGAAATGAACCACTCATTGCTGAGCTATTGTCTTATTTGTCGAGCTTTTTTAGGCGAAATAAATAAAAAAATCCACTTAAAGCCAGATAATAAAACTTAAAAATAAGTCATTATCACTACGATATACTTTGTAATTTTTTTCACTTAATAAGCAAAAATAGGGTAATAAGCAATAGCTACGATCTTTAAACGCTAATA
Organism: Yersinia artesiana; assembly: GCF_902726545.1. GTDB lineage: Bacteria > Pseudomonadota > Gammaproteobacteria > Enterobacterales > Enterobacteriaceae > Yersinia > Yersinia artesiana. The sequence goes on along the minus strand of NZ_CACVAD010000026.1, from coordinate 10 downwards.
GGGCGTCAGG
>NZ_CACVAD010000025.1 GCF_902726545.1 Yersinia artesiana | reverse complement strand
TAATATACATATACGTAAAGTTAGGTAAAACAACATAATAATATAACTATATGTTTTTATTTGTTTTTATATCAACAAGACAACAATATATCAGACGCAGCATTCTCTATTACCGTTTTAGTCTTTCTTTCAACACAGCCACCAAACGATCCCTTAGTCAGCGCACGATTGCCTTCCTACACTCCCAGGTCGACGTCGGTTCTTACAGTGATCAAGATAATGCTGACAACCCCATTGCAGTATGGCATTGCGCGGAACAGCAAACGAATAACCTGGAATAGGTCGCAGATAAATGTAAGAAATCTATGATTTAAATCACTTTATTAAGATTATTATTATGCCAATAGAGAGACATTTCGCTATTAAAAACAATGAACCATAATTAAAATCTCATTTAACGAGATATTAATCACAATAACTTATCGTTTGTACGATATTTCCTACGGGCTATATAGGTAAATTCCCGAGTGTTTTTTATATTACAAAAACACATTGAAAATAACTTTTTCGCGGGCATAATGCGCTGAATTACTTTATTCAGCCGTTTATCTGCCCCAACAGGGCAAATAAGGATGTTCCCTGTGCAGCGTTTCCACCATTTAACATTAATAGCTAGCATATTGTTGCCTGCGGTAGCTATTCCATTTACAAGTCATGGCGCGGAATTAGCCCCCGTTCAGCAAAGTATTCATCAGCAGGAACGGCAGCGTGCCCTGGAAGAACGTCTGGCACCTTCCACACCCGATGTGCGCTTATCTGCGCCATCAGCATCTGTCGGTCGCATCACTTTCCCGGCAGAGAAACCCTGCTTTGTCATTGAGCTCGTCGCCGTTAGCGGAACTGAGCCATTACCTCGCTGGTTGCCATTGCAACGACTCGCCGATCAGGCACAAAACCAGTGTCTGGGGGCTAAAGGGATTAACCTGCTAATGGGCCAATTACAAAATCGGCTGATTGACCATGGCTATGTCACTACCCGTGTTCTGGCCCCGCAGCAGGATTTGAACAGTGGTATTCTGGCGCTACAAGTGGTGCCCGGCAAAATACGTCAGGTGACGCTGACACCCGACAGTGACCGTCATGTCACACTATTCAGTGCTTTCCCCGCCCGCCCCGGTAACGTGTTGGATTTGCGTGATATCGAACAAGGGCTGGAGAACCTACAACGCGTCCCTACGGTGCAAGCCAGTATGGAGTTGATCCCCGGTTCTGCACCCGGTGAGACCGATATCGCTCTGAACTGGCAGCAGAGCAAAATGTGGCGACTGGCGGCCTCACTGGATGACTCCGGTACCCGCAGCACCGGCCGCTATCAAGGTGGCGCGACACTGTTTCTGGATAACCCTTTATCCCTGAGTGACCTGTTTTATGTCTCGGCTGGCGGTTCAATAAAAAATCGCGGCGACAAAGGCACCAATAACCTCACCGGCCATTACTCGCTGCCGTTCGGTTACTGGACCGCCGGTATTACCGCCAGCAGCTATGACTATCATCAGACGGTAGCAGGTCTGAATGGCGACTACAGCTATCGGGGTGAAAGTGAGAATGTGACACTGCAACTCAGTCGTCTGTTGCACCGCAACGCCAGCCAGAAAACCACTTTTACCTACGATGTGCTGACCCGCTCGTCGAAAAACTACATCAATGATACCGAAGTGGAAGTGCAACGCCGTCGCACCTCGGCCTGGCGTATTGGGCTGGAACATCGCCACTTTATTTCGCAAGCCACACTGGATGCCGGTATCAGCTATCAGCGCGGCACCCGCTGGTTTGGTGCGATGCCCGCACAGGAAGAGTATGTCGGGGAGGCTACCGCCCTGAGCAAAATTCTGCGGCTGAACGCACAACTGGATATCCCTTTTGCTATCCAAAAACAAAACTTCCATTACAACCTGCAATACCAGCGACAAAGCACTAACACCCCCCTGACACCACAGGATCAGTTCTCTATCGGTGGCCGCTGGTCAGTGCGCGGTTTTGATGGCGAGCGCACGCTGAATGCTGACCGTGGCTGGACAGTGCGCAATGATCTCGGCTGGTACACCCCGCTGCCAGGGCATGAGCTGTATCTCGGTGTGGATTACGGCGAAGTTGGCGGTCGCAGTGCCGCTTATCTGCTGGGCCAGCATTTGGCGGGCGCTGCCATTGGTGTGCGCGGCAATGTACTGAATACCCGTTATGACCTGTTTGCGGGTAAGCCGCTGTCCAAACCTGACGGCTTCAAAACCGATTCGGTGACTCTGGGCTTTAACCTGAACTGGCAATACTGATACGCCCGATTAACGTTTTACTCTCTGGGATGAGTTATGAATAACAACCTGTACCGTATCGTTTTCAACAAAGCGCGTGGCATGTTGATGGTGGTGGCTGATATCGCCGCCTCCGGTCGGGCCGCATCATCGCCATCTTCAGGTATTGGGCATACGCAAAGTCGCCGTATCAGTGCGCTATCGTCACTGAGCTTTAGCCTGTTACTGGCCTTAGGTTGCATCTCACTATCCGCGCAAGCCAATATTGTTGCCGACGCCAGTGCACCGGGGAATCAGCAGCCGACCATTATCAGCAGCGCCAACGGTACGCCACAAGTGAATATCCAGGCTCCTGGCAGTGGTGGCGTTTCCCGTAACGTTTACAGCCAGTTTGATGTCGATAATCGTGGCGTGATCCTTAATAACGGTCAGGGTATCAATCAGACGCAACTCGGCGGTTTTGTCAGCGGAAACCCGTCGCTGGCGCGCGGTGAAGCCAGTATTATCCTCAATGAAGTCAACAGCCGCGACCCCAGCAGACTCAACGGTTATATTGAGGTGGCCGGGCGCAAAGCACAGGTAGTTATCGCCAACCCGGCGGGTATCACCTGCGAAGGCTGTGGCTTTATTAATGCCAACCGCGCCACGCTCACCACCGGTCAGGCGCAGCTCAATAACGGCCAGCTCACTGGCTACGATGTGGATCGCGGTGAGATTGTTATTCAGGGCAAAGGTCTGGACAGCAGCCGTCAGGATCATACTGATCTGATCGCCCGTTCCGTTAAAGTCAATGCCGGTATCTGGGCCAATGATCTAAAAGTCACCGCCGGGCGCAATCAGATTGATGCCGCACATCAGAATATAAATGCCAAAGCCGCCGATGGCAGCCCGCACCCGACAGTGGCGGTGGATGTTGCCAATTTGGGTGGCATGTATGCGGGTAAAATTCGCCTGATTGGGACGGAAAGCGGTGTCGGCGTGCGCAACGCCGGCGAGATAGGTGCTTCAGCGGGCGATATCACTATCACGGCCGATGGCATGCTGATCAACAGCGGTCAGATCAACAGTGCCCAACAACTGGCGGTGAAGACCTCCGCCGATATTGATAACTCAGGTATGCTCTACGCCAGTGGTGATACCCAACTCACGACGGCGGGTAAGCTCAGTAACAGTGGCACCATTGCCGCCGCGGGAGATACCACTCTGCGCGCGGCTGAAGTCAAAAGCAGCCGCAATTCTCTCTTGGGTGCGGGGGGCAAATCCGATAACAGCAGTGTTACCAGCGGCACTCTTAGCATTGAAGCCAACGGGCAGCTAATCGCCCAAGGGAAAAATGTCAGTGGTAAGGCGCAGAATCTCAACGCCCGCAGTATCGATCTGAGTGGCAGTCAAACCCAGAGCCGTGATATCACTTTGACCTCGCAAGGCGGGCCAATTGATCTCAGCGGAGCCAGGTTATCCGCCAGTCAGCGTCTGTCTGCTTCAACCGCCTCGCAGCTACGTACCGACAACGCCAACCTGGTTGCCGGGCAAATGACACTCGACGCGCAAGCGCTCTCCAATATTGGCGGCGTGATAGCACAAACGGGGGCAACAGATTTCAATCTGAATCTGCCAGGTAATATTGATAACCGTGATGGCAAAATCCTCTCTGGTGGCAAACTCTCATTGCAAGCCGAAACGCTGAACAGCAATGGCAACAGTTTGCTCGGTGCCGGTGTGCAGAGCGATGGCAAGCTGGCCCAAAGTGGAGAACTGAATGTCGCCACGCGTCAGGCATTGATTGCCCAAGGGCAAAATGTGGCTGCGGGTGATATGACATTATCTGGCAGCCGTGTTGATCTCACCGGTAGCCAAACTCAGGCTGGCAATATCACCATAACGGCTCGTGACGGCGATATTTCTACGCAAGACGCGGCGGTGCTTACCCCCGGAACCCTTGCGATCACTGCTGCTGCAAACCCGAAACAAACCCTGAATAACCGTGGCGGTAAATTGCATGCGGATAATATCCAGCTCAATGTCGCCAAACTTGATAGCAGCAAAGGGGAAATTGCCGCAGCGACCGATATGTGGATACGCCTGCAAAGTGATTTCACTCATCAGGCTGGCGCGCGACTCACCGCGGGGCGTGATCTGGCCTTTACCACCAGTGGCGCACTGACTAACCAGTACAAACTGGAAGCTGGACGAGATATGCAGTTGGCGGCGCTCAGTATCAGCAACACCAATGCTGATAACAGCAGCGCCCTACTGGCCGGTGGGGATTTGTCATTGAACGCCGATAGCCTGTTTAACAGCGGGACTCTGTATGCTGCCGGTGTTGGGCAATTCACGGTTAACGGAAATGTCGAAAATCGGGGCGAGATCTACACCGAACAACAATTGACTTTAGCCTCAGCGGGCAATCTGGCTAACAGCGGTGTGATACAAACTCGCGGGGATATGCAGTTATCCGCAGGTGGCTATCTCAACAATAGCGGCACCCTGTATAGCGCCGGTGATCAAATGGGGCTATCCGCCAGCGGTGACCTAACCAATAAGGGCAGCCTGTATGCCGCCAAGGGCAATTTATACCTGTTAACCACAGGCAATCTGGATAACAGTGGCAGCCTCTATGGCGCGGGGAACAGCGAGTTAACCGTGCATGGCAATGCGGCTAACTCCGGCTCCGTTTATACCCAAGGCGCACTACAGTGGCAGTCTGGTGGGAGTGTCGCGAACAGTGGCTCCATTGCAGCACTTGGCAACTTCCAACTGAGTGCCAACGACTTACTCAGCAGCAGTCCATCCCTGATAGCGGCAGGTTTGAAGGCAGATGGTAGCCGAGCCAACAGCGGTGATTTGACTATTACCACTGAGCAGGCCTTGATTGCGCAAGGGCAAAATATCGCTGCGGGGGCATTAGCGCTGTCAGGTAGCCAACTTGATTTAACCGGTAGCCAGACTCAGGCTAACGCCATCACTCTCGCGGCCAAATCGGGCGATATCACCTTAACTGAGGCGGTGGTTAAAGCTGTGGCGCAGTTATCCGCCGGGACAACCGCCCTGCTACGTACAGATAAAGCCAGCCTGATTGCCGGGCAGATAAGTCTCGTCGCGCAATCACTCTCTAATATCGGCGGTGTCATCGCACAAACCGGCATCACGGATTTCAACCTCAATCTGGCCGGTTATCTGGATAACCGAGCTGGCACCCTGCTCTCTAAAGGCAACGTGGCAGTGCAGGCACAGCGCCTTGATAGTAACAGCACCAGCCTGTTGGGTGCAGGGATACAAAGTGATGGTCGCCTGACTGATGCGGGCAACCTGACGGTAACCACCCGTCAGGACTTGATCGCACAAGGGCAAACCCTCGCGGCGGGAGCCATGACGTTAACCGGTAGTCGAATTAATCTCGCCGACAGCCACACGCAAGCCCGCGAGATGAATATTATCGCCAACAGTGGTGATATCAGCACACAGCGCGCCAACATCATCTCTCTTGGCTCGCTGACCATGACTGCGGGCGCAAATGTAGCTCAAAAACTCAATAACCAAGGCGGCGCGCTGGCGGCGAATAATATTTCGTTGAATCTTGGTCAGTTTGATGGCGGCGCAGGTAAAGTCAGTGCCAGTCAGGATCTGACCATTGGTTTACTGAGCGATTTCAACAATCTGGCAGGTTCTACCCTCCAGGCAGGGCGAGATTTAACCTTTACCACTCAGGGTGCCTTAACCAATGGTGGGCAGTTGTTGGCAGGCCGAAAACTCAGTACCGACTCCACCAGCTTGTTCAACAGCGGCAGCATTATTGGGGCTGAAGCCACACTTAAAGCGCGAGATCGCATCACCAACTCCGGCCCTAAAGCCCTCATCGGCGCAACGGATGAAAATGGCACATTAGCCTTACTGGCACCGGTGATTGAGAACAGTGATACCGTCACCAACACAGACAGCGCCCCGACCACCACCATTTTAGGTATGGGCAAGGTCATTCTGGCGGGCGGGCAAGATAATAGTGGAAATTACCAGACGGCGGCTCAGATTCTCAATATTTCTGGCCTGATTGAATCTGGCAAAGATCTGCTGGTTTACGCCAGCAAGCTGACCAATAGCCGCCATATCTTAACCGCCAATAACAATTTCGTAGTGGTAGGTACGGTGAGTGGGACGGCCTACTGGACGGCGGAAAACCCCGATATTCCAGGCGGGCGCTATTCTGAGCCACCTCATGGTGGTGCCGATAACAGCGATTATATCGGCACAAACTATACGTCGACCACCGCCAAAAACAGCATCGATCAGATAAGCCCTGAAGCACAACTGTTAGCGGGCGGTAACTTGGCACCACATGTCAGCACACTGGAAAACTTCTGGAGCAAAGTGAGTGCACAAGGCGAGATTGACCTCTCCGGCGTTACGCTGAATCAGGATGGTTGGGGGAATGCACAACGGTTGATTGAAAGAACCACCTCCACCGGTGAGTGGCGCTACCGCAACTATAAAGGCAATTTGTGGGGCCGGAATTGGGGGCCAGAGGTCAAAGAACACGCGACCAACCAATACGCCTCCAGTTTTACGGCGAAAACCATTAGTGGCAGTGGCACGACGATCCACAATGGAGCAAACTCCGGTGCAATCACCCCACCGAGTGATCGCGACAATATCGGCAAGGAGATTGCTGTCGAGTTTAACGGTATTTCGCTGACACTTCCCAGCGGGGGCCTGTATCAGCTCAGTACAGATAAAGGCCAGTATGCACCTGGCCCGGAAAGTGACCTCTCGCTTGGCAGTATCAATAACCCGTCCGCTAATTTGGATCGCACCGGCCTCGCAGCTCCTGATCGTGCAGTAAGTGGCGGCTATCTGATAGAAACCAACCCAGCGTTTGCCAATTTGAATAACTGGAAGGGATCAGACTACGTACTCCAGCAGTTAAATAATGACCCGGATGTGATATTCAAACGCCTGGGGGATAACGCCTACGAGCAGCGTCTGGTGCGCGATCAGGTGCTGGCGTTAACCGGTCAAACGGTCGCCAGTGATTACCGTAGCGCACAAGAGCAGTACGAGCAGTTATTTGCGGCAGGACTTGAGTACAGCAAAGCATTTAATATTGCCCTCGGCACTCACCTCAGTGCTGAGCAGATGGCAGCATTAACTGGCAATATCGTGCTAATGGAAAGCCGGGAAGTTGCCGGACAAACCGTGTTGGTGCCGGTGGTCTACCTGGCGGGGGTGAAACCGGGTGATCTACAGGCTAACGGCGCATTGATTGCGGCCAATAATATCGAACTGACCGATGTTCAGGGTTTAAGTAATCAGGGGGCCATCAAAGCCACTAATGACCTGCGCATCAGCATGGCAAAAGATATCACCCTAACCAGCAATGGCGGCTTGCTTGAGGCGGGCAATAACCTGCAACTCAGTACGTTGAACAGTGATATCGACCTGACCAGCGCGCGGCTAAACGCGACTAACCTGCAACTGGATAGCGGGCGCGATTTAATCCTGCGCACCGACACTGAACAACTCAGTAGCAACAATGGCTCAGTGTTGCGTAATCAAACCCTGTTGGGGCCGCTGGCGAGTATCAATGTCAGTAACAACGCGGTGATTAATACCGAGCGCGATTTTATCCTGCAAGGCGCAAGTGTAAATGTCGGTAAGGATCTTCAGGTCAATACTGGTGGCGACTGGCTGCTTAATACTGTCGAACGCAGCGACCAGATAAGCACCAGTGATGGCCGTGGCAGTTCGACCAGTGAGCATATTCGCCATCTGGGTAGCGAGGTGAATGTCGGTGGTGCGTTGACCGCCAATGTCAATAATCTGACCTCGGTGGGAGCCAATATAAATGCCGACACCATTGATGTGCAGGCGCAGAATATCAACCTGAGTGCGGCCACCGACAGCCTGCATGTCACTGGCGAATCCTCAAGCAAGCGCCATACCAGTTCGGTCAATCTCTATGATGAAACCCTGCTTGGCAGCCAGTTAAACGCCAAAAGCGATATCAATTTACAGGCAGCGCAAGACATCACCCTCAGTGCCAGCGCGGTGCAAACCGACGGTGCGCTGAAGCTGGCGGCGGGTGGCGATATCACCGTCACCACCCAGACCGAACAGCACGATGAACAGCGCAACCATACCGGCAAGAAAAAAGGTCTGGCATCGACCACCACCACTCGCACCGAAGACAGTATTAGCCAGACACTGGCAGTCGGCTCGATGCTCTCGGCGGGTTCTATCGATGTTAGCGGCAAAAATATCGCGGTTACCGGCAGCAATCTGGTGGCCGATAACGATGTTAACCTGCGGGCGAAAGAGAACATCACCGTCGGCACGGCGCAGCAGAGCGAGAGCGAGTCTCACCTGTATGAGCAGAAAAAATCGGGCCTGATGAGCACCGGCGGAATTGGCGTCACGATTGGGAGTAATAGCCAGAAAACCACCGACACCGGCAAATCCATCTCCAACGTGGGCAGCACGGTGGGCAGTGTGCTGGGCAATGTCAGTATGACCGCCGGTGAAGACCTGACAGTGAAAGGCTCCGACGTGTTATCCGGTAAAGACATCAATCTGACCGGTAAAAACGTCAATATTGTGGCGGCAGAAAATCAAAGTACCCAGACCCATATCGTCGAACAAAAACAAAGTGGCCTGACACTGGCACTGTCCGGCACAGTCGGCAGTGCCGTTAACACGGCGGTGACCACCGCCAAGGCTGCCAGTGAAGAGAGCAATGGTCGCCTGGCAGCACTGCAAGGCGTCAAAGCGGCATTGAGTGGTGTTCAGGCGGTGCAAGGTGGGCAGATGGCAGAATTGAATGCCAGTGACCAAAATGCTATTGGCATTAGCCTGTCTTATGGTAGCCAGTCATCAAAATCAGAACAAACCGTCAATCAAACCACCCATCAGGGCAGCACGTTGACCGCCGGTAATAACCTGAATATCACCGCCACAGGGAACGGCGTGAAAGGGGCGGATGGGGATATCGTGGTACACGGCAGTCAGTTACAGGCAGGTAAAGACGCCAGTCTGACCGCCAATCGCGATGTGATTTTGCAATCAACACAAGAGACCCAAACGCTGGACGGCAGTAACAAAAGCAGCGGCGGCTCACTGGGCGTGGGAATTGGTGCCGGTCAGGGCGGCTGGGGGATTAATGTCTCCGCCAGTCTAAATAAGGGCAAAGGCAGCGAGAGCGGCAACGGCCTGAGTCACACTGAAACGACGGTCAATGCCGGTAACCAGCTCAACATCACCAGTGGCCGCGATACGGTGTTGCAAGGTGCGCAGGTCAGTGGTGAAACGGTCAAGGCTGATGTGGGCCGTGACCTGCTGCTGCAAAGCCAGCAAGACAGCGACCGTTATGATTCCAAGCAACAAGACGTCAGTGTCGGCGGTAGCTTCAATTTCGGTTCGATGACCGGCAGTGCCAGCATCAATGCCAGCCGCGATAAAATGCACAGCAACTTTGACTCGGTACAGGAACAAACCGGCATCTTTGCAGGCAAAGGCGGTTTTGATATCACGGTCGGCGAGCACACCCAGCTTGATGGTGCGGTGATTGCTTCTACCGCCACTGCCGATAAAAACACACTGGATACCGGCACGCTGGGCTTCAGCGATATCGGGAACAAAGCCGATTTCAAAGTTGAACATCAGAGTGTGGGTATCAGTACCGGTGGTAATATCGGCGGTCAGTTTGCCGGTAACATGGCCAACGGCTTGCTAACAGGAGCCAACAATGAAGGTCACGCCGACAGCACCACGCATGCGGCGGTGTCGGATGGCACTATCATCATCCGCGATACCGATAAACAACAGCAAAATATCGATGACCTGAGCCGTGACGTCGAACACGCCAACAATGCCCTCTCCCCTATCTTCGATAAAGAGAAAGAACAAAACCGCCTGCGCGAAGCACAACTGATTGGTGAGATTGGCAGTCAGGTCAGTGACATTATCCGCACACAGGGTGATATCAACGGCCTGAAGGCGGCGCAAGAAAAACTCGGCCCATTGAAGGAAAATGCCACTGAGAAAGAGCGCGCCGAGTATATGAAGACATTGCGCGACTCGGTTTTCTACAAAGACGAAATGAAGAAATACGGCACCGGTAGTGCCCTGCAACAAGGCGTTCAGGCCGCAACAGCCGCAATACAGGGCCTGGCTGGCGGTGATATGGCCAAAGCCCTGGCGGGTGCCAGTGCGCCATATCTGGCTGAAGTGATTCACAATATGACACTTGACCCTACCAAAGAAGGGGGTGTCAATATCGAAGCCAACCTGATGGCGCATGCAGTATTGGGTGCGGTCACTGCCTATGCCAGTGGTAACAGCGCGCTGGCGGGTGCTGCGGGTGCGGCCAGTGCGGAGTTAATGGCCCCAACGATAATCGCGGCAATGGGTTGGGACAAGAATAATCTCAGTGAAGATCAAAAGCAGACGGTCAGCGCATTGGCGACATTGGCCGCAGGACTGGCCGGTGGATTGACGGGTGACAGCACCGCTGATACGGTTGCCGGAGCGCAGGTTGGCAAGAATGCGGTGGAGAATAACCTACTGGGAGGGGGAACCGAAGACGGGCAGATAAAAGCCGCGCAAGAACATGCAAAAAATATTATGTCCTGTGCAGATAATCCCGGTTCGGCTTCGTGCCAGAAAGGGCTAGCGATGCAGGATGCGCTAATGGTAGCAATACCGGCGGGGCTAGGTGGTGGCTTACTGGCTGCGGCCTCCCCTGAAATTGCAGCAGCCGCGAAAGCAGCGATACAGACGTGTGCGGGTAATGTGGTGCTGTGCCTGAATAATGTCGGTATCCAGATGTCAGAAGCGATAGTTCCAGGGGGGGTTGGAGCCAGTGGTGCAATCGGCATAGGTAAGACTGCGGCAGAAGCGACGGCGGCAAAAGCTGAAGCTGTTGCGGCTAATGTGGCTCATAATGCTGCAAAATATGCTGGTCTGAAAATGGATTTAAAAACGACTCAGGAAGCAAATGAACTTGTAGAAAGTCTACGTGCCACAGGAAATTTACCAGCAAATTACATTCCAAAAGAAACAGCTATGCAGAATGGTTGGAAAGCCGGAAAGGCTTTAAATAATAGTGTTCCTGGTGGGCAGATTGGTGGGGATGTATTTAGAGATGCGGACAATTTATTGCCATCTGCACCAAGCAGAATTTGGCGCGAGGCTGATATAGGGTTAGATGCTTCAATATCCAGAAGTAACCAACCTGGGACACGTTTGTTGTATTCAAATGACGGACTTTTATACATAACTACAGACCACTATAAGACAGCAACGTCAATAGGGACATGGAAATGACAGATCGTGAAATTATACTTGATGGAAATCGTATTCATTCTTCGGACGATTTCCACAATATCTTATCCCAAGAATTGGATCTTGGCCCTTATTACGGAAAAAATCTTAATGCTCTATGGGATCGCTTGAGTACTGATATTGAGAGACCAGTTAAAATTATTTGGTTAAATTCCGAGTTTTCTAAAAAAGTTCTCGGTGAATATTTTGACAAAATAGTAGAAATTTTTGAACAAGTTAAGCAACAGGATATCAGGTTTAACTGGGATGAAAAATTTGACTATATGTTGAAATAAAGCCAATTCCAGCCCTAACCGGCTGGTTTTTTTTTGCCTGTTTGTCAGATAATTAATATCCAGCTCAATGACGATTCTACCGCGCTCAACGGTGATAATTGCCTGATTGCCGAACCGATCCTTCCCCATCTAAGCTCTAAATTGCCTTAGTCTCGACTTGATCTGTATCGTGGCGAGTAATGGATTAAAAGTCGAATCAAATACCAAACATACACCAGGTGCCCAAAAATTCAGGCCAGATGCAGGTATTGAGCCAAGGAATTCTTTAGAGCTATTTGGTAGCTCAGTATCAGTCGATGGAAACAAAGCTCGTTATAGTATGGGAAATGATGGAGCTATTCATCGTTATTTCCCTGATAATGTAGGAACTTACCATTGGTCTGGAAGTACTGGTGATTCAAAAAATGCAATGCAGTTAGATAATAAGACAAAGGCCCAGTTACATAAGCAAGAGGGATGGAAAATTAAATGATTATTGGTGATCCTTATCGAATTGCTATACAACTTGAGCAGCTAGATATTCTATGCTCCCCGAGTGGGGTTTTTAATTTTATTATCAATGGGTTATTCATCCCAGGCAAAGGGGTAACTATTGATTTTTACATTGTAATTTCTTCTTTGAAGGAGAGTTTAGATTTAGGTCTTAAAAAATATAATGCTGATATTGGCACTATCCCTATTGAAAAAATGGATTTCTCAGAAGGAGAACCTGAAAATTTAATACCGTTGAATGTTGCGGAACTATATGACTACGGTTGTAATTTTTGGCTAGGCTTTGATGGTAATGAAGAACGTTTGATTTATTCATTAGATTTCGAAAATAGTTTTTCCGAGAATCGTTTTCCCCGAGAAACGGTTGAGGAATTAATTAGGAAGCTACCTTTAGCTGATAGCTTAATTATGGATAGAAATGACGGTATTATAATCACAAAAATAAACTAATTTGTGAGTTTGATAATAGTAATCTCAGCCTTGGCTGAGATTACTGAAACCTAGCCCTAAATACTGCCATCTTTCACCGACAGCCTACAGGTCACCGGTAAAGCCTCCACCAAACGCCATAGTGACTCAGTCGATCTCTATGATGAAACCCTGCTTGGCAGCCAGTTGAACGCCAAGAGCGATATCAATTTACAGGCGCGCAAGACATCACTCTCAGTGCCAGCGCGGTACAAACCGATGGCGCACTGAAGCTGGCGGCAGGTGGCGATACGACATTGGATGCGGCGAGAGATTTGCTGCTGCTCGGTGCCGCTAATACGCAAAAAACCGACGGCAGCAACAGCAGCGGCAATATTGGTGTCAGTTTGGGTTTTGGTAGCTCCGGTGGTGGCCTGAGTATCTTTGCCAACGCCAATAAGAGCCAGGGGAAAGAACACGGCGACGGCACCTTCTGGAGTGAAACTCAGATCGACAGTGGCGGCACACTGTCGCTACACAGTGGTCGCGATACCTCACTGATAGGCGCTCAGGCGAGCGGTGAAACCGTTAAAGCGGATGTAGGTCGTGACCTGCTGCTGCAAAGCCAGCAAGACAGCGATAACTATGATTCGAAACAGACCAGTGTCAGCGGTGGTATCAGTGTCGCGGTCATTGGTGGCGGTGGTTCTGTCAACCTGAGCATGAGTCGCGACAAGCTGCACAGCAACTTTGACTCGGTACAGGAACAAACCGGCATCTTCGCAGGCAAAGGCGGTTTTGATATCACCGTCGGCGAGCACACCCAGCTTGATGGTGCGGTGATTGCTTCTACCGCCACTGCCGATAAAAACACACTGGATACCGGCACGCTGGGCTTCAGCGATATCGGGAACAAAGCCGATTTCAAAGTTGAACATCAGAGTGTGGGTATCAGTACCGGTGGTAATATCGGCGGTCAGTTTGCCGGTAACATGGCCAACGGCTTGCTAACAGGAGCCAACAATGAAGGTCACGCCGACAGCACCACGCATGCGGCGGTGTCGGATGGCACTATCATCATCCGCGATACCGATAAACAACAGCAAAATATCGATGACCTGAGCCGTGACGTCGAACACGCCAACAATGCCCTCTCCCCTATCTTCGATAAAGAGAAAGAACAAAACCGCCTGCGCGAAGCACAACTGATTGGTGAGATTGGCAGTCAGGTCAGTGACATTATCCGCACACAGGGTGATATCAACGGCCTGAAGGCGGCGCAAGAAAAACTCGGCCCATTGAAGGAAAATGCCACTGAGAAAGAGCGCGCCGAGTATATGAAGACATTGCGCGACTCGGTTTTCTACAAAGACGAAATGAAGAAATACGGCACCGGTAGTGCCCTGCAACAAGGCGTTCAGGCCGCAACAGCCGCAATACAGGGCCTGGCTGGCGGTGATATGGCCAAAGCCCTGGCGGGTGCCAGTGCGCCATATCTGGCTGAAGTGATTCACAATATGACCCTTGACCCTACCAAAGAAGGGGGTGTCAATATCGAAGCCAACCTGATGGCGCATGCAGTATTGGGTGCGGTCACTGCCTATGCCAGTGGTAACAGCGCGCTGGCGGGTGCTGCGGGTGCGGCCAGTGCGGAGTTAATGGCCCCAACGATAATCGCGGCAATGGGTTGGGACAAGAATAATCTCAGTGAAGATCAAAAGCAGACGGTCAGCGCATTGGCGACATTGGCCGCAGGACTGGCCGGTGGATTGACGGGTGACAGCACCGCTGATACGGTTGCCGGAGCGCAGGTTGGTAAGAATGCGGTGGAGAATAACTTCCTGGCAGTTCCTGCGCCGGTTCCGCCACCGGTGGCGTTGCCGAATACGTCAGTAAACGGGGGCGGAGGAAATGAAGCCTGGGATGCGAATGATGGCTCAGATCCAAGCAAATCTCGTGAAGAGAACGCGCGTCAGCCAAATGTAGCGAAGGACCTGACGGACGAGGATAAAGCTGAGCTGGGTGGTGCAGGATCTGGTACTCCAGGTGGCTGGGAGCCACAGGATGAGGAGAATGCAAGGAATAGTGAAAAACAGAATATTACTGTCGAAGATTTAACCTCGACATCATCAAAAGGGAATGAGACTACAGGGCGTTCAAAACTCTTCGAGAGAACAGGCGGTAGTAATGCTGCTAACAAAGAGTTTGATGCCTTATCCCCGACAGAGATTAAAGATATACCTAGTGGAAGGATAGGCAAATTGCCAGATGGTCGAACTGTTATCGTTCGTGAACGTAGTACGGATGGCCGTCCAACATTAGAGATCCAGTCTGGTAAGAATAGGATCAAATTTAGGTATGACGAGTAATCATATATGACTGAAAAACTGACTAAGGTTCTTCTTACTGAAGGTTCCCTTCAAAATAGTCAACTAGAGGATTTTCGATATTCCTCTGGTTCCCTTGAGCTGATTTTGTCTTCTGTAAATGATAAAGAGAGCAGTAAAGTGAAGGTGTTGTTCGACTGGGTTTATTCTTTTCGAGTGACAGATGAAGGTGACTTATTAAAAATGCAGGAAGAGCAGCAAGGGGAGATGCTTACGGGGCTTTATCTCGTTGAAAACTCTAAGTATCTAGAGTGGTTTAATGAACAAAACGGTAATATGCATGACAGAGTTGTTCATTATATGCTCTCAACTGTAGACGATGTTATAGATATTTTAGCCTCCATTAGTCCTTCAATATCAATCAGTAATTGATTGCAACCCCGGCTACTGGTCGGGGTTGCTGTTATTAAGCCTTAAATACTCCCACTTCTCACCACCATAACCGAATAACACCGGGTGCAGCGACGACTTCCAGTTGCTCAGCATCAGTAATAACCTCGGCCAGGCTCTCGCTGGCGGCAGCGCCCCTTATCTGGCCCATGAAATTAGCAAATACCTGCCCGCCGAGCAGAGTCTGGGCGCTAATCTGATGGCGCATGCGCTACTGGGTGCGGTGGTGGGCCACTTCAGCGGCAATGCAACAGTCGGTACCGTCTCTGTCTTCACGGCAGAAGCCGCCGCACCCGCAATCATCAAGGCAATGGGCTGGGATAAAGACAGTCTCACCGAAAAAAAGAAACAAACCGTCAGTGCGCTGGCGGCACTGGCCGCAGGGTTGGCGGGTGGGTTAGTTGGTGACAGCAGCAGTAGCGCAGTGGCCGGTGCGCAGGCTGGCAAGAATGCGGTTGAGAATAATGCGTTGAGTAGCCTTGGAGACATATTTGGTAGCCAAGGTACGAAATATTTTGAAGGGGCAGGTTCGTTAGAAAAGGAGCTTTTGCAAAATTCAAATCTGACTGATCAAGAAAAACAGACAATCCGTGATCAATATATAAAAGGTGATCTACCAGAGGATGTTATCAAGACTATCTTGGAGAACAATCCCGGATCAGACACTGTGATGGCATTATTGAATGCAAAAAATCCAAAAGATTATGCGTTAGCATTATTAAGTACATTACCTGCTGAACGAGCATTAGCCTTAATTGGGAAAATGACGAAAGGCGCTCAAGCAACTGCAGTGTTTAATATAGCTGATCGAGTTTATGCTCAATTAAATGACTCCCGGTTGGGGAGTTTGTCTGGGAAGCTTAACGTTGCAGAGCTGCAAAAACTTGCTAACAACCCAGCGGCGGTACGTGTTTATGATGCAAGAAGTGGCCATATCAATGTAATACAAAGCGTTGATGGAAAGCTTTTGCGTATTACAGTGCCAAACAATGAAATGAAATGAAATGAAATGAAAATAATATCTGTCGGCCCTATTAGGCCAAACCAAGTGAAAAATCTTATCGAAAAAGGTTCTTTTGTTCCTTTACCTTGAGGTGCTAATGAGTATGGCAAAAATACATATTGAAGAAATACAAAAATATCTTGCGTCACGAGGCGAAAAAGATGCATTGCCTCATGTGAACAACGGCGAAGGTTATTTCCTTGAAATCCGATTTGATGATCAAACACAGAGTGCTTCACACTGCATAGATAAAGAGCTTAAAAATAAAGTCATTACGGCTGATTGTCCTTATGGAATGGTGACAATTATTTTTGGTGATGATCGGCAACTCGTCTCTCTAGATTTAAGTTGATTACTCAATCCCAGTTATCGGCTGGTTGGTAGTAAATACTAATATTTACAGCAACTTATATTTAATTGTTAACTAGAATTGGAGCAGCTTCCGGTAACTAGCTCAATATCACCAGTGGCCGCGATACCCTGCTGCTGCAAAGCCAGCAAGACAGCGATAACTATGATTCGAAACAGACCAGTGTCAGCGGTGGTGTCAGTGTCGCGGTCATTGGTGGCGGTGGTTCTGCCAACCTGAGTATGAGTCGCGACAAGCTGCATAGCAATTATGATAGTGTGCAAGAACAGACTGGCATCTTCGCTGGCAAAGGCGGTTTTGATATCACGGTCGGCGAGCACACCCAGCTTGATGGTGCGGTGATCGCTTCTACCGCCACTGCCGATAAAAACACACTGGATACCTCAGTGATATCGGGAATAAAGCCGATTTCAAAGTTAAACATCAGAGCGTGGGTATCAGTACCGGTGGTAATATCGGCGGTCAGTTTGCCGGTAACATGGCCAATGGCTTGCTAACAGGAGCTAACAATGAAGGTCACGCCGACAGCACCACTCATGCGGCGGTGTCGGATGGCACACGTGGTTATAGACCGCCATCGCCCAAAGATAGTCCTTTCGCCACGACAGGAACACAAGCAAATTTTGAAACCTATGAACTCGGTTCATCTGGGAAACCAGTTAAAGTAGGTAATGGACATCTAAATATTTCGGATTGAATATGAAAGCGATACTAAAAAATATTGATTGTATTCATCATGACTTCAATGTGTATTCACCTGATAAAGATGAAACTGCGATCACGTTAACATTAATGATCGGTTCTGTTGGTTCAACTGGGGGGGATAATTTTGATGTGTTTGTCTGTACTCCAGAATGGCTCTGCAAGCACCAATGGGTTCCAGAATTAATACGCCATACTCTTCTAGTTCGTAAGTACGATCTTAATGAGATCACCAAAACTATCACAGATTATATTGATCAATGTGAGGGCAAAGACTGGACGGAAATAGCACAAAAGCTTTCCCGTGTCTTTGCTTGGGAGTTTGAAGATTGTCCGGGTTAATGTGGTATTAACTAACACTCTTCTTATTAAGGATAAAATAATGTTATTGTTCCGTTCTATTCCCGTACCATTGACCGTGACTTTCTTGTCCGGCTGTCAGCTCAACATGAGAAGTTCTGTCGATGATCTAACAAGCAATAATAAATTAAAAGAGTGGAAGGGCAAATTCTGTAAAAAAACAAGTTTCTTCTCATAAGCAGTAAACTCAAATATGTTAGTTATACGTTGTTGCTCTATCTGAGTGACTCTGGGGCAAATAATATTCATTGGCAATAAAACTGATATAGCAACTTAATACCAAGGCAATCCCCCTCCCCCTGGCTGACCTCAATCACAGTCTGACTATCCTTTAATGTGATAAAAAGTGTAAAATAGGTGAATATCGATACAGTAATCTGTTATTTGTCACTTTTTTATATTTATTAATTTTAATTTCAAGAGGTTAGCAAGATGGGTTTACCAAACTGTCCAAAATGCAATTCTGAATATACATGGCAGGAAGGGGAAAAACTGAATTGCCCAGAATGTGGTAATGAGTGGTCAGAAAATGGCGATGCTGCCACTGCCGATGAGGGCCTGGTAGTACGTGATGCCAATGGCAATTTGCTGGCCGACGGTGACGCGGTGACCGTTGTTAAAGATCTGAAAGTTAAAGGTAGCTCTTCAACCCTGAAAATTGGGACTAAAGTGAAAAGCATCCGCCTGGTTGAAGGTGACCACAACATCGATTGCAAAATTGATGGCTTTGGCCCGATGAAACTAAAATCTGAGTTTGTGAAGAAAAGCTGATAGCTCGGTTCCCCTTGATCACCATCGTGCCACGGTGCAAGGGGATTGTTTATAGCTACGCCCCTCTCCTACTTCTAGCCATAAAAATATCCCCCTCCCTCTGGCCGCTCAGAAATCACTGCCATTATGACTTTCCTCCTCTAGCTTTCCATCTGCCACTCTGCCGAAAAAAACTCATTTAGATATATCTTTTCACATCTCCCCTCTTGCTAATTTCGATATATCGATCTAGATTAGATATATCGAAACGTTTTCGATATATCTAAAGGAGATTCATTATGTTTGGTTTTTCAAAACGTGGTCATCGTTGTGGTGAAGAACACCACGCAGGGCAACGCCGTTGTGGTGACAGAATGCATCGCGGCGGTCGCCATCATATGGCAGTTGAAGCAACCGAAGCCGTAAGAGGCGGCAGACGTGGGCGCGGTGAAAAAATGCATCGCTTGTTTGAACATGGCGATTTGCGGGTTGTTCTGCTGGCCCTGCTTGATAAAAAGCCCAGCCATGGCTATGAACTGATTAAAGCTATCGAAGAGGCATCTTCAGGCTTATATGTACCAAGCCCAGGTGTTATCTATCCAACACTGACATTGTTAGAAGAACAGGATTTTGTTACTCCAGTAGCCACTGGCAATGGCCGTAAAAGCTACCAAATTACCGATGCTGGCAAAGCTGAATTACAGCAAAATCAACAGATGGTTGATGCTATTTTTGCACGATTGGCACAAGTAAATCGTCGCCCTGAAGGCAATATGGCTGAAGGTATTTCTGATGCAATGCACCGTTTACGCCATATTCTACGTAGCAGCATGATGCGTTTGGATGTCACACCAGAGCAGGTTGAGCATATTAATACAGCATTACTGACCGCAGTAGAATCCATTGAAAAAGCGCTAGAACCCAAGGCGACAGAGACTAATGAACCGGAGAAAAACTAATGTCGGGATATCGTTATCGAATCACCATTGAGCCATTGACGGATCGCAAAGGCGAGCCTCTGGATAAAGCGCCAGTGACATTCGAAGCCGAGAATCATGATGAGATCCTCGGCATCATCGAACGGCTACAGGCGCGTGAAGATCTGGATTTTGGTAAAGAAAAAACAGCAGCATTTGCACTAGGTCTGAAACTATTTTCAGAAACTATGATGGAGCATCGCAAGCATCCGGTATTTGCCCCATTGCGAACTGCATTTATGGATTTTATGACTAACTTGAAGAAAGGCTCGACACGCGATCGTGGCGAGTGAAACATCATAAATTTAAAATAAAAATACAGCGATATCCGAATACTATTCGTCGCCGGGAACATCAGCCATAGCCCATTCCCGGCGAATTATTTAACTCAAATCGGCGCCATTACTGGCAATAACTTTTTTATACCAATAAAACGATTTCTTTCTCTTGCGAGCCAAAGAACCCTTGCCCAAATCGTCACGGTCAACATAAACAAATCCATAGCGTTTGCTCATTTCCCCCGTCGAAGCAGAAACTAAATCGATACATCCCCAAGAGGTATATCCAATGACCGGAATGCCATCGTCGATAGCTTCCGCCATAGCTTTAATATGTTCACGTAGATAACTAATACGGTAATCGTCTTCAATTTCGCCCTGCGGATTAATTTCATCTTTAGCACCTAATCCATTTTCAACCAGGAATAGTGGCTTCTGGTAACGGTCGTACATCATATTCATGGTGATGCGTAAACCTAAAGGATCAATCCCCCAGCCCCATTCACTGGCTTGAATATGTGGGTTTTTCAAAGATTTCACAATATTAGCTGCGCTGCTGTTATGGTCATTCATATCCGCCGAAGCACAACGCGAAGCGTAATAACTGAAGGAGACGAAATCCACTGTATGTTTAAGGATATCGTCATCACCCACTTGGGTGACAATTGAAATTCCTTTCTCTCTGAAAAGGCGTTGTGTATAAGCGGGATAAGCCCCACGGGCCTGCACATCAATAAAAAATAGATTTTCCCTATCTTTTTCCAGCGCAGCCCAAACATCTTCGGGTTTACAGGTTCGCGGGTAAAAATTCCCTCCCGCCAACATACAACCTACCTGATTCTCAGGATTGACCTCATGAGCAATTTTAGTCGCTAATGCGCTGGCGAGCAGTTCGTGATGAGCAGCTTGGTATTTTACTTGTTCCTGATTTTCATTTGGCTCAAAGACCAAACCCGCACCTGAAAATGGGCTATGAAGCAGGATATTAATTTCGTTAAATGTGAGCCAATATTTCACCAAACCATCGAAAGCCTCAAAACATGTTCGGGCATAACGCGTAAAAAACTCAACCATTTTTCGGTTACGCCACGAGCCATATTCCGTGACCAAATGCATGGGTACATCAAAGTGACACAGCGTTACCAGCGGCTCAATATTGTGCTTCTTACATTCATTAAAGAGGTCGCGATAAAAGGCAATACCCTCAGCATTAGGTGTCAATTCATCGCCATTAGGGTAAATCCGGCTCCATGCAATTGATGTACGGAATACGGTAAACCCCATTTCTGCCATTAACGCGATATCCTCTTTATAACGATGATAAAAATCAATGGCCTGATGACTGGGGTAAAACTCATCATCTCTTAAGGTAAAACGCTTTTCCTGCCCTAATTTCACTGCCAAACGCGGTTCCCCATGAGGGATCATATCCACCGTCGTCAGCCCTTTTCCACCTTCAAAACAAGCACCTTCGGCCTGGTTTGCGGCTAATGCGCCGCCCCATAAAAAGCCATCGGGAAATGTTGATACTGACATTCAATACCTCTTTATTTAGTTAATTTTTTACTGCACTGTGCGAAACAGTTGAAGCAGGAGAATCGGCACGGCTATCCGCACTATCTTCGACAGGAATGTCTTCAAATCCCAGTAACAGTGTTGTGACGAAAGAAATGACTATCGCCAGAATCATGACGCCAAACACCCATACAATGCTCATTGGATTGGCCGGATCGAAGAACTGAACACTGGTAAATAACCCAGGTGAGGCCATGGAATGGCTGGCTAACCCACCGATTCCCGCCACGGCACCACAGATAAATCCACTGATAAGGCTAGCGATTAACGGACGTTTGAGCCGCAATGCCACCCCATAAAGTGCCGGTTCAGAGATACCCGCTACAATCGCGGAAGCCGCAGCAGCCAACGCCGTTTGGCGTAATTCCGGGTTTTTGGTACGCCAGGCAACCGCCAGTGATGAGCCGCCCAGCGAAAGGTTGGCACCAATTTCTGATGGCATCACCATGCCCTCTTTGCCCGTTTCGGCAATGGTTTGAATGATGGTTGGCGTAAAAACACGGTGCATGCCCGTCATAACCAGTAATGGCCAAAGTGCTCCCATAATCGCCACGGAGAGCCAGCCCAGATAATCATGAACGGTATACACCAAAGAGGATATGCCGCTACCAATCCAGATTCCCAATGGCCCAATAAACATGATGGCAATAGGGGCAGAAATCAGCACGATCAGCATCGGTTTAAGGAAGTTTTTCGTCACCGCCGGTGTAATACGGTCAACCCAGCGCTCAATATAAGACAACAGCCAGGTCATACAGAGTGCCGGGATCACCGTATAGGTGTACTTCACCGCCGTAACGGATACCCCCATAAATTCAACATGTTGGCCTTGCGCAGCTTTTGCCATTAAATCAATAAACGCCGGATGAACCAACACCCCGGCAATGGCGATAGCCAGCGACATATTGGTTTTGAATTTTATCGCCGCAGAAGCCGCCACCATGACTGGCAGGAAGAAGAAAGCGCCGTCGCCAATCACATTAAGAATAATGAGCGTTGATGAGCCTTTCTCAAAAATGCCGGTCATATCCAGTATCATTGCCAGCAGTTTTACCATCGAACCACCGATGATAGCGGGAATCAACGGTGACATGGTGCCAATCAATGCATCCAGTATCCCTGCCCCGATCCGCTTTAAGGTGATTTTGTTTTTCTGGGGTAATGCGTTTGCCGGCAATGCGCCTTCAGGCAACAATTTGAGCACTTCAGCAAAGGCATAACTCACATTATTGCCAATGATAACCTGGCACTGATTTTCACTGTGTACCACGCCCAACACACCAGTGATGGCTTTTAATTTTGCCAAATCGACCACAGTCTTATCATTGAGTACAAAGCGTAAGCGTGTCATGCAGTGGGTCACGGCCCCAATATTATTGGCCCCACCAATGGCATCGACTATCTGTTGCGATACTGCGGCATAATTTTTTGACATGAGTAACAACTCCCCGTAATGGCGCACACTGAGCTAAGTGTCCCTTCTGCACTGAGGGAGTCCCCTCATCGCCACGAACTCACAATTAGCCATCAAATTCATATAGTTATAAATTATTCACTGACCGGAAAGATCTTATCTATGAACATTCTCAGATAAATAGGTAACCGGTTCCACATGAGAGTCTTAAAATATGAGATAGAATTCAATAGATCGCTTTATTCAATTTTCATTCTGTGATGATGATCGACATCGAGAGGGAATTTATTCTGCCCGGCAACCTGCTTCTCGGCGGCGGTAACGTGTAGAATAGTAATAATTTTCAACGTGTCAGGAAGAGCCTATGTCTACAATGCAAGAAGTGGCAAAGAAAGCCGGTGTTTCAAAAGCCACTGTTTCGCGTGTTTTGTCGGGCAAAGGCTATGTCAGTGATGCAACTAAAGAAAGTGTCTTTAAAGCCATTGAAGAGACGGGATATCGGCCAAATTTACTGGCGAGAAATCTGGCGACCAATAAATCTGAATGCATCGGATTGGTGGTCACCAATACCCTGTATAACGGCAGCTACTTTAATGAAATCCTGTCTCAAGCGGCGCAAAAATTAGAAAAAAATGGTCGTCAGTTAGTTCTGGTTGATGGGAAACACAGTGCTGAAGAGGAACAAGAGGCTATTCAGTTCCTGCTCGATTTACGCTGTGATGCAATAATAATTTATCCCCGGTTTTTAACTGTTGATGCCATGGATCTTATTATTGATCAATATAAGCAGCCGATTATGGTGGTGAACAGAAAGCTGCGAAAAAATCATAGTCATTGTATTTTCTGCGATCATCAAGGTTCCAGCTATAATGCGACTAAATATCTTATTGAGCAGGGCCACCGCGATATTGCCTTTATTACCGGCTCACTTGATTCACCTACCGCGATTGAGCGACTTTCTGGATATAAGACAGCATTAGCAGCATTTTCTCTGCCCGTTCAGGACAAACTTATTGTGCAAGGCAAATGGACACCGGCAAGTGGTGCCACGGCGGTTGAGTCTTTATTAGCCAGCCAGTTGCCTTTTAGCGCAATTATCGCCAGTAACGATGATATGGCTATTGGTGCGATGAAAAAATTAAACGAAGCTGGCTTAAAAGTCCCAAAAGATGTTTCCATCATCGGGTTTGATAATATTCCTATCGCGCCTTTCCTGCTACCACCATTATCCAGTATCAAAGATCCCGTCAGTGGCATGATAAATGAAGTTATTAACAGGCTGATATCCATGTTAGATGGCGGTTATTTA
This sequence comes from Yersinia artesiana, assembly GCF_902726545.1. Taxonomy (GTDB): domain Bacteria; phylum Pseudomonadota; class Gammaproteobacteria; order Enterobacterales; family Enterobacteriaceae; genus Yersinia; species Yersinia artesiana. The sequence continues at coordinate 47,523 of NZ_CACVAD010000025.1, read as the reverse complement.
TCAAGTGAGAATATATTTCAATCTGAACTGCTCATCAGAGATTCAGTCGGCAAAGGGCCTTTCTTTGCAGTAAATAAGGTCAAATAACCTGATTTGCTATAATTCTGACATTAAAAAAGGAGCCAAGGCTCCTTTAAAATAGAACAACACAGATTATTTAGCTCGAACACCTTCAACGGACAGAATCAATTCAACTTCCTGTGATGCTGGGCCTAAATCAGTGGTGATATTAAAGTCTTTCAGCTTAATATTACCATTAGCTTCAAAACCGGCACGATAACCGCCCCATGGGTCATTACCCTGACCAGTCAATTTACTTTCCAAGGTCACCGGCTTAGTCACGCCATTTAATGTTAGATTACCGACTACAGTATAACCTTCGGCATTTTTCTTCACTTCAGTCGACTCGAATGTCGCTTGTGGGAATTTGCTGACATTCAAGAAATCTTTGCTGCGCAGATGTTTATCGCGTTCAGCATGATTGGTATCAACACTATTAGTGTTAATCACCACATTCACTTTATCCGCTGCGGGGTTCTTTTCATCAAAAGTGAAAGAACCATCGAAATCATTAAAACTGCCATATAACCAGCTATAGCCTAAGTGTTTAATCCGGAATTCGATAAAGGCGTGTTGACCTTCTTTATCAATTTTATATTCGGCGGCTACGGCACTACCAGCGGTAAACATCAGTGCGCCTACAGTCAGGCCCAATAGGGTCTTATTAAACATTCTTAATTCTCCATAATACAGTTGGTTAATCGGTGCTACGTCCCAGCATCCGTTTAAGGGTAATATCACCATCAATAAAATGGTGTTTAATTGCGGCCAGCCCATGTAATAGTGAAAGCACCACAACGGCCCAAGCCAGATAAAGATGCACAGTACCCGCGGTATCAGCCTGATCAGGTAAACTTGTTAATGTTGCAGGAACAGCAAACCAACCAAATACAGCGATCGGTTGCCCATCAGCCGTCGAGATCAAATAACCACTGAACATAATACAAAATAAGACAATATATAAAAACAGATGTGCCAATACTGCACTAATGCGAGTGAACCGGCTATAACTGGATAAAGGCGTTGGTGGCGGCGAAATAAAGCGCCAAATAACCCTAAATAACATCACAGCAAAAAGTATACAACCGATGCTTTTATGTATTTCAGGTGCCTGATGATACCAGCCATCATAGTAGCCTAAAGTCACCATCCATAAACCCAGAGCAAACAGTGCATATACTGTCAATGCCACCAGCCAGTGGATACTAATAGTGACGCGACCAAACTGTTCCCTGGTATTCTTCCAAAGCATAATGATTCCCTTTTGCTCAATTTACAGAACAATAGTCAAACATTATGAAACATAAAATCAACTCTTATTTGATATAAGATATATTTCCGTAACAGCAATCAGATATTTTGCAGAAGTTTATAATTACTCGGTCAATATAACTGTCGGACTTTACTTAACCTGACATAAGCATACCCAGTATTATTATGGTTTTTCATAATAATACTGGGCAATAGACAAGACGGTAGGGAGAAAAGTATTACTGAGGCGATTGTTGTAGTGTCCAGTTCAGCACCTGTGAGGCCAACTGATTACTCGCCAAACCAAAAGCATCTACCACTTCATTCATCTGTGCGCCCTTAATAGGCTGCCGCACTTCAAAATGACGGGTAGCAATGATTCTGCGATCTGAAATCCGCACCAGTCGGGCATCAAAACGGATCAGCACTTCGCTGTTGCCCGCTTGATATACCCCCTGAAATGCCGATAAATCGCCGCTCAGCTCAACATCCGCCTGCAAGCTGTCATCGTCACTGCTGACCGCAGGAATACGGCCATCAGTGCGGAACTCCTGAATCAGGCGATTACGCACTAAAATAGGAGCCGGATCAGTCCAGCGCGAATTTTTGTAGACCGCTATCTCCTGCCCTTCGGGCTGCACAGCAATACGCGAGCTGTTGAGAAACTGATTGGTGGCCGGTTGTGAAACCCGCAACGACCAATTTACGGCCTGCCCGCGTGGCGCATTTGCTGCGGGCGGCACGGGTAGTAAGTAAACCTGCGATACCGGCGCACTGGGTAAAATGGTACAAGCTGACAGCAGCATTGCCAGCGCGGATAACATCAACAGCCGCGCACCACGGCCGGTAGAGTGCATTATCTTCAGAGATATCATCGAGGCGTAAACTCCTGTGTTCTTTCACGGCCACGCAGCAGAGCCGCAGGGTTTTCTTCCAAACGGGAAACCGCCGCACGCAATGTGGCTAATGTTCTGCGCAACTCATCAACAGCAGGCCCCAATTCATTCATTCCTTGCATGCCATTATTGAGAGAAGTTTGATTTTCACTGACCAATTTATTGAGAATGATGCTGGTATTTTGTAACGATGCCATAGTCTTGGCGGCATCATTAACCAGTTGCTTACCCTGCCCGTCCATCAATCCATTGGCGTTGCGCAGCAAGCGATTGGTTTGCGTCAATGTCTCATTAGCTTGTTTGCTGGCCTGCGCCAACTGCTGCAACATGGTGCGAATATCCTGACGTTGATCGGCAACAGTTTGGGTGACCAGTGCGAGGTTATCCAGTGTGGTGATGAGCCGTTGCTGATTATCAGGTGCTAATAGCTGGTTTAAGCGCATCAGCACTTCATTGGCGTTACTCATGAAATTTTCGCCATTGGCCAGCAATTGGCTCATCGGTGACGGAGTGGCGATAATAATAGGAATTTCGCCATCTTTACCCTCCAATAGCGGGCTTGACGGAGTGCTACTGCTAAATTGAATATTTGAAGTGCCGGTAATGCCTGCGACCGTCAGACGGGCCTGGGTATCCTCGCGGATAGGCGTCGAGGCAGAGACGCGGATACGCGCCCAAACCTTATTAGGGTTCTCACTGTCCAAACGTAATTGAGTCACTTCGCCGACCCGAATACCACTGTATTGCACAATACTCCCCTGAGACAGGCCACTCACCGGTTCATTAAAAACAATATCGTAGAGCTTGAACTGGCGATTAGAGCCGGCGTTTGTCAGCCATAGGCAGAATAACAGCGCGGCACTGACCACAATGAGAGTGAACAAACCAATGACAACATGGTGAGCACGGGTTTCCATTTACAACCTCTCTTCGCTATTAATTGCTGCCGCTGCCTGATAAGCAGCCCGGCCACGGGGGCCATGAAAATACGCCTGAATCCAGTCATCATCAGTTGCAGCCACTTTATCTAATGTATCTACCACCAGCACTTTCTTTTGTGACAGCACGGCCACACGATCACACAAGGTATAGAGTGTATCCAGATCGTGTGTCACCAGAAATACCGTAAGATTCAGTGCATCACGCAAGGTGCGGATCAAACTATCAAACGCCGCCGCACCAATAGGATCAAGACCCGCAGTCGGCTCATCGAGAAACAAAATATCCGGGTCTAATGCCAACGCGCGCGCCAAAGCAACGCGTTTGACCATCCCGCCCGACAGTGACGCCGGATATTTACTGCCTGCCCCTGGCGGTAACCCCGCCAGCGCCAATTTAACCTGCGCTAACCGCTCTGCCTCGCCGCGGGGTAAACCCGCATTTTCGATTAATGGCAAGGCCACGTTTTCCGTCACCGTCAGAGAACTGAATAATGCACCTCGTTGAAACAATACACCAAATCGGCGTTCGACCTGGGAACGCGCCTGGCCCGATAGTGTCATTAAATCCTGACCAAACACATGAATCTGCCCGGCCGTCGGGCGGCGTAATCCCACAATACTGCGTAGTAGCACTGACTTACCAGTACCCGATCCGCCCACCACACCGAGCACTTCGCCGCGCTGCACATCAAGATTAAGATCCTGATGCACGCACTGTTTGCCAAAGCAATTCACCAGATTGCGAATTTGAATGATTGGCTCTTGCGCCATCTGACTCACCATCCCATTTCCATGAAAAATAGCGCCGCGACGGCATCAAGTAAAATCACCACGAAGATCGAATGCACCACACTGGTGGTCGTGTGTACCCCGACAGACTCTGCACTGCCAGTGACTTTGAACCCTTCCAGACAACCAATGATGGCAATCAGGAAAGCAAAAATCGGCGCTTTGCTGATTCCCACCAGAAAATGCTGCAATCCATTACTGTTTTGCATAATCGATAAGAACATGGTGGGCGAAATATCGAGGGCTAAAGCACAGACCACCATCCCGCCGAAAATGCCGCAAACCATGCCGATAAAGGTCAACATTGGTAATGAGATTAGCAGCGCTAACACCCGTGGTAATACCAACAACTCAACCGGATTTAGCCCCAAAGTTTGGATGGCGTCGATTTCCTCATTGGCTTTCATCAGGCCAATTTCAGCGGTAAAGGCGCTGGCGGTACGCCCCGCCATTAAAATGGCAGTGAGCAGCACGGCAAATTCACGCAGGAAAGAAAACACCACTAAATCAACGGTAAAGATACCCGCACCGAAAGTGGTTAATACTGTCGCACCGAGAAAGGCAATGACCGCTCCTACCAGAAATGTCAGTAGCATAATAATAGGAACAGCATTGAGGCCGATTTGCTGGATATTGGCAATCAAGGAGGTCATTCGCCAGCGCGAGGGGCGGAAAATCGTGCTGAATAGGGCTTCAAGTGTCAGGCCGACAAAACCCAGTAACGATTTGATATCTTGCCATAAATTATCCACCGACCGGCCGGTATTCGCCAATAACTCCAGCCAGAATGAAGTCGGTTTTTCTGATGACTCGGAGGCTAAATCAGGCAAAACACGGCTAACTGTTTCCAGTAAAGTGCGGCGTTCTTCAGGCAGTTTGGGCGCAAGTTCACGCAGATGATTGATGCGTTCTTCACCCAGAAGCAAGGCTAACAGCGTCGCGCCAGCGGTATCTAAAGCCCCTAATTGCGTAAGATCAAAGGCCACGGACTGAGGCTGGCTCGCACGAAATTGTGTGACAATCGGCTCCAAAATGCGGTAATGCGCCAACACCCAATCTCCTTTGATAGAGACTCGGACAGGTTGAGCTGAGCTGTCGATATCGAGTTGTGCTGCAAATGGCCGCGCGGTCATAGATAAAGCCTTACTCTTTATTGGAATACGGTTTTGACACTATTTATCAATCAAAACCCAAATCACTACCGTAAATAGGTATATCACACACTTAACGAAGAGCAATGACTAATAAATAAAGAGAATTGGCAGACTCTAAACCGTTAATAAACAGTTTAATAAAAAAAGAAGCCGTGGACGAGTATCAGGGGCCAGTTGGCCCCCTCGATCAATGTGCAAATTGCCGTATTTTTCTCGCCGGCATGGCGAACCAAACCACAGTCGCAAGCAGAATCAGCAAACCGCTGGCGGTACCTAACACTAAGCTGTGGGAGGCTGAAAAAGCGAGCTTGGCACTATTGAGCAGCGCGTCATACCCACCAAGGTTATTTACTACCTGAATGGTTTCGCTGATAGACGCGCTGGCCTGTTCCGTTAAGCTGGCGGGCAAATCCTCCGGTAATACAATCGAGGCAGTATAGGCCCGCGATAGCATCAAGCCAAAGATTGCCACCCCCAAACCTGCGCCCAACTCATAAGCCATCCCCTCGACGGCCCCCGCTGCACCGGCTTTTTCTGGCGGCGCCGCGCTCATGATTGCCGCCGTGGAGGCCAGCAGTGAAGCTTCAATACTGAAACCGAGTAATATCATCCATCCCCACGCCTGATATACCTGCGTGGCAAAATCGGTCCAGGCCAACCCAAGAAAACTTAATGAACTGAAGGCGATACCGGCACTGGCGACAGTGCGTAATCCCAGTTTTGCCACTAACCACCCCGATAGCGGCCCGCTCACTCCGCTGGCAATCATTAAAGGCAGCAGAAATATGCCCGCTTCAAGTGGACTTTTGCCCAATACAAACTGCAATTCTTGCGTCAGAAGTAATTCAAACCCCACCAGCGTTATCATCGCCGTCATTGCCATTGTGATACCAACAGCAATAACTCGCTGACTTATCAGACGAAAATCGATCATCGGGGCAGTGGTAGACAATTGATGGCGCACAAAAACAAACAGCATCACACCACCCAACAAGGCCGTCAGCGACGTCGTTACCGGATCGCCATTGCCGCGCAGCCCGGTTTTGGCCGCATAGACCAGCATCAGGATGGCGGTGATCAGCACCAATGCCGGAGCCAATTTCCATGTCTGTTCAGTGCGCATCGGCTGAGTAGGAATAACCACCAATGTGGCAATAACCACCGCGATAATAATAGGAATATTGATTAAGAACACCGCTCCCCAATAGAAGTATTCCATTAATAGCCCACCGACCAACGGCCCCATCGCCGCGCCCATGGTGCCAATAGCGACCCAAATTCCTAGTGCTAAAGCCCGCTCGCGTTCATCGGTGAAGATATGGCGCACGGCGGATAAAGTGGCGGGCAGAATCATCGCCGCGCCAATCGCCAAAAAAGCACGTGCGGCGATCAATGCCACCACTGAGGGCGCTAAAGCTGCGCCAAGAGAGGCCAAACCAAACAGCACCGACCCCAATAAAGCCAGACGTTTAAAACCGATGCGATCGCCCAGCGCCCCCATTGGGAGCAATAAACAGGCCATCACCAACGAGTAAATATCGATGATCCACAATAACTCGCTGCCGGTAGCAGACAAGGCGATCCCCAATCGTGGTGCAGCCACATGAAGTACAGTTGCATCAATAGAAACAGGGAGATACATCAGAATAATTACGTAGAAAATCATCCACTTTTTAGACATACAAAACGCTCGGATTAGGCAAAATTTTAAATTGAACATCTGTTCAGTTTCGCAATAATAGCGGAATGTTGAACTAACGTCCAATTCATCACATAATGATGAAAACATTAATGCGTCAAATAAAGGAGCCTCTTTGGCCTATTTGAACCGTGAAGAGCGACATGACACCATTTTGCACGCTGCGATGCGTGTCGCTATAACCGAGGGGATGAACGCCACCACCGTGCGCCGTGTTGCCAGTGAGGCGGGCGTGGCTGTCGGGCAAGTACATCATCACTTTGCGTCGGTTTCACAACTGCGGGCCGATGCTTTTCTATTATTAGTGAAGCAATCTTTAGCGGCTTTCGCGATAAACAGCCAAAACTTACCGGCCCACGAGCGGGTGCTTCTTGTTCTGGGTTATCCGCAGGATGAAGCGGGGAAACGAGAAACGCGCTTATGGAATGAAGTCTCGGTCATGGCCGAACGCGATAACTTGATTAAAGAGGCCTGCGCCACCTCAATGTCAGATTGGCATCAGGCCACCGTCGAGGTGATTGAGGCCGGAATAGCCAATGATGAATTCCGCTCTGATATCAATGCCAGTGATATTGCATGGCGCTTGATTGGGCTGGTCTGTGGTCTGGATGGATTGACTCAATTAACCGAATTAGGTTTTTCGGAAACAGAAATACTGCGCCATCTAACCGCCACGATGAAAGCCGAATTACTCAAAACCCCTTAAACTAACACCAGCCTTAGTTTGTATCTCACTGGGAGTTTTACCGAAGATACAGGCTATAATGGCTATTTGACCCACCTATTCCCAAAATCATTGGCGTTGTGGCAAACATCTGAAAACTGCTGCAACATCAAGGAAGAACGGGATTTTTGAGAGCCTACTATGACTCAACAATCTACTGTCGCCGATGTTATCTATTACAACGGCATCATTTACACGGCAGATGCCAATAACCGGGTGTGCAGCGCCATCGCACTGGGCCAGGGCTATATTCTGGCGACGGGCAATGATGAGCTTATCCCACAGTTTTCCGGCCCGAAAACCCAACTTATCGATCTGGCTGGCAAGTTTATGATGCCCGGCCTTATTGACAGCCATATGCACCCGTTTTGGGGTGGCAAACAGCTGATCGGTTGCAATCTCAATTATGCCGCGCTGAGTGTTGAGCAGACGTTGGATATTATCCAAAAGCATCTCGATAGTGATCCCTTTAAAGGCGAAAATGACTGGTTGACAGTGCGTGCCTGGCAGCGCCAGGCCATGACACCAGTAGGTGCAGATATGAGCCGTGCCGCCCTCGACACACTTAATACTCGTCGCCCGGTAGCGTTGTTCTCGAATGACTGCCATACACTGGCGGCCAATAGCCGCGCGCTTGAGTTGCTGGGGATTGATGAAAATACCCCAGTCCCACCCGATGGCAAAATTGCTCGCGACGCGAACGGCAAACTTACTGGCATTTTGGAAGATGCACCGGCCATGCGCGCCTTTGACAGCATCCCTTCCGCCACGCCAGAAAAGAATGTGCAAATTGCCGCTCATGTGCAGCAAGTCTTAAATGCTCAGGGCGTCACTACTGTGATGGATACCCGTGTATTTGCCGAACAATTGCTGGCTTTCCGCCAATTATATGAGCGCAATGAGCTGACTTTGCGCGTTCTGGGTGCCAAAGAAGTGACACCAGACAGCCTGCAAGGGCCAGAAGATGCGGCACGCGTGGTGCAAGAAGTGGTGGAATTTGGTCGCCTGTGGGGAAATGAAGAGTGGACACCCGCACCGGGGTTTGCTGTTGATCATTTGAAACTGTTTATCGACGGTGTATTACAGCCGCCGACCATGACCGCCGCCCTGCTCGAACCTTATCGAGCCAACCACGGCACGGCGGAAAAACCAGACTGGCAGCCAACGAAACACTATGGCGACCTCTATTTTACCGCGCCAGTGGTCAATGCGGTGATGCTGGAATGCGCCCGTGCTGGCCTGCATCCACACACTCACACCGTGGGTGATGGTGCCATCGAAATGGTGCTGGATGCGGTGGAGCAGATGCGGGCAGCTTTCCCTGGCAAAGATATCCGGCCGGGGCTGGCGCATAATGAACTGGTCGCAGCTCATCAATATGACCGCTTTGCCAAACTGGGGGCGACTGCCGTGCTCTCTTTCCAGTGGGGCGGTTTGCCGGGTGTATTAATTGATGAAGAGCGCGAAATGCTGGGTGAAGCCCGTTTCCAACATATGGAACCCGCAGCGCGTTTCCTTGATGCAGGGGCACGTATTGCTTATGGAAGTGACTGGCCGATTGACCGTTTGGATGAATGGTACAACCTGCAAGTGGGGATGACCCGCCGCGCATGGCATCTTGACGGCAGCCCCGCAGGCCCGCGGCTGGATAATGATCGCGACCTGACGCTGATTGAGACATTGCGCTCCGCCACCATTGACGCGGCGTATATGATTGCCAAAGAGCAGTATATTGGCTCACTGGAAGCGGGTAAATTTGCCGATATTATCATTTTGAAAAATAACCTGTTTGAGCAGTCGCCAGCGACGATTTATCAAACTCAGGTGGAATCGACATTGATTGGCGGCAAAGTGGTTTATCAGGCCGGATAAACCGGTGTTTATACTCACCCGAGCCACTGATGTAAGTCAGTGATTCGGGTGATAAATAGGCTGAAATCAGCAGTAATTTCACTGGATAACCCGGGTCATCAATCTGGCAAATAACGCGGCAATACCAGGTCGGAAAGGTATTGGCTTTCAAACCTTCCCCCCTTGTGTCAAAATCCGCTCCTTTCTATTTTAGATCTGCATAAAAATGCAGCTTAGCGGTGCTTGTACACACCAGGAGATGATACGGTAATGCCACAAAATATTCAGTTGCGCAGAGTGCTTAAAACCCCCGCGCTGGTCGCTTTCGGGCTCGCCTATATGGTGCCTTTAGGCGTATTTACTACCTACGGACAGGTGACTGTATTAAGTCAGGGGCATCTCCCCATTGCCTATCTGATCACCGTAGCCACCATTTTATTTACCGCCCTCAGTTATTGCCGGATGACTAACGCTATGCCGTTATCAGGTTCTGCCTATTCTTACGTTCAGCGTAGTTTTGGTGGAAAAACCGGTTTTCTGGTGGGTTGGGCGCAAATTTTGGATTATCTGTTCCTGCCAATCCTGAATTATTTGGTTTTAGGCATTTTCTTGCATGAGGCATTTCCGGCGATCCCCGCACCGGTATTTATTATTGCGTCTATTGTCAGTGTCAGCCTGTTGAATATTCTCGGTGTGCGCCTGCTCACTTCGGTGAATTTCTCGCTGATCGCGGCGCAGATGATCTTTATCGTATTATTTATTGCTCTTTCTTTCAGTCAGGCAGATTTAAGCCCGGCGGCGTTAATGAAGCCACTGCTGGTCAATGCCGGTGATATGTCTGGTTTATTATCCGGTGCTGCGGTGCTTTGTCTGGCATTCCTCGGTTTTGATGCTATCGCGACTATGGCAGAAGAAGCCCACGACGCGAAACGCACTCTGCCACGCGCCATTCTGTTTACCGTGATAAGTGCCGGTGCCATCTTTATTGCGGTGTCTTATGCCGCGCACTTGGTTTATCCAGACTGGGTGTCATTAATCCCCTATCAGGACACCGCCAGCCTGATTATCTCCGAGCATGTCGGCGGTAAGTGGATGTATAACTTCTTTATGGCCACTTACCTGACGGGGGTTTATGCCTCGGCGATGACCGCACAGACCAGTGTGTCGCGCATCTTCTATGCCATGGGCCGTGAAGGGGTACTGCCGCGCAAAGTGTTCTTCCATCTGCATCGCAAGTTCCATACGCCGTGGCGCGCTATCTTGTTCGTGGCGACCATCTCGCTGCTGGCGCTGTTCCTTGATCTGAATTTAGTAGTGTCGATGATTAGCTTCGGTGCGCTCGGCGCGTTCACCTTCGTGAATTTGAGCGTTATAAAACACTTTATTTTCAATGAGAAACGTCGTGGCGCTTCAGCCATGTTTAAATACGGGCTACTGCCAATGATGGGGTTTGTGATGTCGGTGTGGTTGTGGGTTCATCTTGAACAGCGCGCGCTGGAGGTGGGCCTGCTGTGGTTACTGGCAGGTTTTATTTACCTGCTGTGGCTAACGCGCGGTTGGCGTCAGTCTCCACCATCGGTTCATCCGGATGATATTTCTCATCTGCTGTGATGTCTTTGGTTTAACTTTGTCAGCAAGATATACCCTATAGATTTCATGGTGCAGGAAGGCGGCAAGCAAGATACAAATCGGTCGGGAACCGATTTGTACAGCATTTATGCTGCCCGCAGGGTGAGCCTCAGGGATGAGGCTCATTAATCCCGATGAGCTTACATCAGTAAGTGATTCGGGTTATCGAGAGCAGCCAACACACCTGCAACGTGAAAGATGACGGGTATCTAATTAACTCCGACGCGCCCGGCCAACCGCCTCCCCCAACTGCCACACCGCCATCGCGTAATGGGTACTGTGGTTGTAGCGGGTAATAGTGTAGAAGTTTGGCAAACCATACCAATATTGATAGCCGGTACCGACATCAAAACGCAGCAAGCTGGCTTCCTGATAATCGCCCAGCGAACCGGTCGGGCTTAGCCCTGCGGCAGATAATGTCGAGATGGGGTATTTGGTCTTAAAGCCATTTTCGAGATTCGGCGCTTGGCCGTTGGCAGGAATAGCCACCGCCGCCCCTTTGGTCCAGCCGTGTGCTTTGAAGTAATTCGCCACACTGCCGATAGCATCCTCCGGATCCCACAAATTGATATGACCATTGCCATTAAAATCAACAGCATAATCTTTAAATGACGATGGCATAAATTGACCATAGCCCATGGCCCCAGCGTAGGAGCCGCGCAGACTGAGCGGGTCATAGCCCTCAGCGCGCGCCATCAGCAAGAAGGTTTCCAGCTCACCAGAAAAATACTCGGCGCGGCGCGGATAAGCAAAAGAGAGTGTTGCCAGCGCATCAATGATACGAGTCTTACCCATCACCCGACCCCAGCGCGTTTCAACACCTATGATGCCAACAATAATTTCGGGTGGAACCCCGTAGACCTCATAAGCACGTTGCAGGGTTTTTTCATGTTGATTCCAGAAATTCACCCCATTTTGCACGTTATCTGGCGTAATAAACTGGTTGCGATAGCGGTTCCAGGCACCATTTGGCCCGGATGGACGGCCAGAGGTCGGCGCTTGCTTATCCATCAAGCGGATAACAAAATCCAGTTTTTTAGTTTGCGCTAATACATCATGCAGTTGCTGACGCTCAAAACCATGCTCACGTACCATTTTATCAACAAAACGGGCGGTATCCGCATTGTAGGAAAAATCACCGTCTGGCACGTGACCCACATGTTGCGGTTCCAGTAAAAAACCACTTTGTGTCAGGCCATCCGACGGCGTGGCAGCAACAGGAGGCGTCGGCTTGCTGCTACAGGCGGAGAGCAAAAGGAGTGAGGGAAGAATGACAGCTAAGTGACGCATCGTATATCCATAAACCATGCCAAAAAGTAATAGCTATGTTAAGCCATTGCCTATAAGGAACAAACAGGAAAATGCAGGATTATACTGGGTTATTTGCAATAGGAATCGTACAGTAACTGGTGCCTGCGTCAGAGGGAAATAGGCTAAACCCTTTGAAGAATAAGGAATTACAGCAACATCAATGAAACATTTCGTAGCAAATAATACGAATGATTTTCACTATCATTGCTAATTTCTTTCTATACAATCGACATGTTTCTCCGTTGACTGACTCTCTCGTTTTCTTCTTTGACCTGTTTAAAGGATGTCTTTATGAAGTTACGTTTATCCTCTCTTGGCCCTGTTGCACTATTAGCTTCCTCAATGATGCTGGCTTTTTCCGCCAGTGCTGCATCCAATGACGAAGGTATTGTGGTGTATAACGCCCAACACGAAAATCTGGTGAAATCCTGGGTTGACGGCTTTACCAAAGATACCGGCATCAAAGTGACCCTGCGCAATGGCGGGGACAGCGAATTAGGTAATCAGTTGGTTCAGGAAGGCAGCGCGTCACCCGCCGACGTTTTCCTGACGGAAAACTCTCCGGCAATGGTACTGGTGGATAATGCAAAATTGTTCGCCCCATTGGATGCGGCAACACAAGCTCAGGTGGCGAAAGAGTATCGCCCTGAACATGGCCGCTGGACTGGCATTGCCGCCCGCAGCACTGTGTTTGTCTATAATCCGGAAAAAATCAGCGCAGCCGAGTTGCCTAAGTCAATCATGGACTTAGCCAAACCTGAGTGGAAAGGCCGTTGGGCTGCATCACCTTCTGGGGCTGATTTCCAGGCCATTGTTAGCGCCATGCTGGAACTGAAAGGCGAAAAAGCCACGTTGGAATGGTTAAAAGCCATGAAAGCCAACGCGACGGCTTATAAAGGTAATAGCACGGTGATGAAAGCGGTGAATGCTGGCCAAATTGATGGCGGGGTTATCTACCACTATTACCGCTTTGTTGATCAAGCCAAAACCGGTGAAAACAGCGGCAAAACTCAACTGCATTACTTCAAACATCAAGATCCGGGTGCTTTTGTGAGTATCTCTGGTGGCGGTGTATTGGCGTCGAGCAAGCATCCAAAAGAAGCACAGGAATTCGTGAAATGGATAACCGGCAAATCAGGTCAGGATATCTTGCGCACCAATAACGCATTTGAATACGCCGTGGGTGTCGATGCCGCATCTAACCCTAAATTGGTGCCGCTGAAAGATCTGGATGCACCAAAAGTAGAACCGTCTAAACTGAACAGCAAGAAAGTGGTTGAGTTGATGACAGAAGCTGGCCTGCTGTAATACAGCCAACCTGCTGATAATATGTATTTTTAGCCCGTCGCGTTTCTGACCGACGGGCATTAACACGCCGAGTGCCTTGACGATTATGGCCAATGTAAACCCCGATGTTATCCCCATGCCGCTGAGTCAGGCAACTCAACACCAATATAGCCGTCGCCCTGGTTCTGGGATTGTGGCTATTGCGGTGATGCTTTCTCTACTGTCCCTGCTGCCACTGGGGTTTGTGATTGGCATTGCCATTGATACCGGTTGGTCAACGGTCAAGGCGCTCGTTTTCCGCCCTCGCGTGGGGGAATTACTACTTAACACGGCATTACTGGTGGCGTTCACTTTGCCGCTATGCGCCATTATTGGTGTGGCGTTGGCGTGGCTCACCGAGCGCACCACACTACCCGGCAGGCGAATTTGGTCACTGCTGGCTATCGCCCCACTGGCAGTGCCTGCTTTTGTGCAAAGTTACGCCTGGATAAGCCTGGTACCCTCAATGCACGGGCTTGGCGCGGGGGTATTTATCTCTGTTATTGCCTATTTCCCTTTTATTTATCTGCCCGCCTCAGCGGTATTGCGCCGCCTTGATCCCGGTCTGGAAGATGCAGCGGCTTCATTAGGAAGCACACCTACAGCCGTATTTTTCCGCGTGGTGTTGCCACAATTAAAACTCGCTGTTTGGGGTGGTTCGATATTGATTGCACTGCATTTGTTAGCAGAATATGGCCTGTACGCCATGATCCGTTTCGATACCTTTACCACGGCTATTTTTGATCAATTCCAATCCACCTTTAATGGCCCAGCGGCCAATATGCTCGCGGGGGTTCTGGCGTTATGTTGTCTGGGATTATTGTTAATCGAAGCCACCAGCCGTGGCTATAACCGCTACGCCAGAGTCGGTTCGGGTAGCGCACGCAGACAAACCGCTTATTCAATGGGAACCGCCCTCACCCTGTTGTGTCTGCTATTACCACTGGCAATGACCGCCCTCTCGCTCGGCGTGCCATTTCTCACCCTCACTCGCTGGCTCTACATCGGCGGCATTGATGTATGGTTGAATGCTGAGCTGCTTCCAGCCTTGAAACAAACACTGGCTCTGGCACTGATCGGTGCCGTGATTATCACCCTATGCGCCATACCAATGGCCTGGTTATCTGTGCGCTATCCAGGGCGCTTATATCGGGCCATGGAAGGGTGTAACTATGTCACCAGCTCACTGCCCGGTATTGTGGTCGCACTGGCGCTGGTAACCATCACCATCCGCATTGCACGACCGCTATATCAAACGGAATTCACCCTTTTACTGGCCTATTTACTGATGTTTACGCCACGCGCTTTAATCAGCTTACGGGCCGGTATTGCAACCGCGCCGGTCGAGCTGGAAAACGTGGCACGCAGTTTGGGTAAGACGCCCACTCAGGCCATCTGGAGCACCACCATGCGGCTGGCAGCCCCCGGTGCAGCGGCGGGGGCCGCCTTGGTATTTCTGGCGATATCCAATGAATTGACCGCCACTTTATTATTGGCCCCCAATGGTACCCGAACCCTGGCCACCGGGTTCTGGGCATTAACCAGTGAAATAGATTATGTTGCTGCATCACCTTACGCCCTGCTCATGGTGGCGCTCTCCCTGCCACTCACCTGGCTCCTTTATTCTCAATCTCAACGTACGGCAGGATTATGAGCACGCTTGAACTTCAACAAATCGGTAAATCGTACCAATCGGTCAAGGTATTAGACGGCATTGATTTACAGGTGACGGCGGGCAGCCGTACTGCGATTGTCGGGCCATCAGGTTCGGGTAAAACCACATTGCTACGTATTATTGCCGGCTTCGAAACGCCGGATAGCGGCAAGGTGATTTTGCAAGGAAATCCGCTATTTGACCAATCAACTCACGTACCGGCGCATAAACGCGGGATTGGGTTTGTCCCGCAAGATGGCGCACTGTTTCCACATTTTACCGTGGCGGGCAACATTGCTTATGGGCTAAAAGGCAGCAAGCAAGATAAAGCCCGGCGGGTGGATGAATTGATGGAAATGGTGGCGCTAGACCGGCGATTAGCGCAACTTTGGCCCCATGAAATATCCGGTGGTCAGCAACAACGTGTCGCACTTGCCAGAGCATTGGCGCAAAGCCCGGTATTGATGCTATTGGACGAACCCTTTTCAGCACTGGATACCGCCTTGCGCGCATCTACCCGTAAAGCGGTAGCTGAACTGCTGTCGCAAGCCAATATCGCCGCCATATTAGTCACGCACGATCAAAGCGAAGCATTATCTTTTGCCGATCAAGTCGCGGTAATGCGCGTGGGCAAGCTGGCTCATGTGGGTGCGCCGCAAGAGCTTTATCTCAGGCCGATTGATGAGCCGACCGCAACATTCCTCGGTGAAACACTGATTCTTTCCGCGAATATTGCGGCCGGATGGGCCGACTGCGCGCTAGGCCGGGTCAAGGTCGACGATGCAACATGCCATGGGCAAACGCGTATTATGCTGCGCCCCGAGCAAGTAACCATCACGCCCCTGCCCACAACTCACCATTACCCGACTCACTGTTTGGCTAAGATTATCAGTATTGATTTTGCCGGTTTTATTTCAACGCTGACGTTATCTATTATCGAGCATAATGAAATCGTAGAAATCAAAACTATCAGTCGCGAAGGCATCCATGTTGGCTTAATGGTTGATTTGACGATTATGGGTCAGGCCCATATTTTTGCCGACTAAATGTTTTGTGGTCTCACCATCATCGGCGTTTTCAACCAGCAACAGGCGGTTTTTGCCGCAATTGCTGGTATTCCAGCACGGTCAGCACGATAACCACCACATCAAGAATAGTGATTAAAATCAGCATAATAGAATGAGTAAAGGTATAACGATAAAGTTGATAGACAATAAATAAGCCAAAAATGATTATTGCCGCCGGGTAATACCCCAGTTTTTTGCGCCACAATCCAATAATGACCCACAACTTAACAATGCCATGAATTAATAAATAAAACGCGGCGAAATGCAAACTGCTAATGGAAAGACTTTGTGCTGCATGCAACAAATAATTGGCAATCACATCGCCACGATCTTGGATAAATTCAGCTTGAGTGATGCGATGCAATATATTCAATAAAAACTGGGGGGTTACAAAAAAAGTTAAAATACCCGCCACAATCTCCATAATAGCCAATATCGCTTTTAGCAGTAGGCTAACTTCAAAAACAGCATGAATATTCTTCTCGCCGAAGAGGTTATTACGCTCAAAACGGTTTCTCATATTTAACATCGCACTCATTCCCTGCGTGATAAGGCTTTGAAGAGTATTGATGTAGAATAGCAGTTTACGCGGTGCAGGTTAAAGCACCGCGCTTTAAATAGCGATACGTTAACGTTTCAGTGTCGCGCCATGACTCTGAATAACATCCCGATACCAATAGAAACTTTTCTTACGGCGACGTTCCAGGGTGCCATGACCACTATCGTCACGATCAACATAAATAAAACCGTAGCGCTTGGATAATTCAGCTTTCGAAGCACTCACCAGGTCAATCGGCCCCCAACTGGTATATCCCATCACCTCTACGCCATCTTCAATAGCCTCGCTGACCTGAACTAAGTGGTCATTGAGGTAGTCGATGCGATAGTCATCTTCAATATTTCCATTAGCATCTGGCTTATCTTTTGCGCCCAGCCCATTTTCGACAATAAACAGTGGCTTTTGATAACGATCCCACAATTCATTTAACAGAATACGTAATCCATCGGGGTCTATCTGCCATCCCC
This sequence comes from Yersinia artesiana, assembly GCF_902726545.1. GTDB lineage: Bacteria > Pseudomonadota > Gammaproteobacteria > Enterobacterales > Enterobacteriaceae > Yersinia > Yersinia artesiana. Next base: position 30,145 of record NZ_CACVAD010000025.1, on the reverse strand, counting down.
ATTCTGAACTGGCAAGATGCGGGTTTTGTACCATGCTCAGAATATTGCCTCTGGCCTGATGATTTAATTCCTCATCGGCCGTCACACAGCCACTCATGTAATAACTGAAGGAAATAAAATCGACCGTTTCTTTTAGTGCCTGTTTATCTTCTGCCGTAATCTCAATACTAATATCATGCTGCTTAAAGTAACGGCCCATATAGGAGGGGTAATAGCCGCGCACCTGTACATCACCAAAGAATAACCATTCACGATTCTGCTGTAGAGTTTTCAACACGTCAGCAGGTTTACAGGTTAACGGATACATCAAACCGCCTAACAACATATTACCAATACGGCCATCAGGAATAATTTGATGCAAGGCAGCAACTGCTTTGGCACTGGCAACTAATTGGTGATGAATTGCCTGATATATCTCACTTTTACTGCTTTCCTGCTCTAACCCAACGCCGGTAAACGGCGCGTGTAGTGACATATTTATTTCGTTAAATGTCAGCCACAATTTGACCTTATGCTGATAACGCTGAAATACCGTGCGGGCATAATGCTCAAAGAAACCAATTGTTTTACGATTTCCCCAGCCACCATAATTCTTCACCAGACCATAAGGCATTTCATAATGAGATAACGTCACCAGTGGCGTAATATTGTATTTCGCCATTTCATCGAATAATCGGTCATAGAATGCCAAACCGGCTTCATTCGGCTGATCCTCATCGCCCTGCGGAAAAATACGTGTCCAGGCAATAGAAATACGCAGGCATTTAAAGCCCATCTCGGCAAATAGTGCAATATCTTGCGGATAGCGGTGATAAAAATCGATAGCCACATCTTTGACATAACTGTCGCCATCCACGCGGGGAACAATATCACCGAAAATACCATATGGTTGTAAATCAGAGGTAGATAGTCCTTTACCATCAGTAAGATAAGCTCCCTCCACCTGATTAGCGGCAATAGCACCACCCCAAAGGAAATTATCTGGAAATGCATGTTTCATCTATATTCTCCTGAATAAGTATTAACGAATAACGGTTAATAACGGTGCTTGCTCTGTAATAGATGTTCCTTTGGCATATAGAACATCCTGATAATCTTCACTGTTGCTGATAATGACCGGAGTGGTCAGGTCATAGCCTGCGGAAATAATCGCTGCGCAATCAAACTCCAGCAACAGATCTCCAGCATTGACACGATCCCCCGCACTGACATGCGCGGTAAAATATTGACCTTCGAGTTTGACGGTATCAATACCGACGTGAATAAGAATTTCAGTACCGGCATCGGACTCAATGCCTATTGCATGGTGAGTTTTAAATAAGGAGGCCACCACACCATTTACCGGTGAAACAACCCGGCCATGTTGCGGAATAATGGCGATTCCCGCCCCCAACAAGCCGCTGGCAAAAATAGTGTCGCCGACATGAGTTAATGCCTGTAATTCACCGCTGATTGGGCTAAATATCACTTCACCAAGGCCATTATGATCCTCGGTAATAGATGAAGTTTGAGGCAGGTTTTTAATTTCTGGCGCTGTAATTTGGGCTGGCAGGCCAAAGAAGAAAGTGCCTATTGCGGCAAAAATCAATGCGGTCAGAGTGCCTATAATTGCTCCCCATACGCTGGCATCAATACCGGCGGTTGGAATTATCTGGGCAAAAGAGAAAATACTGACCAGACCAAATGAATAAACATGAGTCTGGCTATACCCCACAATAACGCCACCGATCGCCCCACCGATACAACCGAATATAAACGGTTTTTTCGACGGTAACGTCACCCCATAAATAGCAGGTTCGGTGATACCAAATATACCAGCAGTAAATGCCGAACCAGCCAATACTTTCATTTTGGCATCACGGGTACGTAAAAAGACGCCGAGTGTCGCGCCAACCTGCCCCATTACTGCCGGTAATAGCAGCGGTAACATGGCGTCATAGCCCAATACACTCAAGTTATTAATCATCAATGGAACTAAGCCCCAATGCAGGCCAAAGATAACGCAAATTTGCCATATTCCAGCTAATACACCACCAGCCACTGGCGGGGCTGCGGAATAAATAATTTCAAAACCGGTGGCTAATAAGTGGCTTAGCCAGGTCGCCAGCGGGCCAATTAATAAGAATGTGGCCGGAACCGTAATCGCCAGGCACAACAACGGGGTGAAAAAGTTTTTAATACTGCTGTGTAAAACGCGATTAAACCCTTTTTCTAACCGACAACTGACCCAAGCCGCTAATATGATAGGAATAACCGATGAAGTATAATTGATAAAAGTAACAGGAATACCGAGGAAATAAACGGTCGCGGCACCAGGTTGCCCGGCGGCATTAAATGCAGCCAGCATCAGGGGATGGACTAAAGCACCACCAATCGCCGTGGTAATAAAGGGATTGCCACCAAATTTCTTACCGGCGGTATATCCCAGTACCAGAGGGAAGAAATAGAACAAAGAGTCACCAGCAGCGAATAAAATCATATAGCTGCCGCTGGTAGGCTGTAACCAGCCGCACACCACACTGAGTGCCAGAAACCCCTTAAGAATACCGGAGGCTGCCATGATCCCGAGTAAGGGGGTAAAAATACCCGAGATAATATCAATACAATGACTCAGTACACTCTCTTTCTGCCCACTCGACTGGCGCTCATTTTCATCACCATCAGATAAACCCGCTTGCTGCAATAATTCCTGATAGACCTCGCCGACATGATTGCCAATAACCACCTGAAACTGTCCACCGCTCTCCACCACCATAATGACACCCGGATTTTGTTTCAGCTTTTGTGCATCTGCCCGTGCAGTATCCTTGAGTTTAAAACGCAACCGAGTAGCGCAGTGTATAACACTGCTGATATTGCTCTTCCCGCCCACTCCGGCGAGGATCTCGCTGGCGACCGCTGTGTATTGCATAATATTTTCCTTGAATAGCGCGATGATTTATATAAATAAACACCTATTAGGGTCATTCAGTCCGGGCAAAAAAAAACCTGAATGTGCTGTGTACCGCCACTGAGCGATACCAACACATTCAGGTTTTGCCTGCCCTAAGCAGTCACAATCCTGTATTCTAAAATCTCTTTTGCTAATGGTTTAATCAGGCAAGTTAGAACATTCCCGACGAACCCGCTCAATATGAATAGTCAAAAACATTAGCTCTTCTTTGCTCAAATCCTGCTGATATTGCAATTTAATATGTTGCTGAACTTTCCCGGCACAGCGATAAGCTGCAATATAATTCTCTTTTATCGTATCGTGTAAAGAATCATCATCACTGATGACGTTATTGCGCCCCAACATGCGCTGCGCAAAAAATTTCAGATGCGTGACAAAGCGATGATAGCTTAGCCCGTTTTCATTATATTCCAGCTTAAACTGATACTTTACGATATGCAGAATTTCCTGCATCACCTTGGTGACCTGCATGACTTCAGACATTTCGCTATTTAGCTGCGCATTCACCAAATGCAGCGCAATAAATCCGGCCTCATCTTCACGCAATTGCACACCGAGCCGTTGTTCAATGATTTGCAATGCTTCACAGCCCAACCCGAACTCTTTGGGATACAGTCGACGAATCTCCCATAGCAATCCATTGGTGATATCTAAACCTTGCTTATGGCGTTCAATGGCATAGAAGCAGTGGTCAGTGAGTGAAATATAGAGATTATCTTGCAACTTCCCCAACTTAGCCGCCGCCAAGGTGATTATTCGATCACAAGTAATCATCACTTCTAATGGGATGCAACTCAGTAACTCACTTAATCGCGAAACCCACTCATTATCTTTCAGCGCAAATACTTTTTCTATCAATGTGTTATCCAAAAATTCACCAGGGTGTTTTTGAAAGCCAAGACCGCGCCCCATCATCACCTGCTCCTGACCCTGTTGGTCGAGAACGATAACCACATTATTATTAAGTATTTTAGCGATTCGCATGTGTTAGCCCTGAAAACAAAAAAACCCGACTCAGCAGCATTCATCAATGCCACTCAATCAGGTTTTGCCCGCCATTGACGGTAACAATCCAACTACAGCTAAATTAACATGTTAATACCCGACGACAAGCAGGAAGAGCTAAAAATCGTGATACAGATCACCTCTTGCGTTAGAAAATAAATCAGCCGCTATTTTGGCCCTTATTCACGTTGATTTAATGTTTCCTTAAATTTGCATTAGACGGAGAAATAGTTACTCACGATCGACATCTATTTATTAAGACTTTTCTCAAAATAATTAAGTTAAATTAAATAAATCACAGAAAATAAAAATATATTACTTTCATTTGAGATTGATTCTTTATCACAGTTTCTCACCACATTAGCATATTAAATTTATGTATAGAAAATAGTTAATAGCTCGCATTAAATCACTAATAACTTACGACGTAATCACATAAATAAGCTCTATATTTTCGTTATACCCTCTTAGTTGATTTATATCATATGAAAGTAACAAATTATTTCCTAAGGTGGGACATTAGCACGCTATTCCATATTTTATTTTCGCCAAAAAATGTCCTTCGCAAAGGGAATGTTGATGAATAACAATAAAAGACCTATCACTGGCTCGCTGAGCCGCCGTGAATTTATTCAAACATCTGCCGCAGTTACTGGGGCTGCGGCAATTGCCGGTTCTATCACCCTACCTTTTTCTGTACAAGCCGCGCCAGAACAGGCGGTATTAGCCAATCAAGAAACGGTTAAATACAGCGCTTGCCTGGTTAACTGTGGCAGCCGCTGCCCACTAAAAGTACATGTCAAAAATGGTGAAATTATTAAGATTGCTAATGAAGCAATTTATGATGATTCCACATTTGGTGAACATCAAATTCGGCCCTGCTTACGCGGCCGTTCGGTCAGATGGAAAACCTATAATCCTGACCGGGTAAAATATCCTATGTTGCGAGTGGGTAAACGTGGCGAAGGTAAATTCAAACGAATAAGTTGGGATGAAGCTACCACTATTGTGGCGGATAATCTAAAAAAAACCATTGAGCAACACGGCAACGAAGCCATTTATTATCAATATGGTTCTGGCTCTACTGGCGCTAATTTACAAGGGCGTAATGCCTGTAAAAGAATGCTCAGTTTACTGGGTGGTTTTCTGGATCAACACGGCACCTACTCCACCGCGCAAATTAATACTGTAATGCCTTATATTTATGGCAATGCGGATGAAACCCTGCTGGATGAAATTAAAAACTCCGATTTAGTGGTGATGTTCGGCCATAATTTGGCCGAAACACGCATGTCAGGGGGCGGGCAATATATTGAAACTGTTCATGCTCTGGGGAAGAGTAAAGCTAAAGTTATTATTATCGACCCACGGATGACTGATAGTGTCACTACCCTCAATGCCGAATGGATCCCGATATTCCCCGGCACCGATGCCGCACTGGTCGCCGCATTGGGTTATGTATTAATTAAAGAAAATCTGACAGATGAAGATTTCCTAAAGGAATATTGTGTCGGTTGGGATGGCAGTACATTACCCGCCTCGGCCCCCGCTAATAGCTCATATAAAGATTATATTTTAGGATACGGCCCCGACGGGATAGAAAAAACACCGGCATGGGCCAGCGAAATAACCGGTATTGCGCCAACCCGTATTATCCAACTCGCGCGCGAGCTAGGAAATGCCCGTGCCGCCTGGATCTCCCAGGGGTGGGGCATTCAACGCAGTGCCAATGGTGAACAGGCGGCGCGTTCAATTATGATGTTGCCGTTGATGACCGGAAATATCGGTAGGGCCGGAACCAATACCGGAGCCTGGGGTGGGAACGTCAAATATCCCGTGCCGGGATTCAGTATTCCCAACCCGATAAAAACCGCCATTCCTTGCTTTATGTGGACTGATGCTATTTTTCGTGGCACTGAGATGACTGCTAAAAATGCGCATGTGAAGAATAAAGATAAACTTGATACCAATATTAAGTTTATGTGGAATTACGCCAGTAATGTGATTGGCAATCAGCATTCTGATCTGAATAAAACCCACCGTATTTTGCAAGATGAGTCGCTGTGTGAGTTTATTTTGGTGTGGGAAAACCACATGACCCGCTCAGCTAAATATGCTGATTTATTATTACCCGATGTCACCTCGGTGGAATCTAATGATTTAATTGATAACTCCTATGCCAGTGGGGCTTATCACTACGTGACGCGACTGCAAAACGCTATCGAACCTATGTGGGAATGTCGCCCGTCTTATGATGTTTTAGCCGAAATTGCGGCTAAATGTGGCATTGGCGAAGCCTTTACTGAAGGTCATACCCAGCAAGAATGGATTGAAATTAGCTATAACAAAATGCGCGAAAAGAACCCGGCGCTGCCGCCGTTTGAGCAAACCAACGACAAAGGTATTATTGACCGGATTTATGCCGATAGCAGTCAATATATCGCCCTAAAAGCCTTCCGTGATGACCCGCAAAATAACCCGTTGAAAACGCCATCAGGCAAAATTGAAATCTACTCAGAAGCGCTTGCCACACTAGGAAAAGAGTGGCAACTGGCCCCCGGAGATCGCATTACTGCCGTCGCTGAATATTGCCCGACATTTGAAGGGGTCAGTGATGTCGAAACGCTAAGAACCTATCCATTACAAATGACCGGTTTCCATATTAAAGGCCATTGCCATTCATCTTATTACAACGTGGCAATGTTACGTGAAGCAGTACCACATCAGTTTTGGATGAACCCCATTGATGCTCAGGCTCGTGGCCTCCAACCAGGCGAGATGGTCGAAATATTCAATGACCGGGGGCGGATACGCATTGCGGTCAAAATTACCGAGCGAGTTTTACCCGGCGTGATTTGTGTGCCGCAAGGGGCATGGCGCAATCTCAACAAGGAGGGCATTGATGTCGGCGGATGTATCAATACCCTGACGACCCAGCGCCCGTCGCCATTAGCGAAAGGTAACCCACAACACACCAACCTCGTTGAAGTTAAACGCGCATAAGGAGTTGAAAAATGAAGCAATATGGTTTTTTTTGTCGACTCTACCAAATGCACGGGATGCAAGACCTGCCAAATCAGCTGCAAGGATGAGAAGAACCTGGAACTTGGGCCAAAACTGCGCCGGGTCTACGAGTATGGCGGCGGTAGCTGGATGCAACAGGGCAATATATGGGTACAGAATGTCTTTAATTACTACCTGTCCATCGCCTGTAATCACTGCTCGTCACCCACTTGTGTCACCGGCTGCCCGACCGGTGCCATGCACAAACGTGAAGAAGACGGTTTAGTGGTCGTGAATCAGGAGTTGTGTGTAGGCTGTCGTTATTGCGAGATGCGTTGCCCCTATGGTGCGCCACAATTTGATGCCAACAAGAAACTGATGACCAAATGTGATGGTTGCTACCAACGCGTTGCCGAAGGACATAAGCCAGTGTGTGTCGAATCTTGCCCACAACGGGCATTAGATTTCGATGACATCACCGTATTACGTGATAAATACGGTGAAGAAGATGCAGTAGCGCCCTTACCCCTGGCCCATCTCACCCACCCTAATTTGGTTATCAGAAGCCATCGCGATGCCAGGCCATCCGGTGATACATCAGGCCGCATCCAAAATCCGGCGGAGGTATAAAATGCACGAATTACCTTTGGTATTCTTCACCGTACTGGGGCAAACCGCCGTTGGGGTGTTTGCTTTAGTGTTTTTGAGTCATAAACTCGGCCTGACCACAGCACAACAGCTCAAACAGGCCAATATTGTCGGCCTGATTCTGATGCTTGTGGGGTTGATCATTGGCGCTCTGCATGTTGGACAACCCCTGCGGGCGATGAACATGTTACTCGGCGTCGGCCGCTCCCCGATGAGCAATGAAATAGTGCTCAGCAGTCTGTTTGTCGCGATGGCTTGTGGCACGGTGTTTTTCTCTGTCATGGTGAGAAATACCGTGCTGGCCATGCTGTGTAATGTGGTAACAGTGATTTTCGGATTAGCCTTTGCGTGGTCAATAACCCAAGTTTATCAATTGGCTACAGTGCCTAACTGGGATACCTCATACACCTCATTACAGCTGTGGATGACAGTATTGGTCGGCGGCGGTGCTTTCGCCATCCTCACTGGCGCACGTCAGGTGGGAGCCACGGCGTTATTAGTTGGCGCTATCGTGACGTTGGTGAATAAGCCAGGCTACTTAAGTTTTCTTGGGCAAAGTTCGGTGGAACTGAGTAGCCAGCAGGCTATGTTTTGGGGAGTGCAAATCCTGCTACTCACTTTGGGCATTTTCGTGGCCGCAGCAGCATTACTCAAAGACCGGATCCCACGAGCGACACTGGCAGTGAGTGCTTCCGCGCTGGTCATCGGTGAATTAGCTGGGCGCATCGCTTTCTATAATCTTTGGCAAGTGCCGATGTAATTTGACGCGTTTTTAAGACCATTAATTTTAAGGTTATTATTTTTAAAACGCCTGTTTAGCCGCATTCCTCTGCGGCTAAATAAGAATACCGTGACCGGCCAGGAGAGAGAGAAAGTTGATGTTATTAAACACTACCTTGCCACGCATTCTCGGCGCGTGTTTTTACTATCCCCCGCAGTCCGATACTATGCGGCGACTCTGGCCATTGCTGCCACAAATACAAGATCTTTTCCCATGGCCTCATCCGGCCAACATTGGCCGTTATTGCCAACAGCTACCTGATATTTCGCCAGAACAATTGGAATATGACTTCTCGGTGCTGTTTGAAGGGCAAGGTGAAATGCCCGCGCCGCCTTGGGGATCTGTTTATCTGGATAAAGAAAGCATTCTGATGGGAGCCAGCACCCTGCAATATCGTGAATTTCTGGCGACATTAGGGCTGGCAAGCCAGAGTGCTATCCATGAGCCGGAAGACCAGTTTGGTTTAATGCTGTTGGCTTGGGTGCATCTCATTGAGCACTCAGCTTTAACTCAGCAACAGCCACCTGATTCGGCACTAGTGCTACTCACTGAGCACCTGCTGCCGTGGGCCTACCGCTATCTTGAATTAGTGAAAAATGCCCAGGTCGAGTATCGGGTTTATCCCCTATTGGCCGAGATTACCGAGTGTTACCTAAAAACCCTGCAAACGAAGTTAGGTTTATTTCCTCAGCTTTATGAGCTGTATCGGTGAAAAAAACGATGAGCAGAGATGAGCGCTACTACAAAGCCTATATGGAAAGCCGGGTTATCAGCCGTCGAGGGCTATTTCGTGGCTTATTAAAAGGTGCAGCCAGCGACTCGCCGCCTTCAACGCACCTTTATCCGGTGATAAGAAACCTCTGCCAAAATACCTATATCTATTGTGATAGTTGCGCCGATTATTGTGAAAAACAAGCACTACTTTGGCAGCCCAACCAGCCCCCCACCTTAGTTGATAAATTGTGTGATGGTTGCGGTGAATGTGTAGTTAGATGCCCGGCGATGGCACTTGAAATGACATTATCGAATGGGAACGCGAGCGGCTGAATCAGGGAAGATTGCAGAAATAAACTCATGCCCCGAGGGCTTCAGGGGCATGAGTATTAAAGAGGCTTATATGCCATCTTTACCGTATTGTGGGGAGCGCGGCCCGTACAAAATGCCGTTTGGTGTCCCGGCAGACAGCATTCTGGCGCTGGTGATAGCAGCAATATCATGGCTTTTGTCAGTCATAGTATTGGCAATCTGAGAGACCGCGGCCTGAACCAGCATACCGATAATGCCACCGGAAGAGCTATCTCCTTCATTGCTGGATGCAGTAGCACTGCCACTCCACAGCAGCTTACCGGTTTTCAAATCAACCAGTTTTGCATTTGCCGTTACCCGTGTATCACTGGTCACTATCTGATATGACGTACCATATTGGACAACGGTAATGTACAGTGCTGCATCAGCACCAAAGATCTTGCGAAGTTTGGCCGGGCTGACAGCACTGATATCAGCGGCGTTAGTCATCCCATTTTGTTTGAAGGTTTCTTCAACGACGGCTACTGGCAACACGTAGTAACCCGCTTCAGATAAAGGGTAAGTGACCTGAGACAGCATGCCATGACTGGCTTCCACTTCAGGTGACTGATTTTGTGGCAACAGAACCAAAATGCTCTTTGGCTTACTTTGCTTAAAGGCTGAGTAATCCTGACTGACTGGCTTAGCGCAACCGGTCAATAACAGCGCCATCATGACAGCACATACCGCAAAAATAGCTTTCATTTAAATGCCCCTTTATCCTTACTCATCAAGAAATCCATAAACGGAGCAGACTCAGGGAATGCCGATTTCTCCGTGTTAAATTCAGCCATTGCCAGGTCGGTATGACCGGTATTGCCATACAACATGCCCAGATGTGCATGTAAACCTGGAGGAACAGGCAAACCTTTAGCGCGAGACTTTTCAATGCTCTCTTTTAAGGCAGCAATTTGCTGTTCAGGGCTGGCATCAGATTTATAATATTCATAAACCGTAGATTGATAATTATCCCAGTGGTAAATAGGTTTCGGTGCCGTGGCACAACCAGCCAACACGCTGGCTGCTAATAGCAGAGATATCTTTTGTGTCAGTTTCATCTTGCAGTATCCATACTCGTTATTAAGATTTATTTCGCAGGCTGCCATGCGCCTGATTCAATACCGGCGACCAAGTTATTGACGGCTTCACGGATAGCTAAATCCAGCACTTTGCCGTTCAAGGTTGAGTCATAACTTGCCGTGCCACCAAAGCCAATGACTTCACGGTTAGACAGTTCATACTCGCCAGCACCTTGTGAAGAAAACACCACTTCTGAGGTATTAACATTGACGATATTCAGATTAACTTTGGCGTAAGCCACCTGAGATTTGCCCCGCCCTAAAATACCAAAGAGCTGACGGTCACCGGTTTCTTTACGGCCAAACTCGGTCACATCACCGGTAACAACATAGGTAGCGCCTTTCAACTGCTGGCTTTTCCCGGAAATGGCCGCTTCGTTCTTTAACTCTTCCATATTGGTACGCTCTAATACATTAAAGCGGCCAGTTTGTTGCAAGTGCGTCACCAGAATGGTTTTTGACTGATTCCCTAAACGATCCACGCCATCAGAGAAGATTCCGCTCATATAACTTGAGCGATTATCAAATTTACCTACGGAAATAGGACTGCGGGGGCCGTTATATTGCGTACCATAAGAAGCAACTTTTGCTACCTCTAACGAACGTGAAGATTCTGTCGCACAACCACTTAATAAAAATGTGGTTATTAAAGCCGAAGCCAGAAATATTTTTTTCATCATAAACTTAATATTCTCAATAAAAGATCGAATGCCATAATTCAAAGAAATAAATAGTGTGAATTTAACTTAAGTTAAAGCAATAACTCTTTTTAAAATACAATCAAATAATAACAGGCAGTTATTAATTGCAAGTGCAAGTACATTTCTGGTTGATTTACAAGGTTTTTTGCTCGCGAAGAATAGTAGCAGATATGTAATGTTATTAAAAATATTTAAATCTATAAAATAGGGTGAAATTTAGCTTAATACCTAAAGATATTTAGATTTTAAATAACGTTCATTTTATTACTTATTATATCTAATTATATAACACTGAAATGTTTGTAGCTTGTTATATCTATTGTTGTGCGTTCGTTAAACTCTATTCAGGGGGGAAAGTATAATCTGAGACAGGATAATGGCACGTTGCCCTTGCTACTAAATCTCAATCATTTGAGCAAATGCACTAAATAAGTAACCCCACGCTGCCGATGCCAGTACAATGTCTGCATCTTGAAGTACCTTGTTGTTACAGGAGCTACACCGTGCACCATTACCCTGCCAGCTATACCTATGATGAAGCCAGCGGCGAATACCATATCCATTACCGCGATTTCCCCGAATTAGGTTCTGTAACTTACTCGGTCGATAACATAGAGTTAGAAGCACAAGATGGCATTAAAAACTGTATTGCCGCACAAATAGAAGAACAGCAACCTGTCCCGATGCCATCCGCATTGAAACCGGATGATATTGCTATTCATGTGCCAATTTTGGTGCGGCTTAAAGCAGAATTACACAATGCCATGCTCACCACTCAAACCCGCAAAGCCGATATGGCTCGCAAACTGAACTTGAATGGTGCACAGATGGACCGCCTACTCGATGTGTATTACGCCTCCAAGGTTGAAGCTCTGGAGCAAGCCCTTTATTTACTGGGTTTTGAAGCTGATATAACGCTAAGAAAAATCCCCCAATCAAAGTGAGCAAGAATTGCTGCTCAAATTTACCCCAAGATAGTAACAAATTGTTATTAGGCGGTAATTTAAAAAAACGTTAATAGCTTCACACTTCAATACATTGACTAACATTTCTTGCTTTTTTGTACGTGAAATGTGATCTGATGCATAAAATTACAGTATTGAAAGTCTCTCTTAGTTGGGCTTACATTAGCGTCATCAAACGTAGACAGCGACTGAGTTAACTCAGGCTGACGCGGTAGCTCCAAGGAGGAGTTGTTCAGTGAAATATTTCTTTATGGGTATCTCAATTATGTTGGTGGTTTGGGTTGGCACCTTCATGATGATGGTCGAATAGTATTCGACTGAGACATTCACTACCTGACATCGTATAAAGGGCGCATTCGCGCCCTTTATCATTTTTAGTCGCTAAATCATTTACCCGGCATCATTCTGCGTAAAGTATCATCGCGGCGAATATAGTGATGATAAAGCGCCGCCACGGCATGAGCACCAATCACGAAATATCCTAAATTAGCAATTAATTCATGCGCTTGCTTTAGATAAGCCCGCGCTTCATCATTCGGTGTCACCCATTGCGGAACTTGCCAGCCGAGCAAGAACCAGGTTTTCCCACCATAGGCCTGCGCCAAAACACCCAATATTGGCAATGATAAAAACATCAAATACAGACCCCAATGCAAAATATGCGCCCCTAATAGCTGCCAGTCAGGCAATTTTGGGGTGATCGGAGGAATGGTATTTTTGTGGCGCAACCAGAGCCGTACCAACATAAGTAGCCAGACAGAAATGCCAAAATTGAAATGCAGATTTTTTACTAATGTTCTGTCTTCATCAGGCACCGAATCACTAAGCAGCATCGCCGCGTAGGTCAGGATGACCATCAATAACGTCAACCAATGCAGGGTTATCTGAGGTAATGAATAGCGATTTCTCATAGCCGCACGCTCCACTTAAATAACGCAATTAAAAATAAGTATAGTGTTCAACAGCTAAAGAGAAATCGCTAACGGATTAAACCACTTCCCCTGACGCAGATTTACCCGGTTTCAGCAAACCATCAGCACGGAACATACTTTTAATTCCGCGCACCGCCTGGCGGATCCGGTCCTGATTCTCAATCAGAGCAAAACGGACGTGGGTATCACCATAATCTCCGAAGCCAATCCCCGGCGAGACGCAGACTTTCGCATCAGATAACAAACGCTTGGCAAACTCAAGTGACCCTAAATGCGCATAAGGTTCGGGAATTTTAGCCCAGACGTACATTGATGCTTTCGGATTTTCAACCATCCAGCCCGCTTCGTGCAGCCCACGAACCAAGGCATTACGGCGTTGGCGGTATTGTTCGGCGATATCACGCACGCACTGCTGATCCCCTTCCAACGCAGCAATAGCTGCCACCTGTAACGGGGTAAAGGTGCCGTAGTCGTGGTAACTCTTAATCCGCGCCAATGCATTGACCAACTCAGGGTTGCCGACCATAAAACCAATACGCCAGCCCGCCATATTGTAGCTTTTTGATAAGGTAAAGAACTCGACAGCAATATCTTTTGCACCCGGCACTTGCATGATTGATGGGGCTTTCCAGCCATCATATACAATGTCGGCATAAGCCAAATCATGCACCACCAGCACATCATATTGCTTCGCCAGCGCCACAACGCGCTCGAAAAAGTCCAGCTCCACGCATTGCCCGGTCGGATTAGACGGGAAACCGAGGATCATCATTTTCGGCTTCGGAATGGTTTCGCGAATAGCGCGTTCCAGTTCACCAAAGAAATCAATACCTTCGGTCAGAGGAACCGAACGCACTTGCGCCCCGGCAATTACCGCACCATAGATATGAATAGGATAACTGGGATTGGGCACCAGCACGGTATCACCGTGATCCAATGTCGCCAGCATCAAATGCGCCAGCCCCTCTTTCGAGCCGATGGTAACAATGGCTTCACTTTCAGGGTCAATATCCACCTGATAACGATCCGCATACCAGCGCGAAATCGCTCTGCGTAAGCGAGGTATCCCTCGAGAAGTTGAATAGCCGTGAGTGTCTTCACGTTGTGCAACGCTGCACATTTTCTCAACGATATGCGGCGGCGTTGGGCCATCCGGATTACCCATACTAAAATCAATGATATCCTCGCCACGGCGACGCGCGGCCATTTTCAATTCAGCAGTGATATTGAAAACATAAGGGGGAAGACGATCAATTCGGGTAAAACGACGTTTGGAAGGGGATTCAGCCATAATTTCCTCAAGGATACGTGAGCGCCCGGACCGTCCGAGCGACGCTGACCAGTCAATGGTCTGTTGATGAACATATCCCAGCGCTGATTAACTGTCGATAGGCTGATAACAAATATCCAACTCATCGGAGCTCAACGCGATGGTACAAATTCGCTAGCCAACAACCCCAATACCCAATCATCACACCATTGCCCATCAAGCTGAAAATTATCACGCAAGGTACCTTCCAACTGAAAGCCGCAGCTCTCCAACGTCCGCCGTGAAGCAGTGTTCCCTACAGTGACCGTGGCTTTCATTTTATGGAATTGGCATTGTTGAAAACCAAACTCCAGCACCGCCGTCAGTGATTCTTTCGCCAAACCCTTGCCGTGATAAGACGGCAATATGGCATACCCCACCTCAGCCTGTTGTAGCGGCAGCCACTCAGCTAAAAAACCGGTCAGCCCTATCGCCTGCCCGCTTTCTCTTTCGCGGATGACCAAACATAACCAGTGACTGGCGGTTTTTTCCCACGGCATTAAACGTGATTCAAAGCGAGCGCGTATTTCGGCCATTCCCTGCGGATCAGCAATATAGCGCTGAACATCCGGGTCTTGATGCAATTGTAAAAACAGCGGCCAATCCTGCCCGACAAGACTGTCCAGCATCAACCGGGGTGTGCTCAAAGAAATGGGCGAGCAACTAAACATGGGGATCACTGGCACTATTTTTCCCTCAATTTGAAGATGTTAGCCGTAAAAAGAGGAGAAAAATTAAAGAGGAAATTTTACGAAAACCTCATCCCTTTATTCTTCTCTATTTTACCTAAATAATGTTTACCTGAAGATAACAAAAAACAAACAAATGGTCAGCAAAACGCAACCATGACTCTGGCCTCACCTACTGCTATTGGAGAATCAACATTATGTCTTCATTACAAATAGACGATATCCCCGCAGCAATCAAAGCGGTGAAACAACAATTACGTCAAGCGCTACCCAATTATCAGCAGGTCTTCCAAGAGGTAGAAGAGAATATCCGTCAACAAGTTAGTGAGATCCGCCGTAGTCTGGCTCAGGGTGAGAACCCGGTTCCACGTATTCATGCTGATGATATTATCAAGGGCAAAGTCACTGACGAGCAAAAAGCCCAAATAAAACAACGGGGCTGTTGCGCTATTCTCGGGGTATTCCCGACAGAGAAAGCCGCGGCATGGAACCGCGAAATCGGTGATTATCTGGATCGCAATAATTTTGTCGAGCGCCTGAAAAATGCAGCGGAAGACAACTACTTCGGCACTCTGGCGGCCAGCAAGCCACAAATTTACGGCATTTACTGGTCAACTCCACAGGTTGAGGCTCGTCAGAACCAACGCATGAACGCAGTACAGGTTTTCTTAAATAACCTGTGGCAAACCGAAAGCAATGGCAAGCAACACTTTGACCCTAACCGAGTGGTAACTTATGCCGACCGAACCCGCCGCCGTCCGCCAAAATCCTCATCTCTTGGCTTATCGCCTCATGTGGATGGTGGTTCTATTGAACGCTGGCTGGATGAGAATTTCCGCCATGTTTACCGCCATGTATTTTCTGGTGAGTGGCAGAAATACGATCCCTTTGCTGCTGAAGGTCGCCCGGAAGTTCGCGAATTCCCGTCACCCGCAGTATGTTCCATGTTTCGAACATTCCAAGGCTGGACTGCGCTGACACCGCAACGCACTAATGCCGGGACGTTAAACGTGATTCCAATTGCCAATGCCATGGCTTACATCCTGCTACGCGCTTTGCAAGATGATGTGGCTGATGATGACTTGTGCGGTGCGGCACCAGGGCGCGCATTATCGGCCTCTGAGCAATGGCATCCTCTTTTAATCGAAGCCATTTCCCCTATTCCTGATCTGGAAGCAGGCGATACGGTATTTTGGCACTGCGATGTTATCCATTCGGTAGAAAACGAACATAACGGCGAGTTTGATAGCAATGTGATGTATATCGCTGCTGCCCCTTGGTGTGAAAAAAATGCCGCTTACTTACCACGCCAGTTAGCCAGCTTTATTGATGGCCGCTCACCGCCTGACTTTGCAGCCGATGATTTTGAAGTCGATTTTGTTGGCAGGGCCACAGTCGATAATTTAACCGCCATCGGCAAGCAGCAATTAGGAATGAAGTGATCTTCTGCCACCAGAGACTCTGCCGGAGCTTATTGCTCCGGCAGACGCCATTCAATAGCACGGATAAAGTAGCAGTCTCCCCCCGTTTTCCTTATAGTGATTCGCTTATTCGCCCCAGGATCTGATGGTTTCTTACCGCCAATCCCCGGTTGTTACCAAGAGAAAAGAGTGTGCACCAGATATTTGAAATGCTACTGGCGGTATTTGATCGCGCCGCACTGATGCTAATTTGCCTGTTCTTCCTGACCCGCACCCATCTATTTCGTCAGTTATTGCAAAAAGAGAAACACACGCCGCTAGAATTAGCCGCCGTCACCGCTATCTTCTCGTTATTTGCTATTTTCGGCACCTATTCCGGTATCAATGTTGAAGGTTCTCTGGTTAACGTGCGGGTGATTGCCGTGATGTCCGGCGGTATTCTATTTGGCCCGTGGGTGGGGATTATTACTGGGCTTATTGCTGGCTCTCATCGTTATTTAATTGATATTGATGGTATTACCTCAGTCCCCTGTTTGATTACCAGTATTATCGCGGGTTTGATGTCGGGTTATATCAACCTGAAAATCAAAAAAGAGCGGCAATGGAGCATCGGTATTTTGGCCGGTATGATTTGCGAATCGCTGACCATGCTCTTGGTGGTTATCTGGGCCAAACCAACCGCATTGGGCATCGATATTGTGTCTAAAATCGCCATTCCAATGATTTTAGGAGCCGTCTGTATCGGGTTAATTGTGCTGCTAGTGCAGAGTGTCGAGGATGAAAAAGAGGTGATTGCGGCGCGACAGGCAAAGCTGGCGCTGGATATTGCCAATAAAACCTTACCCTATTTTCGCCATATCAACGGCGAGTCATTACGCAGTGTGTGTGAAATTATTCGCCATGATATCAAGGCCGATGCTGTTGCTATCACCGATACCCAGCATATTTTGGCATATGTCGGTGTCGGGGTAGAAACCTATAATATCGGCCATGAAATAATCAGTGACATTACCAAGGAAAGTATTCAGCGCGGTAAAATTACCATCCGTAATAATGATGAGGTCCACCGGACGCCGCAAATTCATTCGCTTATCATTATTCCCTTATGGGAAAAAGGCGAAGTGACCGGCTCGCTGAAAATCTATTATTGCCATGCCCATAAAATCACTTATTCACTCAAAGTGATGGCAGTAGGTTTGTCGCAAATTATCTCAACCCAAATTGAGGTTTCGCGTATTGAACAACTGCGCGAAATGGCGAATAAAGCGGAAATGCGGGCGCTACAAAGTAAAATTAACCCGCACTTTTTATTTAATGCTTTAAATGCTATTTCCTCATCAATTCGTATTAATCCAGATACCGCGCGTCAATTGATCATCAATCTATCGCGCTACCTGCGCTATAATCTTGAACTGAATGATGAACAAATTGATATTCGTAAAGAACTACATCAAATTCAAGACTATATTGCCATCGAACAGGCGCGATTTGGCAGCAAATTGACTGTCATTTATGATATTGACGACGATATTGCACTAAAAATCCCCAGCTTGTTGATCCAACCGCTGGTAGAGAATGCTATCGTGCATGGTATTCAGCCGTACCGAGGTAAAGGTGTGGTAGTTATTGCGGTTAAAGACTGTGGCGATCAGATAAAAATCTCGGTGAAAGACACCGGCAATGGGATCAACCAGGAAACCATTGAGCGCGTGGCAAATAACGAAATGCCCGGCAATAAAATCGGCTTACTGAATGTCCATCATCGAGTGAAATTACTCTATGGCGAGGGTTTACAGATACGCCGAATGGAACCGGGCACCGAGATTTCTTTTTATATCAGTAAAAATGGCGGCAAAGTCCATGCAGAACCCAGTATTTCAGCCGGAGCTTAACCCGTGAAAGCAATTATTGTCGAAGATGAATTTCTGGCTCAGGAAGAATTAAGTTACCTGATCCAGCAGCACAGTAATATCACCATCGAAGCCACCTTTGAAGATGGGTTGGACGTGCTTAAATATCTGCAAAATCATCAGGTTGATGCTATTTTTCTCGACATTAATATTCCATCGCTCGATGGCGTTTTACTGGCGCAAAATATCAGCAAATTTACCCATAAACCTTACATTATCTTTATTACTGCTTATAAAGAGCATGCGGTAGAAGCCTTTGAAATTGAAGCTTTTGACTATATTTTAAAGCCTTACCACGAATCGCGTATTGTCACTATGCTGCAAAAGCTGGAAGCCCTGTATAAACGTGATCGCCAAAATAAAGAACAAACCAACAGCCCCAGTCATCGCCCAACGGCCCATACCATCAATCTGATGAAAGATGAGCGCATCATTGTCACGGATATCAATGATATTTATTACGCAGCGGCGCAGGAAAAGGTCACGCTGGTTTACACTCGGCGCGAAGAATTTATCATGCCGATGAATATCACTGAATTTTGCAGTCGCCTGCCTGAAGAATACTTTTTCCGCTGTCACCGCTCTTATTGCGTGAATTTAGCCAAAATCCGCGAAATCGTGCCTTGGTTTAACAACACCTATATTCTGCGGCTCAGTGATTTGGATTTTGAAGTCCCGGTGAGCCGCAGCAAGATAAAAGAATTCAGGCAACTGATGCGCCTTTAAATGCATTTCATTCCTCCCCGAATGCAGCTCATTCCCCTTTCGATCTATTGCTATTAGCCCGCCCGTATACTGGTTTCATTCGGCGGGCTGATAACACCACAATACAAGATTTTCGGTGCTCCATCAGCGCGTAATTTTTAGGCTCCGACGCTATTGCTGACTACTATCCCGTCAGCAATAGCCCCCATTCGGGCCGTATGCATTGATGTTTAAGGAGTCCGGCATGAGCAGTAAACCGGTAAATCGTTGGCTAATTGTTGTTGGTACTATCATCGTTCAGATGGGTTTAGGCACCATCTATACCTGGAGCTTATTCAATCAGCCGCTGGGGGAAAAATTCAGTTGGTCACTCGGAGCGGTGGCAACCACGTTCTCTATCACCAGTTTCTCTCTGGCTATCGCCACCTTGTTTGCTGGCCGTCTGCAAGAGCGCATTGGCATTCGTAAACTGACGTTAATTTCCGGTATCATCCTCGGTTTGGGTTTGATTGCCAGCTCTTTTGCCACCTCGCTAGGAATGATTTATCTGCTGGCGGGGATTGTGGTTGGTTTTGCCGATGGCACCGCCTACATCACCACGCTGTCGAATCTGATCAAATGGTTCCCGGAACGTAAGGGCTTGATTTCAGGTATTTCTGTCGGGGCATTTGGTACCGGTAGCCTGCTGTTCAAATACGTGAATGCCAGTTTGATTGCCAATCAGGGGGTCTCACTGGCTTTCTTCTACTGGGGCATTATCGTGATGGTTTTGGTCGGGGCAGGTTCTTTCTTGTTGCGGGAAAAAGTAGTCGCACCGCAAACCACTGCCAACCTGCCATCAGCGCGCGCTGGTCGTGATTTCAGTGTCAAAGAGATGCTGGCAGTCAAAGAGTCTTACTTCCTGTTTATCATCTTCTTCACTGCATGTATGAGTGGCTTATATCTGATTGGTATCGTGAAGGATTTGGGCGTGCAGTTGGCGGGGATGGATTTGGCGACCGCAGCCAATACCGTGTCGGCCATCGCCATTTTTAACACTGCCGGACGTATTATTCTGGGGGCGCTATCCGATAAAGTGGGCCGCCTGCGAGTGATCAGCTTTACCTTGCTGGTGACCACTTTAGCCGTATCGGTGTTGAGTTTTGTCCCGCTGACTCATGCCCTGTTCTTCTTGTGTGTCGGTGCCATTGCTTTCTGTTTCGGCGGAAATATTACGGTGTTCCCAGCCATTGTGGGCGATTTCTTTGGCCTGAAAAACCATAGCAAAAACTATGGGGTTATCTATCAAGGGTTTGGTTTAGGTGCACTGGCAGGGTCATTTATTGCAGCACAACTGGGCGGATATCACGCAACCTTTATCGTTATTGCAGTGATGTCAGTGGTTTCTCTGTTGTTAACCCTGGTTATCAAACCGCCAAAAGGGGCGGCTACCGAGGCAGAAAACAGATCAACGGCTTCATCTGGGGTCACCGCCAGCAGCCACGCCTAATCATTATAAGTTGTAAAAAAGCAGAGCCTTGGCTCTCAGACTGCTGACAAACTCCAACGACTCGATCTTGCAAGGGGAGAACAGGTAGAAGAGTAAAGCGTCCGCGCCACGGATGGCGCGGCTCGAGCCCCCAGGGATGGGTTTACGGCGTCTTTACGATCTACCTGTTTTCACCGTTACGGGCACTTTGTCATTAACCTCAAGCAGAGCCTTGACTCTGCTTTTTCGTTTCAATCCGGTGATCTATGCAGTTTTAAGGATGAAGAGTATACCCTAACTTCTGACGTAAATAAGCCCCTGCGCCCAGCAAACCGGGTTGCTGGTGCGTGATCATATAGACCGGAATATCCTGTAAGAAATCTTTAAAACGCCCTTTATCTTCAAAAGCACCGCGGAAACCGGAAGCTTTAAAGAATTCCATAAAGCGCGGCACAATTCCGCCAGCGATATACACGCCGCCAAAAGTGCTGAGATTCAAGGCTAAATTACCGCCAAAGCGCCCCATAATCACGCAAAACAGTGATAATGCGCGGCGACAATCAGTACAACTGTCTGCCAAAGCGCGTTCAGTCACATCTTTCGGTGCCAGATTTTCGGGCAGACGACCATCGGAAATCACAATGGCCCGGTATAAATTGACCAGCCCTGGCCCGGAAAGTACCCGCTCGGCGGAAACGTGGCCCAGTTCCTGACGCAATACCGCCAAAATCCGGTCTTCTTCTTCGCTATTGGGCGCAAAATCCACATGCCCGCCTTCACCCGGCAAGCTTATCCAGCGGCTATCCACATTAACTAAATGTGCCACCCCTAACCCCGTCCCGGCACCATATACCGCCACCGGTTTGCCCGGCTGTGGCGATGTACCGCCAAATTGCAGCACATCGTGCTCAGACAACATGGGAATTGCCATTGATACAGCGGTGAAATCATTAATGATCTCTAAGTGCTCCAGTCCGAGGTTTTGTTGCATCGCCGCGATAGAGAACGCCCAAGTATGATTGGTCATTGCCACCCAATCACCGGTTATCGGGCAGGCAATAGCAATACAGGCATGCTCTACCGTGACCTTATGCTCTGATAAATATTGCTTAATGACAGCTTCCAGACTGTCGTAATCTAACCCTGAATATGTTTTTGCTTGTGATATTTCGCCCGTCGCCACAGCGCAAAGCGCCAAACGGGCATTAGTGCCGCCAACGTCACCCACCAGGGCATAGCTCGTCATCAGAAACTTCTCCGTTACAGATATTCTTAACTTCAACTATGCCCACTGTAAAATCAGGTTGGCGAAACAACAATCTCAATGCTGGAAACCGTTTCGCTTTGCGATAAAGATCACATAAAAACGTTTCAGCAGCGGTAAATTGCCGCTGCTGAAACAAGAAATCATAGTTCGTGATGAGCCAACTATTAGTATTAAATGAAGGGGAAACGTGCCGTTGGGGTCGTAACGGCGTAAGCCGTCGAAGTGCCCCTAGGTACGGTCAACCCTTCACTCACTGAGCCATAAATAGCTTTGTCATTAACTTCATATTAGTTTGAACCCCGCCCTTTATCGGCGGCTGGCGTTAAGACATCGGGCTGGCGTGAGCGGATAATTCGCGCCCGCAAACTATCATAAGCCCAGTTATAGAACATGGTGTAAGGCAGGAAGAACAAGAAGAAACCGATCTCCAATATAAACGCCTGTAACAGTGAAATCCCCAATACGAAAGCCGCAATCGGTAAACCAATCAGAATAAACCCGCCTTCAAAGCCCAACGCATGGAATACTCGCACACGCAGGGTTTTCGCGACCCGGTTCACCGGCCAGAAGTAGTCGAACAGACTGTTGTAAATGATGTTCCACAACATCGCCACAGAAGAGAGAAGAATGGCCAATGTGCCCATTTGTAATACGGAACGATCGAGTAACCATGCCCCGACTGGCGCACAAATTGCGACGGCAATCACTTCAAAACCAATGGCATGAATAACCCGCTCAAAAAATGATTTGCGCTGAACTTGCATAAAACACCCACTTAATTAATCAATAACACAATGTCGAAGGTGATTATCATCGTTTTTTAAGATAGATTAAAAATAGAACCCATCGATAAAATAGATAGATTATGCACTACTCTCCCGAAGCGCTGATTGCGTTTGTCGAAGCTGCCGCACTGGGATCATTCTCCGCTGCGGCCCGTAAACTACGCAAAAGCCAGTCAACCATCAGCACCGCCATCGCCAATCTGGAGGCCGATCTGGGGTTAACCTTATTTGACCGGCAAGCTCGTCAGCCGGTATTAACCGATCACGGACGGCGCGTGCTCTCTCATGTGCAAGAAATTCTGGCGGCCAGTGAGCGTCTGGATAATCTATCAATCCGGCTGGCGGGCCAGGTTGAAACCCGTCTGACGTTTGTCTTATCCGACACCTACCAGCCAACTCATCACGAGAGTTTGCTACGCCGCTTTGAGCAACGTTACCCCGATATCGAATTTGAGTGTTTGATTGCTGAAGATGATGATGTGATTGATTTGCTGCAACTGAGGCGGGCGCATATCGGCGTAGTGGAGGTACAACAACATTACCCGCCGGACATTGCCGCCAACCGATTAGCTGAGCAAAGCGAAATGGCGATATTTGTGCAACGCCATCATCCGTTGGCACAATTATCTCAGGTTCACCCGGAACAACTCGCCACCACTCGCCAACTCTGTCTCAACACCTATAACCGCACCGAGCGCAATCAGTCGCAGGGATTGATATGGTCAGCCCCCAGTTATTTAATGTTGATGGAGATGGCGGTGCAAGGCTTCGGTTGGGCGATTTTACCGCACTGGATGGTTGAGCAATACAGTGATAAAAAACTGGTTGCCTTGCCAATCGCAGGTTGGCCAAAAATGATCTCAATTGATGCAGTTTGGTCGAAAAAAAGCCCACCGGGGCCGGCAGGCTATTGGCTGTTGGATCAACTAACCGGTGCCATTAAACCGCAGCATTACGGGCCTGAATAGATTTGGCCACATTAACCATTAATTCAGGCATATCCATTGGTGGCAACATAACCTCAATAAATGCTAATTGCTGGCAATTTTCGATCTGTGTCAGTACCTGTTGCAGTTCATCCGCCTGCGTGACCCGGCAAGTCAATGAGGCTTTGTCTACAGCCAAAGCTTGGGGTAGCTGCGTCCAATCCCACTCGGCAATGTCGTTATAGGGTTGCTGTGGCCCATGAATAGCCCGCTCTACCGTGTAACCATGATTATTAAGCAGAAAAATAATAGGAGTTAAACCATCACGCAGCATCGACCCCAACTCTTGTATGGTGAGCTGCGCTGCGCCATCCCCTACCAGCAAAATTACTCTGCGCTGCGGTTGCGCCAATTGCGCGCCATAGGCTGCGGGTAAACTAAAACCAATTGATCCCCACAATGATTGGGTGACAAAGGTACAGCCAGAAGGCAGACGCAGTGTGGCGGCACCAAAACTGGAGGTGCCTTGATCTGTCACCACAATATCGTCCGACCGCAGGAAATGCTGGATGTGATACCAAAAAGCGTGCTGGCTAAGGAGATTATCGGACGGCAGCGCGGGTATAGGATGAGTGATGACCGGCTGCTGCCATTCTCCCTGTAAAGACAGGCATAACTCGTGTAGCGCATTGACGGCGGCCAGCATGGGGATTTGACTAAAAACCTGACGGCCAATCCGCACTTGTTCCGGCTGAACATCAATACAATTATCCTGAGTAATATGTTGGCTGAATCCGGCGGTAATGGTATCAACGAACCACACCCCGACGGTGATCAGCACATCGGCCTCTTCAATATATTCTCTGACGCTGGCATCACTGGCGGCTCCGGCATAAGTTCCAATGAACATCGGGTGAGTCTCGTCCAGCAAGCCTTTCCCCATCAGCAATGTCGAATGCGGTAGATTCACCTCTGCCAGCCAATGATTCAGTGCTGGTCGTGCGCCAAATCTATCGGCGAGAAAATCTGCCAACAGCGCCACCCGGTGCGCCGACTGCAATTTTTGACGGGCTGCCTCAATAAAAGCCTGTAATGAGGTCGGGGATAACATCGGTTGAGACAGTGCTAACGCCCCAGATTGGCTGGTTAACTCCGCCTCTCCCACATCAGAGGGGAGCTGTAAATAGACCGGACGCCGTTGATAAAGTGCCGCCACCAACAAGCGATCAATCTCAGACGCGGCATTTTCGGCAGTTAAGCTGGTATGCGCGCAAGCAACTTCTTTCGCCATCCGCGCGAAATGGTTGAAATCACCATCGCCAAATGAATGATGCAATAATTCACCCGCTTTTTGCGAGCGCAGCGCCGGAGTGCCGACAATATGAATGATAGGAAGATATTCAGCAAAGCTACCCGCGATACCATTAATAGCGCTTAACTCACCAACCCCTGTTGTGGTCAATAGCGCCGCCGCGGGCATGACTCGGGCATAGCCATCGGCCGCATAAGCCGCGTTAAGTTCATTCGCGCATCCCATCCATTGGATAACCGGATGGTTGATGACATGATCTAAAAAGTGAAGATTGAAATCACCAGGGACACCAAATAGATGCCTGATACCCACTTGTGCCAGTCGATCCAGTAAATAATCTGCTACCTTATAGTTGCTCGCCATCACTACCCGCCTCAATGCTTATTATTGTCAAATAAGTATTGAGCAAATCATCAATAAATCTAATGTTTTTTAAATTATTAATTAGCCCACATAGCAGAAGGTCTTGCTGACAGGCATTCTCCCCTGTCATCGGATGCAAACTCTGTGATCACGCCAGCGTTCGAAATCGGTGGAAACGCATACATTAAGGCATTGTTTACTTTCATCAATAAGGGACATCATGGTCTATCAGGCAGCGTCCTCCCGCTATCAGGAGATGGAGTATCACCGTTGTGGCCGCAGTGGATTAATGCTGCCAGCGATTTCTCTTGGCTTGTGGCATAACTTTGGTGACAGCACCTTGTATGAAAATAGCCGCAACCTGATTCATCGTGCTTTTGATCATGGTATTACCCATTTTGATTTAGCCAATAACTATGGCCCACCGCCCGGTTCCGCCGAACTGAATTTTGGCCGAATCTTGCAACAAGATTTGCGCCCTTATCGCGATGAACTGATTATTTCGTCCAAAGCGGGTTACACCATGTGGCCCGGCCCTTATGGTGATTGGGGTTCCAAAAAGTATCTGGTCGCCAGCATTAATCAAAGCTTACAGCGGATGGGGCTGGATTATGTTGATATTTTCTATCATCACCGCCCAGACCCTAATACCCCATTGGAAGAGACGATGGCTGCGCTGGATTTACTGGTGCGCCAAGGCAAAGCTTTATATGTCGGCTTGTCCAACTATCCAGCAGCACAAACACGTCAGGCCTGCGAAATTCTGGCACAACTCGGTACGCCCTGTTTGATTCATCAACCCAAATACTCCTTGTTTGAGCGTTGGATTGAGGCAGACCTGCAAGATACGTTGGACGAGTATGGTGTTGGATCTATTGCTTTCTCACCACTGGCGGGCGGTTTATTAACTGATCGCTATTTGGCCGGCATCCCATTGGACTCACGGGCAGCCAGTGACAGTAAGTTCCTGAATCCTGAGCAACTTTCAGCGGAAAAACTGGCAAAGGTTCGCCAATTGAATGAACTGGCGCTTGATCGAGGGCAGAAGTTGTCGCAAATGTCTTTAGCGTGGGTATTGCGGGGCGGGCGAGTGACGTCAGCACTGATCGGGGCCAGCAAAATCAGTCAAATTGATGATGCTGTCGGTATGTTGGCCAATACCGAATTCAGTGATGCAGAAATAAAAATCATTGAGAATATCTTGATGTAAACGTTCTCTTTTTAAGTATTCAACAGGGGGCTAATGCTCCCTGTCGCGACCGATTACCTCTCCTCACAGATAAATCCTAAAACCTATATTTACAGTTTTATCCGAATCCCTGTGGCTGACTTACTGTTTAAGATAGCGTCATAGCCTGTAAGGCCAGACAAGGATAAATAATGTTAAAAACGGCCATGTTTAAATCAACAATGTTAAAGCTAAGCGTAGTGCGACCAAGAAGGATAAAACCTCTGTTGCTGATAACTATCTTAGCCTGGTTCCCGCTTATCCCGATGGCCAATGCCGAGAGTATTGAGTTGCTACCCAGTGTTTCGCTACAGATTGGCGAGCAAGACCGCAGTGGTAATTATTGGGATGGTTATGACTGGCGTGATCGTCAATGGTGGCAAAATCATCAAGGCCGAGATTTAGGTGAGCGGAATCGTCATGGTCATTACTGGGATGGTCACCGCTGGCAACACAAAGATTGGTGGAAAAAGAACTACTACTATCGTGATGGACACTACTGGAAATATGACAAGCATCATAAAAAACAGAGTAAAAAACATCATCACGGCAAAGGTCATGACCATCATCATGACTAAATGAGAATACTCAGGCGAGTTTTTGTCCTTAACTCGCCTTATTGATAAATTAAAGCAGGCTTATTAGTAAGTAAGCATTCAATCCAATCACCACCAGTACAATCAGTTTTCCCAAAATCTGAATTAATTTTGAGTTAACCATATCCCCCATCAATTCTTTATTGCCGGTAAAGGCCAGCAATGGCACTAGCGCCAAAGCAATACCGAAACTCAGCAATACCTGACTCATCACCAATATGCGTGTGGCATCCATTCCCATCAAAATGACAATAAAGGAAGGCAGCATAGTTACTGTTCGGCGCACCCAAATGGGAATGTAAAACCGCACAAAACCCTGCATAACCACTTGTCCGGCCAAGGTTCCGACCACGGTTGATGACAGCCCTGCGGCAACTAAACTCAAACCAAAAATGGTCGCGGCGGCATTACCCAGCAAGGGTTGTAATGTTAAATAAGCTTGTTCAATTTCCGCAATGCTGCCATAGCCGTTGAAATGGAAAGCGGCAGCTGCCGTCGCCATCATCGCCAAATTGACAAAACCCGCAATCGTCATGGCAATGGCTACATCCAATTTGGTCGAGGCGTAACGATCCGCTTTAGAGTTTTCGCCGGCGGTTTGCGTTAATGATGAATGCAGATAGATTACGTGCGGCATTATTGTTGCGCCCAATACCCCGGCGGCTAAAAATACTGCATCGCGGTTAGGGAGATCCGGGATTAACATCCCACGGCCTAAGGCTGCTATCTCTGGTCGTGAGAAGACAAGTTCCACAATATAAGCTGCGGCGACAAACAACAGCAGGCCACCAATTACTAGCTCTAATGGCTTTTGCCCGCGCTTTTGCAGCATCAATATAAGGAAGGTCGCGATGCCTGTAAGTATCGCCCCCTCAAGCAGGGTCACACCCAAGAGCAATTTGAACCCAATCGCCGCCCCAATAAACTCAGCCAGGTCTGTCGCCATCGCAATGATTTCGGCTTGCACCCAGTAAGCCCATACCGCAGGGCGAGGAAAGCGGTCACGAATATGTTCAGCCAGATTTTTGCCAGTAGCAATACCGAGCTTGGCGGAAAGCAGTTGGATAAGCATGGCCATAAAATTGGCCCAAACCACGACCCATAATAAGGTATAACCAAAGGAAGCACCGGCCTGAATATTGGTGGCAAAATTACCGGGATCGATATAGCCGATAGCCGCGATAAAAGCAGGCCCCATCAGGGAGAGTTTGATCCTCCTTGATGTACGGGGGGGCGTATCGACAACACGACTATTCAACATTCAGTATTACCTTTGGAAAATTTACGGCTACTTTCTTATCTTTAATAATATCTAAATGATAATAGTTATCAAGCGCATTTGTGGCGGTGAAACTTATCTCTCTGATAGCTAATACCGCATAATTTGTCGTGCCGTCATCGTCAGTGTTGGTTTCTGAAAAATTGAGTTAAAAGCTGCATCGCAATTTTTGAGACTGGACGCTACAATTGCCCAAATTAGCATATCTACACTATCTTTGTAGCATATTATTAACATCCTGTTTTTTGTGATCAACCCCGCTAATTTGTTTGCATTTATGAAAGTGAATTTCTATATTTGCAGACTACATCTCGTTTTTAATGTAGCCGTTACATAAAATGTCCACCAAAACCTAGCCTGCCTCTAATTTGGAGCACACATGTCCCATATTCTACAGTTTGCGTTGGCCTTAGTCGTAGTGGCCATACTCGCTCTAGTGATCTGTAAGGATCGTAAAAGCATCCGCATTCGGTTTGTTATTCAATTGTTGGTTATTGAGGTGCTGTTAGCGTACTTCTTCCTCCACTCGGAAGTTGGATTAGGTTTTGTGAAAGGATTCGCCGGCTTATTCGACAAATTGCTTGGATTTGCCGCTACCGGTACCGACTTTGTCTTCGGCAATATGGGGGATAAAGGTCTCGCGTTCTTCTTCCTAAGAGTGCTGTGCCCTATCGTCTTTATTTCTGCCCTGATTGGTATTCTGCAATACATTAAAGTTCTGCCGGTCATTATTCGTCTGATTGGTACTTTACTGTCCAAAATTAACGGTATGGGTAAGCTGGAATCATTCAACGCAGTCAGTTCACTGATTCTGGGCCAGTCTGAAAACTTCATCGCCTATAAAGATATTTTGGGCAAAATGTCTGAAAAGCGCATGTACACCATGGCAGCAACGGCAATGTCGACGGTTTCGATGTCGATAGTCGGTGCTTATATGTCAATGCTGGACGCGAAATTCGTGGTTGCAGCACTGGTGCTTAACATGTTCAGTACCTTTATCGTGTTGTCGCTAATCAACCCATATAAAGCTGAAGATGAAGAAGAGTTACAACTGAGCAACCTGCACGAAGGACAAAGCTTCTTTGAAATGCTGGGTGAATACATCCTGGCTGGTTTTAAAGTTGCCATTATCGTTGCGGCAATGCTAATTGGTTTCATTGCATTGATTGCTGCGATGAATGCTCTGTTCAGTCTGCTGTTTGGTATTAGCTTCCAGGGTATTCTGGGCTATGTCTTCTTCCCGTTTGCCTGGGTAATGGGCATCCCTGCTCATGAAGCCTTGCAAGTTGGCGGTATCATGGCAACCAAACTGGTTTCAAATGAATTTGTGGCAATGATGGACTTACAGAAAGTGGCATCAGAATTGTCACCACGCAGTGTAGGTATTCTGTCCGTATTCCTGGTTTCATTCGCTAACTTCTCTTCCATCGGTATCGTAGCCGGTGCGATTAAAGGCCTGAATGAACATCAAGGTAACGTCGTTTCTCGTTTTGGTTTGAAACTGCTGTACGGCTCTACACTGGTCAGTGTGCTGTCCGCTTCTATCGCGGGCCTGGTGCTCTAAGTATCAGAAAAAACTCCTTAAAGAGGCGCTACGGCGCCTTTTTTTATGCCTGCGATTCACAGATGGGTTATTTGTTTAGGGAATAAGTTTTAGGAAGTTAAAGCCGAGTTTATGGGTATATAAGACAGGTATATAGGGAATGGTATTCAGGTGTCGGTATTGGAGTGTTGGGGTGTTGGGGTGTTGGGGTG
>NZ_CACVAD010000024.1 GCF_902726545.1 Yersinia artesiana | reverse complement strand
GATATTCTACTTTAAAGCTTTTATTTGTAAGTAAAGTGCTAAAGAAGCCCTCCATCGAACCATCATGATTTTTAGCGAATTTATTTATTTCAGAAAAACTGACTTTTTCGCGTTGTAAGATAACCAGCTTGGCCACCATAGTATAATCACCAATATCATTATCTAACATTATTTGGGCTATATCAGAATTAACACCATATTTATCTGCGACATTCTGAATGTTAAGTTCTGATATGCACTCCTTTCCATTATAATTTTCAGTTATTATTTTTACTTGATTTTTTATATCGTTATTAAGTTCATCTAAATGAGAATGATGCACATTTAATTGAGATGCAGAGACTCGCATATAAATCCTTATAAAGAAGTGGATGGGAAAATATTTAATGTAGTGCATATGAAGCTATTTTACCGATTTCCAATGACATGCCATCTCAAATCATCTTTATAAATATTATTATTCTTCAAAGCCAAAATAAATCCACAAAAAACCGCCGAAGCGGGTTTTTCAATCAACTTTTACAGAAGAGTTTGTATCAGACAGTGACTCAATAACACCACAGCCCATTTGGATATCACTACCACCTAATGGTTCTGCCAAAGGTGTGAGGATCTTGTTTATTAATACGCGATTAACTGGGAATCTCACTGGCCTGTATTGGCAACATCTAATGCCTGAAGTAAATCGTTTAATAAATCATCTACATCTTCTAACCCAACAGATAGCCGAATCAACCCATCGCTAATTAAATGATGACGTCGTTCTTCAGGAGTATAAGAGGAATGGGTCATGCTGGCAGGATGCTGCGCTAATGTTTCACAGTCGCCCAAGCTGACTGCACGGTAAATGAGTTGCAACGCATTAAGAAAAGCGATCCCCGACGTCATACCGCCACGGAGTTCAAAAGCAATCATTCCACCAGGCCCCGTCATTTGCCGCTCAACCAGTTCGCGTTGGGGGAAGTCGGGTAATCCAGGATAATAAATCTTCTCGATCTGTGGGTGCTGAGATAACTTTTCGGCGATAATCTGGGCACTGGCACAATGTCTTTCCATACGAACAGCCAATGTTTTCATGCCACGTAAAATCAGTGCCGCATCCTGCGCGGACAGCACCGCGCCATTCATATCTTTTAGCCCTACCAGCCGAATTTGGTCTGCCAGATTCTGGCGTGTCACGACCAAACCGGCCAATAAATCACCGTGTCCGCCAAGATATTTGGTGGCTGAGTGCACGACAATATCAGCCCCTAGAGCTAACGGCGTTTGCAGATAAGGAGTGCAGTAAGTGTTATCTACGATAAAAAGTGAGCCATTGGCACGGGTAATTTGACTAAGTGCTGCAATATCGACAATACGCATATTCGGGTTAGCAGGGGTTTCGCAATATACCAATCTTGTCTGCTCTGAAATAGCCGCAGCCAGCTTACGTGAATCGGTTAAATCGACATGAGTAATTTTCACCCCAAATCGAGCCAGTCCATGATGAAAATAAGCATAAGTACAACCATAGATGGTCTGGTCGACAATAATTTCATCGCCCGGTTTCAGAAAGGTCCAACAACAGGCAGTAATTGCCCCCATGCCGGATGAAAAGGCTACAGCGCCTTCTCCCCCTTCCAGAATGGCAATGCGACGCTCCAATAAGTCTAGTGTCGGGTTACTGATTCTGGAGTAAAAATAACCTTTCTCTGTTCCGGCAAAACAAGCTCCGCCATATTCAGCGCTAGGGAAAGTAAAAGTAGAACTCATATAAACCGGTGGAGATAATGCGCCTAAATGCTCTTGAGGGTTATAACCATAATGTATGGCTCGAGTAGAAAAAGACTTTGCTGATTGCATCGACATCAATACGCCCTCATTGGAATAATTTTATAAACTCAAGATGGTGATATTTTCGTGGCATTAATTCTTTGGCCGATTATCTGTAACGTCCGTAATAACAAGGTAATTCCAACTAACGTATCGCGATCACGGAATAATGAGTATAAAGAACGGTAATTAACGTTCTCTTGATTAAGTCTTAGTTCAGTATTAGCTATTCTTAATGCATTACCACTTTCCCAACCAACAGCAACAATCCCTTCGAATACACCAGCAAGTTTCTCAACCAAAGCATTATCTGCAATATCAACCACATCAGATAATAACGACAACATATCTACCGCATTATTTAATCGTCCTCCGGCTAATAATGGCTGTAATTTATTGAGTAATTCAGTGAAATCAACTTCAGGAGTTATTGTTTTCTCAACGTGACTTTCATCAGATTGTTGTTCGCTCATTATTTACCCTTATTAAATCAACCCACGAACGGTGGCCCAATATAAACCGCGGTTAAAACCATTACGTAACATTCCCCCCACCTTAGTCGGTGGGGTTGGCATGACATCATTGCGGTAGTCATACCACAATGGCATACCCGCATTCAGCCCCATTTGGGCCAGTGCCTGTACTTTTCCATCGTAATAACTGGTTGGATAGCCGATACGCAGTTCAGAGACGATATTATCTGCAATAACAGGGGCTTGATTATGGCAAGAACCGCCGGCTTTGCTGATAGGCAAATCAACGGTATCACCAATGACATAAACCCCTGGCTGCCCATAGACTTGCAGCGTCTGATGGTCTGTCGGCAACCAGCCTTCTCCGTTATCCCACTCACTTAAACCGGTATTGCGTACAGCATCAACAGCGGTAATCGGGGGAGTGCTCATCAAGATATCAAAAGGTTGCGCATCTCCCTCTGCGGAATAGGCAATCTTTTTATCGGGATCGACTTTTTGTAATGTAAAACCGCGCTGGTGTTTAATATCTTTAGCTGCGAAAATATTGGGGAGAACCTCACCTGTAGGTCTTTGTAAGAAAAGGCAATTACGTAAAAGCTGAGAAACCGTAGGGTAGGTATAGACAATCTCAATGGCATTACGCACCCCACGTCGGCGAAGATAGTCATCCAGCATCAGGGTAGTTTCAATTGGGGCAATACCACACTGATGGGGCACGTTGGGAGTTTGCGGGAAAGATACGGTGATAAAAATGCGACCTTTCTCTATTTTAGCTAATTTATCGGCCAATTGACGAGAAGCCGCATATTGATAAAAATGATCGCCAGCCTCAGCAAGACCTTCAATTCTATCAGGCCGAGGGACGCACCCTGTGGCAAACACTAAAAAGTCATAGTTATATTTTTTCCCGCTGCGGCATGATATTTCTCTTTTAGAAAAATCGAAACTCTCTGCTTTATCAACAATGAAAGTAACTTCTGGTCGTAATAAACTCTGCTGTGCACGTTCCAACTCTTGCCTATAAAACAAGTTAAAAGCAATATACATAAAAGCAGGTTTATAATAGTGAACTGGTGAATCAGAAATAAGAATTAACTCCACTTTTCTTTCAAGAATATCTCGATGTAATTTTGAGGCTAATAAATTAGCGAGAATAGTTCCACCAGTACCGCCACCTACAATCACAATTCTATTGAGCATGTGGTTTTCACCTCATTAGAGGAAGATAAAAGCCTTCCATATTTATGGCGCCAGAATCAATTATAAATAGCAATTATATATATATCAGAATAGATAAGAAGTTTTAATTTATAAAACCTATGAATTATTAATTGTAGTAATAAAAAATTAGACAGCAAACAATATTTCGTGACAACCATCACAGCATTAAAATTAACACAGAAGAAATATTTATATAACATGGCTAGATTATATAAATTTAAACTAGTTATAATTAATATGATGCTACTTTTCTGAACTTCTGATGTAAAAAAACCCGCCGAAGCGGGTTTTTCAATCAACTTTTACAGAAGATAAAGTGCAGTAATTACTGGCCTTTAACTTCTTTCAGACCGTTGAATGGTGCGCGGTCGCCCAACGCTTCTTCGATACGGATCAGTTGGTTGTATTTAGCAACACGGTCAGAACGGCTCATAGAACCGGTTTTGATCTGGCCTGCTGCAGTACCTACTGCCAGGTCGGCAATGGTAGCATCTTCGGTTTCGCCTGAACGGTGAGAGATAACCGCGGTGTAACCTGCATCTTTCGCCATCTTGATAGCAGCCAGAGTTTCGGTCAGAGAACCGATCTGGTTGAATTTAATCAGGATAGAGTTAGCAACACCTTTCTCGATACCTTCTTTCAGGATCTTGGTGTTGGTTACAAACAGATCGTCACCAACCAACTGGATTTTGTCACCCAGAACTTCGGTCTGGTATTTGAAGCCAGCCCAGTCAGATTCGTCCAGACCGTCTTCGATAGAGACGATTGGGTACTGTTTGGTCAGGTCTTCCAGGAAGTGAGTGAACTCTTCAGAAGTGAAAGCTTTGTTGCCTTCGCCAGCCAGAACATATTTGCCATCTTTATAGAATTCAGATGCAGCACAGTCCATCGCCAGAGTCACGTCTTTGCCCAACTCGTAACCAGCCTGTTTTACCGCTTCAGCGATAACAGCCAGTGCTTCGGCGTTAGAACCCAGGTTTGGCGCGTAGCCACCTTCGTCGCCTACCGCAGTGCTCATACCTTTAGCTTTCAGAACTTTAGCCAAAGTATGGAACACTTCAGAACCGATGCGAACCGCTTCTTTCAGAGTTTTAGCGCCAACTGGCTGAATCATAAACTCTTGAATATCAACGTTGTTATCAGCATGCTCGCCGCCGTTGATGATGTTCATCATCGGCAGTGGCATAGAGAATTTGCCTGGGGTGCCATTCAGTTCAGCAATGTGCTCATACAAAGGCATGCCTTTAGATGCTGCTGCTGCTTTCGCTGCTGCCAGAGAAACAGCCAGGATGGCGTTAGCACCAAACTGGGATTTGTTCTCAGTACCGTCCAGATCGATCATGATTTTATCGATATTTGCCTGATCTTTGGCATCTTTACCGATAACTGCCTGAGCAATTGGGCCATTTACTGCTGCAACGGCTTTCAGAACGCCTTTGCCCAGGAAACGGGATTTGTCACCGTCACGCAGTTCCAGTGCTTCACGGGAACCAGTAGAAGCACCTGATGGTGCCGCAGCCAAACCAACAAAACCGCCTTCCAGATGAACTTCGGCTTCTACAGTTGGGTTACCACGGGAGTCGATGATTTCGCGACCGATGACTTTAACGATTTTGGACATTAGATTTTCCTCAGTACAAGTTAAACTAAAACTCCAGACAGAGGGGGCGACATCGCTGCCGCCCCTTCTACCAAATATTTTATTTCACCTGGCGCTTCTGATACTCACCAGCCGCTTTCACAAAGCCGGCGAACAACGGGTGACCATCACGTGGCGTCGAAGTAAATTCTGGATGGAACTGACAAGCCACAAACCACGGGTGATTTGGCAACTCGATAATCTCCACCAGTTTGTTATCCGCAGAGCGCCCTGCTACACGTAACCCGGCAGCTTCAATCTGCTTCAACAACATGTTGTTTACTTCATAGCGATGACGATGGCGCTCAACGATGGTTGGCTCGCCATACATCTGACGAACCAGGCTACCTTCAGTCAGGTGACATTGCTGCCCACCCACACGCATGGTACCGCCCAAATCGCTCTCTTCCGTGCGTACTTCAACGTTGCCGTCTTCATCACGCCATTCGGTGATTAATGCAACCACCGGATACTTACAGTCTGGCACAAATTCTGTGGAGTTCGCGTTTTCCATTCCCGCCACATTGCGGGCAAACTCCATCAGTGCAACCTGCATACCCAGGCAAATGCCCAGATAAGGAATGTTGTGTTCACGGGCATAACGTGCCGCCAGAACCTTGCCTTCCACACCACGGTAGCCAAAGCCGCCTGGAATGAGGATAGCATCTAATCCTTTCAGCATCTCTTCGCCGCGCGTCTCAACATCCTGTGAATCAATCAGCTTGATATTCACTGTCAGGCGATTTTTCAGCCCACCGTGCTTCAAGGCTTCAATCACAGATTTATAGGCATCCGGCAATTCTACGTATTTGCCGATCATCCCAATGGTCACTTCGCCACCTGGATTCGACTCTTCGTATATTACCTGTTCCCATTCTGCGAGATTTGCTTCAGGACAAGTTAAGCTGAATCGTTTACAAATATAATCGTCAAGGCCCTGTGATTTCAATAGCCCTGGGATTTTATAAATGGAATCAACATCTTTTAGGGAGATAACCGCTTTTTCTGGCACATTGCAGAACAAGGCAATTTTAGCCCGTTCATTAGCAGGAACTGCGCGGTCAGAACGACAAATCAGCACATCTGGCTGAATACCGATAGAAAGCAGCTCTTTTACCGAATGTTGCGTTGGCTTAGTTTTCACTTCACCAGCCGCTGCCAGATAAGGAACCAATGTCAGGTGCATATAAAGTGTATGCTCGCGGCCAACATCAACCGCCATCTGACGAATAGCTTCCAGGAATGGCAGGGATTCGATATCACCTACGGTGCCACCAATTTCAACCAATACCACATCGTGGCCTTCGCCGCCTTCGATGATACGTTCTTTGATTGCATTGGTGATATGAGGAATAACCTGGATAGTCGCACCCAGATAGTCGCCGCGGCGCTCTTTGCGCAGAACTTCAGAGTAGATACGGCCAGTAGTGAAGTTGTTACGGCGAGTCATTTTAGTGCGAATGAAGCGCTCGTAATGCCCTAAATCCAGATCGGTTTCAGCACCATCTTCGGTGACGAAAACTTCCCCGTGTTGTGTCGGGCTCATGGTGCCCGGATCCACGTTGATATACGGGTCCAGTTTCATGATGGTAACGTTGAGGCCACGGGCTTCAAGTATAGCCGCCAGAGAGGCTGCGGCAATGCCTTTACCCAGAGAGGATACGACCCCGCCGGTCACAAAAATATAATTAGTTGTCATGCTGAACCTGAGAGTTTAGGTTTAAAGACGATGGAAGAACCAAGACGGGAAAGTAGTATACCCGAACCTTGGTTTCGCTACAAACTATCTCCGCACCAGTGGCCATTTTCGCCACTTTTACTGTGCGGAACATCGCCTTGCTATCCGTTATAATTCAATATATTAACGCAATTAAAATTCAACAACCATCCATCAAATGAATTAAAACACCTTACATTTCAGTTTCTTGCTTTTTTACTTGCTGCCAGGCAGATTCCATTTCATCCAGTGTCGCGCTCTCCATAGTCTTACCTGACGCCATAACTATTTGTTCTACCTGACGAAAACGACGTTCAAACTTACGATTTGCCGCCTGTAAGGCATTTTCAGCTTTATGGCCTAAATGGCGAGATAAGTTAACGGTGGCAAACAGCAAATCACCAATTTCCTCACCTAACTTCTCTTCATCCACCACTGCCTGGCGAGCTTCAAACATCACTTCATCGATCTCTTCGTAGACTTTATCCAGCACCGGCCCCAGAGTGTCCCAATCAAAACCGACTGATGCGCAACGTTTCTGGATTTTATGCGCTTTCATCAGCGCGGGCAGCGCGTCAGGGATATCATCTAATGCCGAATATAAGGCCTTCTCCGCCCTCTCCTCAGCTTTACGCGACTCCCACCCTGCCAGCGCATTATCACTGCTAATTATAGCATCTGAAACGTTTTGCGGCGCATCAGGGAACACATGGGGATGGCGGCGCACCAACTTATCACTGATGGCATGACACACATCATCGAACGCAAATAGCCCTTGCTCCTGCCCCATCTGCGCATAAAACACCACCTGAAACAGTAAATCCCCTAATTCATCACGAAGATCGTCGAAATCCTTGCGCTGAATCGCGTCAAGCACCTCATAGGTTTCTTCTAAGGTATAAGGCGCAATAGTGTCAAAGGTCTGCTTACGATCCCACGGGCAGCCATGCTCCGGATCACGCAAAGTACGCATAATATCCAGCAAACGTTGTAGCGCTAAAGCGGTGGTACCAGGGGAAGTCACTGATTGGGTCATCTGAATTTATTCACTTTTTAAAAAAATTTGAGGCGTAGCGAGCGCAGGCAGATTGATTGCGGCCAGCGCACAGCCCCCGGAATGTACACGTAGTACATGAGGAGGGCGAGCACTGCCCAATATCAATATGCCAAAGCGCAGTAGCCGTTTAGAGATAACTAATTGCCGTGTAGCCGACGGGCATCTATCACATCCGGTAACTGATTCAGCTTGGCCAACACTCTGCCCAGCACCTGCAGATTGTAGATCTCGATATCCATATCGATAGTTGCCATCATCTTTTTGGTATCGCTACGGCTGGCAACCCCCAGTACATTGACCTTTTCGTTCGCCAAAATGGTAGTGATATCGCGCAGCAAGCCGCTACGATCATTGGCGGTAACCCGCACCACCAGCGAATAGCCACTGGAATAGCTTTCGCCCCAGACCGCATCGACAATCCGCTCAGGTGCATGGGATTGCAATTCAGCTAGCTGCTCACAATCAGCACGGTGAATGGATATCCCCCTCCCTTGAGTGATAAAGCCAATAATTTCATCACCCGGAATAGGCTGGCAGCAGCGCGCAATATGGTGCATCAGGTTGCCGACACCTTCGACGACAATACGCCCACTGTCTTTGCTGGCATTGCGTGGCGGTGCCTGATGTTTATTATTCAGATGGCGTAACGCCTCTAAATCCGCCTCTTCCGCCGTTGGCTTATTCAGTTTGCCTTGCAGGAAGTTGACCATCTGATTTAGGCGGATATCACCCCCGCCAATAGCCGCCAACACTTCATCCATAGAATTCATGTTATAGCGTGGTACCAGCAGCTTCTCCGCCTCTTTCAGGCTGATATCCAGATGCTCCAGCTCGTCATCCAACATCTGCCGACCAGCAAGAATATTCTTGTCTCTATCTTGTTTTCTAAACCAGTTATGGATCTTGGAGCGACCACGGCTGGTAGTGACATAGCCGAGGTTCGGATTCAGCCAGTCACGGCTCGGGTTAGGCTGTTTCTGGGTGATAATTTCAATCTGATCACCCATCTGCAACTGGTAAGTAAACGGCACTATTCGGCCACTGATTTTAGCCCCAATACAGCGGTGGCCCACATCGCTATGAATATGGTAAGCGAAGTCCAGCGGTGTCGAACCTGCTGGTAAATCAATGACATCGCCCTTTGGCGTAAACACATATACCCGATCGTCAAATACCTGGCTGCGCACTTCATCCAGCATTTCGCCGGAATCCGCCATCTCTTCCTGCCACGCAATTAACTTACGTAACCAGGCAATCCGCCCTTCGTAACCGGAGCGACCGGCAGCCACAGCACCCTCTTTATACTTCCAGTGCGCAGCAACCCCCAGTTCAGCATCTTCATGCATCTGACGGGTACGGATTTGAATTTCGAGTGTTTTGCCGCGCGGCCCAAGCACTACAGTGTGGATTGACTGATAACCATTGGGTTTAGGGTTGGCGACGTAATCATCAAATTCATCAGGCAAATGGCGGAAATGGGTATGGACAATACCGAGTGCGGCATAGCAATCCTGCAAGCGCTCCACCACCACCCGTACGGCTCGCACATCAAACAGTTCATCGAAGGCCAGCGACTTCTTCTGCATTTTGCGCCAGATACTGTAGATATGCTTGGGGCGGCCATATATGTCGGCTTTAATCCCTTCATCTGCCATGGCTTTGTGCAATGAAGCCACAAAATCATCAATGAATTGCTCACGATCGATACGGCGCTCATGGAGCAATTTGGCGATTTGCTTATATTCATCTGGATGCAAATAGCGGAAGCAGAAGTCTTCCAACTCCCACTTGATCTGGCCGATACCCAAACGATTAGCCAGTGGCGCATAGATATTGGAACACTCTTTGGCCGCCAGCACGCGCTCGTCTTCCGGTGCATCCTTCACTTCGCGCAAATGCGCAATACGCTCCGCCAATTTGATGACCACACAGCGGAAATCTTCCACCATCGCCAATAACATACGGCGCACGTTATCCACTTGCTCAGAGCTCATGGAGTCATTATGGGTCGCTTTTAACTGACGGATGGCATCCATATCGCGCACACCGTGCACCAGATAAGTAATACCTTTACCGAATTGCTCGGTCAGCGTAGCTTCATCCACCACATTGGCGTCCACCAGCGGGAACAGTAGCGCCGCGCGCATACTGTCGTTATCCATACTTAGGGTGGAAAGAATTTCGACCATTTCAAGGCCGCGCCACAGCAACAATGAGGCATCGGGATGGTTTTGCGTCTGCTGCTCACAATACCGCCAGGTTTCGGCCAGGCGCTCACCTGACTGCGGGTTAGAAAGCCCTAAACTGGCGATCCAATCGTCGAGAGCAAACTCGCCCGCTGGATTCAAATGTGCACTTCGTACCGCAACCATAACTTCTCCCTACTTTGCGACCCCTGGCTCCTGCATAAACAGCGCCATAGATTCAAGATGCCCGGTGTGGGGAAACATATCCAACATTCGCACCTGAGCAAGACGGTAACCGGCGGCTAACAACACCTGACTATCTCGTGCCAGCGTAGTGGGATTACACGAAACATACACCACCCGCTTTGGCGCCAGTTTAACTATATGTGACATGACCCCGGCAGCACCTGCGCGGGCGGGATCTAACAATACTTTATCAAACCCTTGTGTTGCCCATGGCTGATAACTGATATCAGATTCCAGATTTTCATGGAAAAAAGAGACATTGGGCAGCGCGTTATTCAGAGCATTATACTGCCCATTCGCTACCAACGCCGCAACTCCTTCCACGCCAACCACTTCGCGAGCCAACTTTGCCAACGGTAAGGTGAAATTGCCCATACCGCAGAACAGATCCAGCACCCGCTCATCAGGCTGCACATCGAGCCATGCTATAGCCTGAGCCACCATTTGCTGGTTGACCGTATCATTGACTTGAATAAAATCGCGCGGATGGAACGCTAAGCGTAGACCCTCAATCTGGTAATAGGGTTCCTCGCCAATCAGTTTTTCTACATTATCACTGTCACCAGCCAGATAG
Source organism: Yersinia artesiana (assembly GCF_902726545.1). GTDB lineage: Bacteria > Pseudomonadota > Gammaproteobacteria > Enterobacterales > Enterobacteriaceae > Yersinia > Yersinia artesiana. The sequence continues at coordinate 65,134 of NZ_CACVAD010000024.1, read as the reverse complement.
ACGGCAACCTGTTCTCGTTTGGCAAAGTCAATTAATGCCGCACGATCTACCGCTTTAAGAGCATCAAGATGGCGTAAAACCATTAACGGGCCATTATCGGCCAATACCAGTTCCACATGCCCAAGGCGGCGAACAGCCTGTAAGCTTGATAAACATTGATAAAGTGGCGCTAACAAGCGCTCCAACTCAGGCCGTAAAACCGGGCAGTGCTTAATGCAAACTAAATCATGAGACTCGGTTTGGCGAAACCCCATTTGCAATCGATGCTGCTTGGGTTGATAGAGCAGCCCTAACCTCGCCCGCCGCCGATAGCCGTATTCCGGCCCGCAAATAACCGGATCTAATTCAGGGCAAATGCCAGCCTCTCGCACAATCAAGCGCCGGAGTGAACCTGCTTTACTCATTTGCTGCAACTGGCTATTGGCGTGTTGCTGCTGACAGCCTCCACAAATACCGAAGTGAGGGCAAGCAGGAACGACCCTTTCGTTACATCGGTTCAACAAACGTTTAAGCTTACCGCGACTATATTGGCGTTTTTGCTCGGTAAGCTCAATTTCAGCTTGCTCTCCTGGCAGGGTACCTGGGATAAAGATAGCCTTGCCTTGGTGGTGTGCTACCCCCTGCCCAAAAGGGTCAAGCGAGTTTACGGTCACAGTTAGCGTTTGTTTGGTCGTCACACGTCGGTTTGGAGAGTAGAATTGCGCCATATTGATTGATCAAGCATCGGTTTCGTAAGCTGCTAATTCTCCCACATTGGAATACCATGACCAAATACAGTCTTCGCGCGCGCATGATGATTTTAATCCTGGCCCCCACGCTGCTTCTTGGGCTGTTACTCAGTACGACCTTTATGGTCAATCGTTACAATGAACTGCAAAAACAATTAGTTAACGCAGGTACAAGTATTATCGAACCACTGGCGGTTGCCAGTGAGTACGGAATGACCTTTCGCAACCGCGATACTGTTCGTCAGTTAATTAATCTTCTTCACCGCCGCCATTCGAATATTGTTCGGTCAATATCTGTTTTTGACGCAGATAATAATCTTTTTGTCACATCTAACTATAATTACAATTCCTCACAATTAAGATTGCCCAAAGGCGACGCTATTCCCAGTTCACTGATGCTTTCCTATCGTGGCGACTCTTTGATTCTGCGCATGCCCATTATTTCAGAATCCAACCTGTCCAGTGACCGGGCTTCCGATTCAGATATCACCAATCGGCCATTGGGCTATATCGCCATGGACTTGGATTTACAATCCGTACGCTTGCAGCAATATAAAGAGATCTTTATTTCGACTCTACTGCTGCTGTTCTGTATGTGTGTGGCTATTTTGTTTGCTTATCGGCTGATGCGTGATGTCACTGGCCCCATCCGCAACATGGTGAATGCTGTTGACCGCATTCGCCGCGGGCAATTAGACAGCCGGGTGGAAGGGCATATGCTCGGTGAGTTGAATATTTTGAAAAACGGCATCAACTCGATGGCAATGTCACTGGCGGCCTATCACGAAGAGATGCAGCAGAATATCGATCAAGCCACATCAGACTTGCGCGAAACACTGGAGCAGATGGAAATCCAGAACGTGGAGTTGGGGCTGGCGAAAAAACGTGCGCAAGAAGCCGCGCGAATTAAATCTGAATTTCTGGCTAATATGTCCCATGAGTTACGTACTCCACTCAATGGGGTGATTGGTTTTACCCGCCAGACACTGAAAACATCACTGACCCCGACGCAAACTGACTATCTGCAAACTATCCAGCGATCAGCGAACAACCTGTTATGCATCATTAATGACGTGCTGGATTTCTCCAAGTTAGAAGCTGAAAAACTGATCCTTGAGCATATCCCATTCTCACTACGCGGTGCGCTGGATGAGGTCATTATTCTGCTGGCACACACCGCTCATGAAAAAGGCCTGGAACTGACCCTGCATGTTAATAAAGATGTGCCAGAACAAGTGATTGGCGATGCCATGCGTTTGCAGCAAATAGTGACAAACTTGCTGGGTAATGCGATTAAATTCACCGAACAGGGCAATATTGACATTCTCGTGGCCGTGCGGGCGATAGCCAGCCAGCAAGTGACGTTGGTAGTAGAAATTCACGATACTGGCATCGGTATTTCCGAGTCTCAGCAAGCCCAATTGTTCCAGGCATTCCGTCAGGCCGATGCCAGCATTTCGCGTCGGCACGGGGGAACCGGCCTTGGGCTAGTTATCACCGAAAGATTGGTGAAGGAAATGGGGGGCGATATCAGCTTCCACAGTCAGGTTGATCGGGGGTCGACTTTCAGGTTCCACCTGACCTTGGATCTCAATGAAGCCATCCCCGCCCGCCGCCCAGATATGTCTCATCTGGAAGGGAAAACGCTGGCCTATATTGAACGTAATGCCGCAGCGGCAAGAGCAGCATTAGATATTCTCAGCATCACACCTTTGCAGGTGACTCATAGCCTGACATTGGCCCAGTTGCCGATACAACATTATGATTTCCTGCTCGTCGGGGTACCCATCCCATACCGCAATAATATGGCTGTTCATCAAGACAAACTGATCGCAGCAATGAAAATTTCCGAGCAAGTTATTTTGGCACTGCCGAGTCAATCACAGATAGAAGCGGAGCAACTTAAACAGATCGGCGCTAAAGCGTGTCTGGTGAAGCCCATATCCGCTAACCGGTTAATTCCTTTATTGTCTTATGAAAAAGCGCATAGTGAATTACCGGTGGTAGAGCAAGCACACAAGCAACCCAAGCTACCTTTCAAAGTGATGGCCGTTGATGACAACCCGGCTAACTTGAAATTAATGGGGACTTTACTGGAAGAACAGGTTGAAGAAACGGTGCTATGTGACAGCGGGGCGAAAGCCATAGCCTATGCCCGTGAAAATACGCTGGATATCATCTTAATGGATATCCAAATGCCGGAAATTGACGGCATCCGTGCCAGTGAAGTGATTCATCAGATGTCACACCATCAGGATACGCCGATCATTGCGGTCACGGCTCATGCCGTTAGAGGGCAGCAGGAACAATTACTAAAATTGGGTATGGCTGATTATCTCGCGAAACCTATTGATGAAGCTCGGTTGATACAAGCACTTTCGCGCTATCTACCTGATTGTGCCCCACAACCGCATAATCAACAGCCTCACGCTTTACAACAATCTCATGCTTTACAACAACAGGACGAGGGCGAGGCTCATATTCAGTCAATTCCGCCATCTGAATGTGAAGAGTCAATAGACTGGCCACTCGCGATGAGGCAAGCAGCAAATAAAGAAGCGCTGGCTAAAGACCTCTTGACCATGTTGCTAGAATTTACGCCACAAGTGACGCAGCGCGTGCAGGCGATTCTGGCCGGTCGCCATGACGATGATATTCTGAATTTGATTCACAAGTTCCATGGCAGTTGCGCATGTAGCGGTGTGCCGCGACTGAGGCAATTGTGTATGACGATTGAACAGCAATTGCGCCAACAAACCGACTTACAAGACTTGCAACCTGAATGGCTTGAATTGTTAGATGAAATAGATAATGTCCGCTTTGCCGCTCGGAGTTATCTCGGCGCAGCCTAATACCGGTCGCACCAAATCTAAATAGAAAGGGCACACCGATAAGCGGTTGTGCCCTTTTTGGCGGTATCTATACTTTTACTACATAGATACCTGTCACTGCATCAATAGTGATTACTGCATCAGTAAATAGAGTGAAGTATCACCACGTTGAATGCTCAACGCCAATACCGATGGTTTGGTATCAAGGATTTTCCGCAGCTCACCCAGATTCTGAACTGGTTGCTGGTTGACACCCATGATGATATCGCCTTTTTTCAGGCCGATACGTGCCGCAGCAGTACCTGGCTTCACGCTATCAACTTTTACGCCTTTCTTACCATTCACATCAGAGTTGCTCAGCTCAGCCCCTTCAATACCGGTGTAGAGATTACCGGAATCAACTTGAGTTTGGCTGCTTTGCTCTAATGTCACTTCCACGTTGACCGGTTTACCGTCGCGCAACAGACCCAAGGTCATTTTACTGCCCACTGGCAGAGTACCAATCTCGGCACGGAAGCCAGCGAAGCTGTTGATAGCTTTACCATTCATGCTAACAATCACATCACCCGCTTTAATCCCTGCTTTAGCTGCAGCAGATTTTGGCAGTACCTGACTGATAAAGGCACCTTTCTGTGCATCAACCTTCATGGCTTTCGCCAGCTCAGAGTTCAGCTCGGTGCCCATAATGCCCAGTTCACCGCGTTTCACCTGACCAAACTCGACCATTTGTGAGGTCAGGTTTTTCACCATGTTACTTGGGATAGCAAAACCGATACCGATGTTGCCGCCATCCGGTGCCAGGATAGCCGTGTTAATCCCGATCAGTTCACCGTTCAGATTGATCAATGCACCACCGGAGTTACCACGGTTAATTGCCGCGTCAGTCTGGATAAAGTTTTCGTAGTTTTCCACATTCAAACCACTACGGCCCAACGCCGACACGATACCGGAAGTGACGGTTTCACCCAGGCCATAGGGGTTACCGATAGCAACGGTATAATCCCCAACGCGCAGTTGATCGGAATCGGCAATTTTAATCGCAGTGAGGTTCTTAGCATCTTTCAGCTGTAATAAGGCGATATCGGTACGGGGATCTTTACCGATTACTTTTGCATCAAAGCTGCGACCATCACTCAACTTAACATTGATTTTGGTTGCATTATCAACCACGTGGTTATTGGTAACGACATAACCTTTAGCAGCATCAATAATTACACCAGAACCCAGTGCGCGGAAATCCTGCTTGCTGGGTGCTCCACCTCTGCTACCTGGTCCACCCTGACACATTGGTGACCCCTGGAACGGAGAACCGTCCTGGCAGAATGGCGAATCATCACCAAAGAATTGCTGGAACTGTGGTGGTATACCGCCAGCACCGGCATTACTTACCTGAGCACTACCCTCCACATTGATACTCACAACCGAAGGCATTACCTTCTCTAGCATTGGCGCCAGGCTAGGGAGCTGCTGGCTGCTGGAAGAGGCCGATTCTGCCGCAACGGCAGAAGAAACCGGCCCCATGGCTAGACCGATGCTCAATGCCAATGCACTTAACACTAAAGTTGTTTTTTTCATGTATTCTGGCTCTCGCTATACAATTAATAATGAGTCAATAAATGGTATATAACAGACTTATCCCATAATAATTGGCCTTGCCGCAGATCAAGCTAGTGAACCCGATAATCGAACTCAATTTAGTGAATCGGGTGGATACAACACAGCAATTCAAGTTAAGAAGGATATAGTCGTCTTGCATAGTAAGATTAAATATGGGGGATGAAGTTCAGAGAACCAATAATTAGAAAAGTAAAAAATATTGTCCGTCTTTACAAATCTATAGTTAATTAAACGGACATTTTAGTTTTCCTGCATACTATTCCGCAGCCATCAAACGCCGATATTCATCATAGGCATAAAGGTCGGTCATACCACTGATATAGTCTTGAATTAAACGCGCACGGTAATAATATTCATATATCTCATGCTGTTCTGGCGATAAATGACACAGCCGCTCTGTTGACTCTACATAAGCCAAACGGTGTTTAGTCGACAACTTATGGAACAATCTCGTCTCAATGGGGTATTTTCGATGACTGTCTTCAGCGACTAATTGCGTAAATGCAGTTTGCGGCATAGCTAATAACGGGCTATAAATATCAAGCAAGCCACTAATAACTCTATACCCTTGTAATTCAAGCTGTTCCACTTCGGGATAATTGAATACGTGTCTCACTGCTACCTTTTTAAAAATTTGCAGTAATTTACACGCCGGACTGGAATCTTCTAATAAAGCCTGATTAAACGAACCAGAAAACACCGCAGGTAGATTTTCAATAAAACGCTGAGCAGCATGCGGAACTAATTTCCCTACAGTATTCACCCGTAAATACATAAAGAATTGGTCTTCCGAACTGCGCCGCCCTTGCCCTCGACCTAATTGACGATATGCACCGCCAACAACTTTATCAAACAAATCACCATGAGTAATCTCACCCCACTCTTGCACCATATGATCATAAAGTTGTTCAACACTGAAAATATTTTTTTCGACCGCATCTTCTAAATCGGCAATGCAATAAGAGATATCATCCGCAGCTTCCATAATATAGGTCAACGGAAAACGATTAAACTCCCCCATATTCAGTTCACGACGTAAATCTTTAACATACTCTTCTTCAGCAAGATAAAAGCCTGGTTTCTTCATCAAATAGTTATGAGAAGTTGGAATATCGCCAGACCAATAAGCCGGTTTGGTATATTTAAGAATACAGCCAACCTGAGCATAAGTGAGGTTAAGCTTTAATAAGCTGTAAACCAAACGGATCGCTTGTGCGTTACCTTCAAAATGGCTTAAATCCTGGCGAATTTTACTGCGTAGAATATTGAGTTCAGTCTCCCCTTCCCGCAATTTTAATGTATTAACCAGGCATTGATCCTTGCCACGCGGCTCTGCACCGCCACCATTAGGATCCATTTGTTTAGTAAACCAATTATTAATTGCTGATTCACCGAAATGCCCAAAAGGTGGGTTACCGATGTCATGCATTAGACACGCCATTTCGACAATACTTTCAAAAGGATCCAGCAATTTATCCAGCCCATAGGCGCTGATTTTTTTATCTTGCTTAAAACGATTGAGGATCTCTTTGGCAATATAACGGCCAACTTGCTGAACTTCCAGCGAATGAGTCAAACGGCTGCGGACAGCAGCATTGCGCTCCAACGGGAAGACTTGTGTTTTTTGTTGTAAACGCCGAATAGCCGCAGAGTTTACAATCCGGCCACGATCACTTTCAAATACTCGGGTAATTTCATATTCATCTTCAGCCGAACTGGGTTTACCAAATGGCCGCTGAACACTAATTTTCTGTTTAAAGTCGATCCCGGACATGTTGCCCTCCTGATCATTCATCTAAATACAGTGATACCCACTCTCAGCAGAAGATGCAATTGATTACGTGTGAACTTTGGCTGATTACATATGAACTGCGGCACATTACGCATTATCTTGGGTGAACTACCCGGCAATCTCACTTACCTGATAAACTGAGTATGGCTTATTACAAATTAATTAATCCTTTAAAATCGGTGGGTATCCATATGAAAGTAGGAATTATTGGCGCAATGGAAGAAGAAGTCACACTGCTACGTGACAAAATTGAAAATCGCCAAACTTTATCTTGCGTAGGTTGTGAGATCTACACCGGCCAACTCAATGGTGTTGATGTCGCCTTACTGAAATCCGGTATCGGTAAAGTGTCTGCTGCAATGGGCACCACTCTCTTGTTAGAGCATTGCCAACCCGACATTGTTATCAATACCGGTTCTGCTGGTGGCCTGGCCTCTAGCCTGAAAGTCGGTGATATCGTGGTTTCAACCGAAGTTCGCTATCACGATGCTGATGTGACAGCTTTTGGTTACGAACCTGGCCAAATGGCCGGTTGCCCGGCAGCTTTCATTGCTGATCCCAAGTTGGTTGAATTGGCTGAAAGTTGCATCAAAGAATTGAAGTTAAACGCAGTACGCGGCCTGATTTGCAGCGGTGATGCTTTTATTAATGGTGCTGCTCCTTTGGCCCGCATTCGCGAAACCTTCCCGACCGTTGCAGCAGTTGAAATGGAAGCGGCGGCTATCGGCCATGTTTGCCACCTATTTGAGAAACCTTTTGTTGTCGTCCGTGCTATTTCTGATGTCGCCGATCAAGAATCTCATTTAAGTTTTGATGAATTCCTGACTGTCGCCGCTAAACAGTCAACGCTGATGATAGAAGCAATTTTAACCAAGCTAGCTAAATGCGGTTAATGGTGCGGTTTAATATTCTTTCCTGGGTTCGAGCGGCAATCATTCTGCCCCAAGCAGCGATGCTATTGTTGCTCGGCCTGTTGACCTTACCCACGCTGGCAGCAGAGCGGGTTATCAGTTTATCACCTAGCACAACAGAAATGGCCTATGCTGCTGGGCTTGGGGATAAACTGGTTGCAGTAAGTGCTTACTCTGACTACCCAGAAGCCGCTAAAAAACTCGAACATGTTGCTTCGTGGCAAGGGGTGAATGTCGAACGTATTCTGGCGTTAAAGCCGGATTTGATCCTCGCCTGGCGCGGAGGAAATCCACAACGTCCGCTAGATCAATTAGCCTCTTTTGGTATTCCGATCTTCTATTCTGATCCCGTTAATATTGATCAGATAGCGGATGATCTGGATAAACTGGCCCAATACAGCCCATATCCAGAGCAAGCACATCAGGCTGCGCAACAGCTACGTCAGGAAGTTAGCGAGTTACGCAGCCATAATGCGCGTAACCAACCATTGCGCACGTTCCTGCAATTTGGTACTCAACCACTGTTTACCAGTTCCGGACATACATTACAAAGTGAGGTTATTTCCCTTTGTGGTGGCGAAAATATTTTTGCTGGTAGTCGCGTTCCCTGGCCGCAGGTCAGCCGTGAACAAGTGATGATCCGCCAACCACAGGTGATCGTAGTCAGCGGTGATAAGTCTCAAGCAGATAACATCAGCGCTTTCTGGCGTCCCCAACTTGCAGTACCAATAATAACTCTTAATGAGGACTGGTTTAATCGCGCTGGCCCACGTATTCTGCTGGCCGCTAAACAGCTGTGCCAACAAATGGCCAGCCTTCCATCCTCAGTGGCGGAGTCACATTAATGCTGGTCTATTGGCTGGATATTTTAGGTACTGCGGTATTTGCAATCTCTGGTGTATTGCTGGCGGGGAAGTTACGTATGGACCCGTTTGGTGTGCTGGTATTGGGTGTAGTGACTGCCGTGGGTGGTGGCACAATTCGCGATATGGCCTTAGCTAATGGCCCTGTGTTTTGGGTGAAAGATCCCACAGATCTGGTTGTTGCGATGGTGACTTGTCTGGCTACTATTTTGCTGGTGCGGCAACCGCGACGAACCCCAAAATGGATCCTGCCCGTACTGGATGCTATTGGTCTGGCGGTATTCGTGGGTATCGGGGTCAATAAAGCCTTTGCTGCGGGTGCCAGCCCGCTAGTTGCTATCTGTATGGGGGTGATAACCGGCGTTGGAGGCGGGATTATTCGTGATGTTTTAGCTCGCGAGATCCCCATGATTCTACGGACTGAAATCTATGCCACTGCCTGCATCATTGGTGGAATTGTGCATGCTACAGCGTTCTATACTTTTGGTATGCCACTGCAACAAGCAATGATGCTGGGCATGGTGATAACCCTCGGTATCAGACTTGCCGCTATCCGTTGGCGCTTAAAACTACCCACATTTGAAATAGAGCATTAGTTGTAATTTTCAGTTTTTGATTGTCAGGTGTAGATTGTATTTTATACAATATGTTCCCTTGTTGGCTCTTACAGAGTCTACAAGGCCTGTAAATACCGATGAAATACGTTTTTAGTGCGAGTTAAATCTTCAAGTTTTTAAATAATTAGCCGATATCTAGCGTTATCGCTACCGACTCCGGTAGCGGCAGTTAAAAATGTAGTTATAAATTATGAAATATTTTTTGTTGATGTTTTGGCTGGTCTTTCTTGCCAGTCCGTCGCTAGCCCAGGGGCTAAGCGGCACAATAAATTTACAACTGACTATAGTGCCATCTTGTCAGGTACAATCGCCAAATCAAAACGAACACGTAGCAAATGACCCAAAAATGAATTCTCCAGAAATACAGTGTCATAGTGGAAATGGATTGATTAGAGAACCTAAAATCAGCCACTCTTTTATTGCATCAAATGGTACGCATGTTAGCAAAACCCGTGCCGACCAGATGGCGCAATTGATTACTGTAGAATGGTAATATTCAGATATAAAAAAAACCGCAGTTGTTAAAGCTGCGGTTTTTTTATCGAAAATCTAGCAGTGGCCTTATACCCGAACTCATTGCTGTTAAGGGTAAATTAGATGCTGAAAGAAGAACCGCATCCACAAGTACTCTTCGCATTCGGGTTAGTCACGATAAAGCGAGAGCCTTCCAGACCTTCGGTGTAATCTACTGCACCGCCAACCAGATATTGCAGGCTCATAGGATCAACGACCAGCTCGACACCTTGCTTCTCAATAGTCATATCGCCATCGTTGATTTGATCATCAAAAGTAAAGCCATACTGGAACCCGCTACATCCGCCACCGGTAATGTAAACCCGCAGTTTCAGATTTGGATTTTCCTCATCAGAAATCAGCAGTTTCACTTTTTTTGCCGCTGCCTCGGTAAACTGCAGGGGCAGTACTGTTTCATCGCTCATACTCATCACTCCCAACCGGTGTTCGAGGTGCAGGTTACTACAATGGCAGCCTGATCTGTGTATTGATTATCTAATACCCGAGTAATTCATTCAAGTATTGTGGCTTAATGTTATATATTATCTACCTGTTTGAGTGCTACTTTCAACCGCTGCTTGCTCTTCTGCTGCCTTTGCTGCCTGCTCTTGTCTTTGTAATGTGCGGGCCAAAATAGCTGAATACAAGGGCTGCCCTCCCATAAACTGCGCGATTAAAGTCGCCCCCAGACAAGTCACTATCATCGGTAAAATAAGCTGATAATTATCGGTCATTTCCAGTACCAATACGATCCCGGTCAATGGCGCACGCACCGAGGCGGCAAACAACGCTCCCATCCCAGCAATGGCAAAAGTACCAGCATCAATGCTGTACTGTGGGAAAAAGTGCGCACAAGACAAGCCAAAAGCGGTTCCCAGAATAGTTCCCAGAGCTAGCATCGGGGCGAATATCCCACCAGGGGCACCAGAACCAAAACACAGTAAAGTAGTAATCACTCTGGCAACAAAAATAAAGAGCAACATACCAATACTGAAATTGCCGGCGACTGCGATAGGAATTAATGCAAACCCGCCCCCCACGGCCTCGCCATGAATCAATGCAAGTAAGCCACACATCCCGCCCAGCAGGCCACCTATCAGTACCAACTTGCGCCAGTCACCACCGTGAAAACGCATAAACAGATCTTGTGTGCGAAATATTAGTGCATTGAACATCACTCCCACTGCACCGAAAATAATGCCTAGTAACAAATAGAGCCACAAGGTATTCAAAGAGACATCACTGAGTTTACCAACATCAATAATTGCACGTTCACCATTAAAATAGCGATAAACGATAGTTGAAGTAATAACCCCAACAAAGACAGCTTTAATTGAAACCAAGCTATAGCGGAACTGCGAGCGCATCTCTTCGATAACAAATAAAATCCCAGCTAGCGGAGCATTAAAAGCAGCTGATAGCCCCGCAGCGGCACCAGTCGCTAATAATGAGTGACGCGCTTCAGCGCTGCGTAGGCGGAAGATATCGACAACCATTCGCCCACTGTTGCCCCCCATTTGTACCATTGGCCCCTCTCGGCCTAATACCATGCCAGCACCGAGCGTACCAAGCCCACCAATGAACTTGACCGGGATGACGCGCCACCAGCGAACGGGTCGCATCTCTTCCATTGCTCCCTCTATTTCAGGTATTCCCGATCCTCCCGCCTCAGGAGCAAAACGGCGCACCAGAAAGTAGCCCACCATAGCCAACAGTGCCGACATAATAAAAGCCAGCGGCCAAACTAAAATCGCACTATCAGCAACTTTAGCCAAGGTTGCCAATCTCTCTTGCTGGATCCAATCAACGCCACGATCGAATGCCACACCTAATAAACCAGTAACTGCGCCGACGACAGCAGCCATGATCAGAATGACCAAAGGTGTTGTGTCACGATTAACCAATGCGTGGATAAAGCGACCACGCTTAACTTCAGAAATACTTTCAGCAGGTATATTTTGGGTTGAATCAGTCATAGTTAGTATGCTTGTCAGTTAAATAATAAGTAATACAAATCCGCTGTATGAGTCTAGCCTACACGCTGCTAGTGCGCCTGTTTAAACACCGATGAAATGATCTTGCACAGAAAAAGTTTTTTTCTTGAGTTTGCGGCACATCGCGCAAGCTATACGCAAAATATGCCCAATCATTTGATAACCGCTGCCAGTCCTTTAGAATAAGCAGCATTGTTATAACCAAGGCTAATACCAAGGTTAATGTCGCCAAATTCAGGAGCCAGTTTATGAGTAAATCCGAAAGTCTGTATGCCCAGGCTAAACAGTTGATCCCAGGCGGGGTTAACTCTCCGGTACGTGCATTCACTGGTGTAGGGGGAATTCCATTATTCATCGAACGTGCCGATGGCGCTTATCTGTTTGATGTAGATGGTAAAGCCTATATAGATTATGTTGGCTCTTGGGGGCCAATGGTCTTGGGGCACAATCATCCGGCAATTCGTCAGGCGGTGATTGAAGCCGTGGAGCGAGGTCTGAGCTTTGGTGCGCCGACAGAGATGGAAGTCAAAATGGCCGAGTTGGTCACCAATTTAGTCCCAACCATGGACATGGTGCGAATGGTCAATTCAGGAACTGAAGCAACGATGAGTGCCATTCGTCTGGCCCGAGGCTTCACTGGCCGCGATAAGATCATCAAATTTGAAGGCTGCTATCATGGCCATGCAGACTGTCTGCTAGTTAAAGCCGGTTCAGGCGCTCTGACACTGGGTCAACCTAACTCACCAGGAGTGCCTGCTGATTTTGCCAAGCATACCCTGACTTGCACTTATAACGATTTAGTTTCTGTACGTGAAGCCTTTGAACAGTATCCATCTGATATCGCCTGTATTATTGTCGAGCCTGTCGCCGGTAACATGAACTGCGTGCCACCATTGCCAGAGTTCCTGCCGGGTCTGCGCGCATTGTGTGACGAATTCGGTGCACTGTTAATTATTGATGAAGTGATGACCGGTTTTCGTGTCGCATTAGCGGGTGCGCAGGATTACTACAATGTGATTCCTGACCTGACCTGTCTGGGTAAAATAATTGGTGGTGGTATGCCAGTGGGTGCCTTTGGTGGCCGTCGCGATGTGATGGATGCTCTGGCACCAACTGGCCCGGTCTATCAAGCAGGAACCCTGTCTGGTAACCCAATTGCCATGGCTGCCGGTTTTGCCTGTCTGACTGAAGTTGCGCAGGTGGGTATTCATGAAACGCTGACTGAATTGACTGATTTACTGGCAGATGGCTTGCTAGATGCAGCTAAAGAAGAAAATATCCCACTGGTGGTTAACCACGTTGGCGGCATGTTCGGCTTATTCTTTACTGATGCCCCAACTGTGACTTGCTATCAAGATGTGATGCATTGCGACGTCGAGCGCTTCAAACGTTTCTTCCATTTAATGTTGGAAGAAGGTGTTTATTTGGCACCTTCAGCCTTTGAAGCTGGCTTTATGTCAGTGGCACACAGTAAAGACGATATCCAGAAAACAGTTGATGCTGCTCGTCGGTGCTTCGCTAAGCTTTAATATCAATATATTAGCCATCTCCCTATGCTGGGAGATGGTATTAATAAAATCTGGTTACCGCCCCTGTTTACGCAATAAATAAACAAAATAGGGTGCGCCAATGAATGTCGCCAATAAACCCGCAGGAATCTGATTAGGGAACAACAACATCCGGCCGCACCAATCGGCGAATACCATTAATAATCCCCCCAAGATAGCCGCAATAAATAGCTGTGGAATGGCACGGCGGAAGCCCAACATGCGGGCCATATGAGGTGCCATCAGTCCAACAAAACTTAATGGCCCAACCGTTAATGTAGCTGCCGCCGTCATGATCGCAGCCAATAGCAATATGGCTAATCTGCTGGGTGCCAGCGCCACACCTAATGCTCTTGCCGTCACACTACCCAATGGCAAAATCATTAACCAACGGCGGCACAGCGGTGTTAATGCAATTAGAACCAAAGCAATAACACCTGTACCAAGTGCTTGCGGGCCATCAACAGAATAAGTAGAGCCTGAAATCCATGCTAGCAAGCCGCGCATTCGTGGGTCGCCACTGGCGAGTAGCATGGTGATTACCGTAGTAAAAGCGGTGCTCAGCGCAATCCCGGCCAAGAGCATTCTCCCAGGGGAGAACCCGCCCCGCCCAGCCACAATCAGAATTAATAATAAAGTCGCGGCCGCGCCTAAACTTCCTGCGGGTAATAACCATGCCAACGCATTATCTGGCACGATAAACATCATGATCACCACACCAAAACATGCACCAGAGCTTATCCCCAGCACTTCGGGGCTAGCCATCGGGTTACCCGTCAGTTTTTGAATTAATGTTCCCGCGACCGCCAGCATCATACCGGCGGCCAATGCCGCTAATACCCGTGGCCAACGCCAGTGTAATAATGCCTGAATGTCATCACCGGCAATCCAATTCCAACCGTAGCTATCACGACCAAACATCAGTGCCACGGCCAATCCAGCGAGTAGGATCAGTAAACCACCACTGATCCATAAGCCCAAATGTTGCCGTTCAGCAGGAACGTTATCGCCAAAATCCATGCTGGGTGCCGTCGCACTGTGTAAGCGGGGCAACAACCATAGTAGTAGTGGTGCACCAATCAGCGCGGTTGCCGCCCCTGTGGGAATTTCTTGCCAAACCTGTGCCAACCAGATTAGCCCTTGATCCGTTACCCACAACAATAAAGCACCTAATACAGGTGCCAATATCAGGCGTTGCGATAAGCGGCGAGCACCGAGAATTTTTGCCAACAATGGGGCAAACAAGCCGATAAAGCCAATCACCCCAACAGCATTGACCAACATTGCGCTGAACAGGATTGCCAGCCCCAAAGCACACAATCGAGCCAGTGATAGCCCTAGCCCCAGATTACGAGCGACACCATCATCCAACCCGAGCAAGGTTAATGGGCGAATCAATAAAGCAGCCAAGACACCGGTTATCAGCAAGCGAGGCAGTAAAAACTGTACCGTGCTCCAATCTTGTTGATTCAGAGCACCGCTACTCCACAGGAACAAACCTTGCAGTTGGTCATAATTAAATAGCGCCAGCAGATTACTGACCGCGCTACAGTAAAGACCAAGTACCAGCCCCGCCAGTATCAGGGTGACCGGCGACATGCGTTTACCCCAGGCCACACCGAATACCAACACACCAATAAGGATGCCACCGGCCATCGCTGCCAACTGGTGGGTTAGTTCACCGCCGGGTAGCATCCATAACGTCGCGATAGTCAGGCCAAGCTGGGCTCCCGCAGCCACACCCAATGTGGCTGGTTCAGCCAGTGGGTTCCGCAAGACTTGCTGGAACAAAACCCCCACCAGCCCCAATCCAGCACCGGTTAACAATGCCACCGTCAGCCGAGGAAGTTGGCTGTAATGGAATAACATTTGGCGCACGTCATCGCTGTCAGGCTGCCATAGCGCGGCCCCCCAGAGCGGGGCTGGTAATACCTGACTAAAATTGTATAACGTCAACGCCACGGCAAAAATCAGCAGTAAGCTCAGTAAGCTGGCTGGCAGAAACCAACTTTTACGTAGGATCTTTGCCATCATGAGGGTTGACCCCATGCCGATTCTAATAACCGCACAAATCGCATGGCGGATAATGTCGCGCCATAGAACCACACCGCAGGCAGTATTTGTAATTGATTTTGACGCACGAATGACATGGATTGCCATAATGGTGTACTGGCAACTCGTTGTAACATTTCACTATTACCATGGACAAAGCACATTGCTCGCCCTGGTTTTACTGTCGCTAAACGTTCAATTCCCACCACTGCACTGCCCCAAATATTAGTCTCGCCCTGCCAGGCATTTTTAATATTCAATTCGTTTAATACATCCTGAAACAAGCTGCCTTGGCCGATGACCAATGCATGGCGAGTGTCCAATAGAGAAAACATCAGTAATGATGTGTTGCTGGTATCAAAAAGACGTTGCCGGGCAGCTTGCATAAATTGATTAAAATCATTGAGATGTTGTTCGGCAGCGGCCTCTAATCCAAGACGCTGGCCTAGTGCGCGCAATGAATTTTTACCGACAGCAAGGGGAGTGCTACCCTGTTGGCTGAAAGCAAAGCTCATTGAAGGGGCGATCGGATCGAGTTTTTCCGGTGAAGGGCCGAAACCTTCAGACATCAGAATCAGTGATGGAGCCATTTGCTGTAGCAATTCCAGATTAGGTTCTGTGCGCTGCCCGATATCAATGACACTGGCGGGTAATTCAGGTTCCTCAACCCATAAACGGTAATTATGAGTATCTGCCACACCATACGGAGTTACGCCCAAGGCCAGCAGTAACTCAACAGGCAACCATTCCAGAGCAACCACCCTGCGGCTATCAATCTTAGGGGGGTTCACTGCCCATCCGGGTAATGAATACAATAATGGCGATAAACCCAGCGCAGTGAGCAATCTGCGACGGGTAAGGTCTGGCGGCGTCAGATGAGCGTGTTTCATGGATAAATGCATTTTCATTAATACACGAAACTTACCGGCGCACCACCGGCCGGATGAGGCAATATTCCCATAGGAATACCGTAAATCTGCTCCAGAACAGCACCTTGCATCAGGCTGTCAGCAGGGCCTTGCGCGATCATCTCGCCACCACGTAACGCCACCAAATGGTCGCAATAGCGGGCCGCCATATTGATATCGTGTAATACCGCAATAACTGTCAGGCCGCGCTCGCGACTAAGCCGTTGAATCAGCCCCAGCACCTCAACCTGATGCGCGATATCGAGTGCCGAGGTCGGCTCGTCTAGCAACAGGCATCGGCTATTTTGCGCCACCATCATCGCCAGCCAGGCGCGTTGGCGTTCGCCGCCGGATAAGCTGTCGACCAACCGATTCGCCAGTGGTTTTAAATCCACCAGCGCTATCGCTTCTTCCACCTGTTCGCGGTCTGCCTGACGAAAACGCCCCAGCGCGCCATGCCATGGGTAACGGCCAATCGCGACCAGCTCGCGCACGGTCATCCCTTCAGCTGCCGGTAATTGCTGCGGCAAGTAAGCGACTTCGCGGGCAAAGGCTTTGTTGTCCCACAGGGATAATGGCACATCATTGAGCAACACCTTGCCACTGGAGGGAGGTTGATGGCGACCCAGCATTTTTAAAAGCGTCGATTTACCGGAACCATTATGACCAATCAGCCCACAAACCTTCCCTTGTGGAAATGTCAGTGACAAAGGTTGCAATAAGGTTCGGCCAGGAACCGAAAAGCTCAGCTCGTGAAGTGAGAATACGCTGGATTGGCTTGCCTGTTGGTCCAAGATGGTGTCCTGCGATTGAAAAAGTTAACGGGTATTGTTGTTATTGCAACCCGAACGTTATCGATAAATAACGAGAAGGTGAATCGAAACGATAATAATTATCAAAGCGAATAGTTTATGCGTAACCGACGATGAACTGCAAGTGCAATGCCAGCCGATTGACCCAGATGAAATGCAGAAGATAGGTACGAAGGGTGAAAGTGAAGAGAAATGAACAATTGGCACGATAACAGTAACCGTGCCAATTGTTTGGGCTTTATTGGCCGAACATATCTTTGATCCAACCCGCGACACCATCGCCATCAGGTTTGGCTTGTTCCGCAGGCTGAGCAGCCTGGCACAGCCCTTGTGGATTCTCTGTCCAGACCGGGATTGAGCGCATACCGCCCCCATCACCGCAGACAAAATTCCCCGCCGAATCAATATTCATCTGGCTAATCCCTTCCGGTGGCTGCAATACCAGCGGTAATGGAGTTTGATTCTCAAGATAGCGGCGATACAAGGTCAGTGCACCATTAGCACCGGTCAATTTGGCTGGGCCATTATTATCGCGCCCCACCCAGGCAATCGCCACTTCTTTGCCATCAATACCCGCAAACCAGCTATCTCGCAGGTCGTTGGTGGTACCGGTTTTGGCTGCCAGATTGTATTTAGAGAATTTCACTGACAATGAACGAGATGTTCCACGAGCTACCCCTTGTTGCATAGCGTACAGCGTCAGATAAGCGGCCTGTGCCGGAACCATGCGTTCCGCCTGCGGGAAGCTCTGATACAACACAGTGCCATCTTCGGCGATGACCGAGCGCACAGCAGATAACGGCGCACGATTCCCGCCGCTGGCGATAGTCTGATATTCCTGTGCGACTTCAACCGGCGTCAGGTCAATCGCCCCCAGCAACATCGCCGGAACTGGATGAATAACGTCTTTCGGAATGCCCAAACGTTGCAACATGACACTTATCTGATCCAGACCGACTGACATCCCCAGATTAACCGTCGGCACGTTTAGCGAGTTAGCTAAGGCATCGACCAACATCACCTGACCACGGAACTGGCGATCATAGTTTTTCGGTTGCCATGATGAACCGTTGGGTAATTTGATCGACAGCGGTTGGTCCGACAGCCAGGTATTGAGGCGGTATTTATCCGGTTCACTCAATGCAGTCAGATAGGTCGGTGGCTTGGCGAGTGAACCCACCAAACGGCGAGCTTGCATTGCGCGGTTAAAGCCAGCAAATTGCGGCTGCGCGCCGCCCACCATGGCACGAACTTCACCACTGAAGCGGTCAACAATCACCATCGCCGCTTCCAAATCATCCAAATGACGGGCCGCTTTCAATGCCGGGATCCCATCTTCGATGGCTTTTTCTGCTGCATCTTGTGAAACCGGATCTAGCGTGGTGAAGATTTTCACACCGGACAAATCATTGATCTTGTCGCCCAGTTTCTGCTGTAACTCCTGACGCACCATCTGCATAAAGGCCGGTTGCGGGGTGATTACTCCCCCTTTCGGCTGCACACCTAATGGACGGGCGCTGAGCATGGTGTACAACTCGGCATCAATCACCCCCTGGTTCTGTAACAGGCGCAGCACCAGATTACGGCGTTCGAGGGCCAGAGTCGGATTCCGCCACGGGTTATACAGCGATGCTCCTTTTACCATCCCCACCAGCATGGCTTGCTGATCGAGACTCAATTCATTCACCGGGCGACCAAAGTAGTACAGGCTCGCCAAGGGGAAACCGCGGATCTGATCACTGCCACTTTGGCCGAGATAGACTTCGTTCAGATACAGTTCCAGAATCCGGTCTTTGCTGTAACGGTAATCCACCAACAACGCCATATAGGCTTCGTTGAGCTTACGCCACAGTGAACGTTCATTGGTCAGAAATAGGTTTTTGACCAACTGCTGCGTTAACGTACTCCCCCCCTGAACGGCCTTACCGGCGGTCAGGTTGGCAACCACCGCACGGCCAATGGAATACGGGCTAATACCATCATGCTCATAGAAATGGCGATCTTCTGTCGCCAGCAAGGTATCGACCAGCAAATCAGGGAAACCGGCACGCGGTACAAACAGGCGCTGCTCACCATTTGGTGATTGCAGCATGGTGATCAATTTAGGATCAAGACGCAGGAAGCCGAAATCGCGCTGGCTATCCAGATTTTGGATCTGGGCCAATTGATCATTTTTAAACACCAAACGCGCACGAATTTGGCCTTCTTTCGCGTCTGGGAAATCAAACGGGCGGCGCAAGATATCAATGCTGTCACCCTGCACGGTAAACTCGCCTGGGCGAGTCATTCGAGTAACCTGACGATATTGCATCCCTTCCAGCAAATCGATCATCTCTTTTTTGCTGTAGGACATCCCCGGCTCAAGGCTCACCATGCGGCCATAGACAGCAGCAGGTAATTGCCAAACCTTGCCATCAATTCGGCTGCGGATTTGCGAATCCAGGTAAACCCCATAGATTGCCAATACCACGGCACCTACCAGGAACAGTTTGATAAATAACCCAAGCCAACGGCGTTTTTTGCGGGGCGGACGTGATGCTACCTTTCTTGGCATCGGTTCTTCCTCGTCATCATCATAGTCATCATCGTCGTGGTCTTCGTCATCTAAATAGTCTTCTTCATATTCATCTTCATCACGCCGCCGGCGCAATGGTCGTTTCGGTGTGGCTTTGGGTCGGGCTTTCTTGCCTTTGCGCCCTATCGGCTCGCGGTCATCCGCAGACATGTCTTTTTCTCCACGCGCATTGGCGATTATTGCGGCTTAATGTGTTCCCCAATTCATCGAATAGAAAGGGGAAACATCTGAAATTATTGGCTCCTGGCCGAGTGTGCTTAGTTATCCTGATACTTCTTAGTTCTGCGTGTTGGCCGGGTATTCGCGGGATCATCCGGCCAGACATGTTTGGGGTAGCGCCCTTTCATCTCTTTTTGTACCTCGCGATACGCTCCCTGCCAGAAAGCGGCCAGATCGCCGGTAATCTGTAATGGGCGATGCGCGGGTGAAAGTAACTCAAGCACCACGGCAACCCGCCCACTTGCCAACATAGGACTGTGTTGCTCGCCAAAAACCTCCTGTAAACGCACCGCCAACACCGGTGGCCGATCAACATAATAACGAATTGGCAGACGGCTACCGGTCGGCACAGTGTAATGAGTTGGCAGCTCAGTATCCAGCCGTTGACGTAACTGCCAGCTCAACAAACGAGTCAATGCTTCCGTGATGTTCACTTGCCGCAGCCCGCGTAAATCCCGCACGCCGGACAACGACGGCTGTAGCCACAGCTCAAGTTTATCCAGTAAATTGTCGTCATCTACCGCCGGCCATTGCTCTTCGGGTAACCAGCGGCTGGCGCATTGTAAGCGGGTACGTAGCTGTTCGGCATTTTCATCCCAATTGAGGATCTGCAACCCTTGCTCACGAACCCAGTTTAACAACGCGAATTGCAATGCTTCATCACTCGGTTTCGCTAAGGGTTGTGCTCGCAGGGTCAATCGCCCCATTTGCCAGCGCCGCCAGGTGCGTAATGTACCCTTTTCGTCATCCCATTCGACCGCGGTTTGCTCTTCCACTAAATGGGGTAACTGTTTCGCCAACTGTTCAACCTCAATCGGCAGCGCCAGTAAAATACGCGCATCCGGCCCGCTGTTGCTTTGCAACAAGCTGGCAGCCACTAACCAAGGCGCACGTGATAACGCCTCGTCTTGCGCCATGGCGGCCCCCATACCGTTAGCCAACAGATAGCGGCCATCTTGCCCACGTTGTTGCGCGATGCGATCCGGATAAGCCAGCGCCAACAACTGACCCGCCAAATCACCGTCCACAACACCTACCCGAGCATTAATTCTTTGTACCAGTTGCTTCGCCCGCCGCTGCCAATGCGGCTGCGGGCGGCTAAGCCAGTCATGTAAATCAATTTGCCCAGAACGCGGCGGTTCTTCCAGAATCGCGGCTAACAGCGCCGCCGTAGCCAAGGCGTCTGGACTTTGCCCGGCGGCAAAACACAACATAGCGGCCAGTCGTGGTTCACAACCCAAGTTCGCCATACTGCGCCCGGTAGCGGTAAGCTGCCCCTGCGAGTCGATAGCCCCCAAACGGTGCAGTAAATCTTGAGCAACGGCCAGTGCCGTTTGTGGGGGCTGATCCAGCCAACTGAGCTGTGCCGCGTCCTGGCATCCCCAATTCAGCAATTCCAGCCACAAACTGCATAAATCACTGTTAAGAATTTCTGGTTCGCTATATTCCGCCGCCCGCTCGCCCTGTTCTTTAGCAAACAGATGCCAACAGATCCCCGGTTCCAGTCGCCCGGCACGCCCAGCGCGCTGCACCATGGAGGCCTGACTAATACGCTGAGTCACTAATCGGGTTAGGCCGTTTTTGACATCAAAGCGCGCAACCCGTTCCAACCCACTATCGACCACCAGCCGAATACCTTCAATCGTCAGGCTGGTTTCAGCAATATTGGTCGCCAGCACCACTTTTCGCCGCCCAACAGGAGCCGGTTGAATGGCTTTCTGCTGCTCCGTGAGTGGTAAAGCACCATACAGTGGGCAAAGGTCGGTGTCTGTGGCGACATCGCCTTGCAACCGTTCCATAACACGATGAATTTCGCCAACACCGGGTAAAAATAGCAGCAAAGAGCCAGATTGCTCGTTCAATAATCGTTTAACGCGATTGGCAACCCCGTCCTCCAGCCGTTCGTGGCTAGACAAGGGCTGATAGCTGCGCTCGACAGGAAAGCTGCGCCCCGCTGAAACAATCGCAGGGGCTGATGGCAGCAGTGTAGAAAGGCGTTGGTTATCCAGCGTTGCGGACATAATCAGCAGTTTGAGATCATCACGCAGCCCTTGCTGCACATCCAGCAATAGCGCCAGTGCCAAATCTGCCTGCAAACTGCGCTCATGAAACTCATCGAGGATAACCAAAGACACGCTGGTCAACTCGGCATCTTGCTGGAGCATGCGGGTTAAAATACCTTCGGTTACCACCTCAAGGCGGGTGTCCGGCCCGCTTTTGCTTTCGGCTCGCATCCGATAGCCCACAGTTTGGCCCGGCTGCTCTCCCAATTGTTGAGCCAAACGGTAAGCCACATTTTTCGCCGCCAGCCGGCGGGGTTCCAACATAATAATCCGGCCTGATAATCCGCTATATTGTAGAATTTGCAGCGGTAGCCACGTCGATTTACCGGCCCCGGTGGGGGCATGGAGCAAAACTTGCGGTGAGGTTCGCAACGCAGACAAAATCTCACTGAGCACTTCACCTACCGGTAAAGTGCCCATCTGCGCATTATTTTCTCTCTGACTCACCACATTCTTCCCCATACTCTCTACTTTCATCGTCAGCCATTGTAACATCATGACCGTATAGCGTATTTAGCCGAGTGATTATGCCAACCTAATGATTAATGCTGTTGATAAAACTATTGTTAATAAACGACTGTTCTTTGCCCTGGCACTGCCTGATGCCCTGCAACAGCGCATTGTGTCATGGCGAGCCGATAACTTTCCGCCAGAAACTGGCCGCCTTATTGCTGCGGCTAATCTTCACCTGACGCTGGCGTTTCTCGGCGAGGTCAGTCATGCCAAAGCACAGGTCTTGCAGCAACAAGCCGGGCGCATAAGTCAGTCAGGTTTTAATGTGACACTGGATGATATCGGCCATTGGCCCGGTTCCGGTGTGGTATGGCTCGGGTGCAAAAATCCACCGCGCGGGCTGTTACAGTTGGCTCAATTACTGCGCTCCCAAGCGGCACGCAGCGGCTGTTACCAAACGCCGCTGCCATTTCACCCTCATGTCTCCTTATTCCGCGGCGCTATTCGCCCCGTCGCCATACCGGCTAAAACCACCAACGAAAGCTTTCGGGTGGACCATTTTTCGTTATATGAATCGGTATATGCGCGTGGCCGTACCCGCTATAACATGGTGCAAAGCTGGCCGCTGGCTGACAGTGAATAAAAGGAAATTGAATGCCGCTTGATACAAAATTGTTATCTTTTAACCCAAGGTTACAGCCAGCCACACTTATTAAGCGGTATAAACGCTTTTTAGCTGATATTGTGACGCCCGCTGGAGAAGTGCTGACCATTCATTGCGCTAATACTGGGGCAATGACCGGTTGTGCCACGCCAGGAGATACAGTTTGGTATTCGACTTCGGATAACCCCAAAAGAAAGTATCCCCATAGTTGGGAGCTGACTCAAACCCAAACCGGTGACTGGATATGCGTAAATACATTACGTGCCAATGAGTTAGCGAGTGTAGCGATAGATAATAACCAGATAATTGAATTATCTGGTTACACTTCTGTCAAAAGGGAGATTAAATATGGAGATGAGAACAGCCGTATAGACTTGTTATTACAGGCAGAAAATAGGTCTAACTGCTATATTGAAGTCAAGTCGGTTACCTTATTACAGCAACAGTGTGGGTATTTTCCGGATGCCGTCACCCTGCGGGGTCAAAAGCATCTCAGGGAGTTACAAAGCATGGTTGCCAACGGTCACCGGGCGGTACTTTTTTTTGCCGTATTGCATACGGGTATCAGGCAAGTTGCCGCTGCCCGACACATTGACAATCGCTATGCAGAATTGCTGGCCCAGGCTCAGCAAGCAGGAGTGGAGGTTATTTGCTACGGTTTTCAACTATCGCCTGACGGTATCGTGCTGGATGCTCGCCTACCGTTATTACTGGACGAAACACCCAATCCATAACGCCGAATAAAGCAGCGATTATGGAGTAAAGTTGCTCGCCAAATACGCCTTCCTTCACACCATTGTCAAGCAGGCGACAGGAATAATTGCCAACCTACCTTCCTTCTGTTATTTATAGCGGCCTGATTTTTCCCCGTCTTGGGGATTTCGATAGTGCGTATGAATGTAGGAGAAGCATCATGCAAGAAGGGCAAAAACGTAAAACCTCGTCCTTGAGCATTCTCGCCATCGCTGGGGTAGAACCATACCAAGAGAAGCCAGGCGAAGAGTATATGAATGCCGCCCAATTGGCGCATTTCAAGCTTATTCTTGAAGCATGGCGCAACCAGCTCAGGGATGAAGTGGACCGTACTGTATCGCACATGCAAGACGAAGCTGCTAATTTCCCGGATCCGGTTGACCGCGCCGCGCAGGAAGAAGAGTTTAGTCTTGAGCTTCGTAACCGCGACCGCGAGCGTAAACTGATCAAAAAGATCGAGAAGACGCTGAAAAAAGTCGAGGATGACGATTTTGGTTTCTGCGAGTCTTGTGGCGTAGAAATCGGCATTCGCCGTCTGGAAGCACGGCCAACAGCAGATTTATGTATTGACTGTAAAACTTTGGCTGAAATCCGCGAAAAGCAGATGGCAGGCTAACGCAGCAATAATCGGTATATCCAAAGAAGTTGGCGCTATAGGTAGCTAACACCCCTACAGCGCCAAGTACGAAGGATGTGACACGGTGCCAGAGCCACCTCCGGCACCGTATTTATCACGCTGGATCTCCCTTTCCCTTTTATGTCCGAAAATATCAATACTCGACAGTCAGGCTATGTAGGGCGTTTTGCGCCGTCTCCGTCTGGTGATTTGCATTTCGGTTCACTGATTGCAGCGTTGGGCAGTTATCTACAAGCTCGCGCTGAAGGTGGGCGCTGGCTGGTTCGCATTGAAGATATTGATCCCCCCCGTGAAATTCCTGGTGCTGCGGCCCGTATTTTGGCTGCACTAGACCACTACGGCCTGCACTGGGATGGCTCGGTGATTTACCAATCTCAGCGCCACGAAGCCTATCGCGCCACCTTAGACTGGCTGAAGCAACAAGGGTTGAGCTATTACTGCACCTGTACTCGCAGCCGAATTCAGCAGATCGGCGGCTTATACGACAGCCATTGCCGCGATCGTCATTTACCCGCCGTAGGTGCGGCCATTCGTCTGCGCCAGACTCATCCGGTCTATACCTTTTATGATAAATTACTCGGTGAGTTGCATGCGGAACCTGCACTGGCAGAAGAAGATTTTATTATTCGCCGTCGAGATGGTTTATTTGCCTATAATCTGGCAGTAGTGGTTGATGATGCCTTTCAAGGGGTGACCGAGATTGTGCGCGGAGCCGATTTAATCGAGCCAACTGTGCGCCAAATAGCCCTCTATCAGCAGTTACAGCAGCCGGTACCCAGCTATTTGCACTTGCCACTGGCACTAAACCATGATGGTAATAAGCTCTCTAAGCAAAATCATGCGCCGCCGCTACCGAATGGCGATCCGCGCCCGATTTTGGTTGAAGCACTGAAGTTTTTGCATCAACCACTGCCGGAATGCTGGCAAGATCTTGATTTGCCGTTATTATTACGTTTTGCAGTCGAAAATTGGACATTGGCAGCTATCCCACTTCAAGGGGCGATAACCACCACTGAAAACACAACGGCATTCTCAAAGGAACCACGGTGAGCTATGATTAGCCGCTGTTTTTCTGTTGTTCTGTAATTTATTAGCCACTATCGAGGTGTACCATTTTTACCCGAGTAGCCAATTTCTGCCGTAAGGTACTGATTCGCGATGATAAATCAGCTCGCGATAACAAAGCTGTCCGTGATGATGCGGCTCGTGATAGCAGTGCCAGTAAAGATAGAGTGCCCGGTGAAGATAACGTGGCCCGCAAAGAAAAAAGGCCTGCCAGAACGAATACTGGCCGCAAGAATCATGCGGTGTCTGCTTCACAGCAGCGTTCTTCACAACAAAGTGCGATGACGATTATTCCGCGAGATCAGCACAATATTTCTCGTAAAGATATCAGCGATAATGCGCTGAAGGTTCTCTATCGCCTGAATAAATCCGGCTATGAAGCCTATTTGGTCGGCGGCGGTGTCCGCGACCTGTTACTGGGCAAAAAACCGAAAGATTTTGATATCACCACCAGCGCCACACCTGAGCAAGTGCGAAAACTATTCCGCAACTGCCGCCTGGTGGGTCGCCGTTTCCGTCTGGCCCATGTGATGTTCGGCCCGGAAATTATTGAAGTCGCGACTTTCCGTGGTCACCACGAACAGCAACAAGCAGAAGACGGTGACAAAAATTCTTCTCAGCAGGCACAAAATGGCATGCTGCTGCGTGACAACATATTCGGTACGATTGAAGATGACGCCCAACGCCGCGATTTCACCATTAATAGCCTCTATTACGGCATTTCTGATTTTGCACTGCGCGATTACACCGGCGGCTTACGTGATCTGAAAGAAGGGATTATCCGCCTGATTGGCGATCCCGAAACGCGCTATCGTGAAGATCCGGTGCGGATGCTGCGCGCTGTTCGTTTTGCCGCCAAGCTGGATATGACGATCAGCCCGGAAACGGCAGAGCCGATCCCGCGTCTGGCCTCACTACTGCGCGAGATCCCACCCGCTCGTCTGTTTGAAGAATCACTCAAACTGCTGCAATCGGGCTACGGCTATAAAACCTATTTAAAACTGTGTGAATATCAGCTTTTCCAGCCGTTATTCCCGCTGATTGCCCGTAATTTTACCGAACATCATGATTCAGCGATGGAACGTATTCTGGTTCAGGTGCTGAAAAATACCGACCATCGTTTGCATAATGATAAGCGCGTCAACCCGGCATTCCTATTTGCCGCTATGCTTTGGTATCCGCTTATCGAACATGCGCAGAAGCTGACACAAGAAAGCGGCCTGGCCTATTACGATGCTTTCGCACTGGCAATGAATGATGTGCTGGATGAAGAGTGCCGTTCACTGGCCATTCCAAAACGCATTACCTCATTGGTGCGGGATATCTGGCTGCTGCAATTGCGGCTGTCACGCCGTCAGGGTAAACGTGCGCACAAGCTGATGGAGCATCCAAAGTTCCGCGCGGCTTACGATTTACTCGTATTGCGGGCAGAAGTGGAAAACAACCATGAACTACAGCGCCTGGCGCAGTGGTGGGGAGAATTCCAGGAAGCAACGCCGCTGCAACAGAAAAATATGCTAAATACTTTAGGGGCTGATCCGGCACCGCGACGCTCTCGTCCTCGCCGCCCACGTAAGCCAGCACCACGTAAAGAAGGGGCATAATACGCACTATGATCCGGGTCTATATTGCGCTAGGCAGTAATCAGTCCATGCCACTACAACAGGTCAAAACCGCACTGGAAGCGCTGGAGCATCTGCCGCGCACCCGGTTGGTGGCCTGTTCGCCGTTTTATCGCACTAAGCCGTTAGGGCCACAGGATCAGCCGGATTTTCTTAATGCGGTCGTGGCGTTAGATACCGCCCTTCCTCCAGAACAACTGTTGGATAGCACCCAAGCTATTGAGCGCAACCAGGGGCGCGTCAGGAAAGAACAGCGTTGGGGGCCACGGACTCTGGATCTCGATATTATGCTGTATGGCAATCAGGTGATAAAAACCGATCGTCTGATCGTGCCACATTATGGCCTGAAAGAGCGGGAGTTCATGCTCTACCCCCTGGCTGATATCGCCCCTGACCTTATTTTCCCCGATGGCGAATTGCTGTCAGACCGCCTTAAGCTCGTGGATAAAAATGGCCTGGTGCCCTGGTAACTGACCCACAATCCAACACGCTATATACCTATCTGATATCCCGCCATTTTAACCTACCGTCTCAGGAGAAAGAGTGATGAAAGCCACCACCATGAGCCACTTGCGTCAATGGAAACTCGAAAAGCGTAAGTTCGCCACACTGACTGCCTATGATGCCAGCTTTGCTCAGCTCTTTGCCGAACAGGGAATTGAGGTTTTGCTGGTGGGTGATTCGCTCGGTATGACATTACAAGGCTTCGACTCTACCCTACCGGTCACAACTGCGGATGTGGCTTATCACACCCGAGCAGTACGCCGTGGTGCGCCTCATTGTCTGTTATTGGCAGATATGCCGTTTATGAGTTACGCCACACCTGAGCAAACATTTGCTAATGCTGCCGAGTTGATGCGTGCCGGAGCCAATATGGTCAAATTGGAAGGGGGCAGTTGGTTGTGCGATACCGTCAGTATGCTGGCAGAACGCGCAGTGCCGGTATGTGGGCATTTGGGGTTAACGCCACAATCAGTCAATATTTTCGGCGGCTACAAAGTACAGGGCCGCGAAGAAGTGGCAGCTAACCAACTGTTGAAAGATGCTCTGGCGCTTGAAAATGCTGGTGCGCAATTGCTGGTACTGGAATGTGTCCCGGTGGAGCTGGCACAGCGCGTCACTGAAGCATTAGCTATCCCGGTGATTGGTATTGGCGCGGGAAATGTTACCGATGGGCAGATTCTGGTCATGCATGATGCCTTGGGCATCACCGGGGGTCATACACCGAAATTCAGCAAAAACTTCCTGGCGCAAAGTGCGGGCGATATTCGTGCTGCCATTAAGCTGTATATTCAAGAGGTTGAGAGCGGAGCTTATCCCGCTGAAGAACATACTTTTCAATAAGTTTTGTTGATAATACACTGCTATTACATCCCATTTATACCCAATAGATTTCAAGATGCAGGAAGGCGGCAAGCGAAATCATCCCGATGAGCTGACACAAGTCAGTGATTCAGGTGATGAGAGCAGCTAACACACCTGCAGTTTGAAAGATGACGGGTATACGGAGAAAAGAATGCTGATTATTGAAACCCTGCCACTGCTGCGCCAGCAAATCCGCCGTTGGCGTCAAGAGGGTAAGCGAGTCGCACTGGTACCCACAATGGGCAACCTGCATGAAGGGCATATGACATTGGTGGAAGATGCCAAAACTCGCGCCGATGTTGTTGTCGTGAGTATTTTTGTCAACCCGCTACAATTCGAACGCCCAGATGATTTAGCCCGCTACCCGCGCACGTTGCAGGAAGATTGCGAGAAGCTCACCCGCCGTGGTGTAGATTTAGTGTTTGCACCTGCAGCGGCTGATGTTTACCCGGCAGGCTTAGAAAGTCAGACCTATGTTGACGTCCCTGCCCTATCGACTATTTTGGAAGGTGCCAGCCGCCCCGGCCATTTCCGTGGCGTATCGACTATCGTCAGCAAGTTGTTCAATCTGGTTCAACCGGATGTAGCCTGTTTTGGCGAAAAAGATTACCAACAACTGGCGCTGATCCGCAAAATGGTGGCGGATATGGGCTATGACATCAATATTGTCGGCGTGCCCATTGTGCGAGCCAAAGATGGCCTGGCACTCAGCTCTCGCAACGGCTATCTGAGCGCTGAAGAACGTAAAATCGCACCACAGCTTTATAAGATAATGCAGACGTTGGCTGAGAAACTCGCCTTGGGCGAACGGCAGATTGATGATTTACTGGCTGACACCGCAGAGCAATTGCGTAATGCTGGCTTTACCCCAGATGAACTGTTTATCCGCGATGCTCAGACCTTGCAGCCGCTGACGGTTGACAGCAAACAGGCGGTCATTCTCATGGCTGCCTGGCTGGGTAAAGCACGCCTGATTGATAATCAACAGGTTGATTTGCATAGTTAATTTAAAATAGCAAATTATGGCGAAACGAGCATATAAAGTCAGCCATAGACAAGCGATATAAAATCAGCAAAACTGGGCACTTCTCCCTAAATCGGTCGATGATGGGATGGGGTGCCAGACTTATTCTGGGCAATAACCGGGGTCAAAGGTAAGAGTTATGATACGCACTATGTTGCAAGGCAAACTGCACCGGGTGAAAGTCACTCAAGCTGATTTGCACTATGAAGGTTCCTGCGCGATTGATCAGGATTTTCTGGAAGCCGCTGGGATTTTGGAATACGAAGCCATTGATATTTATAACGTTGATAATGGTCAGCGTTTTTCAACTTATGCTATTGCCGCTGAACGCGGTTCGCGGATTATCTCGGTGAATGGTGCGGCTGCACGCTGTGCCTGTGTGGGTGATAAATTGATCATCTGTTCTTATGTCCAGATGTCTGATGCTGATGCCCGCCTGCACCACCCTAAAGTGGCGTATTTTGAAGGTGAGAATCAGCTGCAACGCAAGGCTAAAGCCGTCCCCGTTCAGGTCGCTTAATTACCCTTTGTACTTGAAGCCGCAGGGGTGTTAGCTACGTTCGTTACTCGGCCCGTCCATGGGCCTCGCCTCTGCGAGGCCGCTGCAAGCAGCGTTCAAATCGGTTCCTGACCGATTTGTCACCCGAATCACTGACTTCAGTCAGCTCATCGGGATGCGTTTACTTGCTGCCTACCTGCGACTCCAATTACTTTGGGTAATATCCTTCTTACTGAAGGCTCAGGTTAGCCACGTTTTCTCATCTGTATTCTTGATCTTTCAAGATAAAAAATGGTGCCTTACCAGAGCACCATCTTTCATACCCTCTTCATACCATCGGGTTGTTAATCCGACTCCATCACCGCAGGGGCAGGGGCAGCTGGCTGGCCGGGTTCATTGGCAATACGCTCGGCCATAGTCGGAATTGAATCCGTGCGCAGAATATAAAGCCGTTTGAGGGTATACGGATTATCACCGGGTTTAACCTTGCCCTGCATCGTCGTTACCGCCAAATGGAAACCGGCATTTTTAGCAGCATCAATCGCCGTTTGATTAAAACCACCGAACGGATATGACAAAAAAACCACGTGCGGATTAAACTGCGATAATGCGCGGCGTGAGTGCTCAAAATCAAAAACAATATTGTGATAAGAACGGCTCAATAAGATTGGATTACGTTTATTGTCCGTCCGGTGCAAAAAGTGCGTATGAGATTGAATATCAAATACATCCTGAATCTCTTTCAATTCAGCAATACTCATAAACTGTAATGAGTCAGGATTCCATTTCTGTGGGTGACGTTTTATACGTGATGAAATAATAAAAGCGGTAGCCCGAAAACCATTTTCTTTTAGAATCGGGTAAGCATAGCGATGGACTGATTTAAGACCATCATCAAATGTCAGCACCACGACTTTCCCTGGCAGATTAATCTTGTTATTGAGATAACCTTCAAGCTGATAGAGAGAAATCGTGTCATAGCCTGTCTGCTTGAGATAGGTCATCTGGTTACTAAACGCGGCATCAGAGGTTGTCGTTGATGTGTTCAGGAAACGTTTATTTTCCTCATTTTTCAACATATGGTGATAAGTCAGGATAGGAATGCCGTTATCTATTTCAGCATCAACACTGCTGACATAGCCCAAACGATCGCCAATATTAACCTGATACCAGGTATTACTGAGCCTGTCTTTCAACTTACCCACAATCGGGTAGCGCAAATTTTCGACCAAGGTAGCAAATTGTTCGCTGTCGACATCTGCCGCCAGATAAACCGGCGTTTCGCGCTTAATAATAATGTTTTGGTTTGGTAGAGGCTTATTTAAATCCCCCAATATATCGTTGTTTTTTCGCGCCTTATTGATATCACGTAAATCGTCTTTATCAATAAAGCCGATACCGTTACCAAATTTAAACTCATAGTATTCTGCCGCTGCGGGCAAAACCTGAATAAGCTGATCTTCTTTAACCTCACCGACAGGAATGACTTGCTCACCTACCAGCGAATATATTTCGCTGTCACGATCTGTCACCATATATTTAGGAGTGAGGGCTACCTCATCTGGCAGGAGATCTGCGTGGGTTGCCGGCATCACTACCGACATGACAATACCGAGTAGCATCCCAATAGCTATTCTGTTTTTATGCCACATTATCGTTCTACTTATGCGCATTCGGCGCTGAATTGAAAAGGTAAAATCTGGTGCGCCAGCATAGCACGAGACACTTGAAGTTGAGAAAGACGATATTAGACGGGAACATTATTTATTACGATTAAATTCCAGCATTAACAACAATTAACTAACTAATGATTTACCAGTAATACCTAAAGTTCGGCCCAAAGTCATTGGCGTTACAGAGATGAAGTAGCCAACACCGCTGTAGCGCCAAGGCCGAAGGATATCCCCAAAGTCATTGGCGTTACAGCCAGGCGGCAAGTCAACGCATCCCGATGAGCTTACATTAGTAAGTGATTCGGGTAAGTGGACGCAGCCAACACCGCTGTAACGCCAAGGCCGCAGGGGATTAGGTGCGTAGGCCGCGACCACGCTCGATCAAATACCAAGCCCAGGCATAAAATACCGCGATAAACACCACCAAGACGCCAATGGTATACACCAGTGGTACATCAGTAATTCCGAGGAATCCGTAACGGAAACCACTGATCATGTACACGATAGGGTTCAGTTTTGATACCGCTTGCCAGAACGGTGGCAGCAAGGCTAATGAGTAAAATACTCCGCCCAGATACGTCAGAGGTGTTAACACAAAGGTCGGCACCAGACTGATATCATCAAATGTTTTGGCGAACACGGCATTCAACAATCCGCCAAGCGAAAACAGAATCGCCGTCAGCATTAATGTCAGTGCAATCATTGACCAGGAGTGGACATGCAGCGGCACAAAGAACAGCGAAACAATGGTCACCAGGATACCGACACAAATCCCACGCGCCACCCCACCACCAACATAACCCACAATCACGATATGAGTGGGAACCGGTGCGACCAGCAATTCTTCAATGCTGCGCTGGAATTTTGCGCCAAAAAATGAGGCTGCGACGTTGGCATAGGAGTTTGTTATCACCGCCATCATTATCAGACCAGGAACAATAAACTGCATATAATCAAAGCCCCCCATATCACCAATTCGGGAACCAATCAGGTTGCCGAAAATAACGAAATAGAGCGACATAGTAATCACCGGCGGCACCAGCGTTTGGATCCAGATGCGAGCAAAACGGGTGATCTCTTTGATCCAAATACTCTGCAGTGCTACCCAATACAGGCGGGTCATGCTTTTTCTCCCCCGTTGCCGTTAACCAAGGTGACAAATAACTCTTCCAGGCGGTTAGCCTTGTTACGCATACTTTGTACCTGAATTCCCTGTGCGTTCAGTTGGCTAAACAGACCATTCAAGCCTTGTTCACGTTTAACATCAACTTCCAACGTTGAGGTATCTGTTAGACGATAGCCATACCCTTCCAGCTTCGGCAGCGGGCTTTTCATCGCCAAATCAAAAATAAAGGTTTCTGACTCAAGTTTGCCAAGTAGCTGTTTCATGGTGGTATTTTCCACCAGCTCGCCATTCTGAATAATGCCGATATTACGGCACAGCATTTCAGCCTCTTCCAGATAGTGAGTCGTCAGAATGATGGTGGTTCCCTGCGCATTTAGCTCTTTAAGGAACCCCCACATAGAGCGACGCAACTCAATGTCTACCCCTGCGGTCGGCTCATCCAGAATCAGCAATTTTGGCTCATGCATCAGCGCGCGGGCAATCATCAAGCGGCGCTTCATGCCGCCGGAGAGACGAATCGCGCGCTCATCACGTTTACTCCATAAATCTAATTGGCTGAGATATTTTTCAGCTCGCTGCATGGCTTCTCGCCGCGTGACGCCGTAATAACCCGCCTGAGTAATCACAATCTGTAATACTGTTTCAAACGGGTTAAAGTTGAATTCTTGTGGTACCAGCCCGAGTTGGCGTTTGGCATTTACGATATCTTGGTCAATGTCGTAACCAAAGACCGTCACCTTGCCAGAGGTTTTGTTCACCAATGAGCTGATAATGCCGATGGTGGTGGATTTACCCGCCCCATTAGGTCCAAGCAGCGCATAAAAATCGCCTGCCTCTACGTGCAGATCAATGCCACGCAGAGCCTGAACGCCACCTGCATAGGTTTTAGTCAGCTGCGTTATTTCCAGTGCATATGTCATAAGTAAAAAAGAACCTTATTCTATGAGTTCCCAGCGGTTACAGCATGTCCGTAACTTGCTTAACCCTCCCTGTCAGGGCAAGTTACGGGAACAAAGGGAAACAGTTAGATACAGAGAAGATGTTGCGCAGACAAAAATTGTACCAACAACAAAGTCACTGTTCCGATTTTAAAATCGTGATCCTTGTCGTATATTATCCTATCGCAATCCGTTCATTACAGGCTATTTACATTTATGAAAGAAATAGAAAAGCTCATCGCGAACAACCGGACTTGGTCAAATGCTATCAGTAAAGATGACCCCGGTTTTTTTGAGCACCTGGCGCTAGCCCAGAAACCACGCTTCCTGTGGATTGGCTGTTCAGATAGCCGCGTCCCGGCAGAAGAATTGACTGGTCTGAAAGCAGGTGAATTATTTGTTCACCGTAATGTTGCTAACCTGGTTATCCATACCGATCTAAACTGCCTGTCAGTAGTGCAATACGCCATCGACGTTTTACAGGTCGAGCATATCATTATCTGTGGTCACCTGGGCTGTGGCGGTGTTGAAGCTGCAACCAAGAAAGACCTCGAATTAGGGCTGATTGATAACTGGCTACTGCATATCCGCGATCTTTGGTTTAAACACAGTTCACTGCTGGGCCGGTTGCCCGCGGAAGAACGTAGCAATATGTTATGCAAACTCAACGTAGTGGAACAAGTGTATAACTTAGGCCATTCGACTATTGTGCGCTCCGCCTGGAAACGCGGACAGAAAGCGATGATTCACGGCTGGGTCTATGGTATTGAAGACGGCCTGCTGACGGATTTAGAAGTATCCGCTACCAGCATGGAAGCACTTGAACAAGTGTACCGAAAAGCTATGGCTGAGTTATTGCCTAAAGACCCTAAAGAAGACTAAGTTAGCGGTTATGGGAGGGTACGTTCAAACGCGCCCTCTCCCATCAACCACGCGACTCAATCAACCTAAAATGCCCACACGCAGTCGCCGATCACTCGTCAAACATGACAACTTTACCGACATAGGGTAAATGCCGATAACGCTGAGCATAATCAATACCGTAGCCCACCACGAATTCATCCGGAATAGTGAAGCCGACCCACTCGACAGGCACCTGTACTTCGCGGCGCTCGGGTTTATCCAGCAACGTACAGATAGCTAATGATTTCGGGCCACGCAGTTGCAGAATTTCACGCACTTTACTTAAGGTATTACCTGAGTCGATGATATCTTCGACAATCAGCACATCTTTGCCACGGATATCTTCATCCAAGTCTTTGAGGATTTTTACATCGCGGGTGGTGCTCATGCCATTGCCGTAGCTGGAGGCGGTCATAAAATCGACTTCATGGGAAACATCAATGGCGCGGCACAAATCAGCCATAAACATAAATGAGCCACGGAGCAACCCGACCAGCACCATTTCACTGCCGCTGTCGCGGTAATGTTCGGAGATTTGGCGGCCTAATTCGGCAATTCGGGTTTTGACTTCCTGCTCGGAAATCATGACTTCTACAGTGTGTTTCATAGGTATTAACGTCGCTTTTTACGTTGCTTGCCGGAAGAAAGCCGCTGAGTTTACCATAGCCTGAGTCAGGTTGCGACGGACTCACCCGCCGCCGACATAACCTGTTGCCAGCCCTTAAGCACTAACCGTAAAGCCTAGCATCATACCGGTATCTTCATGTTCCAGCAGGTGACAGTGAGCCATATAAGGGTTGCTGGTTGGGGCCAGATGATTAAAACGCACCAATATTTCACTGCGAGCGCCTTCCACGCGCACGGTGTCTTTCCAACCACGGCGATGCTCCGCAGGCGGGTTGCCGTTTTCGCTCAGAATACGGAACTGCGTACCGTGGACATGGAATGGATGCAGCATCATGTCGCCTTCACCGGAAACCGTCCATTTCTCATATTTGCCCTGTTTGGCGTCAAATGCCGCTTCGGTCATGGAAAAGGCTTTGCCATTGATCATATTGGCATGGCTGAAATCAAAAGCAGGAGCCGCGGTCATCGCTCCATGATTCATACCTTTCATATTGCCGTGGTCCATGCCGCCCATCGCACCATTATCCATCCCGCCCATATTGCCGTGATCCATGCTCATCCCCGCCATAGCTTGCATACCATAACGGCTCATCAACGCCTGCATGCCCAGCATATCCAATTTAGGATCCATCATCAGTTGGAACCAACGCTCTTGCAGCCCCGTGGCATCAGCAAGTGACGGCACCACGACCAATGAATCTGGCAGCACTTTACTGCCTGCAGCTAATGAAGGTTGAAGCCGTAATACCGGTAGCGGCTTATCAAATGGCGCTAATGTCATACCCATCTGTTTTACCGGCAAAGTGACCAAATCAAGTGCCTTGCCGTCTGAAGTATCCACCAGCACCTCGAAACGTTCGCCCATCAGTATCGGCAATTCGCGCACCGCAACGGGTTCGGCCAATAGACCACCGTCACTGCCAATCACATACATTGGGCGGCCATCGCTAAGGGCCAGATTCAGAGATCGCGCATTACACCCATTCAGCAGCCGTAAACGCACCCAGCCGCGCGGAGTTATTTGCTGCGGATACTGGGCACCATTAGTGAACATTCGATCACCAAACCACCCCACCGCAGCCGTCATCACATCCAATTGATAGTCAATTTGACCATCTTTTCCGAGTAATTTATCCTGCAAAATAACCGGAATATCATCCACGCCCCACTGTTTCGGGAGCGGCAGTTTTTCGCTGTCACTATCATCTATCAGCACTAATCCCCCTAGCCCCATCGCGACCTGACGGCCGGTGATACCGTGGGTATGGGGATGGAACCAGCAGGTGGCGGCGGGTTGTTCTATTGTAAATGCCACCTGGCGTTTGGCTCCCGGCGGAATCAGCGCCTGTGGCCCACCATCTACGTCGCCGGGAATTTCCAGTCCGTGCCAGTGCACAGTTGTGGCTTCCGGTAAGGAGTTTGTGACATTAATCGTGACCGGCTTGCCGCGCTGCAAACGAATTGCTGGCCCTAATAAGTTGCCGTTATAGCCCCAGGTTTGAGTGGCGGCGGAGGGCAACCAGGCCATAGAACCCGTTTGGATATTCAGATCAATGTTACCGCTGGCATCTGGTTGAAGTAATGGCGGGATGGGTAAAGGTGAAAAATCTGCGGCCAAAGCCGCGCGGCTCCATAAAGGCAGTGAAGTGGCGGCTCCAAGAGCTGCCGTTAACTTGATAAAATCACGGCGATGCATGGTCGTCTCCATTCTGGGCTGTGAGTAAATGATGATGAGTAAGTGCTTACAAGGCACAAAAACAGCATTGTTGGCCAGCATAAACCTTCCCCTTGAGGGAAGGTCAAGGAGTAATCAATCACTTTGTGAATCAATCCCCGTATATCCCCACACGGAGAGCATAATAAAATTTACTCTGAACCATCACAGTGTGATAACGTCTGCTAACAATGAATAAGCCAGTCTCCGCTATGAAAAGAACAACATTAGTTATGCTGCTGCTCACTCTGTGCGGATTCTCATCTGCCAGTTCTGCATTAAGTGAATCTGAAGCAGAAGATCTTGCCGATCTGACTGCGGTATTCGTTTATCTGAAAAATGATTGTGGCTATAGCGAATTACCCAATAATGAAATCAAACGGGCAATTGTCTATTTTGCTCAACAGAATCGCTGGGATCTGCGTAACTACAATAGCTTTAATATGAAAGCCTTGGGTGAAGAGAGCTATCGCGACCTGCGGGGCATTGCGATCCCGGTACCTACCAAATGCAAATCTCTGGCTCGTGACTCTTTAAGTTTATTGGCCTACGCTAACTAGCGATCCCGCATTTACCCTTTCAGCCTAAAATTCAGCCGTGCAACCTCAGCCAGAGTTGGCTATGATGTTGCCCCCATTTTTCATGGCTGTTACTGCGAAGGAGAAGCCCCGAACATGTCACAGAAAGAACTATGGTATGAAACATTACATGCCAACTTCGGCCAGTATTTTTCAGTAGAAAATGTACTGTACCGCGAGAAAACCGAGCACCAGGATTTGGTGATTTTTGAGAACCCTGTGCTGGGTCGGGTAATGGCGTTGGATGGCGTGGTGCAGACCACCGAACGCGATGAATTTATCTATCACGAAATGATGACGCACGTCCCTTTGTTGGCCCACGGTCAGGCAAAGAAAGTGCTGATCATCGGTGGCGGCGATGGCGCGATGCTACGCGAAGTTAGCCGTCACAAAAATATCGAACAGATTACCATGGTAGAAATTGACGCCGGTGTCGTCGAGTTCTGTCGCCAGTATCTGCCCAATCATAGCGCGGGCGCCTATGATGACCCCCGTTTCAAGCTGGTTATTGATGATGGCGTCAACTTCGTTAATCAAACGACTGAAAAGTTCGATGTCATTATCTCTGACTGCACTGACCCCATTGGGCCAGGAGAAAGCCTGTTCACATCGGCTTTCTATGAAGGGTGTGCCCGTAGCTTGAATGAAGGCGGCATCTTTGTTGCACAAAACGGCGTGTGCTTCCTGCAACAAGATGAAGCGGTTGATAGCCATAATAAGCTTAGCCACTATTTTAAAGATGTCAGTTTTTATCAGGCAGCCATTCCGACATATTACGGCGGTATCATGACCTTCGCCTGGGCGACGCAAAACCCACTATTGCGCCAGTTGGATATCACCACGCTACAACAGCGTTTTGTCGCAGCGGGTCTGACCTGCCGCTACTATAACCCAGCCATTCATGTCGGCAGCTTTGCTTTGCCGCAGTATCTGCTGGATGCCTTAACGACCAAACGTTGATAATCCGTAAGGAGGTGAACTAAATTGTCCAAGCTTAAACTGCACGGCTTCAACAACCTGACTAAAAGCCTGAGTTTTTGTATTTACGATATTTGTTATGCCAAGACCGCAGACGATCGCGATGGCTATATCGCCTACATTGACGAACAGTATAATGCCAACCGCCTGACCGAGATCTTGACTGAAACCTGCTCAATCATTGGCGCGAATATTTTGAATATCGCCCGCCAGGATTATGATCCTCAGGGGGCAAGTGTCACGATTTTGGTCAGCGAAGAGCCGGTTGATCCACGCGATGTTGATACATCGGAGCACCCAGGCCCGCTGCCAAGTGCCGTTGTCGCCCATCTGGACAAGAGCCATATCTGCGTCCATACCTATCCGGAAAGCCACCCTGAAGGTGGATTATGTACTTTCCGTGCAGATATCGAAGTCTCGACCTGTGGCGTCATTTCACCGCTGAAAGCACTGAATTACCTTATTCACCAGTTGGAATCCGATATCGTCACCATGGATTATCGGGTGCGTGGTTTTACCCGTGATATCAACGGGATAAAACATTTCATCGATCATAAAATCAACTCGATTCAGAACTTCATGTCTGACGATATGAAATCGCTGTATCACATGATGGATGTGAATGTTTATCAAGAAAATATCTTCCATACCAAAATGATGCTGAAAGATTTCGATTTGAAGCATTATCTGTTTAACGCCAAGCCAGAAGAGCTAAGCGCGGAAGAGAGAGAACGTATTACCCACCTGCTGTATAAAGAAATGCAGGAAATCTACTATGGCCGCAATGTGCCAGAAGTGTGATGTTATTTGGGTAATAACAAGTCAAAAATCCCGGTTTTCGCCGGGATTTTTGATTAAGGTAGTTGGGTATTGATCTTCCACTATTCCCATCGCCCTGACCGGCAATGTATAAGAAGATCCTATTTCTCCATCTGATATCGCACAAGGATGATGCCCCTGTTATGAACCGCCTCCCGACCCTGTATGGCGTTATTGCGATCCTGCTCTGGAGCATGAGTGTCGCCTTGACCCGTGGGCTATCTGAAACCTTAGGGCCATTTGGCGCGGGTGCCGCCATTTACACCGTCAGTGGTATTTTGGTGTGGTTGGTGGCGGGTAAACCGACCGTACGCGGGCAACATCCGGCTTATCTTTACGGTTGTGGTTTGCTGTTTGTGGTGTATATGGTGGCTTTTGCCTTAGCTATTGGCATGGCGAATGACCGCCAGCAGACACTGGAGATAGGTCTGATTAATTACCTGTGGCCGAGCCTGACGCTGCTATTGGCGGTGCCATTACTTAAACTCCGTGCACGATGGTGGCTCTGGCCGGGTGCGGCTCTGGCCCTGTTTGGCGTGATTTGGGTGGTCAGTGGTGGGAATGGGCTGGATATCAAGGTGCTACGAACCAATATTAGCAGTAACCCATTGGCATACAGTTTGGCGCTGATTGCAGCATTTACCTGGGCCGGTTACTCCAATCTGGTGCGAGTATACAGCCGAGGGCCTGGGGCATTACCACTGTTTTTACTCGCCTGCGCGCTATGCCTGTGGGTGATGTTCTTTATGCTGACGCCCGGTAAGTTGCATTTCACCCAGCGTGCCACTTTTGAACTGTTACTGATGGGGGCCAATACCGCGCTGGCCTATCTGTGCTGGGATATCGCCATGAAAAAAGGCAACGCCACACTGGTCGCTGCCCTCTCTTACTTCACACCGTTGTTATCAATACTGATCGCCAGTTTATGGCTCAATACACCCCCCTCAGCCGCATTCTGGCCGGGTGTTGCCATGGTAGTGCTCGGCTCGTTGTTATGTTGGTCTGCCAGCCGCGCCACTATTTAGTCATGATGAAGTTACGGTAGCCTTTCAATACCAGCAGAAAGTCCTCTAAACCACACAGACAGAGGCTTTCTTCGTCATAGTAATTCATACCTTCTTCCATCTCGTCGCCTTCAATATCTAATTGATTGGCGCGCACCATCACTTCTTCACCATCCAGCCACAAAGTATATTCATGACCATCCAGCTGCCACTGACGTTCACTGCCTTTGACTTCAGCCGCTGCGGCTTCAATTTGATCGAGTTTGGCTAAATCGCCTTTAATTTCTTCATTGAGCCAGTGGCCGATCACTTCATGTCCCATGGAGAATCTGACCAGCACTTGCCCGGTTAAATCACGCAAGAATTCATAGTCCATAGCACGTCCTCCTGATGCCCTTCTAATTATTGTAACCGTATTTAGTTATCTCACTTGGCGCAAGCTCGCAAAGCCAGTAAATAGCGGCAATATTTCACTTCGATACGATGTTTAAAATAGAAACGGGAGGCCCTAGGCCTCCCGTGAGTGCTGGAATATAA
Source organism: Yersinia artesiana (assembly GCF_902726545.1). GTDB lineage: Bacteria > Pseudomonadota > Gammaproteobacteria > Enterobacterales > Enterobacteriaceae > Yersinia > Yersinia artesiana. The sequence goes on along the minus strand of NZ_CACVAD010000024.1, from coordinate 24,113 downwards.
CGGTTTACACGGCGGTTTGGAAGATCACACCATCCGCTTTATCCGTATATTGACTCAACTGATCAAAATTCAGATAGCGGTAAGTATCTGCTGCGGTCTTATCAACCTGAGCCATATAAGTTTGATATTCATCAGGAGTTGGCAAACGTCCAAGCAGTGATGCAATTGCTGCCAGTTCAGCCGACGCCAGATAAACATTTGCTCCATTCCCCAAGCGATTCGGGAAGTTGCGGGTCGAAGTAGAAACCACCGTCGCCCCATCTGCTACACGTGCCTGGTTACCCATACACAGCGAGCAGCCTGGGATCTCAACACGGGCACCACTCTTACCAAAGACGCTGTAGTAGCCCTCCTCGGTCAGTTGCGCGGCATCCATTTTGGTCGGTGGCGCGACCCACAGGCGGGTTGGCAACTGGCCTTTGTGTTGATCCAGTAGCTTACCGGCGGCACGGAAGTGACCAATGTTGGTCATGCAGGAACCGATAAACACTTCATCGATTTTGCTATTAGCAACATCAGACAGCAAACGCGCATCATCTGGATCGTTAGGCGCACAGAGAATCGGCTGGGTTATTTCCGCCAGATCGATTTCGATCACCGCAGCGTATTCCGCATCTGCATCACCTTCCAGCAGATTCGGATTAGCCAGCCAGTTTTCCATACCATTGACACGACGCTCCAGTGTACGGCGGTCGCCGTAACCTTCAGCTATCATCCACTTCAACAACACAATGTTGGATTGCAGATATTCAATGATCGGCGCTTTATCCAGTTTGATGGTACAACCGGCAGCAGAGCGCTCGGCGGAAGCATCAGCTAACTCGAATGCCTGTTCAACTTTCAGCTCTGGCAAGCCTTCAATTTCCAGAATTCGGCCAGAGAAGATGTTCTTCTTGCCTTGTTTCTCAACCGTCAGCAGGCCTTCCTGAATTGCGTAGTAAGGGATTGCATGCACCAGATCACGTAGGGTGATACCCGGCTGCATTTTACCTTTAAAGCGCACCAACACTGATTCAGGCATGTCCAGAGGCATGACACCTGTTGCTGCCGCAAAGGCCACCAGACCAGAACCCGCAGGGAAGGAGATCCCGATAGGGAAACGGGTGTGGGAGTCACCACCAGTACCGACAGTATCTGGCAGCAGCATGCGGTTGAGCCATGAGTGGATGATGCCATCACCCGGACGCAGTGACACGCCGCCACGGTTCATAATAAAGTCAGGTAATGTGTGATGAGTGGTCACGTCTACTGGCTTCGGATAGGCCGCAGTATGACAGAATGACTGCATCACCAGATCAGCGGAGAAGCCCAGACACGCCAAATCTTTCAGCTCATCACGGGTCATCGGGCCGGTGGTATCTTGTGAACCGACCGAGGTCATTTTAGGTTCGCAATATTCACCCGGACGCACACCTGCAACGCCACAGGCACGACCCACCATTTTCTGCGCCAGCGAGAAACCTTTGTTACTCTTGGCAACCGGCTTCGCCACACGGAAGACTTCGCTGACTGGCAGGCCCAGGGATTCGCGCGCTTTGGTAGTCAAACCGCGGCCGACGATCAATGGGATACGGCCTCCGGCGCGTACTTCATCCAGCAACACGTCAGTTTTCAGTTCGAAAGTAGCTAAAATCGCGCCAGTATCATGGTGACGCACTTCGCCCAGATACGGGAAGATATCAATCACATCGCCCATATTCAGGTTGCTGACATCCACCTCGATTGGCAATGCGCCGGCATCTTCCATGGTGTTAAAGAAGATTGGCGCAATTTTGCTGCCCAGCACCACACCGCCGCCGCGCTTATTCGGCACGTAAGGGATGTCGTCGCCCATAAACCACAGTACCGAGTTGGTAGCGGATTTACGGGAAGAACCGGTTCCGACAACATCGCCAACGTAGGCCAGTGGGAAACCTTTTTTATTCAGCTCTTCAATCTGTTTGATGGGGCCAACACTGCCCGGTTGATCCGGATGAATGCCTTCGCGGGCATTTTTCAGCATCGCCAGTGCGTGCAGTGGGATATCAGGGCGCGACCAGGCATCTTGAGCCGGAGACAAGTCATCGGTATTGGTTTCACCGGTAACTTTGAATACGGTTACCGTGATTTTCTCAGCCAAAGGTGGGCGGGAGAGATACCATTCGGCATCCGCCCAGGATTGCATAATTTTCTTGGCGTGAGGATTACCTGCTTTGGCTTTTTCTTCCACATCGTAGAAGTTATCAAACATCAGCAGGGTGTGAGATAAAGCTTTGCCCGCAATCGGAGCCAGCTTTTCATTATCTAACGCATCAATCAACGGATGAATATTATAACCGCCCTGCATGGTACCAAGCAGTTCAATTGCTTTCTCAGGGGAAATCAGTGGGGAGTGGGCTTCACCTTTGGCGACAGCCGCCAGAAAACCGGCTTTAACGTAGGCGGCTTCATCAACACCGGGGGGAACACGGTTAATCAGCAGATCTAACAGGAATTCTTCTTCGCCAGCAGGCGGATTTTTTAATAATTCAACCAGCGCTGCCATTTGTGATGCATCTAATGGCTTGGGGACGATACCCTCAGCAGCACGCTCGGCTACGTGCTTACGGTATTCTTCTAGCACGACTCTCTCCTCGCTTTAATTATCATATATTTTCTTGGCTTATCTGTAGTCACCAGCCATCATCAATGATGCACCAGGTGTAAGGTAAGATGCCCAGTTTCGCTCAGCCAGCATACCAGTATTTGAACTCAGTGTTAATTCGTTCACATAAAAGCAACATTAAATTTTTGCTGAATCGTTGAGCGCAGTGTAATCACCTGAACTATTGATAACCGCTCTCAGTTAGCCCCTTGCAAGCGGGCAAATATCCGCAAAACCTCCCCGCATAATAACCATACATTAGGAATGGATACCATCTCTCGGTGAAAATCTCGTGCTGTTGATGGGGCTTTTAGAGCGCGGAATGAGGAGGGGAAAATATTGTGGCGATAAATGCAGCAGAAACAGCCGATAATGGCTGTTTCTGCATTTTCTGGCAAAGCGAATAATAGCCCGTAGACTGGTGGGGCGACTGCATCGATGGGCGCTTCGGCGGCCTAAGCCGCTACGACCCATTCGGTACATTTCCCCGCTTATCAACTCCGTTATTACTATGAAAAAACACTATTTTTCAAGTGACTCTTCTAATATTTAGAATTGGGTATTCAAGCTAACAAAATATGTCCGCCCCGGTTCATTGTAGGTTGCTGCACCGGCACCGGCGATATTGGCGACGTTCTGGGCATTCCCCTCACGGAACTGGCGTTTATCGAACAGGTTTTCAATACCGGTGGTCACACTGACATTTTTGGTCACTGTGTAGCTCGCGCTCAGGCCAAAGATGGCATATGGGCTAACTTCATTGCGCGCTGTACCGGTGACTGGCAGGCCCTGATAGTCATATTTCTTCGGTTTCTGACGCCCATACCATGTCACGGTAGACAGTAAGGACAAATCATCTGTAGCCTGCCAGCTTACTGAGCTGTTCAGGGTAAACTCCGGTGTGATAGATAAGTAATCGCCGGTAGATTTGTTCTTCGACTCCAGCATGTAGGTCAGGTTGCTGCTCCATTGCACTGTGTCAGTGAATGGCACCGTCAGGTTACCTTCCAGCCCTTCAACCAGCGCTTTTGGCACATTTTCCCATTTGAAAATATCGGAATTAGCATAAGTTCCGGTGCCGCCATTGGCCGTCCCCAGGGAGACTAAACCTGGCTCAATCTTATTGCGGTAATCGTTACGGAAATAAGTGATACCCGCAATAATGCCATCATCATGGAATTCGAAACCGATCTCTTTGTTGACGCTGGTTTCTGCTGATAAATCGTCATTGCCCATCAAGTAACAGCTACCGCCACCGCCATAGCAACCCTGACCACGGCTATACAGCAGGTAATTGGGGTTGGTTTGATAGAGGTTTGGCGCTTTGTAGGCGCGGGCAATCCCCATTTTCATGGTGAAGTAATCGCCCAGTTCCTGTGACAGGTTTAACCCCGGACTCCAGTTGCTGCCTGCGGTGCTGTGGTGGTCAAAACGCAGCGCTGGGGTCAGCATTGTGGTGTCTGTCAGCTCGATATTATCTTCAACAAACACTGAGGCTATCTGTGCTGAGGTGCGCGTATCTCGCCCTGTTCCCGTCAAACCACTAACACTACCGCCCTCAGTCGTCGTCTGGGTGTTGGAAGTCGGGTCATTCATTTTCTGGTCATTCCATTCCGCACCGACAGTCAGCACTTGATTAACCCCTAACTCAAACGGCAGGTTAACCTCGGAATGGGCCAGATAGTTGTCCAGCTTGATGGTACTGAAATAATTATTTGAGAAGATACCCTCGGTACCCCCTGCCAGCCCCTCATTAATACGGGAGTTGCGAGTATTTTCATACTGCACATAGGAGGTGGTACTGACGCCGTTATCCCAAAAACCACGATGCGTTAACGAGAAATTATCGCGATACATTACGTTGGTTTCCGCGCCATACAGGCTGCGCACAATGGCATTGCTGTTGGTGTTTTGTGTATCACCAGCATAAATATTTCCCTGACGGCTATAGCCCGCCTCGAACTCCAGGGATTGGCCCTGCGCAAACTCCCAACGCAGTAACCCGTTGATATCTTTATTACGAACCCCTTCACGACCGGCAGGCAATGTGCCAGCCTGATTACCGGTTCGGGCCGATTCATGGCCTTGGTTAATATCCCAATCATCAGCATCAGTTTTATTGTATCCACCGTATAAGCGGAAACTGACGGTATCACTGAGCGGCCCCAACAGGCTAAAGTCGGTACGACGAGTCGCGCCTTCTTCGCTGTGCTGCGGCAGATTCATGTAAGCATTCCAGCTACCATGCAGCTCTTTGTCCGGCTGTTTGGTGATGATATTCACCACGCCACCGGCGGCACCATTACCGTAGCGCGCGGCGGCTGGCCCGCGTAATACTTCGATTTTCTCAACCATATTCGCCGGTACCCAGTTGGTATCACCACGGGTATCGCGCTCACCACGCCAGCCATAACGCACGGCATTACGGCTCGACACCGGAATACCATCAATCATAATCAACGTGTTTTCAGGCCCCATGCCGCGAATATCAATCTGACGATTATTCCCGCGCTGACCGCTAGCTGAGTTACCGGACAAGTTAACACCTGGCATGGTACGAATAATTTCAGACAAATCATTAGCTGGAGGACGTTTGCGGATATCTTCCGCCGTGATAGTCGATGCGCCAAGTGCTTGACGAACTTGCTGCTGGGCCGTGACCACCAAGGTATCGCCGGTAGTTGCTTTGTTGTCGGTTGCCGTTGTTTCTTTTTGTTGTGTTGCGGCTGTATCAGACCCTGCCTGAGTGGTATCTTGTGTCTGCGCCCAAAGCGGGGTCGAAATACAGATACCAATCAAGCTCGCTAAGGTCGTCAGAGAGCGCCGCTGCCATTTTACTTTCATTACACTTTCCCCGATGCAAACGCCCACAGCAAATGTCAGCAGAGGAAAGTCTCTGCCAATCTATTCATAGGGCAACAAAAACGAACAAGATTGATAATTATTTTCATTATCAATTCATCTGGCTAATTGTTACATTTGCAATCAGAAAAATGGTTTGTGCAAACAGCAAAACCCTTTGTTATAAAGTCAATGTTGTCAAAACATGAATATCTTTAGAGAGGCCAGCATGTCGGCGGTGAAGAAAAATAAGTTGCGCAATATTTCCCCGTCATCCAAACCGATTTATCGCGACCAAATTGTGCAACAGTCAAATCTGGTGGCCAGTGACTATCAACTGAGTGGCGCGAAGTCATTGTCCACTGATCCGGTTTTGTATGGCGATTTTCAGGTATTGCGTCTGAATCCGCATCTGATCCTGCATACCGCGAATGTGACTAACCTCTACGATATCAAAACGCAGAATCAGCTCAATCCGGCGCTGAAGCTAGCGATTGTGGTCAGTGGCAGCGCACATATCTCATTTGGCGGTAAAGAGCTGCATTTGCAGGAAAAGGGCGATGCTTCACTGGTTTCCCTGACTGAAAATACCCTATTTACTCGCCACGGTAAGAACAATAGCCATGAGCGCACTCTGACCCTCACCTTTGACCGTGAATGGCTGTATGGCGATCTATTACCGCAAGCCGGTTCCTGGGATACGCTGTACAACTTTACTCAGCAGCATCTGGCGATTCATTTATGGCGGCCATCAGTTCACGCCCAAGCCATCGCCCAGAAAATAGCGAGTGCTCCGCCCTTTTCAACTCCACTGGAACGTTTGCATTGTGAAACACAATGTATTGGCTTAATTATCGAAGCATTCAGTTCGCTGGAACAGCAGGCGTTACAGCAAAATAAAGTCTCGTTACGCGGCATGAATCGAATCCAGCAGGTACGTGATTGGCTGGAAAGTGGCGAGGCAGACCATCTATCGATGAGTGAATTGGCGCGTTTGGTCAATATGAGCCAAAGCACTTTGCAGCGACGTTTCCGTGAAAGTTACCACACCACGGTATTTGAATATTTGCGCCATTGCCGTTTAAAACGCGCCATGCTGGCTATCCAGAAAGAAGGGATCAGCATCGATCAGGCGGCAACTATTGCGGGTTATACCAGCCCGGCGAATTTTGCTACGGCGTTGCGCCGCACTTTCGATATTTCGCCCAGCCAATTACGTGCTGGGGCTATCTTTGATCGCTAAACTTATTGATCGATTAAGTTACTGATCAATAAATTCATTGAACGCTAATAATTAAGCGATCAAAAGCGCCTGATTTATACCATCCCTTAAACAAAAAAACGGCCCCTCTTCAGGAGCCGTCCATTAACTTACTGCGTCAGCGAAAACCTATTTCTTTTTCGCTTTCGGGTTAGGCAAGTCAGTAATGCTACCTTCGTAGATTTCTGCTGCCAGGCCGACAGATTCATGCAACGTTGGGTGAGCATGGATAGTCAATGCGATATCTTCAGCATCACAACCCATCTCGATTGCCAGACCGATTTCACCTAACAGTTCACCGCCGTTAGTCCCGACAATTGCACCACCGATGATACGGTGTGTTTCTTTGTCGAAAATCAGTTTGGTCATACCGTCGGCACAATCAGAGGCGATAGCACGGCCCGACGCCGCCCACGGGAAGGTGGAGGTTTCGTAGCTGATGCCTTTTTCTTTAGCTTCTTTCTCGGTCAGACCAACCCATGCGACTTCTGGTTCAGTGTACGCAATGGATGGAATCACTTTTGGATCGAAGTAATGCTTCATGCCGGAGATAACTTCAGCAGCAACATGGCCTTCGTGAACACCTTTATGTGCCAGCATTGGCTGACCCACGATGTCACCGATAGCAAAGATGTGCGGCACGTTAGTACGCAGTTGTTTATCAACGTGGATAAAGCCACGTTCGTCAACTTCAACGCCAGCCTGACCTGCATCCAGCAATTTACCGTTAGGTACACGGCCGATAGCCACCAGCACTGCATCATAACGCTGTGGTTCTGCTGGCGCTTTTTTGCCTTCCATCGTGACATAGATGCCGTCTTCTTTGGCTTCTACCGCAGTCACTTTGGTTTCCAGCATCAGGTTGAATTGCTTGCTGATACGTTTGGTAAAGACTTTCACTACGTCTTTGTCAGCAGCCGGAATAACCTGATCAGCCATTTCGACTACATCAATCTTCGAGCCCAACGCATGGTAAACCGTACCCATTTCCAGACCGATGATCCCGCCGCCCATAACCAGCAGACGCTCAGGGACGGTTTTCAGTGCCAGCGCATCAGTGGAGTCCCAAACACGTGGGTCTTCATGAGGAATGAATGGCAGTTGGATTGGACGAGAGCCGGCGGCGATAATCGCGTTATCGAAAGTAATGGTCGTCGGGCCGTTTTCACCCTCAACAACCAGGGTGTTCGCGCCAGTGAACTTACCTAAACCGTTAACGACTTTGACTTTACGGCCTTTAGCCATACCTGCCAAACCACCGGTTAACTGATTGATAACTTTCTCTTTCCAAACACGTACTTTATCAATATCAGTTTTAGGCTCACCAAATACGATACCGTGTTCAGCTAATGCTTTAGCTTCTTCGATAACTTTAGCGACGTGCAACAACGCCTTGGAAGGAATACAACCGACATTCAGGCAAACACCACCCAGAGTGGCGTAACGCTCAACCAGAATGGTTTCTAAACCTAAATCCGCGCAACGAAAAGCAGCAGAGTACCCTGCTGGGCCTGCCCCAAGTACCACGACCTGAGTTTTAATTTCAGTACTCATCATGACCTCTTAATTGTTTGTCCGGCGGGTCAGACATCATTTTTAGGCTAATTAATTTCATAATGCCGTTCATACACCGGGATACTGACACGCGGCAGTTTACAGAATTGTTAATAAACTGAAAAGCCGCATCGCGTGACGAGTGTCTCAACAACCTTGTCGACTTATGTAACGAGCCGACAAAGCCGGTTCATAACTGTCTTTTGTCTGTCTGTAATAGTAACAAGGCCGGCGCTAAGCCGGCCTTGACGATTACATCACCAGACGGCGAATGTCGGCCAGCATATTGTTGATGATAGTGATAAAGCGCGCACCATCAGCACCGTCAATCACACGGTGGTCGAAGGAGAGCGACATCGGCATCATCAGACGCGGCTGGAACTCTTTACCGTTCCAGACAGGCTCTATCGCAGACTTGGAGACACCGAGGATAGCCACTTCCGGCGCGTTAACAATCGGCGCGAAGTGAGTTGTCCCGATACCACCCAGGCTGGAGATAGTGAAGCAACCGCCCTGCATTTCGCCAGCGGTCAGCTTACCATCACGAGCTTTCTTGGAGATAGCCATCAGTTCACGGGACAATTCAGTGATGCTTTTCTTGTTCACATCCTTGAATACCGGAACGACCAGACCATTTGGCGTATCTACCGCGACACCGATGTTGATGTACTTTTTCAGCGTCAGCTTCTGACCATCTTCGGACAGTGAGCTGTTGAAACGTGGCATCTGCTCAAGAGCAGCAGCAACAGCTTTCATGATGAACACCACCGGGGTGAACTTCACGTCCAGCTTACGCTTGGCAGCTTCGTCGTTCTGCTGCTTACGGAACGCTTCCAGATCAGTGATATCGGTTTTGTCGAAGTGAGTTACATGTGGGATCATGACCCAGTTGCGGCTCAGGTTAGCACCAGAGATTTTCTGGATACGACCCAATTCCACTTCTTCGATTTCGCCGAACTTGCTGAAATCAACTTTCGGCCAAGGCAGCATGCCTGGCAGACCACCACCGGTGGCAGCCGCTGGTGCCGCTTCAGCGCGTTTAACCGCATCTTTCACGTAAGCCTGAACGTCTTCGCGCAGGATACGGCCTTTACGACCAGTACCTTTCACTTTCGCCAGATTCACGCCAAACTCACGGGCCAGACGACGGATAACCGGCGTTGCATGCACGTAAGCATCATTCTCAGCGAACTCACCTTTGCTGGCAGCAGGTGCCGATGCAGCAGCGGCTTTGGCCGGTGCAGCAGCAGGAGCGGCTTGCTGGGCTGGTGCAGCAGCAGGTGCCGCGCCTTCCACTTCAAACACCATAATCAGAGAGCCGGTTTTCACTTTGTCGCCGGTGCTGATTTTGATCTCTTTCACGATACCCGCGAATGGTGCCGGCACTTCCATTGAAGCCTTGTCACCTTCAACGGTAATCAGTGATTGTTCAGCGGCAACTTTATCGCCCACTTTCACCATCACTTCTGTGACTTCAACTTCATCACCACCGATGTCTGGTACTTCAACATTTTTGGCAGCAGAGGCCGCCGGTGCAGCAGGAGCCGCCGGAGCTGACTCAGTTGCCGCTGCTGGTGCCGCAGCACCTGCCACTTCAAATACCATAATCAGGGAGCCAGTGCTGACTTTATCGCCAGTGCTGATTTTGATCTCTTTAACCGTACCGGCGAATGGCGCAGGCACTTCCATAGAAGCTTTATCGCCCTCTACCGTGATAAGAGATTGTTCAGCGGCAACAGTGTCGCCCACTTTGACCATCACTTCAGTGACTTCAACTTCATCACCACCGATGTCTGGTACTTCAACATTTTTGACAGCCGATGCCGCAGGAGCCGCTGCCGGAGCAGGGGCCGCTGATTTCTCTTCCGCTTGAGCAGGTGCCGCAGCGGCACCTGTTGCTTCGAAGATCATCATCAGTTTGCCGGTCGCAACCGTATCGCCAACCGCGATTTTGATTTCTTTAACGACACCCGCCTGTGGTGAAGGGACTTCCATGGAAGCCTTATCACCTTCAACAGTGATAAGTGATTGCTCAGCTTCAACGGTATCACCCACTTTCACCATAATTTCGGTGACTTCAACTTCATCTGCACCGATGTCCGGTACTTTGATTTCGATAGACATTATTCAGTACCTCTTAAGCCAGACGCGGGTTAACTTTTTCTGGGTTGATGTTGAATTTCTTAATCGCATCAGCAACCACAGAAGCTTCAATTTCACCGCGTTTAGCCAGTTCACCCAGAGCAGCAACCACCACGTAAGAAGCATCAACTTCGAAGTGGTGACGCAGGTTTTCGCGGCTGTCTGAACGACCGAAGCCGTCAGTACCCAGTACGCGATAATCGCTGGCTGGTACGAAAGTACGAACCTGCTCGGCAAACAGTTTCATGTAGTCGGTAGACGCTACCGCTGGTGCTTCATTCATCACCTGAGCGATGTATGGCACACGTGGGGTTTCAGTTGGGTGCAACATGTTCCAACGCTCACAGTCCTGACCATCACGCGCCAGTTCGGTGAAGGAAGTTACGCTGTAGGTGTCAGAACCTACGCCGTAGTCGTTAGCCAGGATCTGCGCAGCTTCACGCACATGACGCAGGATCGAACCGGAACCCAGCAACTGTACTTTACCGTTCTTACCTTCCAGAGTTTCCAGCTTGTAGATACCTTTACGGATACCCTCTTCTGCGCCCTGCGGCATGGCTGGCATATGGTAGTTTTCGTTCAGCGTGGTCAGGTAGTAGTAGATGTTTTCTTGCGCGTCACCGTACATACGCACCAGGCCATCATGCATGATGACAGCAACTTCATACGCATAAGCTGGATCGTAAGAGATACAGTTAGGGATAGTCAGTGACTGAATGTGGCTGTGACCATCTTCGTGTTGCAGACCTTCGCCGTTCAGTGTGGTACGACCTGAAGTACCGCCGATCAAGAAGCCGCGTGCCTGTTGGTCACCCGCTGCCCAGCACAGATCGCCAATACGTTGGAAACCGAACATGGAGTAGTAGATATAGAACGGGATCATTGGCAGATCGTTGGTGCTGTATGACGTCGCAGCAGCCAGCCAGGAAGACGCAGCACCCAGTTCGTTGATCCCTTCTTGCAGGATCTGGCCTTTTTCGTCTTCTTTGTAGTAAGCAACCTGTTCACGGTCTTGCGGGGTGTACTGCTGACCATTCGGGCTGTAAATACCAATCTGACGGAACAGACCTTCCATACCGAAGGTACGCGCTTCGTCGGCGATGATTGGAACAATACGGTCTTTGATAGACTTGTTCTTCAACATCACGTTCAGCGCACGTACGAAGGCGATAGTGGTAGAAATTTCTTTGTTCTGCTCTTCCAGCAAGGAGCTGAAATCTGACAATGCTGGCATTTCCAGCTTTTCAGTGAACTTAGGCATACGGGTTGGCACATAGCCTTCCAGCGCCTGACGACGTTCGTGCAGATATTTGTACTCTTCGGAATCTTTCTCGAAGGTAATGTATGGCAGTTTTTCGATATCAGCATCGGCAACAGGTACGTTGAAACGATCGCGGAAGTGGTGAACCCCTTCCATGTTCATTTTCTTCACCTGGTGGGCGATGTTTTTACCTTCAGCTGTTTCGCCCATGCCGTAACCTTTAATGGTGTGGGCCAGGATAACAGTTGGTTTGCCAGTGGTTTCTTGTGCTTTTTTCAGTGCAGCAAAGACTTTCTTCGGATCATGACCGCCACGGTTCAGAGACCAGATCTCGTCGTCGCTCATGTCTTTCACTAATGCAGCAGTTTCTGGGAAACGGCCAAAGAAGTGTTCGCGCACATAAGCGCCGTCTTTGGATTTGAAGGTTTGGTAGTCGCCATCCAGTGTTTCGTTCATCAGTTGGATCAGTTTACCGCTGGTATCTTTACGCAGCAGTTCATCCCAACGACCACCCCAAATCACTTTCAGAACCTGCCAGCCAGCACCACTGAAGATGCCTTCCAGCTCATTAATGATTTTGCCGTTACCAGTAACCGGGCCATCAAGGCGCTGCAAGTTACAGTTGATAACGAAGACCAGGTTATCCAGTTTTTCACGGGTGGCGATGGTGATCGCACCTTTGGATTCTGGCTCATCCATCTCGCCGTCGCCCAGGAAGGCGTATACGGTCTGTGCTGAAGTGTCTTTCAGACCACGGTGAGACAGGTATTTCAGGAACTTGGCCTGATAGATTGCACTGATTGGGCCAAGGCCCATAGATACAGTCGGGAACTGCCAGAATTCAGGCATCAGTTTCGGGTGCGGGTAAGAAGACAAACCTTTACCGTCAACTTCCTGACGGAAGTTATCCATCTGTTCCTGAGTCAGGCGGCCTTCAAGGAAGGCACGTGCGTAAACGCCCGGAGAGATGTGGCCCTGGAAGTAAACCAGATCGCCGCCGTCTTTTTGGTTACGCGCACGGAAGAAGTGGTTGAAGCAAACCTCGTAGAAGGTCGCGGAAGATTGGAAGGATGCCATGTGGCCGCCCAAATCCAGATCTTTCTTCGATGCCCGCAACACGGTCATCACGGCATTCCAGCGGATTGCGCTGCGGATACGACGTTCAAGTTCCAGATTGCCAGGGTAAGCAGGTTCTTCTTCTACCGGGATAGTATTGATGTAATCACGGCTGGCAGAACCAGCAGCAACACTCACACCACCTTTACGGGCTTCGCCCAAAACCTGATCAATCAGATACTGAGCACGCTCAACACCCTCTTCACGGATGACCGATTCGATCGCCTGTAGCCAGTCGCGGGTTTCGATCGGATCCACGTCATTATTTAAACGTTCTGACATGGTGGTATTCCTTATCTGTTTCTAATGGTTTATTTGGAGCCTATCTTCCTGTGCTTTAACCCCAGGCTAAAGCACGTGCCCTGGTGAAAACACCGGAAGATAGGCCCATCAGTTTAGTTGCCGCTAATCATTCTCAAATGAGAACTACTACCCAAAGAAATTGGAGTTACAGCACGGCGGCCAGAGAATGAACCCCGATGAGCTGACTCAAGTCAGTGATTCAGGTGAGTTCACGTAGCTAACAACCCTGTAGCTTCAAGTAAGAAGGGTATCAACGAGTTATTGAGGTCTTGCTAAGGCGCAACCCAAATGATTCGTTTCTAATCCTTGCGCTGTTGGAGCCGACGCAAAGATCGCTCACGGCGACTGTGCTCCCGACTGAGATCCAACAGGATTTCCTCAATAAACGCCAAGTGACGGTGTGAGGCTTCACGGGCTTTTTCTGGCTCGCGTGCCACAATCGCCTCAAAAATCCCGGCGCGGTGACTGCTTACCGTTGCCAGCATTTCGCGGCGCGAGTAAAGCAATTCAAAGTTTTGTTTTACGTTTTGTTCCAACATTGGCCCCATGCAGCGCAGTAAATGTAGTAACACCACATTATGTGCCGCCTCGGTGACCGCCACTTGATACTGCATAACAGCATCAGCCTCGGCATCCAAATCGCCGCTGTCTTGTGCTTGCTGAATAACAGTATGGCATTCACGAATACGTTGCAGATCTTCATCAGTACCACGCAGTGCAGCATAATAGGCAGCGACACCTTCAAGGGCATGACGGGTTTCTAACAAGTCGAATTGTGATTCTGGATGGTCGGCCAGCAGTTCAGCCAGCGGATCGCTAAAGCTTTGCCACAGATTGGTTTGCACGAAAGTGCCACCACCCTGGCGGCGCAATAACAGCCCCTTGGCTTCCAGGCGCTGGATTGCTTCTCGCAGAGAAGGTCGGGAAACATCAAATTGCTTCGCCAACTCGCGCTCAGGCAGTAATTTCTCACCTGGGCGTAGCGTCCCTTCCAAAATCAGGTATTCAAGCTGCTGCTCGATAACATCTGATAATTTGGGTTGGCGTATTTTGTTGTAGGCCATAATTTGTTGTAAGCCGTATTGAGTGAATCGTCTCTGCGAGTGGTGCGGAGTCAATTGGTAATACCAATTTCAAAAACGTGACGATAAAGTAACAAAGTATTCACTACCTGTCCATACGGACCTTGACCGAAATCATGAAACCCAGCACATTTTAACAATTTTACTGACAGCGCGATGCAAAGTGATAACGTCGCGTTGGTAATACCATTACCTGCCATCTGAGAGTTTTAACTTTTATGAAACGGATATTTAGGCAAGCTGAAGCGTTATAGTTATTTTATTTATGAATTTAAATCCTATTTATGTGAATTTAAATTCAATCACATTCAAGAAATGTCTGTATTTTCTCTTTCCTTTTTCTAATAACTGGTATGACCATTATAAAAATGGCCAACTGATGACTTTTTGCGCAAAAAAGGTCGATTCCTGCTTTTCCTGCAAACAACAGCTTGATCATCCACCAACATTTTTATTCGCATTTTGCTGAAAAATTCATCGAATAGAATAAAAAGCAGATGCAATAATTTTCACCTACCACTATTCTCTTTTAAAGGGTAGCCAGTAGAGTAAATTCTGAAAAAAGCACCCGTAAACAAAATAATACAAATAATGTAATCAAAATCTTACGCATAGCACGCGGCAACCATTTTGCCGGTGAATAGTGACAACGACAGAGGATGCAATAATGAGTATTCAACAGGAAGGTGCGGAGCTAAAGCGGGGGCTTAAAAACCGCCACATTCAGCTTATTGCCTTAGGTGGTGCTATTGGTACCGGGCTATTTCTCGGTATCGCGCAGACCATTCAAATGGCGGGGCCTTCAGTGTTACTGGGGTACGCGATTGGCGGTTTTATCGCGTTTCTGATTATGCGCCAGTTAGGTGAAATGGTGGTTGAGGAGCCGGTGGCAGGTTCGTTTAGTCACTTTGCTTATAAATACTGGGGCAATTTTGCTGGTTTTGCTTCCGGCTGGAACTACTGGGTACTGTACGTGTTAGTCGCGATGGCAGAACTCACCGCTGTCGGTATCTACGTACAATATTGGTGGCCGGAGATCCCAACCTGGGTCTCTGCCGCAGTATTCTTCCTCGCGATTAATGCCATCAATCTGGCGAATGTAAAAGTATATGGCGAGATGGAGTTCTGGTTTGCCATCATTAAAGTGGTCGCCATTATTGCCATGATTTTATTTGGCGGCTGGTTATTACTGAGCGGCCAGGGTGGCCCGGAAGCTACTGTCACCAACTTATGGGCGCAGGGCGGCTTCTTCCCCAATGGCATCATGGGGTTAGTGATGGCAATGGCGGTGATTATGTTCTCCTTCGGTGGGCTTGAGTTAGTCGGCATCACCGCAGCAGAAGCAGAAGACCCAGCCAAGAGCATCCCGAAAGCGACTAATCAGGTTATCTATCGTATCCTGTTGTTCTATATTGGTTCTCTGGCAATTTTATTGTCACTTTACCCGTGGGGAAAAGTCGTCGAAGGCGGCAGCCCGTTTGTACTGATCTTCCATGCATTGAACAGCAATGTGGTGGCAACTGTGTTGAACGTCGTGGTATTGACCGCAGCATTATCGGTCTACAACAGTTGTGTGTACTGTAACAGCCGTATGCTGTTCGGTTTAGCCAAGCAAGGTAATGGCCCGAAAATGCTGTTGAAAGTCGATGGTCGCGGGGTTCCGGTGATTGCTATTGCGGTTTCCGCCTTCGCCACCGCTTTCTGCGTGCTGATTAACTATTTGATTCCGGGCCGTGCTTTTGAGTTGCTGATGGCATTAGTGGTATCCGCACTGGTGATCAACTGGGCGATGATTAGCCTGGCACACCTTAAATTCCGTGCGGCGAAAAACCGTCAGGGCGTTATCCCGCAATTCAAAGCCTTCTGGTATCCGTTTAGTAACTATTTATGCTTGCTGTTTCTGAGCGGTATTTTGGTGATTATGTATCTGACGCCGGGTATTCAGATTTCGGTGCTGTTGATTCCTGCCTGGTTAGTGCTATTGGCTGTCGGTTATATCCTGAAAAATCGCAACCAAAGAGTGAAATCCTGATAGCGGCGAATGAATTAGCGGCGCAATAAACTAATATTTTCAAAAAAATCAGGCCCACATTTTACTGTGAGCCTGATTGAGTAGTTATGTAATAAGCAGGGAAAATTTCTCTGCTTATTACTATGCATACGCTACTACTTACTTAATATCATGAGATTTCCATTCACGCTCACCTTTCCCTCCGCCAAACCAAGAGAAGCCATACATATCGTAGCGAGTAATATTACCTGCATGATTAATAATAATTTCATTTGCCGGAGTTCCATCATGAGTATTCCAGCATTGCTGTTTTAGAGACGCATTAGAATCTTTACCGAACTCATTCTGCCGTTGAAGATAATTTGTCTTAAATGAATCTTTAATGAGCTGTTTTGCCCCTAAGTTATAAGTTAATTCCATAGGTTCCAATAACTCATTATCTAGTTTAATCGAAATTTCCCATTTTAGATTGGCATGATGTTCTCTCCCCGCCCAAGTTGTTCGACATGTTGTATCGTTCAGGCCTGAAGAGGTAGTAATCAAATTAAAACTACGATTAAGTTTAGCTGAACTCCATATATCTACCGGCTGCAACCGCCCTATATCAATAGGTTGAGAATCAACAACAACCCCATTAATACCTTGATAACCAGAGGATTTAATCTTGACTTTAACTTTTTTACCCACCCAGCCGGATTTATATTTAATAGTTGTTGATTGTAGATTAAATGTATTTTTAATCATCTCTGCTACCAAATTAGCACCGGTGTTTTCATCTATTAATTCAACAGTGACAGTTTCTGGAAGTCTGTACTTATCTGTATATAGAGAAGACCAATCGATAACTAAATTATCACCAACAAAAACTGGTTTCCACGAGCGTTCATTGGGAGAAATAGTACCTTTACTCATCGGTTTTATAGCAGATAGCTTTATTTCAGGCTTGCCATAAATCTCCTGCACATAACTATTGCTACTCGCCAGATAATAGTCATCTCCCGCCACTTGAGCGGTTAGCTCTACTCGCCCTGGGTTTTGTACGCTTAATTTGCTTCCGCTCTGATTCACCGTCAGGACATTATTATCTGAAGATGACCACACTATGCTAGGGATTGAAGCGCCATTTGGTAATTGCAGTGAAACATTATCCGTAATTTTTGATTGAACCGTAGACCTGTTAAAATTAATCGGGAATGATTTCTTCTCAACAACCAGCGCATAAGTGGCAGTGCCAGCCTTGAAACGATCATCTTGCGCAGATTTCACCGTAACCAGAGTGGAATCCGGTTTCTTGGTGGTGATCTCACCTTTACCGGAATCAATTGTCGCAACTGCACTATTATCAATTGCCCAATTTAAGGTTAATTTAGCAATATCTGCATCAGCATTATCTGCAACGGGTTGATATGCAGCAATTGTTGTACCCCACTCCTTATTTTGTATCGGCTGCTGGAATTTCAGTTTAGGATCAGCCCGCTCAACTTCAAGCTGATAACTGGCCGTCCCCATAGCATAGGTTGCATCCGCCAGTGTTACCGCTGAAATATTCACTACACCGGCTTTGAGCAATTCAATTTCACCGGTAGATGTATTAACTTTCGCCACATCCGGATCACTACTACTCCAGTGAGGCTTTAACCCATTGGGTAATGCGGTGTTCAGCTTTTGGGCTGACAATTTCTTACTGGTATAGGTCACTGGGACATTTTGGTTAGCAAAGCCTAACTGCGGCATAATATTCCCCACCAGCAGTTGTGGTTGCTGAGTCAAACTTATGCCGTTAATGCTGGCAATAAATTTGGTATTCCCCTTGGCGGTTGAGGTGACTACAGTGCTGTAAGTTCCATCACCATTATCCGTCATTGGGTTGGCGAATTTTAGGTTTTTCAGACTATGACTATCTTTAACATCAACCTTCTGGCCTACCAGTAAGTTGCCAAATTTGTCTTTCAGCGTGGCGGTTAGCTTGGCTTTAGTGTTGCCACTGGCATCAATTTTCGCCACATCCAATACAAGATCAGATTGGCTTGGATCGACATCACCCGCAATGGTGCCTACATCTGGTGCAGCCACAATCAGTGTGCGAACCTGCGCCTCCATTTTATATTGACCTAAACGACTGGCACTCAATTTGGTTTCTGCTTCACCGTTCTTATTGGTGTAGCTCAGGCCCTGATACTGACCTTCGCCCTGCGCCAAACGCCAGGCAACCGGGAAGTTGTCCAGCAGATTACCATTACCATCAACCACCCTGGCGGTATAAGTCACTTTATCCGCATTATCGGCTTTAAAGGTCGTTTTGTTTGGCTTAACCTCAGCTAGTTTAGCCGTCCGCGTATCACCCACCAATTCTACATTGACTGTATTCGGCAAAGGCTTGCCCGCAACAGAGACAGTGACAGGATATTTACCGGCCTGAGTGCCTTTAATCGTCACCAAATAGCCGCCCGACGAGTTAGCTTTGGTTTCGATTTCCAGACCATTTTCGCCATGCTTTGGTGAGGTGGTTATCTGGCTTGCCAGATTAGGTAACGGGTTACCTTTGCTGTCTGCAATATCGACCTGAACGGTGGCAATATCTAGCCCATTGGCGGTTATTTGTTGCGTCAGTAACGCCACGGTAGAGGCACTGATATCCACCCCACCACTGGTAAATTTAACCGCGCTGGCCTGCGAACTGTGATTACCAACCGCAGCTGTAACCAGAGCATCACCTGCCAAATCACGGCTGATTTCAACTTCTGCCACGCCAGCACTGTTAGTTAGGCTAATAAAGTTGCCAGTAATTATGGTGTCGCTATTGACTGACCAATGCACTGGAATAGCTGCACCCAGCAGGTTATCGTGAGCATCTTTGATGACCGCCTGATAAGTGACTTTATCACCCACCGCAACAGACCCGGATTGCAACGGTTTTACTTCAGCAATCTTGGCAGTGCGCACATCAGCAATCACTTTCAGCTTCTGCTTAGGTAATACCTGACCATCAAGCGTAGTGACAATTTCGCCCGCACCGGCTTTAGTCCCGCTAATAGTTGCGCTATAGACGCCATTCGCCACTTCAGTAAATTGACTAACCGATACTCCCGGTAAACCGAGTGCATTGGCGCTAATTTTCCCGCTTTGACCAGTTAATGGGTTGCCATTGGCATCATTGACCTTAACTGTCAGTGTGGTGGTGGTAACGCTACTAGCCACCAGATTCGCAGCCGAGACACTCACGGATGATTGTGCTATCGCAATGCCACCGGCGGTAAAGGTCACTGGTGCTGCGTCCATCTGACTGGTGCTGCTAACAATAGCGGTCACCGTCGCACTACCGGCTTGTTTACTGGTCAGGGTGACAGTTGCCACGCCAGATGCATTAGTTTTGGTGATAGCCACCAACTCACCCAGACTGGTTCGCCAACCCACCGAAACATCCGCCAGGCTCGGGTTACCCTGAGCATCTACCACGGTGGCGGTATAAGTAATACGTTCCTTGCCGTCAGCTTTGGCTATATTAATATTCGATGTGACATTTTTCAGTGTGGCGGTCTTATTATCCGCCTGTAAGGTTAGCGTCTGCGTTTTACTCACTTCCACTTTGTTGACCACATTTTTGGCAGTTAAATCCACAGCACCTTCTTTGGTTCCGGTGATAGTGGCTTGATAAATCCCTTTCACCGCTGATTCAGTGATAGTGCCAATGGTCACATGATTTGCTACTGACTGAGTGACCTCAATCTGCGATGCCAGACCCGAAACCGGGTTATGGTTGGCATCACGCAGTGTGAATTTCAGCATGGTGCTTTGCTTACCATCAGCAATGATCATATTAGGTTGTAACAACAAATCCGCGTTGGATAGCACTGGTGTTACCGCGACAAACTCCGCCTGATTAGTGCTTTTTACCGGCATTGCTGCATTATTGCCGACGTCCAGTTCTACGGAAACTTCAACCTTACCCGCCTGAGTACCGGTGATAGTTTGTGTACTCACGCCGTTGGCATTGGTGGTGGTTGATGGGTTGGCAACATTATTGATATTGCTACCCCAATTTAGGTTTATCCCGCTGACCGGATTGCCATAGGCATCTTTAACTGTCGTCACATAACTGAGGGAACTAGAGCCATCAGGTGCAGGCTTGCTGTTACCCGCTACAACCACGCTCTCGATCTTCGCAGTTTGGCGGTCCGCATTAAAGCTAATTGGTTGCGCAATAGCCTTGTCAGCATTGGCAAGTGTCGCGCTGATTTTTGCCGTGCCCGCTATCACGGAAGTGATATTGACCGTTGACTTACCGCTGTTATCCGTCTTACTCGTTGGATGATCAATACTGACCGGGTGGCCGTTCTCATCTTTCCAGGTAATATTTTCAGCTATTACTGGGTTGCCTTTGGCATCAACTACCGTAACGCTATAAGTCACCTTGTCTTTATCATTAGCCACGAAATTACGCTGAGCCATTGGCGCTAAGGTAATTTTTGCGGTACTGCTGTTAGCGATAAACTCAGCCTTGTCAGGTGATGTACTTGGGATCCCATTAACAGATGCTTTAACTGTGGCAGAACCCGCCTTAATACTGACAAGATCTATAGTCGCTTCACCCTGACTGTTAGTCGTGGTCATTACGGTGGTAGCCTGCGCCGGAGTAAATTCACCCAGACTGGTTTCCCAAAGAACCGGACTATTGGCCACAATATGACCGTTGCTGTCTTTTACCACGACTTTGTAAGTGACCTGTACCTGACCATCAGCAACCTGTTTGGTGTTAGTCGGTGCTAACCAGTCAGAGATTTTGGCCGTCACGGCATCCGCGGTGAAACTCAGCTTTTCAGTTGCCTGATTAAGCGCCAAATCACCTTTAGCTACCTGCGCATTAATGGTGATATCACCCACATCTGTGCTGGTAAGGGTAATTTGCGACTCACCCAAATCGTTAGTTTGAGTTTTTCCCGTTGCAGGGCTAAACGTCACCTTATGGTTGCCTGCCCCCCATATAATCTCTTCATTTTTAATCGGGTTGCCGTTGGCATCGATAATTTTGGCATTGAGGGTAATACTATCTGTGCCATTAGCCGCAGCACTGTTTTTGCTCACAGGCAGTAATGTAATCTTGCCGCTTTGACGATCAGCAACAAAGACTACCTTGCCTGCATTATAAGGTTTGCCACCGACAGTCGCCGTGACGTTGGCCGTTTCTGCCTTGGTGCTCACGAACTCAATAAAGGTTTCCCCATTAGCGTCGGTGGTGGTAGTGGTATTGCCCTGAACAAAGGAGCCGATATTGCTCGACCACTCCACAGCTGCGCCAGGAACGACATTACCCTGCTTGTCTGTCACCTTCAGTTTATAAATGGTTGTATCTTTACCATTGGCGACCACCTGAGCGGTGGTGGTCGTGACAGTAAAGTCGCTGGGTTTCACCGTTATGGTGCTGTTATCTGGCTTTATCTCTATCGCTCCCGCACTCACTGGGGCCGCAGTACCTACCTGCACAGTAACATTGGCCGTGCCGGTCACGGTGGAACTGAAGGCATTTTCTGCAATACCCTGTGCGTTAGTGATACTGGTAACGAATTCAAGACCAGGCGAATTTAAATCACTTGCCCACTTAACTTCAACGCCAGCCACCGGATGACCCAATGCGTCAGTCACCAACACTTCAAGTTTGGTTTTATCGGTAGCATTGGCAGTAATTGTTGGCGTGGAGAGAGTAATAGATGAGCTGCCAGGAATGGTTGCCGTAGTTTTATCGGCAGTCTGGGTCAGAATGATCGGATTCAACTGAACCCCACGCACCGTTGGCGTAATGGCAAAGCTGCCAACCGCACTACTGCTGGTCAGCGAGGCTTCATAAACACCGGTCTGTATTTCCTGTACATCGCTTATCGCTACCGCTGGCACTGGCACTGGCACTGGCGCTGGCGCTGGCACTGACATTGGCACTGGCATTGGCACTGGCATTGGCATTGGCATTGGCGAAGGAGCAGAACGTCTGATTTTAGGAATATTGCCTGTGACGTTGCGCACCGCAAAAGTGATGTTGCCTGCAGCACCACTGACCGGTTTACCTGCATCGGTTTTTAAAGCCAACCGAAGTGTAGAACGGCTGGTCGTATTGGCTGGCAACGTAGCGGGGGTTAATGAGGAGATACTATTGATAATATTAATATTTACGCCAGTAACGTAAAGATTAGTTGAACTGGAAGTGGAGTAATTGCCTTTTTTATCAACCGCACGCCCACTTAATACATAAGCATTCGCCGCACCATCAATATACGGCGGCAAAGCGACATGATAGGCCAAATTACCTAAATCGCTCACCTGCCCACCAGCCAGAATCACATCGGCAGCATCCCACTCGATTCGATCCAAGCCATGACGGGCATTAAAGGTATAATTTATCGGCAATATTTGTGCTTCTTTCCCGCTAATATTGTCAGGTAGATTTAATGTCACTACCTGCTGCTTACGGTATTCCAGCACAATGTTGTTATTACGATCGACCAAATCCATGCGGCTACCCGCCAGAGTCCGCGTCGCTTGTACCGCTGCGGGATCTATCTGCTTATGCCACGGAGTATTAATTTCGTAATTAACACCTAAATTCAAACCGGTTTTATTTTTCCCACTATTACCAATAGTATGATCAAGCCCTAAGCTCACTAATGGGATCGGGGTATAGCTCACGCCAGCCGTTAACGCCGATGGGTTTTTCTGCCGTTCGTTAATGCCAAACAAGGCGACTTCATCACCGAAATATTTCTCATACATCAACTTCCCGCCTAGCTGCGGGTAGAAAGGTAAGTAGGCTTCAGTGCGAATGTCATAACCATTAGCCGCACGTTCGTCATAATCTTCAACTTTAGCGGAATGCTTCCATCCACCCAAACGATGATAACTATTGGCTGAGAGCTTAACGTAATCCCGCGCTAATTCACCGCCAAATCCTACCCGCCGATGAGCATTACCGGATATTTGCTGATCCAAGAAAATGTTATAGCCGAACATCCAATCAGACACATAATGGCGTTGCCCCAACCCAATATTCATAATATTGCGTTGATCAATACGACGAAAACCAAACTGGCTGAAGGCAAGCTTCTCAGGTTGGTCATCAAGAGGGATAAATAAGTCCATTTCAGAACCATTGAAATCATTCTTATCGTCAACCTGCAATTTAATCTGAGCCTGACCGATATGGCTTAACCACTCCTCGACCGTTTTCGCCGTGGAAGATAACAACATCCCCTTGGCTAAACGAGAGAATGCATCGACGCGGTTCTCACTGCTTAACGAATTCCCGACCTGGGATAAATGAGAGGCAACCAAAGAGGCTTGCTGGGTAGCCCGTTGCTCTTCTTCCTGATTTGGAACATAAACAACCGCACCGTATTTGACTGCATCAAACGCACTGCGATTGTTATATAAATTGATATTTAACGCCCAAAGCTCATCGACAGATAAGCCATAGCTTGCTGCAACTGACTCAAGTGTGTCGGTTGGGGTGAGCGTATGAAGTTGCTTAAAAAGCACTGCTTTTTTCGGCATATCACTGTTCGCCTGAGTACTAAAACTCACCGAATACAGCGGAAGTGTACTTATTAATATTTGTAAAACTATTTGCGCATAGGCAATGGCTTTCTTAGGAAAGTCATTGCCTAAGTAACGCCCTATGCCTTTAAAAATGGTGGCCATTATAATATTCCTGATTTGTTACCGGTATAATCGACACGCATTAATTCAAATGGGTTTGAAACATAAACACAGATGAAAATAAGTTGAGTAATGCATGAAGAAATAAGCCAATAGAAATTGATCAGGCGGATAATATGGCGAATAGTGAAATGATAAAAAGGAATAGCTCGGAATTTAATTGGACTAATAATAAATCATAAAAAAAATAGATTTTTTATTTAGAATAAGAATAATTC
>NZ_CACVAD010000023.1 GCF_902726545.1 Yersinia artesiana | reverse complement strand
CAATATTGACTTAGCATAAATTGTTTCAAAAAAAACCTTGGATATATAATCTTGATCATCTTGGCGTTCAGCAATTCTTTTTGAGGCTGATAAGTTAAATCCAAAATCTATAAAAATAACAAAATATTGGGCTATTGAAAGAGTTAGACTATAGATGCCAAAACCCTCAACACCCAAGACCCTGGTTAAATAAGGTAAGGTTAGGAGAGTTATGAAATAATTACTGCCCTGTAAGATAAATAAAGAAAAAATATTTCTTCGTAATACTGACATTTAAATTTCCAGCTATTGAATTAAATTATTTTTTCATGCGTTTTGAGTATATTAATTAATGTCCATTCTCATAACATAAAATCCATTTAAGGCAGATACTTACAAATAGTCGGCCTTAATCAAGACACGCTACCGCCCTTGGCTCACAGCTACCAATGCACTGTTTTCAGATTTCATTATGTAGCTCAATTAAAAATTTTTTCTACAACAATTAGTTACAAAATCACTGATATATTTGTTTTTATAAAAATGTGATTTTCATACATCTAAATAGGCATTACAAGCAAAAGAACCTAGTAAAATATGTAATAACGTGTCATTTAGGCACTAATCAATACGTAAATGATAGGATAGTGAATCAAGCGCTTGTTTTACCAACTGTTCTAAAAGATCAATATGGCTTTCATCGTCGTTCAGCGCAGGAATATATTCAAACTTCTCGCCGCCAGCATGCAAGAAAATCTCTCGGTTTTGTTCTTTGATTTCTTCCAATGTTTCCAGGCAGTCGGCAGAAAAACCGGGGCATATTAGCTGAATATGTTTAACCCCTTGAGAGGGCAAACTTTTTAAGGTTTCGTCGGTATATGGGGTTAACCACGGCTCACGACCAAAACGTGATTGATATGTCATCATGATTTGCTCTGCTGGTAATGATAACGCCAACTCCGCCTGTAACGCGCGGCTGGTGTCTTCACAACGTTGCGGGTAGTCATCCCCTAATTGCGCATAGCGTTTAGGAATACCATGAAAAGACAGGACTAATCTGTCTGGTTTGCCATGTTGCGCAAAAGAGTTTTCAACACTTTGTTTTAGCGCTGAAATATAGGCGGGATGCTCTGCATAATCACGGATAAAAGAAATCGACGGCAAACGGCGATAGCCTTTCAAAATACGCGCGACTGCATCCCAGACGGCCGCACTGGTCGAGCAAGAATATTGCGGATAAAGCGGTAATACCACCAGCGTGGTCACACCCTGCGCAAGTAATTTATCAATAGCATCAGGCAGATTTGGCGAGCCATAACTCATCCCTAACTCTACTGGGATTTCTGGCATACGTGCTGCCAAAGCTTTTTGTTGCCGACGGCTATAGACCAATAAGGGAGAACCTTCATCCATCCAGACAGATTGATACAGTTTTGCCACGCGCGGAGAACGAATCGGCAGAATTACCCCACGTAGCAAAGGCCACCACAACCACGGTGAAGTATCAACTACCCGGCGATCACTCAAGAACTCAGCCAGATAGCGTTTTACTGCTTGCGGTGTCGGGGCATCCGGTGTTCCCAGATTAACCATCAGTACGCCAAGCTTGCTTTGCTTCATGCAGGAGTCCTTATTGTGTATTGCGCGCCGTTTATTCAAACCGATAAATCAGCTGTATCTGTAAAATAATAAAGGCGACCTTAGGCCGCCTTGACTATCTTACCATCCAGAATTAACCGAGAATAGTCGCCAGTTCTGCACTGACTTCTGCTACTTTACGGGTTCCGTCCAGTTTAAAATATTGGGTGTTTCCTGCATCAGCTTCCTTACGATAGTAAGAAACCAATGGTGCAGTTTGTTGATGATATTCAACCAGACGTTTGCGAACTGTTGCTTCCTGATCATCTTTACGAATTGTCAGTTCTTCGCCGGTCACATCATCTTTATCTTCAACTTTAGGTGGGTTGAATTTAATGTGGTAAACCCGGCCTGAGGCAGCATGAACCCGGCGCCCAACGATGCGATCAACAATCAGCTCGTCTGGAACATCAAACTCCAGCACATAATCGACCTTAATACCGGCTTCTTTCATGGCATCAGCTTGAGGAATGGTACGCGGGAACCCATCTAGCAGGAAACCGTCACGGCAATCGTCCTGTGTGATGCGCTCTTTAACCAATGCGATAACCAGTTCATCAGTAACCAGTTGGCCGGCATCCATAATTTCTTTCGCTTTCAGACCTAACTCAGAACCTGCTTTTACAGCGGCGCGCAACATATCACCAGTAGAGATTTGCGGAATACCGTATTTCTCCATGATGAATTGAGCCTGAGTACCCTTACCAGCGCCCGGAGCGCCCAGCAGAATGATACGCATTGCGTAAATCCCCTTGCTATGTAGTTTTTTTATGTATTTTTACGTAAACAAATCAAAATTGCGGAAACAAGCAACCATACCATTTTCAGGGGGGTTGGCTCAAGGCGCACGAGGCGAGTTAGTGGAATTGGATCGGCAAAAACAGGCAGGATAAAAATTTAATTCATTAAAATAAAATAAAAACGCCCCGAATAAGCTATCTATCCGAGGCGTTCTAATACTAAATTAAGCTGTTAATAACTGATTCATTCGACGAATGAACTGGTTGGGATCCTCTAAGGTTCCTCGTTCAGCCAATAGCGCTTGATCCAGTAGTAACTCAACCCATTCAGCGAACTGCGTATCATCAGCCACATCAGCAGCGCGTTTAACCAGGCTATGTTCCGGGTTCAGTTCAAAGATATACTTCACTTCCGGTGCCTGCTGACCAGCAGCGGCGAACAATTTTGCCATCTGCGTGCTCATTTCATCCGCATCCGTGGTGACAATAGCCGGAGTATCCGTCAAACGGTGGGTCAGACGGACGTCTTTTACACGCTCACCCAGCAGCGTTTTCACACGCTCGACAAAAGGCTCCAGCGCTTTATCCGCTTCTTGTTGCTCTGGGCGCTCTTCATCAGCCAGTTTATTCAGTGAATCGTCTGCTTTGCTGACTGATTGGAAAGCTTTGCCATCGAACTCAGTCAGGTAGCTCATCATCCATTCGTCGATACGATCGGACAACAGCAAGACTTCAATACCTTTTTTACGGAACAGTTCCAGGTGCGGGCTGTTCTTGGCCGCGGCATAGCTATCCGCAGTGATGTAATAAATCTTCTCCTGCCCTTCGGCCATGCGGCTGACATAGTCTTCTAGCGACACGGTCTGCGCGGAGCTGTCAGTATGGGTCGAAGCAAAGCGCAGTAACTTGGCAATGGTATCTTTGTTGCTACCATCTTCTGCTGGCCCCTCTTTAAGCGCCATACCAAACTGCTGCCAGAACTGCTGATATTTCTCAGCGTCGTCTTTAGCCAGTTTTTCCAGCATTTGCAGCACACGTTTGGTCAGTGCACTACGCAGGTTCTGCGTTACACGGCTGTCTTGCAAGATCTCACGTGAAACGTTCAACGGCAGATCATTGGAATCAATCAGGCCGCGAACAAAACGCAGATAATTCGGCATGAACTGCTCAGCGTCATCCATGATAAACACGCGCTGTACATACAGTTTCAGGCCGTGTTTATGGTCGCGATTCCACATATCCCAAGGCGCTTGCGCCGGGATGTACAGCAAGCTGGTGTACTCTTGCTTACCTTCGACGCGGTTATGACTCCAAATCAGTGGGTCAGTGAAGTCATGAGCAATATGCTTGTAGAATGCTTTGTATTCGTCGTCTGTTATTTCAGCTTTGCCGCGCGTCCACAGCGCCTGGGCTTTGTTGATTTTCTCCCAGGTGACAGTGCCATCTTCTTCATTTTTGCTTTCGATTTCGACTGGCAGTGCAATATGGTCTGAATATTTGCTGATAACAGAACGCAAGCGCCAGTTATCAAGGTATTCATCTTCGCCTTCGCGCAGGTGCAGGGTGATTTCTGTGCCGCGGTCTTCTTTGGTGATATCCGCGATGGTGTAATCACCCTCGCCTGCTGACTCCCAGAACACCCCGGCATCTGCGGGCGCACCAGCTGCGCGAGTACGGACGGTGACTTTATCTGCCACGATGAAAGCAGAATAGAAGCCCACACCAAACTGGCCAATTAATTGGCTGTCTTTAGCCTGGTCTGAGCCGATAGATTCGAGGAATGCTTTAGTCCCTGATTTCGCGATAGTACCTAGATTATCAATGACTTCTTCACGGCTCATACCAATGCCGTTATCACTTAGGGTCAAAGTACGCTTTTCTTTATCAAAAGATAAACGCACACGCAGCTCGCCATCACCTTCAAATAATTCTGGGTGAGACAGTGCGCGGAAACGGAGTTTATCTGCCGCGTCAGAGGCGTTAGAGATAAGCTCGCGCAAGAAAATTTCTTTATTGGAATAAAGCGAGTGAATCATCAAATGGAGAAGTTGTTTTACTTCTGACTGAAATCCACGGGTTTCTTGACCTTTCATACTCATTAATTACCTCAATCCAAATTACCGACAGGTATATAAAATCGAACAGTGAGTATCAAATGGGGTCAATTGCAGGAGCTTTCAAGCCTTAACACAGAAAAAACAGAGAATCAGGGGCGATTGACTGAACATCACAAATGAAAGTATTCATATGATAATCAATAACAAAATCATCGCCCACCAGATTAAATAGGATAGGTACTTGCTGAAACTAGTACTTAATGGGATTACGTCCCGCCAATGAGTGGGATAGGGTTGTACCATCAACCATTTCCAACTCACCACCGACTGGCACGCCGTGTGCAATACGGCTGGCTAGCACACCATACTGACCGCACATCTGACCAATATAGTTGGCGGTTGCATCCCCTTCGACTGTCGGGTTGGTCGCCAGAATGACTTCACTGATAGTTTCAGTTTCCAGCCGTTTTTCAAGCAAATCCAAACCAATATCACCGGGACCGATGCCGTCCATAGGGGATAAATGCCCCATCAACACAAAATAACGCCCGCCAAACTGGCCCGTTTGTTCGATGGCATGAATATCTGCCGGGCTTTCGACCACGCAGATTTGACCATTTTGCTGCCGCCGTGGATTGGAGCAAATAGTGCAATGCTCTTGCTCGGTAAAGGTACGACAGTCAGCGCAATGACCAATTTCAGACATTGCGCGCGTCAAAGACTGTGCCAGTCGCATGCCACCGCTACGATCACGCTGTAGCAATTGGAATGCCATACGTTGCGCCGATTTCGGGCCAACGCCCGGCAAACAGCGCAACGCCTCCATCAATGATTCAAGGAGTGGACTGGTTTGCATCAGAACGGCATCTTAAAGCCTGGTGGCAACTGCATACCACTTGATACCGAAGCCATTTTTTCTTTTTGTGTCTCATCGATGCGACGAGCAGCATCGTTCAATGCGGCAGCAATCAAATCTTCCAGCATTTCTTTATCTTCTTCAACCAACAGGCTTGGGTCGATTTCAACCCGACGGCAGTTATGCGCCCCATTGATAGTCACTTTTACCAAGCCCGCGCCAGATTCACCGGTAACTTCCAATTTGGCGACTTCTTCCTGCATCTGCTGCATTTTTTCCTGCATCTGCTGGGCTTGTTTCATTAAATTGCCAATACCGCCTTTACCAAACATAGTCATCTCTCATAGCAAGGGGCTGCGTCAGTGCACCATGCACTTATCGCAGCGGTTAAACCGGCCGGATACTTTCTTCATCCAGTTCAGCGTCGAAGAAACGACGCAGTGTCTGAATATTATTATCCGCAATAATTGACTGGCGTGCTTGTGCCAGTTTTTCTTCATAAATGGCCTGCCGCCACTCTAACGGAGTACGCTCCGCCAGATTATCATCTTCGATAACACTTAATGTGACCGTATTACCGTGTAATTCACTCAATGCATCTGCCAACGCCTTTTGTGCCGAAGGCGAGTTTAAATGGCGCTGAGCAGAACGCAAGTGAAGGCGAATATTACCCGGTTCTATTTCTTCTTTAAATGCATTCAGCGCAAGTTGTTGCACCAATTTGGGAATGTGTAATTTATCAATTTCTGCTGCCCAAGGATCGCGCACCATCGCTTCTTGAGCCAATTTAGCAGAAAGTTCCGGCGTTTTTTCATGCTCCAATGCCGATCGCAAAGCTTTAGGTGTCGCTACCGGCTCTGCTGGCACCTCTGGCTGATTCTGCGCCGTCCAGCGATAAGCTTCTTTCTTCGCCGGTTTCTTCTCTTCCGTGGATTTGGCGGCCAGGCGCTGCTGGCTGCGCTCAGTCACCGAAGCTAAACGCTCCAGCGCTGAGTTTACCGGCCGCGCTTTTCCTGGCGCTGCCGGCTCATTCTTTTTTGGTGGGGTCGTCCCCGATTTGCGCAGTAACTGCGTGCGTGCTTGCAGCAATTGCGCGGTAGCGTCTGGAAGCTCGGTGTTAACCGACGCAGTGGCACCTAATGGCGGGGCCTCATGCTGTGGCGCATGTTGGGTAGATGACGGAGCCTGAAAATGTTGCTGCGGCGCTGGCGTATTATCCGCTATCGCCGCAGGAGCACTAACTGGCACTTTCTGCGGCTCGGCAATTATCGCTTTAGGGTGAAATGCCAAGGCGCGCAATAAAGTCATTTCGACCCCCATGCGGCGGTCAGGGGCATAGGCCAACTCTTTTCGCCCCACCAGCAATGTCTGGTAGTACAGCTGGATATCTGTCGGCGGCAGTGTTCGCGCCAGCTCGCGTAATCGCGGCTCAATGGTGGCGTAGTGATTATCCAGCATGGAGGGCAATAACTGCACCATTGCAATGCGGTGCAGCAAACTTAAGGTTTCGACTAACAGGTTTTCCCAGTCAACACCGCGTGATGCCGCTTGCTCAAGCTGGGCCATCACTCGCGCGCCATCCGCACTGACTAACGCTTCAATAATCGCCAGTGGTTGCTCGTCATCTAATGTACCCAACATTTGGCTGACGGTGGCGGTAGTGACATGACCATCTCCCATCGCGATGGCCTGATCAGCCAAACTGAGTGCATCGCGCATACTGCCATCAGCGGCGCGCGCCAGTAATTGCAATGCCCTGGCATCACTACTGATTTGCTCGGCTAACAGTATTTTTTCGAGCTGGGCACGAATCACCTCAACATCAATGACCTTTAGGTGAAACTGCAAGCAGCGAGAAAGTATGGTGACGGGTAACTTTTGCGGATCGGTTGTCGCCAGCAGGAATTTCACATGGGCTGGCGGTTCTTCCAGTGTCTTCAACAATGCATTGAAACTGTGCCGTGACAACATGTGGACTTCATCGATCAAATAGACCTTGAAGCGGCCACGGGCTGGCGCATATTGGACATTATCCAGCAGTTCACGGGTATCTTCGACTTTAGTGCGCGAGGCCGCATCGATTTCGATCAGATCAACGAAACGACCTTGCTCAATCTCCAGGCAATTTGCACAGGTGCCACAAGGGGTAGCAGTAATGCCCGTTTCGCAGTTAAGGCCTTTGGCTAACAACCGGGCGATAGAGGTCTTACCAACCCCACGGGTGCCAGAAAATAAATAGGCGTGATGAATTCGCCCTAATGAAAGGCCATTAGCCAACGCCGTCAGGACATGTTCCTGACCAACGACGTCTGCAAACGTTTTGGGGCGCCACTTACGGGCAAGGACCTGATAGCTCATTAATACCGGAGAAGTTGAATAATATAGAGGGTCATGCTAACACAGCCTCACTACTGACAGCGAGGCTGATATTTTCAGTACAATCAATGGCCGGAGAAATCAACCAGACTGTAGCAAGTAATGCCTTGGTCATTCAGGCGAGCTTCGCCACCCAAATCGGGTAAATTAATCACAAACGCGGCGTCAGTGACTTCGCCACCCAGTTGACGAATAAGCTTAACTGTCGCTTCAATGGTTCCACCGGTAGCCAGTAAATCATCAATA
This sequence comes from Yersinia artesiana, assembly GCF_902726545.1. GTDB lineage: Bacteria > Pseudomonadota > Gammaproteobacteria > Enterobacterales > Enterobacteriaceae > Yersinia > Yersinia artesiana. The sequence goes on along the minus strand of NZ_CACVAD010000023.1, from coordinate 70,792 downwards.
ACCAGAACTTTGTCGCCTGGTTGAATGCTGTCGGTGTGGATCTCAAGTTTGTCAGTACCGTATTCTAATTCATAGCTTTCGCTGATGGTGGCACGCGGTAACTTGCCCGGCTTACGTACTGGTACAAAACCCACCCCAAGAGACAAAGCCACTGGCGCACCAAACAGAAAACCACGGGCCTCAGTACCCACGACTTTAGTCACGCCCTTATCTAGATAGCGCTCAGTCAACAGCTCAATGCTGGCGGCGTAGGCTAATGGATCTTCCAGCAAACTGGTCACATCACGAAACAGTATTCCCGCTTTTGGGTAATCGGGGATGGTTTTGATACTGTCTTTAATATATTTAAGCTGTTGTGCTGTATTAGGTGCAGTAGCGGTCATAATTTGTGCCTGATAAAACTGCTGTACATACTAAAGCGCGGCCAGCCGATGCTAAAATGGCATCAACTGAGTAACTTAGCCTATCAACCAATCACGCCTCGATAGAGTAAATTACGGCATCCTTAACCCTAAGGATGCCGCGAGGGGATATCCCGCGCACGAAAACGCTCAAATCTATGCAAACTGGCATTAAAATGCAACTGATGTGAGCGACTCAGAGCCTTTTTTGTTGCGATAGGTCAATAACTGGCATCCGTAGCATAAAGGTCAATAATAACGTCAATATCACCAGCAAAATGCCTCTGACCCACCAAATTTTTACCAACCAGAGCGAAATAGCAAACGTGAGTAGCGTCACCAATATTGCTTTCCATTTAGCGCCAGGGGGCAAAGCCCGATGTTGCTGCCATGTACGTATGTAACTACCAAACCATGAACGATAAAGCAGCCAATGATGAAAACGGGGCGAGGAACGCGCAAAACACCACGCTGCCAGTAGCAAAAACGGCGTAGTAGGTAACAGAGGAAGCACGACACCTAAGGTTGCCAAAACTACTGCCAGCCAGCCCAAAGCTATCAACAACCAACGAGACATACACCCCCTTTATAATCACATTTCTGAATGTAGCCCTATCATTAACGCATGCACTGGCCATCATCAATAGGTATTCTTGGCATTATTACCACTAAATAGCGTTTTAGCCGCCCTCGCTTGTAAGTATCGGCATTCAAAGGCAAGCTGGCGGAAAAACACCCCAGGAGAAGCGCCATGAGTACAGAAAAACTATTACAGGTGCTTGAAAGCCAAATTGAGGCGTTGTCAGCACAAATTGGGCCACAAGCCAACGCACCTTCTCAACAGGCTCGTTTTGACCTGAATTTATTTGGCAATCATGGTAACCGTTTTCGCGATTATCTACTGGAAGTGCACAAAAATATGGCCCAATTGAAACAGGTCGTTGCAGAGAATCGCACCCAGCAAGTCGCTTTTTTAGCTGAAAAGCTGGTCGCACAAATATCCGCCTTGCAGCGAGAGTTAGCCACACAAAAGCTGAGAAAAACCAACCCTGAACCCAAGTATAATAAGTTGGACCCTTACCACAAGCTGGCTGAGCATCAAGATTATGAGCGGCGAATACTGGCCATGATTCAGGATCGGGAGAGCCAACTGGGTAAGCAAAGTTTATTGTCTGAGCAGCAAAAAATACAGAAAGAGCTTGCTGCTTTAGAAGGCCGTTTAATGCGCTGCCGGCAGGCACTGATAAAAATAGAACGTAGTATTGAGAAGAAAGAGAACGGTTTTTGAATATTTATCACATTTTTTGAATCATTAGGGTTTCGATAGCGAATACTTTTCTATAATGTTTTATACCTACCTTGTTTCAAGTTGCAGAGGGCGGCGGGTTCAATCTCCCATGCTCCTTGTTGATGTGAACTTATCGAGTTTTCTCACTTGCCATCTGAGTACAGCTTGAAATCTATTGGGTAGATGAATTGAAATCAAGTCAGGTGGAAACTGGCAGTAACTGATCCCACCCGGCTTTCCTCACTCACTGAAAATCAAATATTGGCCAGATTATGTCAGTTGAAAAAGCTTCACCAGAACTGCAACTGGCAGTAGATCTTATCTACTTGCTGGAATGCAATGAGATAGCGCCGGAAACAGCACTGGCAGCGTTAGCTATCGTGCAACTTGATTATCAGCGTAAGCTGCGCAATCAGACATCTGATTGACCCGGTTATTTCTGATGTTCAGCCAAGGCGATATCATCGAGTATCGCCTTGTTGTGGCTCGTTGCATATCAACCGCTTGAATTCACGTTATCCCTGCCCGACAGTTTTAAGCGAGTGGCTTATTGATATCCGGTAAATCAGGTTTGGTATCCCCAATTGCCGACTTCTCCGACGGTGTAGAAGGTAATTCTTTCGTATCAAAAGGCCGACTTACCTCTTGAATTTCAGTGCCATCAGGTTTGTGTAAATACACATCCAACTGATTAAACGCAATATTGATGTCATTCTCGCGACATAACTTATCAATCGCACTATTCAATTCATCAACCGTATAGCTGCGGTCACGTAATTCGCGCACATACACCCGCAATTCATGATCAAGGGTACTGGCACCAAAGTTGAGGAAGAATACATGAGGCTCAGGATCAGTCATAACCCGTGGGTTCTCATGCGCGGCCTTGAGTAAAATCTCTTTAACTTTTGCTAAATCAGAGCCATACGCAACGCCAACTTTAATAATAATTCGGGTAATGGTATCTGATAGCGACCAGTTGATCAGGCGCTCGGTAACAAAGGCTTTATTCGGGATAATCACCTCTTTGCGATCAAAATCAGTGATCGTCGTGGCACGAATACGGATTTTGTTAACATTGCCGGAGAAAGTGCCAATGGTTACGGTGTCGCCAATACGAACAGGGCGTTCGAACAAAATAATCAGACCGGAGACAAAGTTGGCAAAAATCTCCTGCAAACCAAACCCCAAACCAACTGACAGAGCGGCAACCAACCATTGCAGTTTATCCCACGATACCCCGAGAGAGCTGAGTGCAGTTATCCCCCCAATCGCGGTAATCAGATAGGTTAAAATGGTGGTAATGGCATAAGAGGTGCCCTGACGCAGCTGTAACCGTGACAACACCACCACCTCAAGCAATCCGGGCAAGTTGCGCGTCAGAATATAAGCGACTACCAGCGCCATTAATGCCACGAGCATATTTCCCAATGTGACTGCCTGAGCAACGCTCGCCCCCGCCACGGTTGTGGTGTAATGCCACAAAGAGATGCTATCCAGATAGGAGATAACCGTTATCAAATCAGCCCAGATAGCATAGAAACAGGTCGCGAAAATCAGGAACAGAACCATGGTGGTCAAACGCAATGACTGCTGGTTAATTTGTTCCAGCGCCAACGGTGGTTCTTCAACTGGCTCCCCACCCTCAGCCCCCTCTTTCACCAGATTTTGCCGCCGGGCGATGGCACGACGATAGGCTAAACGCCGCGCCGCAACCCCTAACCCACGAATAGCCGTCAGGTAAATGATATTCCACAAGAATAATAAATACAGGCTATCAATCCAGCGGCCTGCCAATTGCAAAGTGGTGTAGAAATACCCAGCAACCATTAACCCAATCAATATGATCGGCGTTCCTGCAATGGCGGTGACTATCACGAGCCGAACCGCATGGGAGTCTTTCTCACGCCAGCTATCACGGCAGAATGGATAGACGAACAACGCCAACAATGCCAATGCAATCACAATGACAACCTGCCCGATAACATCGTCGACCAACCGAAGTGGGCTTTTCTCCCCCAAGGCAGACCAGAAGATAACCGGCAGCAATGCAGCCCCCAATCGCACCATTTGACGTCGATAATGGGCGCACCGATCAGCGGCTATCATAAAGTGCCGCTCGGTAATGCCGCCCGGTGATAACATGCGATATGTCAGATCAAATACCAACCAGAACAGGGCCAGCCGCTGGAAGAAACTCCAGAAGAAATCACTAAGATTAAAATCTGAACGCAAGCACCAATACCCCACGCCCAATATGAGCAAAGATCCTGGCAACACTTTCAGCAAAGTAAGCAAAATAGCTTTCGGTGTATGCATTTGGCTGTCGTGTTTTAATTGCCCGACATCAGCGGCCAGACTATCCAGATGCTTATTAATGATTTTGTAGCGTGAGCGGATCACCCCTACCACAATCAGCATCGGCACTATAAATATCAATGATTTAACCAGGCCAGTTAACACATCATTCCAAGACAGAGTAAAATTAAAGTTACTCAACTCAGCTTTCACTGCACCCGGCAGCGCTTTTAACCAAGACCAATCCATCGGTTTATTGCTACTAACCCAAAAGATTTGCTGTGTCAGTGTATGTTGCAGCGACTCATTAACACTCAGTAACTGCTGCTGGTTAATTTGCAGATTAATCGCCAGAGTCAGTTGATTACCTAACTGTTTATTCAATTGATCCAACAATTCGCGACGAATATCCACTATTTGCCCCAGCGCGTCTTCAACATCAGGGCTGACTTTCTCTTTACTGTCAGTTAGCAGGGTTTGAATGTAGTCATCGCCCTGGAATAGCTGGTCACGCTGCTGATTAATTTCAAATTGTTCCAGGCGCAAATCAGCAATGCGTGGCCCCATATTGGTAATCAAGCCGGAAGTCGGCAAATTGAGTTGCTGCTGATAGAGAATACGAGAAAGCAGCAAACTGCCGCGTAAAACGGTAATTTGTTCCTTTAAATTGCGTTCAGATTGCAGAGCACGATCCAGCCAGTTTTTAACCCGAATATTCTGCTGTACCAGTGTGTTGCCTTCTTTCGTGGCGTTAATCAGCCGTTGGCTCAATTCTTTGTTGATCGCCAATTCACGGCTGACCAATGGGTCATTTTGAATATCAGTCGCATCATCAGGTACTTGCGCTTCTTTGGCCGTTTTCTCTGAAAGAATTAACCGCTTACCGCTCACCACCTCTTGCAGTAGCTGAACATAACGCTCCAACTGATTAATATGCGCAGTGGTGTAATCCCGTTGTTTTTGCAGTAAATCTTGTAAGGTGGTATTGGCTTCCAGATTTTTGCGCTGTAAATCCAACTGCGCATTTAGCATAACTTGTTCAGTCAATAGCGCTTGCTGTTGAGTGGGCCGCAAAACTTCTTGATTCGGATCCAACCCATTGAGTTGATTGCGAATCTGCATTAAACGCATCGACGCGTTATACATAGCACTTTGCACGCGCTCTGGCTGAGTTTGCAGGGAGATTAGCTGGCTGTTATAGGCCGAAAGGTCTTCCTGGGCAGATTGTAAATCATCCAGAGTTTCATTTAGGCGAGATTCTAATTGGCGCAATGAATAATTAGCCAAAGACTCTCGCGTCATGGTATCGGCTGAACTGTTCTTAAGCGCGTCCAGTCCTTCCGTCGCCTGGCGCAGCTTCGCCGGAGCTTGTGCTAATTGCTGTTTAAGTTGAGCGGCTTCTTGTTTAGTGCGCTCAATGGTATCAAGGTATTCCAGCGTTTTGGTCAGATCTTGCTGCGATAACTTTTCAGCGGGGGACAGTATTTTTTGTTTTGATAATGCATCCAACTGACTCAGTACTTCATTGCGCGTCGGTACATCTATATTCATTCCAGCCGCGAAAAGCGCCGGTGAAATTAGCGATATAATTATAAGCAGGATAATCATTGTTTGCAGGCGTAATAAAGACACGCCAGCTGGCAAAGAAAATGGCAAGGAGAACGATAAAAAATATGGGTTATGAAATCTGCTGCTCATATTTGAACTTCATTTCAACAGAGAGACTGAAATCCTATCACGTTCAGTCTCAAGCCATAATAAGAAAAGTCTTTCAGGGCGTGAATAGCTGTCATTAATGCGGGCAGTTACGCATTTACTCTTGAACAGTATGTAACAGATAGAAATAACGGTGGATTGAAGAAATCAAAACCAGCAGCACCCTGGTCACTCAAAATGTCAGAACTTTCTCGGCAGCCAGCGTCCATTGGGCCAGTTCAACCAAAGTACCGATTTCCACTCCGTCAACCAACGTTAATCCCGTTATTCCACGCGCATCTGTACAGGTTTTACAAAGTTTAACCGGTACATTCTGCGCCGTGAGTATTTCCAACATCTGCCGTAAATTGTAGCCTTCTGCTGGCTGCTGCCCTTGAAGGCCGGCAATAACCGCATCAGACATTAAAAACAGACGTAAATCGAGATCGGTTTGTTGTTCTTTCAATGCGATAGATAAACGCAGCGCATTAAATAGTGATTCCTGACCATACGCAGCACCATTGGCAATGACGACCAGTGAATTCGTTTTATCGCTCATATAAATTTCTCCAGTTAATCCTATACCTTGCTATTCATCTATTTTTGCAATGAGAGACTGTGGGCTAGCATATCCAGATAAGCATCAATTAATACCGGTGCCTCTTGTTTTATATCAAAACTTTCCGGCATAAAAAGCCAGTTTTCCATCAAACCTGTAATATAGGCTCTCATGATAATCGCAGCACGGCGGGTATCAAGATTGACGGGTAGCTGATTTGCATCAATACACCCTTGCAAAACCGATTCAATTCGCTCATAACTAGCTAAATCAAGAACTTTACGTGCATCATGGAAGGAGGTCATTTCTCCGACAAATTCACATTTATGGAATACAATCTCCATTAATGCACGTCGCTGGCAATCCTCTCGCGTAGAAACAAGCACATAAATGAGTATTTCACGCAGAATACGGAGTGGATTATCAGGATATTTTGCCTGATACTCTAATTCGAGCTGATCAACTTTAGACTCTGATAACTCCCAGACTTCGTTAAACAGGTCTACCTTATTCTTGAAGTGCCAGTAAATTGCGCCCCGGGTAACACCTGCGGCAGCAGCAATATCAGTAAGTGAAGTACCAGAAACGCCGTGCGCAGAAAATTCCCGCACAGCGGCATCTAGAATTTGTAGCCGGGTTTCTTCGGCTTGCTGTTTGGTTTTTCGTGCCATAGCGTTGTTTTTTCGAGGGGGTGCGATTTACATACATTCACGAATGTATGTACCATAGCACGCACATATAATTTACGCAGCAATGGGTTTTAAAGCTTGTGATCCATTGAATTAAATTAAAAATCGGACACTTGAGGTTTATCTATGAGCAAAAACAGAGGGGTAATGCCTCTGGCTGCAATTCTGGTACTTTCAGGCAGCTTAGTACTTATAGGATGTAATGACAAAGATGCGGCGCAAGCCCATGCTCAACAGGCACCTGAAGTCGGCATTGTGACATTAAAAGCAGCACCACTGAATATCACAACCGAATTGCCTGGCCGTACGTCCGCATTCCGTGTTGCAGAAGTTCGTCCGCAAGTTAGCGGTATTATTCTGAAACGTAACTATGTTGAAGGCAGTGATGTCACCGCCGGAACATCCCTTTATCAAATTGACCCAGCCACTTATCAGGCTGCTTATGACAGCGCCAAAGGTGACTTAGCTAAAGCACAAGCTGCGGCTGAAATCGCTCGTTTGACAGTCAATCGCTACAAACCATTGCTGGGTACCAACTACATCAGTAAACAAGAGTATGACCAAGCGGTGTCTGACTCTATGCAAGCTAATGCTGCAGTTGTTGCAGCAAAAGCGGCAGTAGAAAATGCCCGTATTAACCTGGCCTATACTCAGGTGACCTCACCTATCAGTGGTCGTACCGGTAAATCTTCAGTGACTGAAGGTGCATTGGTGACCAGTGGTCAGGCAACGGCTTTGACAACAGTTCAACAACTTGACCCGATGTATGTTGATGTGACTCAGTCAAGTGACGAGTTCCTGCGCCTGAAAAAAGAGCTGGCTGATGGCACGCTGAAACAGGAAAACGGTAAAGCGAAAGTTCGCTTGTTACTGGAAAACGGCTCTGAGTATGCCGAAACCGGTACCTTGGAATTCTCTGGTGTGACCGTGGATGAAACCACCGGTTCTATCACCATCCGCGCTATCTTCCCTAATCCGAATGAAGCGCTGTTACCAGGGATGTTTGTCCGCGCCCGTCTGGATGAAGGTGTTCGCCCTGATGCACTGTTAGTGCCTCAACAAGGTGTGACGCGCAACCCACGCGGTGAAGCAACGGCCATGGTTGTTGGTGCTGATGACAAAGTTGAGTTACGCACACTGGTCGCTAATCAGGCTATCGGTAATAAATGGTTGGTAACTGAAGGCTTGAAAGCAGGCGACCGCCTGATCGTTTCCGGCTTGCAGAAAATCAGACCGGGCGTGCAGGTGAAAGTGCAGGAAGTTACTGAGACAGAACAAAAAGCAGCCCCGGCTGACACAGCGAAGAAGTCTTAAAAGGAGCCGGTAATTCATGGCTAAGTTCTTTATTGATCGCCCTATTTTCGCCTGGGTTATCGCCATCATAATTATGTTGGCCGGTAGTCTGGCGATAATGAAGTTACCCGTAGCGCAATATCCGACCATTGCGCCACCGGCAATTTCAATCTCCGCCAACTACCCTGGCGCCGATGCGACCACTGTGCAGAATACAGTTACGCAGGTTATCGAACAGAACATGAACGGTATCGATAACTTGCTGTATATGTCTTCCAGCAGTGACTCCTCCGGTAACGTGCAGTTGACGTTGACCTTTAACTCAGGCACTGACCCGGATATCGCTCAGGTTCAGGTGCAGAACAAACTGCAATTAGCCATGCCTTTACTGCCGCAAGAAGTGCAGCAGCAAGGTGTGAGCGTTGAAAAGTCCAGTAGTAGCTTCCTGATGGTTGCCGGCTTTATTTCTGAAGACGGCACCATGAAACAAGAAGATATCGCTGACTATGTGGGTTCTAACATTAAAGACCCGATCAGCCGTACTGCGGGTGTCGGTGATGTTCAGTTATTTGGTTCCCAATACGCGATGCGTATCTGGATGGATCCGCACAAACTGAATAACTACGGTTTGACGCCGGTTGATGTTATCAACGCCATTAAAGTACAAAACAACCAGGTTGCCGCCGGCCAATTAGGTGGTACACCGCCAGTTCCAGGGCAAGAACTGAACTCCTCCATTATTGCTCAGACCCGTCTGACCAATGCGGAAGAATTCAGCCAGATCATGCTGAAAGTGAATACCGATGGTTCTCAGGTTCGCTTGAAAGATGTGGCTATCGTTCAACTGGGTGCTGAAAACTACAATATTATCGCCCGTTATAATGGTAAGCCAGCGGCGGGGATCGGTATTAAGTTGGCGACAGGGGCTAACGCCCTGAACACCTCTGCGGCAGTAAAAGCTGAATTGACAAAATTACAGCCGTTCTTCCCGGCAGGGTTGAAAGTGGTTTACCCGTATGACACCACGCCGTTCGTTAAAATCTCCATCAACGAAGTGGTTAAAACACTGGTAGAAGCCATTATTCTGGTGTTCCTGGTCATGTATCTGTTCTTGCAAAACTTCCGGGCGACGTTGATTCCAACGATTGCCGTTCCGGTAGTATTGCTGGGGACTTTTGCCATTCTCTCGGCCTTTGGCTATTCGATAAACACCCTAACGATGTTCGGGATGGTGTTGGCGATAGGGCTATTGGTGGATGACGCCATCGTCGTGGTAGAGAACGTCGAACGTGTGATGCAAGAGGAAGGGCTACCACCGAAAGAAGCCACCAAGAAATCCATGGAGCAAATCCAGGGTGCATTGGTGGGGATCGCGATGGTGCTGTCTGCGGTATTTATCCCGATGGCCTTCTTCGGCGGCGCAACCGGGGCGATTTATCGTCAGTTCTCTATCACTATCGTTTCGGCCATGGTGCTCTCGGTTCTGGTGGCATTAATACTGACTCCAGCACTGTGCGCCACCATGTTGAAACCTATCGCCAAAGGCGAGCATGGCCCGAAAACCGGTTTCTTCGGCTGGTTTAACCGCATGTTCGAGAAAAGTACCCACCACTATACCGACAGTGTTGGCAACATTCTGCGTAGCACCGGTCGTTATCTGGTTATCTATCTGGCCATCGTGATTGGTATGGGCGTGCTGTTCCTGCGCTTACCGACATCATTCTTGCCAGAAGAAGACCAGGGTGTGTTCCTGACCATGGTGCAAATGCCTGCGGGTGCAACCCAAGAACGAACTCAGAAAGTGCTGAATCAGGTTACTGATTATTACCTCGACAAAGAAAAAGACGTTGTTAACTCGGTATTTACCGTTAACGGCTTCGGTTTCAGTGGTCAGGGTCAGAATACCGGGTTGGCCTTCGTGAGTTTGAAAAACTGGGATGAACGTCCGGGTGAACAAAACAAAGTTCCGGCGATTGTTAGCCGAGCTTCTGCTGCTTTCTCGCAAATTAAAGACGGTTTAGTGTTCGCCTTTAACTTGCCAGCAATTGTGGAACTGGGTACAGCTACCGGCTTTGACTTCCAGTTAATTGACCAAGGTAACTTGGGACACCAAAAGTTAACCGAAGCACGTAACCAACTGCTCGGCATGGCGGCGCAACATCCGGATATGCTGGTGGGCATGCGTCCGAATGGGCTGGAAGATACACCGCAGTTCAAAGTCGAAGTGGATCAGGAAAAAGCACAAGCACTGGGTGTGGCAATTTCTGATATCAATACCACGCTTGGCTCCGCCATGGGCGGTAGCTATGTGAATGACTTTATCGACCGTGGTCGTGTGAAGAAAGTTTACGTACAGGCTGATGCTCCGTTCCGTATGTTGCCGGGTGATATTGATAAGTGGTATGTCCGTAACAGTTCCGGTCAGATGGTATCATTTGCCACTTTCTCCAGCGCCAAATGGGAATACGGTTCACCGCGACTCGAACGTTATAACGGCTTGCCATCCATGGAGATTCTGGGTCAGGCTGCACCGGGTAAAAGTACCGGTGAGGCGATGGATCTGATGCAAGAGTTGGCATCTAAGTTGCCAAGTGGTATCGGCTATGACTGGACCGGTATGTCCTATCAGGAACGCCTGTCCGGTAACCAGGCTCCTGCGCTGTACGCCATCTCGCTGATTGTGGTGTTCTTGTGTCTGGCAGCATTGTATGAGAGCTGGTCGATTCCATTCTCCGTTATGTTGGTGGTACCGCTGGGTGTGGTCGGTGCGTTATTGGCAGCCTCTCTGCGTGGCCTGAATAACGACGTTTACTTCCAGGTAGGCTTGTTGACCACTATCGGGCTATCGGCCAAGAACGCCATCTTGATTGTTGAGTTTGCGAAGGACTTGATGGATAAAGAAGGCAAAGGTTTGGTGGAATCAACATTGGAAGCGGTGCGTATGCGTCTGCGCCCAATCTTGATGACCTCACTGGCCTTTATCCTTGGTGTTCTGCCGCTGGTTATCAGTAGTGGTGCAGGTTCTGGTGCACAGAATGCGGTTGGTACCGGTGTTATGGGCGGTATGATAACAGCAACAGTTCTGGCTATTTTCTTTGTTCCGGTATTCTTCGTGGTGGTTCGCCGCCGCTTCAGCCGGAAAAGTGAAGATATCGAACATGCGCATGCTGTTGACCATAAGGTGAAGTAAACCTGACTGGTAACACATGATGTCATATTTAAAAGGCCGCAAATGCGGCCTTTTTCTTTATCTCCCATCAATCTCTGCAGCATCGCCTCAGTAGAAAACAGGGCGCTATCACCATACCGAAGCAACCCATTCTGCCAGAATGATTATATTGTGATCAATATACCAAATAGCAAATTAGGCATTTGCAGCAAGGCAATTAATTACTACTATAGAAATATTCATAAAAATGAAGATAAAAAGAAATGGAAACGAGATTAAAAATTTTATATGACGCGCAGGTTATTGACTCTGCGGTTTATCAGGGGATGCTGAGTGTTCTTACTCGTTTAGAACAACACTGGCAATTATCTATCCGCCATCCTCAAGGAGAAATGCTGATTACTCACATGGCAAATGCGCTAATGCGAGCGAGTCAGGGAGAAGTTATTCCGTCTATCGACGATGAAATATTAAAAGAGATCGAAGCCACAGACATTTTTGCCAATATCAGGGAAATTAATAACGACCTACTGTCACTGTTTACCTTTGAAGTACCCGATCATGAAGTGGGATATTTATTAGCAAATTTATATGGCCTGCACCTTGCCCAGCAGACGGAGTGCTAAATACTTTAGCGCCTATTAAATATTCAAAAAAATGAAAATAAAATAACGTAACTTAGGATCTAACATGCTATTGAAAGCATTACAAAAACAAAATCCAACACTGATAGAAGCAGCACTTCTGCTCTGGCAACAAGGCATGATTAAGCCCGACAGCTATGTTATTGACGTTGATCAGGTTAAACAGAATGCGCGTTTGCTACTGGAAACAGCAACACGTTATGGCATTACCCTTTATCTGATGAGCAAGCAGTTTGGCCGCAATCCGCTATTGTGCAAGCTTCTGTTGGAATGTGGCTACCAAGGTATCGTTGCGGTAGATTTCAAAGAAGCACGTCAACTCTATCAACATAACTTGCCAGTCGCCCACATCGGCCATTTAGTCCAAATCCCCTGCGCAATGGTGGATGAAGTGGTATCCCGCCAACCCGAAGTTATTACAGTTTACAGTGTCGACAAAGCACGAGAAATTGCCGTTGCCGCCGTGCGTCAAAATAGAGAACAAGCACTGTTATTAAAGGTTTGCCATCAGGGTGACCTGGTTTACCCCGGTCAGGAAGCGGGCTTCTCTCTGGATGAATTACCCGCTGTAATCCGAGAAATAAAAACAATACCTGGCATCTGTTTGGTGGGCGTCACGCATTTCCCATGCATGCTTTTTGATAATGAAGAAGGCAAGACATTGCCCAGCCCAAATCTCAACACATTGATTGAAGCAAAAAGTATCCTTGAGCAACAAGGCATTCATGTGGAGCAGGTCAATGGCCCTTCCGCAACCGGGGTTGAAAGCCTTCCGCAACTGGCGAAATGGGGAGTGACACACGCAGAACCGGGTCACTCTTTAACCGGAACCATGCCCTCTAATCAACAAGGTAATCAGCCCGAGCATGTCGCCATGCTATATCTGACTGAAGTTTCACATTGCCATCAAGGCAGAAGTTATTGCTATGGTGGCGGATACTATCGGCGCGGTCATTTAAGCAATGCGCTGGTGTATGACCAGCAATGGCATGCCGCCAAGGTACTGAGCCCCGCTAATGACAGCATCGACTATACCTTGGGCCTTACCGAGTCTTTCTCCGTCGGCAGCCCGGTAGTGATGTGTTTTCGTACACAAATTTTCGTCACCCGCAGTGATGTGGTGCTGGTTGCGGGCATCCAATCTGGTCAACCCACATTGCTCGGAATTTTTGATAGTCAGGGCAATACCATTCCAACGTCCACCGGACAGGAGGGATTATGAGTAAGTTTATTGTACTGGTCATCGACAGCTTTGGTGTGGGTGCGATGCCTGATGTCTCTGACGTGCGTCCACAGGATCTGGGGGCGAATACTTGTGCCCATATTTTACAAACTTATCCGGAATTGCGTTTGCCAAATTTGGAGAAAATGGGGTTACTTAATGCCCTGCATATTGGCTCACCGGACTTTCATGACACGGTGATGCAAGATAATCCCAATGCCAGTTTTGGTGTAGCGCTATTGCAACATGAAGGTGGCGATACCTTTATGGGCCATCAGGAAATCATGGGCACCCTGCCCCGCGCGCCCTTAAGCATGCCGTTCTCCACCGTAAAGTCACAGGTCGCTGATGCATTACGCCAGCAGGGTTATCAGGTTGAAGAGCACAGTGCGCCTGATGATAACAGCGATTTGCAATTTCTATGGGTCAATAACTGCGTCGCAATTGGCGATAATCTTGAAGCAGATTTAGGTCAAGTATTTAATATTTGTGCTAATTTAAACGCCATTGATTTTGAGCAGGTCGAAAAGATAGGTCGGATAGTTCGCGGTTGTGTGGAAGTAAACCGCGTTATCGCCTACGGGGGGCAACTGATAAATAGCCAGGCAATCATCAGTGCAGCTGAAGCTAAGCAACAACATTATATTGGCATTAACAGTCCAAAATCGGGTGTTTATGATACCGGCTTTCAGGTTATTCATCTCGGTTATGGTGTCGATGCCGATGTTCAAGTGCCTCATCAGCTTGATAAAGTGAATATCCCTACCGTACTGGTCGGTAAAGTCGCGGATATTGTAGCCAACCCGGCGGGGAGAAGTTACCAGCAATTGGTTGATTCCCAAGTTATTTTAGATATCACACTGGAAGAAGTACAACGCGCGGGTAGTGCATTCATCTGTACCAATATTCAGGAGACTGACTTGGCGGGCCACGGGCAAGATGTTGCACGCTATGCAGAACGCCTGCAATTAGTCGATAACATGTTAGGGAAAATCACCGCAGCCATGGCACCCGGTGATTGTTTGGTGGTGATGGCCGATCATGGCAACGACCCGACCATCGGCCACAGCAAACACACACGCGAGCAAGTTCCATTGCTGGTCTATCATCCGGGAATTAAACATTCACAGCAAAAAGCCATCCATCTGGGCATCCGGAAAACCATGTCAGATGTTGGCGCGACAGCCTGTGAGTTTTTCGCGGCAATTGCGCCACAAAACGGTCACTCTTTCTGGCGGCAACTTACTGACGCCAGTTAATAATGGAATATATTCAGATTATTTAAAATATATTCAGAGTTCTTAAGGGGAAGTCATGATGTTTAAAATTGCTATTGGTGGGCAACTGAATAAAAACGAAATACAAGATTGTTTAATTAAATATGGGGCGGGGAAAATCACCGCTGACATATTTACCGATATGGATGCCGCCATGAAAGTCAAAAATGGTAGCTTCGACTATTACGTAGGGGCTTGCCAAAGTGGTGCCGGTGGTGCTTTGGCGATGGCTTATGCCCTGATTGGGCGCGATAAGTGCGCCACAATAGCCAATGCTCTGACCCAACCCTCGGAGGCCAATATCAGCCAATTGATAGATCAGGGGAAAAAGGCATTTGGCTTTACCAATGACCGTGTTGAAAATTCTGTTAAAGCCTTATGTGCCGTTTTATTGGCTGAAAAGTAATACTGCAAATCTATTACAGTCATTCATTTTGTTCTAAAAAGACTGACGCAACTGACAACAATAATAAACAAATTAGCCAGGGGCCAAATGGCCCCGATGGGGTCGTGATATGGAATCGTTTAATTTAGTCAAGATTATTCTTTTCTCGCTAATGGGAGGGTATGCCACCTTTCTTGCCAATAAATCTATCGCGGTGTATCACGATGGATTGCGGCCTATCATGCCGGAGTTTATGAACGGCAATATGAGCCGGAAAGAGCTGGCGGGTATCTCTTTTGCTATCAGCATTGGGTTTATTACGGGCTTCGCCATGCCGATTACATTGGCAACTGGCATTATCGTTATTCATATTGTTTTGCTCACAGCGGATATTATTGGGGTATCGCTAAATAATACTAAGTTAGCCGTATTAATTGGCGCGGTTTATGGCGCGCTAATCACTATTGCACTGGATGGATTGATTAAGGGCTTCAGTTATCTGCCAGTCAACTTCCTTGATGCCCTCGCCTCGGTGGGTGATCCGATAATTTATGCCTTTGTGGCCTTCCCTGCCATTGCTGTCGGTTATCAATTCGGTAAGAAAGCCGGATTGATCACCATTATTATCGCCTTCCTCGCCCGTGTGGTGATTGAGCGAATTAACCCAGTAACCATTGCCGGTAATGAAGTGGCACTCAGTCCGGAAGGCATTGCGATGCTGTTTGGTATGATTTGCTTGCTGTTTTTTGCTTCCCGCGATAAACGCCACGGCGAAGAAATAGAACATAGCCTGTTTGATGACAATATTAAACGCATTCGGAAAAACGCGATTTATCTGTTACCAATGGCCGCGTTGATTACCATCACTGCCCACTACCACTGGATTGCGGGCGAACCAATTGCAGCAGCATTACTTGGAAAAGGGCAAATTACCTCTGCGGCCATAGTGGCAATTGTTCAAGCGCTTGCTTTCATGCCACTGATTATCACAACTGCAATGATAAGCGGCGTGTATGGTACTAATGGCTGGTGTGACTGGTTCCTCGGCTTAGGTTATCTGGCACCTAACCCAGTGGTGGCAGGCATACTGGGCGCTGGCGCCATGGGGGTCGAGATCACCAGTTTGAGTCGAATTGGTAAGGCGATGAACCGCTTCCCATCATTGAAAATGTCCGGTGACAACATTCGCACCGCCATGACGCAAATTCTTGAAATTGCACTTTTAGTGGGTGGGGTTAATGCGGCAAATCAGATCTGGCCCGGTACCGGTATTTTTGTGGTCGTCAGCTTGTATATCCTCAACGAAATCTGTGGTCGTCCGGTTATGAAACTGGCGGCAGGGCCGATTGCGGCCATTATCGTCGGTATCCTGGCGAATATCTTTGCTGTTCTGGGACTACACGTGGTCGCGTAATCGCACGTCATGACGGTATCTAAATGAAAAGTCCGCAAATTTCGCTTTGCGGACTTTTTTATTTATTCAGATTTGAAACTCGGACTTGAAACTGACAAATGAAAGGAGCATAATTATTGTTATATTATAACATAACAAATGGAGTTCATATGAAACCTGGCATCCATCCTAACTACCGAACTGTGGTTTTTCACGATACCAGTGCAGACACTTATTTCACTGTCGGTTCAACTATCGCCACAGCACGCACCATTGAGCGCGATGGCCAGACCTATCCTTACGTCACATTGGATATCTCTTCAGCGTCGCATCCGTATTACACCGGTAAACAAAAAGAGTTTTCAAAAGAAGGCAGCACCGCGCGTTTCCATCAGCGTTACGGCAGTTTCTTAACCAAAAAAGCCAGCTAATTCCGAGAGTTAATTATGCAAGTATTGAGTTCATTACGTTCGGCAAAAAACCGCCATCCCGATTGCAAAATCGTCCGTCGCCGTGGTCGGGTGTATGTTATTTGCAAAAGTAATCCACGTTTTAAAGCAGTTCAGGGAGGAACCCATAAGAAGCGTTGATGTTGAGTGTATTCCCTGCCGTTAAAAAGCCCCGTTGCTGCCCAACGGGGCTTTTCTATTTGCCATCAAAGGGTTGAGAACTCAGCCCCTTGGTTCCCTTCGAGGCTGAGCGAATTTCATCCTATTATTACTTCATGGCACCGACAAGGGTATCCACATTGTGTTTAAACGCTTGCGCATAGGTTGTTGCCGGGCCGCCAGCAGCAGATAGCGCCTCTGGATAAAGCTCTCCGCCGGCTTGCGCACCACTGGCTTCGGCAATTTGTTTTACCAACCGTGGATCAGTTTGGTTTTCAATAAAATAGGTTTTTATTTTCTCTTTTTTGATTTGGTTAATCAGCGCAGCAACCCCACTGGCACTGGCTTCAGACTCGGTGGAAAACCCGATTGGTGACAAGAAGTTAACCCCATACTCCTGGCTAAAATAGCCAAATGCGTCATGGCTGGTCAGCACTTTCCGCTGCCCGGCAGGGATTGCAGCAAACTGCGCTTTGGCATAAGCATCCAGTTTTTCCAGTTGCTGAATGTATTCTCCTCCGCGCTTGCGGAAATAGTCTGCATCTTCTGGATCGGCGGCAATCAATGCATTCATTACGTTGTTAGCATATTTGATACCATTCGCCATGCTGTTCCATGCATGGGGATCCGTCACCATTTTGCCTTCCTCATCCATCTTGCGGGTATCAACCCCGGTTGATGCAATCACAACCTGCCCTTTATAGCCCGAGGCGGTGATCAGCCTTTCTAACCACCCCTCCAACCCTAATCCACTGACAAACACCACATCAGCTTTGGACAATTGTTTGCTATTTTTCGGCGTGGGTTCAAAACCATGTGGATCACCATTTGGCCCGACCAAGGTAACCACATTGACGTGCTCGCCGCCAACCTGCTGGACGATATCACCTAAAATAGAAAAACTGGCAACGGCTTCAACCGTTTTAGCCATCGCCAATGGGCTTGACAGTAGGGCAGCTACCGCCAAACTAATAGGTAAATACTTCATTTAACTCTCCTTTAATGACACGGGGTTCTCAATAATAAATAGTTCTCAACGGCGCGCGATGGTTAGCACACCACCGCGCGTTCCAAATAAAATAGATAAAAAGAAAATCAAACTGGCGCTCAGGACTATCGCTGGCCCGGCAGGTAATGAAGCGTAATAAGACCACAGTAACCCGACGATGCTGGCAATCATGCCAATCGTCATGGCTATCCCCAGTGTTTGCGGCAAATTTTTGGCCCAAAAACGTGCACTGGCTGCCGGTAGCATCATTAATCCGACTGACATCAACGTCCCCAGAATCTGAAATCCAGCCACCAAATTAAGCACGACCAACGACAGAAATAGCGCATGAACCACCATCAACCAGCGGCCCATACTCACTCGCAGGAAAATCGGGTCAAATGACTCCACCACCAATGCACGATAAATAGCAGCTAATGTCAGCATAGAGAATGTGGTGATAACACCCACCATGGTCATGGCGTTGGTATCAACCGCCAAAATAGAACCGAACAACACATGTAGCAGATCCATACTGGAGCCACGCAAAGAGACGAGGGTGACACCTAAAGCCAAAGAACCAAGATAAAAACCGGCAAAGCTGGCATCTTCTTTTAACAGTGTTCGGCGGCTCACCCAGCCCGACATCATGGCAACCGCAAGCCCGGCAATAAAACCCCCTATTCCCATCGCAACCAACGACATACCTGAAATCAGGTATCCAATAGCCGCCCCCGGCAATACCGCGTGTGACAGGGCATCACCGACTAAACTCATTCGTCTTAATAATAAAAAAACCCCTAGAGGTGCTGAACTGAGCGACAAAGCTAAACAGGCCACCAATGCTCGCCGCATAAAGCCAAAATCCAGAAAAGGATCGGCGAGTAAATGAAACAACGTCATAAATTGATTGCCCTTAATGTGCCGGGCTGAGGAAAAAAGGAGCAAGATGAGCCGTGCGAGTGATGCCACTGTACTAAAACCTGCTCAGCGGACTGCCAGCAATGGCCCTGAGGTGTTAGCCATAAGGCATGAGGAAAATGTGCTTCCACCATCGACATGTCATGCAAGACAGCAATGATGGTTCGCCCTTCAGTATGTAGCTGATGAATAACCTCAAGTAGCAATCCGACAGTTTGGCTATCGATCCCGGTAAAAGGCTCATCCAATAAAATAAGTTGTGCTTGTTGCACTAAAAGGCGCGCAAATAACACCCGCTGCAACTGCCCGCCGGAAAGCTCACCTACAGGCTGACGAGCCATATCCTGCATTCCGACCACACTCAATGCCTGGCTAATTCGTTGTCTGGATTGATGATTAATCCCGCCGAGTAACCCACTTTGGGGCCAGCACCCCATGGCAACAACATCTTGAATAACAATAGGAAACTGCCAGTCTAATTCGGCTTGTTGCGGTAAGTAGGCCATTTGCGGAACTCTCCCGCCGGTAAAGGTAATCTGCCCCGCGACGGCCGGTTGTAATCCTGCCAAGGTTTTAAGCAACGTGGATTTACCCGCACCATTTGCCCCGATAATGGCGGTAAGCGAACCGGCGACAAAGTGGCCATCAATGGGCGGTGTCAGGGCATGGCCACCATATCCAATCTCAGCATTCTTCAGATTTATCATGGCAATACATTCGCCCAATAAATAGCGCACCACAGCAATACACAAAGTAAGGCAACACCAACAATGCGCTGCAAAGCAGATAATGAGAACAATGTCCAGTGTGGAAGCGGGGTAAGACGAGCTATGAATTTCATCATGTTAGAGAAGAACAGGTTATTTATTGATACAATATAACATCACAATAATTTATTGAGTTCAAGCTCACATCACTGCCTTATCGATTTCAAAAGTAACAAGCCATGACGGGATACCAACTGGATACGGACAATGAGGGGAAGCAAACCTGCCGCTGTTGATAAAACACGCAACACTCTCATAGTTAGTTACAGTAAATTAAACTATCCTTACTGAGGGGTGGCTGGTGAGTACCCGCCAAATTTTGCTAATCTGACAGCCGAATTATTCGCTGGTGCTCGCAAAACGGTAAATGATGTAATAAAAAACAAGTCATACGGTGACCTCTCCTCTTGATCAAATGCGCATAGCATCCTAAATTAATAGAAGAAGATTGAATTAATCGTAAGTAATAGTCTTAAATATGAGAATGACTATTTAGAGATTGTTATTTTATTGCCATACGGCGTTATTGAAGATAGCAGTTTTAATAACACTGCTGAGTGTTAACTAGTCAGGTTAGTTGATAAATCTCATATGATTTGATTTTTTTGATTCAAATCATTGAGTAGTGACTCAAAAACAGTTGTTTTCGCATTTTTTGCGACAATGGCAATGCGCTAATGAATTAATCTTGTCACCATAAGCGAACAATTAATGAACAATGAAATAGCTGGGGACTTCTCCTCAGGGGGTTGCGCAATTTCATTACTAACGGATGTTATCAGAAATAATATTCGTGAAATTGAAGGAAGTTTAGTTTCCGGGTTAATGTATTATTCTGAAAATGCGCAGTATACTGAAGGCTCATTAGAAATCCTTGATATTTCCGTTTTGAAAGATAACCGTTATTCAATGAGTTACTGTTATAAGTGGTATATCTTCAACCCTTGTTTGGATATCAATACTGAAGATTTGCTAACAAATACTGTAACATTTATTGTACATACCCAAAAAATCATCTTTGATATAATTAACAATGACAGACCTTCAACCGCTGACGAATTGTAAGATTAAGTAATAAAGTTGCGCGGTGAGCGGAGAAATGATTTATATTAATAGCAAGACCAGTTTATTTAGTTTCTGATAAGCCCCTGCATTTATATGATTACCGATCTACTCACATTGTGTTATCAACACCGAATTAAGTGTTTACGGAGGGGATGATATGGATGAGTACTCACCTAAGCGGCATGACGTTGCCCAATTGAAGTTCCTGTGCGAGAGTTTGTATGATGAAGGCATTGCAACCCTCGGTGATAGCCATCATGGCTGGGTAAATGATCCGACTTCTGCCGTAAACCTGCAACTCAATGATTTGATCGAGCATATAGCTTCATTTGTGATGAGTTTTAAAATAAAATACCCGGATGGCAGCGACCTTTCGGAGTTAGTGGAAGAATATTTAGACGATACATATACTCTGTTTAGTAGTTATGGAATCAATGATCCGGAATTGCAACGTTGGCAAAAAACCAAAGAGCGTTTATTCAGACTTTTCTCAGGGGAATACATCTGTACCCTGATGAAAACTTAAGAGATAGTTGACCTATATTATTTCTATATTGAGAAGAAAAAACACCATGACAAAAACTGACTACCTAATGCGTTTAAGAAAATGTACGACTATTGATACATTGGAACGTGTAATTGAAAAAAATAAGTACGAACTTTCCGACGATGAGCTGGAATTGTTTTACTCAGCAGCAGACCACCGCTTAGCAGAGCTCACAATGAATAAACTTTATGATAAAATTCCACCTACTGTATGGCAACATGTGAAATAGTCTGCTTAACGCTGGTTAAGACACACAACGTTGAGCCGATAATCGTTATCGGCTTCAATGCAGCAAGCGGGTTGTAAGTGTTTAATGTTAGATAAACGTCCTGATAGAGTTACGGTATTGAAGGTTAACTTTAATCCCGTGTTATTGCATATCTGTGTTTAGATGTAGCCCAATGCGTTATCAGAGTATTTAAGTGATGTACGGTTATGTACTATTTAATTTATTAAAAACCTGCCTGATTGCTAATAATTTAGAGATATTATTAATTATTGGCTAAAACTAAAATACAAATAGAAAATTCCATCTGTAAATAAATGAGAATAATCTTATGTCATCATTCAGTTATCAGATGAATCTGCGCTCGCGGAAACAATACCCGTGACCTACGCCTATCAGGTGAGATATTGATTTATCAGAAATGGTGGAGGCCCTGCCAGCTACATCCCGGCACACACCTCGCCTGCTGCGGCTGCTTCCTTCCGGACCTGACCGAGTTCACAAGTTAGTGTTGCGGGAGAACCAACAGGGCCTCCATTGACGTTAACGGCTCCTTATACTCTGGAGCGGTGGGCATTATCGGCCATGAACTGCGAAATAGCAAGACAACACGCGCTAACTGGTGCTTTCTTGCCCAGGTGTTCAAGGTTAAACCTAAATCTATTTTCTTCTGGCAAAAAATGCACTGATAATGTTATTTATTGCCTTTATTCAATTTATCCTGCTCTATTTCTTACTATCCCGCCCTGCCCCATCATAGTGAAAACAGATCAGAAAGAGGACGCAGTGACATCAACAAAAATAGAACTAAAAAATCCAGATGATGCAGCTGCACACAGTAAAATGGACAGCTTTCGTCAGCGGGTATTTCACGTTGTGGCTGCTATCCCCTATGGGCAAGTCACCACCTATGGTGATATCGCCCGGCTGATAGGCTCCCCCAGAGCCGCGCGTCAGGTGGGTGGTGTTCTAAAGCGCTTACCTGAAGGCTCTGCTTTACCCTGGCATCGGGTGATTAATCGCCATGGCGAAATATCGTTAATTGGAGAAGATTATCTCAGGCAGAAAAATGCATTACTGGCGGAAGGTATTGAAATAAGCCCTGCCGGGCGGATTGATTTACAGCAATATCGTTGGCAGTACGGCTAGCTTCAGCGCCACAGGGAGCAATGCCCTGTAGCGCATAAAGCCAATCAGAAAGTTACTGTATTGACCCAGCACCAGTGCTGGTCGCGACAGGAGCGGTTTCAATGGCAACTGAGGTCACAGGAACCAACAGCAGGTTAGCCTGAGTACCAGTACCATTATTAATCACTTCCTGAATGGTATCAGTAATAAACATTAGCTGACCATTATGGGTAATGGCTGCACTCACAATGATACGTGCATTTGGCTGAATCTCTGCTGGGTTAAACGGCAAGGTAAAAGTAAAGGGTGCTTGTTTACCCTCGGTGCGAATCGCTTTCTGAGCAATAACCCGCGTTGGTGCATCAGCCAGTGAGGCATCCGACAGCGTTACCGTAACGACAGCATCAGGTGGCAAGGCAATGCGCTCACGGATATTCACTGTCCCTTGTACGGCAGGTTGTGCAATAGGTGCAGCGGCTGTCGTGGTTCCTGTTGAAGCCGGAACGGGAACATCAGCCCCTTTGTGGGCACACCCAGCTAAACTGACTACCAATGCTGCCCCACCCGCTATCTGCCAGAATTTTTTTGATTGCCAAGGTTTCATAGGTCGCACTCCTTCTTATTATTAAGATGCGAGTTCTATCCAAAAAAACTCGCGTTTAATAAGTGGCTTCAACCACCTAGCAAGCTAATTATAGCACAATATGCTAGTCCCTGCCGTTTCTCTCCCGATTCAGTCATTTATCAGACTATTCCTTATAAGGCTATCTCCAGCCGTACAGCAGTTTCACAGCAATATATTGACGATAGCCCTGATGATTCAGCACACTGTGTATGAACTCAACCACCAGGGGCCACAACATGAGCCAGGCATTAGAAAAACTGCTCGATTTACTCTTTCTGGAAAAAATTGAAGAAGGGATTTTCCGTGGTCAAAGTGAAGATCTGGGTTTACGTCAGGTCTTCGGGGGACAAGTTGTCGGCCAGGCGATTTATGCGGCAAAACAGACCGTCCCCACTGATCGGGTGGTCCATTCATTTCACAGCTATTTTTTACGTCCTGGGGACAGCAGCAAACCCATCATTTATGACGTAGAAACACTGCGCGATGGCAACAGTTTCAGCGCCCGTCGGGTCAGTGCAATTCAAAATGGTAAACCTATCTTTTATATGACGGCATCGTTCCAGAGTCAGGAAGACGGTTTTGAACACCAGAATACCATGCCGGATGTCCCGCCACCGGAGGGATTAATGTCTGAGACGGACATCGCCCGCAAATTTGCCCATTTAATCCCCGAAAAAGTACGGGATAAGTTTATCGGCCATCAACCGATTGAAATGCGTCCGGTGAGATTCCACAACCCACTGCAAGGTTCAACAGCAGAACCTAGTCGCTACGTCTGGTTTAAGGCTAACGGCGCAATGCCGGATGACTTGCGAGTTCATCAATATTTACTGGGTTATGCCTCTGATTTTAATTTCTTGCCGACGGCCTTACAGCCGCATGGGATTGGGTTCCTTGAACCGGGGGTGCAAATCGCCACAATCGATCATTCCATGTGGTTCCATCGCCCATTCCGTCTTGATGACTGGTTGTTGTATGCGGTAGAAAGTACCTCAGCTTCAGGTGCTCGTGGCTTTGTTCGCGGGCAAATCTATAACCGGGATGGGGTCTTGGTGGCTTCTACAGTGCAGGAAGGTGTAATTCGTTTACATCGCTCATAGCAAAAAATAGAAGGGGCGATGTTTCCATCGCCCCTGTTGCTATCATCATTATTATTTATTCTACTGTCAGCAATAACTTACTGATATTCGTAACTTACTGATTATAAGCATTTTCGCCATGGCTGTTGACATCCAGACCTTCGCGTTCTTGCTCTTCAGGTACCCGCAGACCAACCACCAGGTCAGCAATTTTGTAGGCAACGAAAGCAACCACGCCAGACCAGACCAAACACACACCCACGCTGAACAACTGTACACCTACTTGATGCCCCATGGTGACGCCAGCCGCGTAACCTGTACCACCCAATGAGGCAGAGGTGAAGACACCGGTCAGGATACAACCGACAATCCCGCACACGCCGTGGACACCGAACACGTCACAGGTATCATCCACCCGCAGCCATTTCTTCAGCAGAACCACACCCCACAGACCGGCAACCCCACCCACTAAGCCGATAATCAATGCACCACCGACACCAACAGTACCTGCCGCAGGTGTAATCGCAACCAAACCGGCGATACAACCTGAACATGCGCCTAACAGAGACGGCTTACCACGCAAAATCCACTCAGCAAATACCCAGGAAAGGATGGCACCTGCGGTTGCAACAACGGTGTTCAAGAAAGCCAATGCAGCGATTTCATTCGCGGCGCTGGCTGAACCAGCATTGAAACCAAACCAGCCGATATACAGAATTGCCGTCCCGGTGAACACCATCGGTAAGTTGTGAGGTTTAAATGCCTCTTTACCAAAACCGGCACGTTTACCCAGTAAGTAAGCCCCTACCAACCCCGCGATCGCGGCGTTAATATGCACTACAGTGCCGCCCGCAAAGTCCAGTGCGCCGTCCATTGCCAGGAAACCGCCACCCCATACCATGTGCGCCATTGGCAGGTACGAGAAGGTGAACCACAGCACAGCAAAAATAAGTACCGCAGAGAAACGGATACGCTCAGCAAATGAACCCACCACCAGAGCCACGGTGATACAGGCGAAAGAGGCCTGGAACGCCACATGGATATATTGGTAGAAGGTACCGCTCAAGCTGGTCAGGCCGATGCCTTTGAGCATCGCCATATCGAAGTTACCAAAGAACGCATTGCCCGTACTGAACGCCAGACTGTAACCATACAGAACCCACAAGACACAAATCAGTGCAAAACTCACCATGACCTGAGTCATCATCGACAATACGTTTTTGGAACGCAGCAGGCCGCCGTAGAACAGGGCAATACCGGGCACGGTCATAAACAGCACCAACGCGGTGCAAATCATCATAAAGGCATTATCTGCTTTGTCAGCTACCGCCGGTGCAGCAGCCATTGCCAAAGAAGGTAGCATTGCTACCGAACTCAGGCCCAACACGGATAAAAGTTTTTTCATCATCAACCCATCCCTATTCACTAAATTTGAGCCTGCAAGTTACAGTGCTGCTTCGTCTGTTTCGCCGGTACGGATGCGAATAACACGTTGCAATTCAGCAACGAAAATTTTGCCGTCACCAATTTTTCCGGTATAAGCGGCCTTACTGATAACATCAATCACTTCATCTAATTGATCATCCGCAATCGCGATATCAATTTTCACTTTGGGTAAGAAATTGACGCTGTATTCCGCTCCCCGATAGAGTTCTGCATGCCCTTTCTGGCGACCAAATCCTTTCACTTCGGTTACGGTCAACCCCTGAATACCTACTGAGGACAAGGCTTCGCGCACATCCTCCAACTTAAATGGTTTGATAACCACGGTAACCAGCTTCATATTTGCCCCTTCTCGAATTAAGTCGAATTTATGTCGGCCACGAAATACTTATCTTCCACGAAACACTTACCTTTCTTAAAACAAGTAAAGCAAAGGCTATGCCATAAATAATATTGACGAGAATTTAATACCGAAATGGCGAACTAATGGGGATTGAGATGCGCAGCACAAGAGCGCGGTGATGAAATAGAGAGGATTGAACAATTTTTGCGCACCAAATTAGTGCGATACGCGTCACAGAAGTGCACGGCGGTATATTCGCGCTATGGTTTTGCCTGATTATGGTGCGGCTACATTTCCTGATAGGCGCTGGCAGAGTTATTGACTGAAATGAAAAGTAATAGCAGCGAAATGAAGAATAGTGAAAAGTGATGGGGCCGCTTGACCCCACAACGTATTATTTAACTGACCGCAGTTTCGACTTGATCAATAGCTGCCAAATCTTCACTGACTAATTGCAACTGATACATTTGATAATAACGCCCATGCGCCGCCAGCAACTCTTGATGCTTACCCTGCTCTACTGCCACACCACGGTGCAACACCAAAATAGTATCGGCATCAACAATGGTTGAAAGCCGGTGAGCTATCACCACCAGCGTGGTGTTTTTGCGAATCAGCTGTAATGCCCGCTGAATGGCCTGTTCAGTGCCCGAATCAATATTAGCGGTCGCTTCATCCAAAATCAGAATTTGTGGCGCTTGTACCAACACGCGTGCCATCGCCAATAGCTGTTTTTGCCCGACGGATAGCGTGTTGCCCTGCTCCCCAAGCAAACTGTGTAGCCCATCAGGCAGTGCACGGACTAGCGAGGCCAGTTGCACAGTTTCCAGCGCATCCCACACTTGTTGCTCACTAATATCACGGCCTAATGTCACATTGGCAAAAAACGAATCAGCCAATACCACTGGGTCTTGCTGCACCATAGCAACGCCCTGTCGCAAAGTTTGATGTGATAATTCGGCCAGAGGGCGACCATCAAGTAAAATCTCGCCTTGCTGCACCGGGTAATAACCCATCAGCAGATTTGCCAGGGTACTCTTGCCGCTACCGGTATGCCCAACTAAAGCGACAAAGCCGTGTGAAGGCACATCAAGGGAAATATTTTGCAGCACCATTTTATCGTGGCGATAAGCAAAGCTGACATTTTTCACTTGAATATGGCCGCTGGTCAGCGGGCGATCATCGCTACCATATCCTTGCTGGACGCGATCCATCAAATCGAAAATGCGCTCGCCCGCAACCACCGCCTGTTGCAAGATCGACTGCTGTGATGTCAATTCAATCAATGGCTCATTGAGGCGGCCAAGGTAGTTGATAAATGCATATAGCACCCCAACCCCGACTGAACCTTCCGGGCTGAAACCGAAAAGCAGCAATAAACCACACAGCACCATGGCCGAAAACAGGCTCAGCAGTGGGCGCAGCAGAAAGCCTTCCAGACGCAATGTTTGCATCCGCGCCTTATAATGGGCACGGCTGGCAGACTCCATACGCTCACCAAAACGCGCCTGCTGGCGGAACTGTTGAATAACACCCATTCCGCTAATGACTTCATTAAAACCATCGTTAATATCGGCCAAATAGGCCCGAACCCGGCGCACCACTGGCGTGCTGTAGCGCTGGTAAATCGCCATAACCACCAGCACCGCAGGGAAAATACAAATGGAAATCAGCGCCATACGCCAATCCAGACTGAACATCGCCACCAGCATCGCACCAATTAATGCCGCACTTTTCAATACCGTCGACACCACCATCACATACAAATCTTTTATGACTTCGGTATCGTTGGTTACACGGGAAATCAATTGCCCGACAGGTTGAGTATCAAAAGCACTGAGAGGCTGGCGCAAAGCTGCATCCATCACTTCAATCCTGAGCCGTTGAACCACGCCGACTGCCGCGCGATTAAACAGCAATGCTTGAAAATAGTGCAATGCGGCTGCCAGCAATTGCAGCAGCAAATAAGCCAAGGCCAGCCCACTGACTAATCCCAACGGTAAGGTGCCTTTCGCCACTACGTGGTCAATGAAATAGCTGATCAACAGTGGGCCGCTGACTTCGGCTGCCGCAGCAACCCACAGCATCAGCACCGCCAGCCCTAATGGTTTGCGATAGGGGGAACCATAGGAAAGCAGGCGCTTGAAGGTTGGCCAAAGTTGCTGAACTTTACTCATCGGTTTTGGCCTCCGGCTCACCATCATCCAATGCTGCCTCTAATTGTTGATAGCGATACATTTCCCGATACCAGCCAGACTGATTCACCAATACATTATGCGTACCGCGTTGCATCACTCCACCATGCTGCAACACCAGGATTTCGCTGGCTTCAGTTAAAGCAGAAAGGCGGTGTGCGCTAATAATCACGGTACGATGCTCGCCCCATTCGCGCAGGTTTTTTAAGATTTCATGTTCGGTCTGACCATCAACTGCAGAAAGTGCATCATCAAGGATCAGAATTTCAGTATCCAACAACAATGCCCGAGCAATAGAAATCCGCTGTTTTTGCCCACCGGACAGCATCACACCGCGCTCCCCCACCTCAGTGTCATACCCCTGCGGGAGACGCAAAATATCTTCATGTACGCTGGCTAAACGAGCAGCGCGTTCGATTTGATCCTGAGTGGCATCAGGTTTACCTAATGCAATGTTGCCCGCGACCGTATCAGAGAATAAGAAAGGTGTCTGGCTGACCACTGATAAACGCCCACGCCAGTCATGCAAGCGGATATCAGACAGCGGATGCCCTTGATAACAAATCATGCCGTCATCAACATCGAATTGCCGCTGAATTAATGCCAATAAGGTGCTTTTACCGGAACCCGTTGGCCCACATAAACCTAACATCTGCCCCGGTGCCAATTTCAGTGATACATCGTGTAAAGCTGGTTTTTCAGCTTCTGGGTAATAGAAATGACGAATATTCACCGCTAACGTGCCGCGATCGTTTGATAATGCGATGTCGCCATCTTTCACGACTGGCGCTTCTTCCAGCAAACTACGGATACGACTATAGGCAGCACTGCCGCGTTCAACAATATTGAACATCCACGCCAGCGCCAGCATCGGCCAGATCATTAGCCCTAAATACATCACAAAGCTGGTTAACTGCCCTAAGGTGATGCTGTGATTGACCACCATCCAGCTACCGCCACCGATAGCTAATAAATTTGCGATACCGATAGCAATATAAATGGTGGGATCAAAACGGGCGTCAATACGAGCGACATACATATTCTTGGCACCCGCTTCTTCAGCAACCTTCGCAAATTGTTGCGACTGACTGTTTTCCAGACCAAAGGCTTTGATCATGCGGATGCTGGTGAGGCTTTCCTGCGCCTGATTATTCAGAGCAGAAAATGCTCCCTGAGCTGACTTAAAACGCTGATGCAGTTGATCGCCGTAATATTTGATAACCACCGCCATGACTGGCATGGGAAGCAATGACAGCAAGGTCAGTTGCCAACTGATTTGCGTGCTCATGACAATCAGCACCGCACACCCCATTACCAGCGAATCCACCAGCGTTAATACGCCTTCACCTGCGGCAAAAACGACGCGGTCAACATCATTCGTGGCGCGAGCCATTAAATCGCCCGTACGGTGACGTAAATAGAACCCAGGAGCCTGGCGGCTAAGTTGCCGATAAAAATTCGCTCGTAGCTCCACGGCCAATTGATAGGAGGCCCCGAAAAGTAACACTCGCCAAACATAACGCAACAGATAGACCACGATGGCCGTTACCAGCATCACGCCAATCCAGACCAATAACATATTGGTCGACATCTGTTTGGTGCTGATGCCATCGACAATGACCCCAACCAATTTAGGGGGTAATAATTGCAGGATAGCGATAACGATTAATAGCAACACCGCCCCTACATAGCGACGCCATTCACGGCGGAAATACCAGCCTAGTTGTGCAAACAATCTCACGCAGTTTTATCCATGATCTGACACCGAATAACCTCGGTATTTGCTCGCTAAATGCGACAGGGCAGTAGAATACCATCGTTAAAATGGTTTTTTATACCCAATAGATGCCAAGCAGCCCACACCCCACAATGTGAAAAATAACGGGGAATCACTCAGGAACTGGCAACACGGTGGTGTATTTAATTTTTTCCATCGCAAAGCTCGATGTCACATCAATCAACCCCGGAACGCCGTTAACCATACGTTTGTAAAAGCTGTCATAACTTTTCATATCGGCAACTTCGACCTGCATCAAATAGTCGTACTCCCCCGCCATGCGATAGAAGGCCAGCACCTCTGGCATCTGCTTGGTGAACTCGACGAACTCCTGATACCAACCGCTATTATGCTGCTGTGTCTTGATCAGTACAAATGCGGTGAGTCCTAATCCTAATTTTTCACTGTCTAGCAATGCCACACGCCCACGAATAAACCCCTCATCCTCAAGGCGTTTCAGACGTTTCCAGCAGGGCGTGGAAGTTAAATTAACCGCCTCAGCCAGCACTTGCAGTGATTGTGTGCAATCTTCTTGCAACATGCACAGGAGTTTACGGTCAATTTTATCTAACATAGCGAGTAACCATAGAATAAATTTCTACCATTTGGCGATAAAGAAGGAGAAATGGCAACGTTTTTTTCTTTGATAACAGATAATCTAATCATTATTAGTTTACTACTTACATCGCAGGCCATAAAAATGACCAACACTTGGGTAAAAAATGCGATCAGCGAAATAGAAGCCGATTTCCAACGCTCCGCTGATACACACCTGATC
This sequence comes from Yersinia artesiana, assembly GCF_902726545.1. GTDB lineage: Bacteria > Pseudomonadota > Gammaproteobacteria > Enterobacterales > Enterobacteriaceae > Yersinia > Yersinia artesiana. The sequence continues at coordinate 39,989 of NZ_CACVAD010000023.1, read as the reverse complement.
CGCCTTAATCTGCACGCATTTCCTGGTATTTATCTCTATTTAAAAGATGAAAGTACGCATCCAACCGGCAGCTTAAAGCATCGTTTGGCCCGTTCATTATTCCTCTATGGTTTATGTAATGGCTGGATTAAAGAAGGCACAACAATAATTGAGGCTTCATCAGGGAGCACGGCGGTGTCGGAGGCCTACTTTGCTCGCTTAATTGGTTTGCCCTTTATCGCGGTAATGCCAAGCTGCACGGCGCGGCGTAAAGTGGAGCAGATCGCCTTGTATGGTGGCCGCTGTCATTTTGTCGATCATGCCGGGCAAATTTATGCTGCCTCCGAGCAATTGGCGCGTGAACTTAACGGCCACTATATGGACCAGTTCACCTATGCTGAGCGGGCGACTGATTGGCGCGGCAATAATAATATTGCCGATAGCATTTTCCGCCAAATGGCGCGCGAACCTTTCCCCGTACCTGACTATATCGTGATGAGTGCAGGTACCGGCGGCACCTCAGCCACTTTGGGGCGCTACATTCGCTATCAAGGGCATGACACCCAACTGATGGTGGTCGACCCAGAAAATTCCGTTTTTTATGATTGTTTTTGTCATGGTGATCGTACCGTAACCGGCAGTTGTGGCAGCCGTATTGAAGGTATTGGCCGGCCGCGAGCGGAGCCATCATTCATTCCAGAAGTGATTGACAGTATGTTGCGGGTTCCTGATGCAGCCAGCGTTGCTACCATCCATTGGCTGGAAGGCATTTTGGGCCGCAAAGTGGGGGCGTCAACCGGCACTAACGTTTGGGGAACATTACAACTCGCTAAGCAGATGCGCGAGCAAGGTAAAACCGGTGCTATCGTGACGTTACTGTGCGACAGCGGTGAGCGTTATCTCGATACTTATTACGACCCTCAATGGGTCTGCAACAATATCGGCGATTTAACGCCATATCGTGATGAATTAAACAATCTGTAATATCGTGATAAACGGGGCCGTAAACCGGCCCCTTTCAGAAGAAAAAAACCGGATGGTTATCCGGCTGGCTAATAGCTACCCTCAAAGTTATTAGTTTTATTGCACTAATAACCCGTGGATATACCTCAGAATTCGGGGGAATAGGTGAGGTGTGGTGAACTTAGCCAATGTTGCAAATAATGAGCTACGCCTTGTTCCTCGCAGCGACCAATAACCTGTAACTGAGGCAACTCTTGTTTCAGTTGCGGTAATGCATTTCCCATGACTAACCCACGACCGACTCGCGACAACATTTCTTTATCGTTCATCGCATCGCCAAACGCCATGCAATCAGCCAGGGTTAAATCAAGATGATGGCTCAATCGCTCTAAAGCAGCCCCTTTGTTACAACCGCGAGGTAGCATTTCGAGGCAATCGACGGCTGAGAAACAGAAATCGGCTTTATCACCCATTTGTTGCTCAAGCTGAATCTTAAGTTCGATCAGTTCCTGATGTGGCGCAATAAAGCAAATTTTGTGATTACCCGTCTTCGGTAATGCATCTAGCGCAGTCAGTTGGAACTGGAAACTGCTGGTTTTATGGGCTGCCAATAAAGCGGGATCATTGTAATCAGTAAACCAGCCATCATCGCGGAAGATATGAATGCTGGCATTGGTCTGCCAGGGGGTGCGCAGCACAAACTCCACCAGTTCTGCCGGCAAATCCATACCATCTAAATGCACGCCTTCCATGTCACACACTCGTGTGCCATTACCAGTAATTAGATAACCGTTAATCCCTGAATGAGACAGGATCCCTTTCATATCAAGGTAATGCCGACCGGTAGCGAATGTCAGGATCATCCCGTTATCCACTAACTGGTGTAACGCATTCAATGTCGCACCACCTATTCGGTGGTCACGCATCAGTAAGGTTCCATCCATATCAAAAGCGGCTAAACGGTACATTCAAAACCTCACTAAGAGTGAAACTGGTGGTATGTATAAAATTATGGCGTAGTATTTACGGAACTAATAGTGAACAAATAATTTAAACTATTCCGGATTTAGTATGCGCATTATTCACCGGCTCACCCAATATCAGCGCTTATACCAAAAGTTCGGGGATAACCTGGCTTTGACAACAGTAAGTGACGTCGCTGGCCTGCTATTTTGCAGTGAACGCCATGCTCGCACCTTAATACAACAGTTACAGGCAAATGGCTGGCTCAGTTGGCATTCGCAAGTCGGCCGGGGCAAACGCGCGCAACTGCAATGCCTGAAAAGCCCCGATACACTTCGGGCAACCTATATGCAGGCGTTTCTCGAACAAGGTGATCATCAGGCGGCGCTCGAATTGGCTCAACTGGAACCTGAACGCTTGCAGGCGTTACTGAACCCCCATATGGGTGGGCAGTGGCAAGCAGACAGCCCAGTATTACGTATTCCATATTACCGTACGCTTGAGCCGTTAAACCCACTTACCGCCACTGGTCGGGCTGAGCAGCACCTGATTTATACTTTGCACGCGGGGTTGACTCGTTTTAACACCGGCTGCCCCCACCCCCAACCGGATCTGGCACACCACTGGCAAATCAGTGATGATGGCTTAACCTGGCAATTCTTTTTACGCAGCCAGTTGCGTTGGCATAATGGGGAGCGCCTTCACGGTCAGCAATTATTGCAAACACTCAAGCTATTGCGTGCCAATACCCGCAGCCAGCCAAGTTTTGCCAATATTTTGGCCATTACCCTACCCCACGCCCTGTGCCTACAGTTTACCCTTTCTCAACCGGACTACTGGCTAGCTCATCGATTGGCTGATTTGCCTTGCCGACTATTTCATCCAGATAATCCTCTGCTGGGTGCCGGCCCTTTTAAATTGGCGACCTTCGAACAACATCTGGTGCGGTTAGAACAACATGAGTTCTACCATTTGCAGCACCCTTATCTGGAAATCATTGAATACTGGATAACCCCGAACCTCATGGTGCAATCAACCGACGGTAGTTGCCAGCATCCAGTGCGAATTACCATCGGTCAGGAAGAGGACTTCCCTCTGGCGCGCCCCGTTCAGCGTAGTATGAGCCTGGGATTTTGCTATCTGGCGATTAATCAGTACCGCAGTAATATGACATCTCAGCAACTCGCCAGGTTACTGATGTTAGTACAAACCTCGGGCATATTAGAGGAGCTATCAATCCGGCGCGGGATAATAACTCCAAGCCATGAAATGTTACCGGGTTGGCCCATCCCACAGTTTGTGTCTGATGATGACTCACCATTGCCAGCCCATCTGATACTGATATATCAACCGCCAATGGAACTTAAAAGTGTCGCCGAGCAGCTAAAAACGGTATTGGCAGCACAGGGCTGCACATTAGAAATCCATGCCAGCCATGATAAACAGTGGAAAGATAGCCACCAAATTGAAAAGGCTGATTTATTATTAGCAGACCATTTGGTCGGTGAATCACCAGAGGCCGCAATGGAAAGCTGGCTTCGGCTTGATCCCCTGTGGCATGGCATCCTGTCACCATCACAGTGGGAGCAGCAGCAAAAAACACTGGCCCATATTCAGCAAATAGAGCTGGCTTCAGAGCGACATCGCCAATTACGGGAGCATTATAATTATCTGATGCTATCCGGGTTGATTCTACCGCTGTTCAACTATCAATATCAGGTCAATGCCCCACCACGAATTAATGGTGTAACATTAACGGCTTACGGTTGGTTCGACTTCAGTCAGGCGTGGCTCCCTCCGACTGCGACGTGATAACCAAACTCAGGTAGCTACCTTTTCTTGCGCTATCTAAGTACCATACTCGTCATATTTCAAGCTGCATGTGCGTTGGCTACACTCAATAACCCGAATCACTTACTTATGTAAGCTCATCGGGATTATCTCGCTTGCCGCCTTCCTGCAACTCGAATTATTTAGAGTATATACTGCCAGTTTTCAATTTTGCTGTGAGGTTTGCTCTTTAAGGCTCACAGCCACGAGGTAACAGTATGAAACGTGCCGTAGTTGTCTTTAGTGGTGGACAAGATTCCACCACCTGCTTGATTCAAGCATTACAGCAGTATGATGAAGTCCACTGCATTACCTTCGATTATGGGCAGCGACATCGTGCTGAAATCGAGGTCGCTCGTGAACTGGCAATTCAACTTGGGGCTAAGGCGCACAAAGTGTTGGATGTGGGCATGCTCAATGAGTTAGCTGTCAGTAGTCTGACCCGTGACAGCATCCCTGTACCGTCTTACAGTGAAGAGGGTGATGATTCAATTCCCAGCACCTTCGTTCCTGGCCGTAATATCCTATTTCTGACCCTGGCTGCCATTTATGCTTATCAGGTACAAGCTCAGGCTGTCATTACCGGTGTCTGTGAAACAGACTTTTCCGGTTACCCAGATTGCCGGGATGAATTCGTTAAAGCTCTTAACCATGCAATAGACTTGGGCATTGGCCGAGATATTGCTTTTATCACCCCGCTGATGTGGCTGGATAAGGCCGAAACATGGGCGTTAGCGGATTACTATCAGCAACTCGATCGTATCCGTCATGACACATTAACTTGTTATAACGGGATTCAGGGCGATGGTTGCGGTCAATGTGCTGCCTGCCACTTGCGCGCCAAAGGGTTAGCGTTCTATCTGGCTAATAAACCTAAAGTCATATTAAGCCTAAAACAAAAAACCGGATTGGTTTAACCGCTTTAAGCCCAGAAACTAGCAGCGACCTGCCTTTCTCTACCTCCCCCAGAGCGAGGTAGAGCCTTATAAGCACAATTCTTTTTTTATAAACCCCGATTAACAAACTCCTGGAGTTTCTCACGCAACTCCCCATCAATGGGTAATGCCTTTTGATTACGCAAATCAATGCATACAAAAGTCAATTCTGCATCAGCCACTAGAGTAGACCCTGGCTCCAGCGTGATCTTTTGTTCCATCACGCCACTTCTTTCATTCAGCTTTAATAGTTGACTGTCGATCCGTAGCAGGTCGCCCAAAACCGCAGGCCGACGATAGTTAATATTGATATTAACCACAATAAAAGCGATTTTATTTTCAGCCATCCATTGTGCTGTTGGTTCTCCATCCAGCCATTCCCAGCGGGCTTCTTCGAGAAACTCTAAATAGCGGGCATTATTAACATGTTGAAAAACATCAATATGAAAACCCCTGACTCTAATATGAGTATGCATGTGACGAGCTTCTCCAGATAATGAGTTGTTATTTATAGAATGATAGATACAACTGGTATGACCTCAAGAAGAAAGCCTAGCAGAGGAAAATTACTTCATAGCGTGCTTATTATATAAGCTGGATCAACATCACAGTTTTAGCCGTCAGTTGCAATTTACATTATGAAATAATGGAAGTTTTCCGTGGTGAAAAAGCCAGGCAAACACGGCATCTGCCTGACTGCGGTTTTTTTCTAACTCTATTTACATGCTAAGCTTGCTGCGATTTTTCTCTAAGAAAGAGGGGCCAATCCCTGGCACTTCAAGCAGCTGCTCTGCATCTGTAAAAAAGCCGAACTGTTCACGATAGTTAACAATTGCTTCCGCTTTCTTCCGGCCTATCCCGCTGAGGGACTGTGCCAGTTCTTCCGCATTTGCACTGTTAATATTGATTTGGCTCTGTGGGTTATCCTGTAAATGACCAGCGGTAGCTGTTACGATCATTTTGTCATGTGTGGCTTTATCGGGAATTTTTGATTCGACATTTGCCTTGGTTGTAACCTTACCCGGCACTGACGGGTTGAGAACGTTATTATCAGAGGAGCTTGGGGCGGCATAAGCCAAAGTGGGGATATTAAAACCCGCCAATAGCGCCGTGATGACCAATAATTTTCCTATGAATTTCATGCTGTATCCTCCTTGTGTTTGACAGCATGCCTACCTTGCCTGAGCCTCCGATTTGTCGCAAAGGGCAGATTTTAGATATGCGAAAGGCCGCCAAAGCGACCTTTCGTTGTTACATCCAATTGCAAATCAATGCGAGGCTTATTGAGGTTGTTGTTGCTCCGCAGGCCCCATCTTGATAGTGGCCTGTTTGTGCAAGTTCGCCATCAGTGCATCAAAAGTCACACCGCTAGCCCCCTCTTCCATCTTGGCGATAAAGTTCTTCATTTCGCCTTCCGGTAATTTACCCGGAGTCACCGATAACAGTTCAATCAAGACAATATTGTCTTGACGATCCTGAGATAAACCATATACCGGCTGGTCTTTTTGTGGATGAGGTAAGGCAAAAATAGTCTGCACTAATTGGTCATCATCTGGCGCGCGTGACAAGGTTTTCTTCTCACCGAAACTGATACCCGCAGCTTTCATGGCTTCTTCGCCTTTGCCTTGTTTCAGCGCAGTCAGGAGCTTCTCGCCATCAACACGAGCTAATTGCTCTGCTTTCTGACGTTTCACCAACTCGGCGACCTGATCACGAACTTGATCAAATGGTTCGATTCCTTCAGGTTTGTGGCCGTCAATGCGAATAACAAAAGCACGGTCACCGTCAACAGTGATGACATCGGAGTTGCTACCAGGTGCGCCATTCTCACCAACCAGACCACCCTCAAAGATGGCTTGCACCACAGGTTTGAAGTTAATCTCCGCTGGCACCGCATCACGGGTAAACCAACCGGTTTGCTTAGCTTTCGCACCCGCGGCCTCTTCAGCCGAAGCCAGAGACTCATTATCGCTGGTAGCCGCTTCGCTCACTTTTTGTTGTAAGGCGTAGTATGCATCAACCGCTTTTTCCTGCTTAACCTGTTTAGCCAGCGCATCATGAACTTCTGACAACGGTTTTACCTGTGCAGGTTTGATATCGTTAAGACGAACAATCAAATAACCTACGGAGGATTTCACCACATCAGATAACTGGCCTTTCTCAGTCAGATTTGCTTGTTTCAGCTCATCCGCTGTTGTTTCCGGTTCTAACCAACCCAACTCGCCGCCATTTTTGCGGGAAATGATGTCGGTCGATTTCTCTTTTGCGATGGCGGCAAAATCAGCACCTTTTTTCAGCTCATCCAATGCAGCTTTGGCTTCAGCTTCAGTTTTAAACTGAATGACACTGTAGTTACGTTGCTCAGGCTTAGTGTAGGTACTTTTATGCTGATCGTAATACGCGGCGATATCTTCTTCAGTGACAGTAATTTTGTCCTGCATCGCCGCAGCATCCATTGCAATGAAACTGATTTTCATCTGTTCCGGTGCAATGAAGCTATTTTTGTTCTGATCGTAATAGGCTTGCAGCTCTTCATCAGTGACTTTCTGCTGCGCTTGAAGTGCTTTGAGGTCTAGCGTTGCCAGACGGACTTCACGTTGCTGCAAAATCAGCTCTGACATTGCTTGTGCTTCGACAGGCAGCACGAAACCAGTATCACCGAAGGCTTGTAGCAATTGCTGATTAATCAGCTGCTGGCGCTGTAATTGAGCGAATTGATCTGGGGTGTAGCCCATTCGATTGACCAGCTCAAGGTATTTATTGTTATCGAACTTGCCATCAGTCTGGAAATAAGGTGCCTGGCGAATAGCATCTTTCACTTGTTCGTCACTGGCAGTCAGGCCTAACTTTTTAGCATATTGGTCGAGCAACATATTGTTGACCAATTGACCAAGCACCTGCTGGCGCAGTTGTAGCATGTAACCTTCATTCGCGGCCAATGCGGAGAACTGTTCACCCAATTGCTGTTGCAAGCGGCCACGCTCACTTTGTACAGCCTGTTCTAACTGAGCACGACTAATCTCTTGGCCATTAACTTTGGCAGCAAAGTCGTTGGAGCCACCAATCAGATAGCTGCCAACCCCAGTCAGGATAAAGGACAACATGATCAGGGCCAGAATGATTTTGAGCACGACGTTATTAGCAGCCGCGCGTAAATTGTCCATCATAATGTGACAATACTCCGCTGTAATATGGATAAAAACTGTTGCGCAGGTCTAAATAAACCCAGCATTCCTTGCGACAGCCCTTCATGCTGCTGCGCGAAAAAAAAGCGCATCATTAACGATGCGCCTTGTATCTTACCTTACCAACTCAACTGCGTCAGGTTATTGTTAACACAAACACAGGTGAGAATTGACGCGGCAATCAGTTTACAGCGTCTTTCAGGCCTTTACCGGCACGGAAACCAGGTACTTTAGCGGCTGGAATACTGATTTCTTTGCCTGTCTGAGGGTTACGGCCAGTACGTGCAGAACGCTCACGTACTGCAAAAGTACCAAAACCAACCAGAGCTACGTCATCCCCTTCTTTCAAAGATTCAGTAACAGAAGCAATAATTGCATCCAATGCGCGCCCAGCGGCCGCTTTAGAAATATCAGCACCTGCGGCAATTTTGTCGATCAGTTGTGACTTATTCACTCTTTCATCCCCTTTAAAATTCTATTGTCGCGCCGAAAATCCCTACGGACAACACGACAGCGCAGCTGTTATATCAATCCTGTCTGACCTTAGCAAGCAGCCCAAAGACTTAAACTTTTACCAGACAGACGAACTAACTTAGCGGCACAAAAAATAGCTGGCAAGTAGCATTTCACTTACCAGCATCAGTTTTATCAATACTTCTTGCGATCCGTCACTATTTTGACGCTACCGGCTGTGCCCCGAAGGCAGGATTTTGCAAAGCAATGGCTAAAACATCATCAATTCGTTTAACCGGATGAATTTCCAGATCGGCGATAACATTGTCTGGAATCTCTTCCAAATCGCGTTTGTTATCATCTGGAATCAGCACAACTTTAATCCCACCACGGTGAGCGGCCAGCAATTTCTCTTTCAAACCACCGATTGGCAATACCAAACCACGTAAGGTGATTTCACCGGTCATGGCAACATCTGCCCGCACCGGGTTACCAGTCAAACAAGAAACCAGCGCTGTACACATGGCAATACCAGCGCTCGGCCCATCTTTCGGCGTCGCCCCTTCCGGCACATGCACGTGGATGTCGCGTTTTTCGTAGAAATCAGGGTTAATCCCTAATTTATCTGCACGCGCACGCACCACGGTCAATGCAGCCTGAATGGACTCTTGCATGACTTCGCCCAATGAACCGGTGTAAGTCAGTTTACCTTTACCCGGTACACATGCAGTTTCGATGGTCAGCAAATCACCACCCACTTCTGTCCATGCCAGGCCCGTCACTTGACCGACACGGTTTTCAGTGTCTGCGCGACCATAATCGACTTTCTGTACGCCCAGGAAGTCCTTCAGGTTGTCGCCGGTGATTTCAATGTGCTTAACCGTTTTATCCATAAGCAGATTTTTGACTGCTTTACGGCACAGTTTGGAGATTTCGCGCTCCAGACTACGCACCCCAGCCTCGCGGGTGTAATAACGGATAATGCTCATGATCGCACTGTCATCGATGGTCAGCTCGCCTTTCTTAATGGCGTTGCGCTCAAATTGTTTTGGCAACAGGTGCTGCTTGGCAATATTGAGTTTCTCATCTTCGGTATAACCGGACAGACGAATCACTTCCATACGATCCAGCAACGGCGCCGGAATATTCATGGAGTTAGAGGTCGCAACAAACATCACATCCGACAGATCGTAATCTACTTCCAGATAGTGATCGTTAAATGCCACGTTTTGTTCTGGATCTAACACCTCCAGCAATGCAGACGCCGGATCACCACGCATATCGGATGCCATTTTATCGATCTCATCCAACAGGAAGAGTGGGTTTTTCACCCCAACTTTTGCCATTTTCTGGATCAATTTACCCGGCATAGAGCCAATATAGGTACGACGGTGACCGCGGATCTCGGCTTCATCACGTACTCCGCCCAGCGCCATACGCACATATTGACGGCCGGTAGCTTTGGCAATAGATTGCCCCAGAGAAGTTTTACCCACTCCAGGAGGCCCTACCAGACACAGGATTGGCCCTTTGATTTTGCTGACCCGGCTCTGGACTGCGAGATATTCCAAAATACGATCTTTAACCCGCTCCAGGCCGTAATGGTCGGTATCCAGAACTTCTTGCGCTTTTACCAAGTCTTTTTTAACTTTGCTGCGACTGTTCCACGGCACCTGCAACATCCAATCAATGTAACCACGAACGACGGTGGCCTCCGCCGACATTGGCGACATCATTTTCAGTTTTTGCAGTTCAGCTTCGGTTTTTTCGCGCGCATCTTTTGGCATTTTAGCCGCTTCGATTTTGCGTTTTAGCGCTTCATGCTCATCAGGTGCATCGTCCATCTCGCCCAGTTCTTTCTGAATGGCTTTCATTTGCTCATTCAAATAGTACTCGCGCTGGCTCTTTTCCATCTGCTTTTTGACACGATTACGAATCCGTTTTTCAACCTGCAACAGATCGATTTCAGATTCCATCATCGCCATCAGATATTCCAGACGTTCGGTCACATCGAACATTTCCAGAACAGCTTGTTTGTCATTTAGCTTCAACGGCATATGTGCCGCGATAGTGTCAGCCAGACGTGCTGCATCATCAATACTGTGCAACGAGGCCAGGACTTCCGGTGGGATCTTCTTGTTCAGTTTGATATAGCCTTCAAACTGATTAATCGCCGTGCGGACCAGCACTTCCTGCTCACGATCGTCCATTACCGGCGATTCAAGATATTCCGCCTGAGCAGCAAAATGCTCGCCGCTGTCGGAAAGCGTGGTGATACGCGCACGCTGTAGCCCTTCAACCAGCACTTTTACTGTGCCATCAGGCAATTTCAGCATTTGTAGAATCGAGGCTACGGTGCCGACTGAAAACAGATCATTGATACCGGGCTCATCCGTCGAGGCTTCTTTCTGCGCAACCAGCATGATTTTTTTATCATGGTCCATTGCAGCTTCCAGGCACCGAATCGACTTTTCCCGGCCAACAAACAGTGGGATCACCATATGCGGATAAACCACCACATCGCGCAGAGGCAATACGGGGATTTCTATGCGTTCGGAACGCTCAGGGTTCATAGAGCTCTCTCTTAGTTTAGCTTCCGCCAGATTACTGGGAATCTCGTGAAACACGAGTCATCACGAGTTTCACTAAATAGGTAATTGAGTATATGGGGACGAATGTCTTACATTCAACGATTACAATGCGAGGAAAAAGAAATGGGGGATAAAATCCCCCATTGTCATACTAACCATCTGGATTATTTGGCTAATTATTCGCCAGAAGCTTGAGCTTCCGGTTGGCCATAAATCAGCATTGGTGCAGATTGACCAGCAATAACTGATTCATCTACTACCACTTTTTCCACACTTTCCATTGACGGTAAATCGTACATAGTATCGAGCAAAGCACCTTCTACGATAGAGCGCAGGCCACGAGCACCTGTTTTACGCGCCATCGCTTTCTTGGCAATAGCGGTCAGCGCTTCATCGCGGAATTCAAGTTCCACACCTTCAAGATTGAACAATGCCTGATATTGTTTAGTCAGCGCATTTTTCGGTTCTTTCAGGATCTGAATCAGTGCGTCTTCGCTCAATTCACTCAAGGTTGCAACCACGGGCAAACGACCAATAAATTCAGGGATTAAACCGAATTTAATCAAGTCTTCCGGCTCAGCCTGGCTCAATAACTCGCCTTCTGTCGCCTTTTCTGACTTGCCTTTTACCGTGGCCCCGAAGCCAATACCGCTACCGGTGTTAATGCGCTGCCCGATAACTTTATCCAGGCCCGCAAAAGCACCACCACAGATAAACAGAATCTTAGAGGTATCAACCTGCAAAAATTCTTGCTGCGGATGCTTACGACCACCTTGTGGTGGTACGGCAGCGATAGTCCCTTCGATCAATTTCAACAGCGCCTGCTGCACACCTTCACCCGAAACATCGCGAGTGATGGATGGGTTATCAGACTTACGTGAAATCTTATCAATTTCATCGATATAGACGATACCGCGTTGCGCTTTCTGGACGTCGTAATCACATTTCTGCAACAGCTTCTGAATGATGTTTTCAACATCTTCGCCCACGTAACCAGCTTCGGTCAGAGTGGTCGCATCTGCCATGGTAAACGGCACATCCAGGAAGCGAGCCAATGTTTCCGCTAACAGCGTTTTACCACTACCAGTCGGGCCAATCAGCAGAATATTACTTTTACCCAACTCGATACCATTACTGGTGTCGCCATTGCGTAAACGCTTGTAATGGTTATACACAGCAACAGCCAGCACTTTTTTCGCCGGTTCCTGTCCGATAACATAGTCATCAAGATGGCGGCGAATTTCATGCGGCGTTGGCAGCGAACTACGCTCCCGGTGCGGCGCAACTTCTTTGATCTCTTCGCGAATAATGTCGTTACACAAATCGACACATTCATCGCAGATATACACTGACGGCCCGGCAATTAGCTTACGCACTTCATGCTGGCTTTTGCCGCAGAAAGAGCAATACAGCAGCTTTCCAGAACCGTCTTTGCGCTTATCTGTCATCAGTAAACCTCTTCTTCAGTATCTGCCACACCTGAAACTATGCGGCAGGGAGACTATTCTCGCTATTTCTGTACGCCACGTTAGCTTTCAACGGACAGCCGATATAATGGGTAGTGTACAAACAATACGCAATTGGCCTTATTCAGCACTACGATTTGTTCTCGTTACATTCACTATAGTATATCGGCTCACAGAAATAAGTCGCTAGTCACGACGGGTGAACACAGAATCAACTAAACCGTATTCTACAGCCTCATCAGCTGACAGGAAACGGTCACGCTCAGTGTCTCTCTCTATTTCTTCAAGAGATTTACCCGTGTGTTTTGCCATCAGTTCATTCATGCGTGATTTCACTTTCAAAATCTCTTTGGCATGAATCTCAATATCTGTAGCTTGCCCCTGGAAGCCGCCCAACGGTTGGTGAATCATGACCCGTGAATTCGGCAAGCAGAAACGTTTACCCTTAGCACCCGCAGTCAACAGGAATGCCCCCATTGAACATGCCTGGCCCATACAAATCGTGCTGACATCCGGCTTAATGAATTGCATGGTGTCATAAATTGACATCCCTGCAGTAATCACTCCACCCGGTGAGTTGATATACAGGAAGATGTCTTTTTCTGGATTCTCTGCTTCCAGAAACAGCATTTGCGCTGTGATCAGGTTGGCCATATGGTCTTCAACCTGGCCAGTCAGGAAAATGATGCGCTCTTTCAGCAGACGGGAGAAAATATCGTAAGAACGTTCCCCACGTGAAGTCTGCTCAATTACCATTGGCACCAGAGCCATGTTAGGTGCAAATTGATCTCGTTCGCCACTGTATGACATTACCGTCTCCTAATAGAATTTACTTTGGCGCCATTCATAACCGATTCTACTTGAGATGAGGAATGATGACTATGTTCATGCGTGCAAACAGTCCAGTTATACCTATCATACTTCAAGCTGTGTGTGCGTTGGCTACGCTCAATAACCCGAATTATTTAGGGTATATCCAAACTCATTCTGACGGTGGTAATCAGCCAGTGTTTCATCAACATCTTATATGAACGTCTGTTAGATTAATTGGGGGATTAATATTCATTTTCAAGCCCCAACGATATTTTTTTAGCCTAACAACTCTCTTTATTAACCTTAAAACTACCACCATCTTCTGCCGTAATCACGACGCCCTATTGATTATTTATCTGTTAAGCACTTCATTTTACTTTTCAAATATAGCGCAGATTGCAGCGAAACATACCAGGTTAATCATACTATTGAGGGATTATTGTTACTAAAAGAAAAAGCCCGTAGCCAAAGGCAACGGGCTTAATCAAACAACAGACTGGCAAAAATTACAGCCAGTTTGGTGCGCTAAAAAACATTACGCCGTAGTGGTCTGATTCATCAGCTCACTGAAGGTCGTTGGTTTTTCAGTTACTTTGGCTTTAGAAAGCAGAGTTTCTACTGCTTGTTCTTCCAGAGCAACGTTGCGCATATTGTTCATCAGCTCTTTGTTTTTGCTGTAGAACTCAATAACTTCTTGTGGATCTTCGTACGCAGAAGCCATTTCTTCGATCAGTGCTTTAACGCGATCTTCGTCTGCTTTCAGTTCGTGCTGGCTAATTACTTCGCCCAGCAACAGACCGACAACAACGCGACGTTTAGCTTGTTCTTCGAACAATTCACGTGGCAATTCAGCAGCTTGTTTCTCGTTACCACCGAAACGCTGTGCAGCCTGACGGCGCAGAACGTCGATTTCACCTTCAACCAGTGCAGCTGGAACGTCGATTTCGTTCGCGCTAACCAGACCGTCGATTGCCTGAGTTTTAACACGGTTACGTACCGCGCCTTTCAGCTCGCGTTCCATGTTTTTACGCACTTCAGCACGCAGACCAGCTACTGAACCATCAGCAACGCCGAAACGTTTGATGAATTCTTCAGTCAGTTCTGGCAGCTCACGCACTTCAACTTTCTTCAACACGATGTCAAATTTAGCTGATTTACCTTTCAGGTTTTCTGCGTGGTAATCTTCTGGGAAGTTTACGTCGATGGTGAATTCTTCACCGGCTTTATGGCCGATTACACCTTCTTCGAAACCTGGGATCATACGACCCTGGCCCATTGCTAACACGAAATCAGTCGCTTGACCGCCTTCGAACACTTCACCGTCGATAGAGCCGGTGAAATCCAGAGTTACTCGATCTTCAGCAGTTGCTGCGGCGTCAGTTTCTTTCCAGGTAGCTTGTTGCTTACGCAGAGTTTCCAGCATGGTATCAACGTCAGCGTCGTTTACTTCAACAACTGGCTTTTCTACTTCAATGCTTTCCAGATCTTTCAGCTCAACTTCCGGATACACTTCGAACTCAACGGAATAAGTAAAATCTTCACCCTCTTTGTACTGCCCCGGCACATAGTTAGGTGCGCCAGCTGGGTTGATTTTTTCTTTAATGATCGCGTCAACGAAATGACGTTGCATCAGATCACCCAGTACGTCCTGGCGAACAGATGCGCCGTAACGCTGTTCAACGATGTTCATTGGCACGTGGCCTTTACGGAAACCGTCGATACGAACATTTTTAGCAGCTTTAACTAATTCGCTTTTTACGGCTTTCTCAATGCTGTCAGCAGCAACAGTAATTGTTACACGGCGGCCAAGGCCTTGGGTGGTTTCAACAGAAACTTGCATCTTGTTACCTCAAAAAAATCACAGTGCTCGGTCAACTCCAGAAGCTGCAAACGAAGCAGCACCACTCCCCTTTCAGGAATGATGCGAACTCTGAAAACACCCTCTAAGAACCGGGACGGCCGCATTAAACAGAACCGAGTATCCCAGATGTCAGAAGCGTCCCGAAACCATTCCGGAAAAATAAGACGCGACATTATAGCGGCGCACAAGGTATGAGTCGAGGAAAGCAAGCGAATGTTGTCGCGGTAAAATTCACGCGTGAATCGTTCCCTCGGCTAAAACTCCTGTGGCGCACTAATGAAATAAAGATGTCGCCTATACAGAAACACAAGCGGCCCTAAGGCCGCCTGCAAAATTCTCACCTACTAATACCCTAAATCAGACCCGAATGACTACTGTTATCCAGCCTGATTTACTTAATCTTACTGCTTAAGCGAGTGTTCCTGCTCCGCGGCAAGATGGGGAAGCTGGCACCGTGTCTTGCAATCCAGTCCACTCTTTCAGGGTATAAGTGTGTAAGGCCAGCGCATGAACGGTGCTCGCCAGCTCTTCAGCCAACGCACTATAAATCGCACGGTGGCGATTGAGAAAGCGTTGATCTTGAAATTTATTGCTAACGATCACAATTTTAAAATGACTTTCCGAACCTGCGGGAACATTGTGGCGGTAACTTTCATTAATTACCTCCAGATGATCCGGTTCGAATGCCGTTTTTAGTTTTTCTTCAATTTGTTCTCGAATCAAAATCATCATGCTCTCCTTACTGCTGAGGCAGAAAACTGCCCACTCTCTATTGCAATATTAGTGTATTTTCGCTGTTTTATAACATTTCAGATACAAAATATCCCGAATATCTCATCACGACCAGTTCTCACCAAAAAGACCCATCTTCTCGCCAACCAAAACGTGATTTGTAAGAGCTTTCAATAAAATGAAAGATCACTCGGGGTAAAAACGTATTTTTTGGTGAATTTCTCTACATCAGGATCTTCCACCAGCCATTCGCAGTGCTATGATGTCGCCACTGCAAACTCGCAAAATAACATGGCTGCTATCCCGCTCTGATTATTAAAGAATTCCATAACTATTGAGAAAGTGAACATGCTAAAGAAAATTCTTTTCCCGCTGTTGGCTGTTTTTATACTGGCGGGCTGTGCTGCCAGTAACAACACCTTGAACGTTACCCCGAAAGTCGTCTTGCCACCTCAAGATCCAACGCTGATGGGGGTGACTATCAGCATTAATGGTGCCGATCAGCGTCAGGATGCAGCCCTGGCTAAAGTGAATCGTGACGGCCAATTGGTGGTATTAACACCGTCTCGTGATCTGCGTTTCCTGTTACAAGAAGTGCTTGAAAAACAAATGACTGCCCGTGGTTATATGATTGGTACCAATGCGCCGGTTGATCTGCAAATTGTCGTGAATCAACTGTACGCTGATGTGCAAGAAGGCAATCTTCGCTACAACATCACCACCAAAGCCGATATCTCTATCACTGCTACCGCGAAAAACGGCAACAAGCAGGTTAAAAACTACCGTGCCAGCTATAACGTTCAGGGTGCATTCACTGCGACCAACGAAAAAATCACTAATGCTGTTAATACCGTGTTGAGTGATGTTATTGCAGATATGGCGCAAGACACCAGCGTCAGTAGCTTTATCAAACAAAATGCCCGCTAATCTGCTCTTTGCTTAACATTATTATTACTGCTTAACAGAATGCTCCACCCTGCGAATAGGGTGGAGCACGTAGGTCTCACATGTCCAATCGCTATTCGAACCTTTTTACCCAACGTAACTCGCTTGTGCTGCTGTTGTTGGGATTTGCCTCAGGCCTTCCTTTAGCCCTGACAGGCGGGACATTGCAAGCCTGGATGACGGTTGAAAACGTCAGTCTGAAAACTATTGGTATTTTTTCGCTGGTCGGCCAAGCCTACGTTTTTAAGTTCCTCTGGTCCCCACTGATGGACCGCTACACCCCTTCCTTCTTGGGGCGTCGCCGCGGCTGGTTGATCATCAGTCAGCTGTTATTAATTGTCGCCATTATTGCTATGGGCTTTATGGAACCGGCTAAACATTTATGGTGGCTGGCCGCTATCGCCGTGCTGGTTGCATTCTGTTCTGCATCGCAAGATATTGTTTTTGATGCCTATAAAACCGATTTACTTACAGCGGAAGAGCGCGGTACCGGCGCCGCAGTTTCAGTATTGGGTTATCGCCTCGCCATGTTGGTGTCTGGTGGGTTGGCACTGTGGATAGCGGATCGTTATCTCGGCTGGCAATCCACTTACTGGCTAATGGCCGGCTTAATGCTAATTGGTGTCTTTGCCACATTATTTGCCCCAGAACCCGATATTCGTATCGCCCCGCCGAAAACCCTGGAACAGGCAATCGTCGAGCCATTACGTGATTTTTTTGGTCGCAACAATGCCTGGCTAATTCTGCTGCTTATCGTGTTGTACAAAATGGGGGATGCTTTTGCGGCCAGCTTAAGCACCACTTTTTTGATCCGTGGCGTCGGATTCGATGCTGGCGAAGTCGGGTTGGTCAATAAAACTCTGGGATTAATCGCCACTATTATTGGCGCACTCTATGGCGGCCTGCTGATGCAACGCCTGAGTTTATTCCGGGCACTGATGATATTCGGCATTTTGCAAGCCATATCCAACATTGGTTATTGGCTGCTATCCATTACCGATAAAAATATCTTCTCCATGGGCAGCGCCATATTCCTGGAAAACCTGTGTGGTGGGATGGGGACAGCGGCCTTTGTTGCTCTGCTAATGACGCTTTGCAATAAATCTTTCTCGGCCACGCAATTTGCTTTGTTATCAGCACTTTCTGCTGTGGGTCGGGTATATGTTGGCCCGATAGCGGGCTGGTTTGTTGAAACACATGGCTGGCCATTGTTCTATTTATTCTCTATTGCTGCGGCCATTCCTGGACTCTTGCTGCTCTATATCTGCCGCCAGACGTTGGAATACACACAAAAAACCGATGAATTTATGCCCAGAACAGAGTTTAAAACAGCTTATCGCTGGGCATTGCGCTTTCTAACAATTGGCTGCGTATTATTAGCCGCATGGTTGATTCTGCTGATAGGTAATGCATTAGATTGGACTGCAGCACCAGATGTGGCCGATACACTGCTACTGCGTGGGATTCAACTCAGTGTGGTCGGTATGGTTCTGGGCGGTGTATTGGATTATCTGGCGCTTAGACGTAAGAAATTAGCTTAATAAACCACATTTGAATGTGAAAGCCGGTACTTGTGCCGGCTTTTTTTATGGTTTGAAAATATACCACCTGAACACTTCCTCAGCATTATTTAGATATAAGTCACAAATTTCAGTAACACTTGCAAATTATTATTCACAAAACGAGATCTATATCACTTTCAACTGTTTATCCTTTCGTGCTCTGAGACTATGATGAGCGCACTTTTTGTTAAGGACTGTGTCCTTTTGTTTCTCCAGTCATATTTCAACTACACAGAGGCATTTATGCGTAAAATTCTTATCGGCGCTGTAGCGCTGACTGCGATCACTTTGGCTCCGGCCGTGCAAGCTGAATATCAGTGGGGTTTTGCTAATATCAGCATGAACTACCTTGACTGGACTCGCAGCACTACGCATAAATCTGGTGATTCATCACATAAAGATGACTTTGCGTATATTGAATTGGAAGGTGGTGCAGGTTATAGCTGGGGCGAAATCTACGGCTTTTTTGATTTAGAAAACCCATTCAATTCAAAAACAGCACAACCGGGTGATAACCAGCGCTATACCTTTAAAACAACCGGCCGCTACTATTTAGGTGATTCTGGTTTCAACCTTTATGGCCATATTTATGGCACTTACTCACTGCCAAGTGCTGAGGGTAACAATTACAGCAACTTCCATGAAGTGAATACCTTGTATGGTATCGGCTACAACGCCACTGTTGCTGGTGTGTGGATGAAACCCTTTGTTGCGCTGCATTATGTTGATCAGACTTATTACTCAGGTAATAACGGTTATGTGGTGGGTTGGGTTGCCGGTTATGACTTTACTGCATTCGACGAAAACTTCAGCATCACCAACTGGAACGAACTGGAGTTCAACCGAGCTGAACGCTACGCCGCAGGTAATGGTGGTCGTAATGGGGTGAACGGCGCTATTGCACTTTGGTGGACACCAATTAAGCAATTCACCACGGGTATTCAGTACCGTTATGCTTATAACAAATTGGGCGAAGATTTTTTACAAGACGGTATCGTGTATTCCATTAAATATAATTTCTAGCTAAATGATTCCGGGGTACCTATTTTTAGCGCCCCGGAATATATTTTAATTTACCGTAGCATCACATATTATTTACATAAAATAAGTTCAGGTAATAAATAAAAATCAGTATTTCCCGTGAATAAAAGCGTAATAACCGTTGTTTTTCCTTAACATCCACCGTTTTGCAGCAACCCACCTTCGCCAACATATTGTTGCGATTAGTAAATTGTCACGCAAGGTAACATCTGTGACCCCCTTAACATAAAGTGTCAACAAGCCGCTGACACAATCTTAAGCATGTTTACAGTCCTGCAACCTTCCCGTAAAATGCCCGCACACATGAAACGACAATAGAGCCCTTTTGTAATTGAGGTCGTTAGATGAGACTTAAGAAATACATTAAAAATATGGGTATGTTGTCTATATTAGCAGCCACGGTAATGCTCAGTGGTTGCGATATGGTATTGATGAACCCCAAAGGCGCAATCGGAGTCGAGCAAAAAACACTGATACTTACTGCTATCGGTTTAATGTTGATCGTCGTAATTCCGGTTATTTTTATGGCGTTTGCTTTTGCATGGAAGTACCGCGCGTCCAACAAAAGTGCGACCTACACCCCAAACTGGTCCCATTCCAACAAAATTGAGCTTGTTGTATGGGCTGTTCCAATCATTATCATTGCTATTTTGGCAACGATAACCTGGAAAACCTCCCACGAACTTGACCCGTTCAAGCCGCTCGAAGTAGCGGGTAAAGAACCCATCACTATTGAAGTGGTATCCCTGGACTGGAAATGGCTGTTTATCTATCCAGAACAAGGTATTGCTACAGTAAATGAGCTGGCTTTCCCTACTGATGTTCCGGTGAACTTTAAAATCACCTCTAACTCAGTCATGAACTCGTTCTTTATTCCTCAGTTAGGCGGGCAGATTTATGCGATGGCCGGGATGCAAACCAAACTGCATCTGATTGCTAACGAAGCCGGTAAATACAATGGTATTTCCAGTAGCTTCAGCGGCAAAGGCTTCTCTGGTATGAAATTCACTGCGATCGCAACACCTACGCAGGAAGACTTCAACCAGTGGGTCGCACAGGTGAAAAAATCGCCGAACACTCTGAATACGACTGACGATTTCAATAAACTGGCTGAACCGAGCGAAAATAACCCGGTTGAGTATTTCTCCAGTGTTAAACCGGAGCTGTTTAAAGGAATTATTGGCAAGTTTATGGGTGATATGAACATGCACAAGAAAGGCGATGATACCCATGCAGGTATGGATATGAGCCAGGGCATGGATATGGGCGAACACGCCGCTCACGCCGGAGCCGAGGAATAAAACGATGTTGGGAAAATTAACACTTGATGCGGTTCCGCTACACGAACCAATCATTATGGTTACCGTTGCTGCAATTGTGCTGGGCGGGGCGGCTCTTGTTGCCCTCCTGACCTATTTCGGCAAATGGAAATGGTTATGGAGCGAATGGCTGACTTCGGTTGACCATAAAAAAATCGGTATCATGTACATTCTGGTCGCCATGGTCATGCTTCTGCGTGGTTTTGCCGACGCCATCATGATGCGTAGTCAGCAAGCACTTGCTTCTGCTGGTGAAGCTGGCTTCCTGCCGCCTCATCACTACGATCAGATTTTCACCGCTCACGGCGTTATCATGATTTTCTTCATGGCGATGCCTTTTGTAGTGGGCTTGATGAACGTGGTCGTACCGCTACAAATCGGTGCTCGTGACGTTGCCTTCCCGTTCCTGAACTCCCTGAGTTTCTGGTTCTTTGTCGTCGGGGTGGTGTTAATTAACATCTCTCTGGGGGTCGGTGAATTCGCGCAAACCGGTTGGTTGGCCTATCCGCCACTGTCAGGTAAAGAGTACAACCCAGGTGTCGGGGTCGATTACTGGATCTGGAGTCTACAGATTTCTGGTTTAGGTACCTTGCTGACCGGTGTTAACTTCTTCGCCACTATTTTGAAAATGCGTGCTCCTGGCATGTCGATGATGAAGATGCCTGTCTTCACATGGGCGGCACTTTGCACCAACATTTTGATTATCGTTTCTTTCCCGATCCTGACTGTGACCGTCGCGTTACTGACTCTGGACCGCTACCTTGGCACCCATTTCTTTACCAATGATATGGGTGGCAACATGATGATGTACATCAACCTGATTTGGGCCTGGGGCCATCCGGAAGTGTACATTCTGGTTCTGCCGGTATTCGGGGTATTCTCCGAAGTTACCGCGACCTTCTCAAGAAAACGCCTGTTTGGTTATACCTCTTTAGTGTGGGCAACCATCGCGATTACCGTACTGTCGTTTATTGTTTGGCTGCACCACTTCTTTACCATGGGGTCAGGTGCCAACGTTAACGCCTTCTTCGGTATAGCGACGATGATTATTTCTATCCCAACTGGGGTGAAAATATTCAACTGGCTGTTCACCATGTACCAAGGCCGCATTCAGTTTAACTCCGCGATGCTGTGGACTGTTGGCTTCATCATCACCTTCTCTATTGGTGGGATGACCGGCGTTCTGTTGGCGGTACCGGGCGCAAACTTCGTGCTGCATAACAGCTTGTTCCTGATTGCTCACTTCCATAACGTGATTATCGGTGGTGTGGTGTTCGGTTGCTTCGCTGGCCTGACTTACTGGTGGCCTAAGTCCTTCGGCTTTACGCTGAATGAGAAATGGGGCATCCGTGCATTCTGGTTCTGGATTATCGGCTTCTTCGTTGCCTTTATGCCGCTGTACGTACTGGGCTTTATGGGTATGACCCGTCGTCTGAGCCAGGATATCAACCCGGAATTCCATCCGATGTTGATGGTAGCAGCAGGCGGTGCAGCACTGATTGCTTGCGGTATCTTGTGTCAGGTTATCCAGGTGTTCGTCAGTATCCGTGACCGCGAACAAAATCGCGATCTGACTGGTGACCCATGGGGTGGCCGTACGCTGGAGTGGTCTACATCTTCCCCACCGCCGTTCTATAACTTCGCCGTGGTACCTGAAGTGACAGACCGTGACGAATTCTGGGATATGAAAGAGAAAGGCGAAGCATACAAACGCCCAGCGAAATACGAAGAAATCCACATGCCGAAGAATACCGGTGCAGGTGTGATTATTGCTGGCTTCAGCTTGATCTTCGGCTTTGCCATGATCTGGTACATCTGGTGGCTGGCCATTGTTGGCTTCGTCGGCATGATTGTGACCTGGATTGTGAAAAGCTTCGACGAGGATGTTGATTACTATGTGCCGGTTGCAGAAGTGGAGCGCATTGAAGATCTTCATCATGAACAAATCAGCAAAGCAGGCGTGAATCATGTCAACTGAAACTCTGACTAACCATAACGTCGCCCATGCAGAGCATGGGCATCACGATGCAGGAGCGACGAAAGTCTTCGGCTTCTGGATCTACCTGATGAGCGACTGTATTTTGTTTGCGACATTGTTTGCAACTTATGCAGTGCTGGTAAACGGGACAGCTGGCGGCCCTTCAGGCCGGGATATCTTCGACCTGAACTTTGTTCTGGTTGAAACTTTCCTGTTACTGTTCAGTAGTATTACTTACGGCATCGCTATGCTGGGCATGAACAAAGGCCACAAAAACCAGGTTAACACCTGGTTAGGTCTGACCTTCCTGTTCGGTCTGGGCTTTGTGGCAATGGAAATCTATGAATTCCATCACCTGATTGCTGAAGGCTACGGCCCGGATCGCAGTGCGTTCCTGTCTAGCTTCTTCGCGCTGGTTGCCACCCACGGTATTCACGTTACCGCTGGCCTGGTTTGGATCATCATTATGATGATCCAAGTAGCAAAACGCGGCCTGAATGAAACGAACCGTACCCGCCTGATGTGTCTGAGCTTGTTCTGGCACTTCCTGGATGTGGTCTGGATCTGCGTATTCACCGTTGTCTATCTGTTAGGAGCTATGTGATGAGCCATCCAACATCTAGTCATTCAACAACGACTCACGGTGGAGCCAGCCACGGTAGCTTGAAGTCATACCTTATTGGCTTCATTCTGTCGGTCATTCTGACAGTTATTCCATTCGCTATGGTGATGAGTGGTACCGCCTCCCATACGACTATTCTGGCCACAGTGGTCGGTTTAGCCGTGGTGCAGATTATCGTGCACCTGGTGTACTTCCTGCATATGAATGGATCGTCCGAAGAACGTTGGAATCTGGTGGCGTTCCTGTTCACCGCTATGATTATTGCAATCGTTGTTGTGGGCTCACTTTGGATTATGTACAACCTCAACATCAATATGATGGTTGACTAAAGAGCTGCATGTGATGATTAAGCAATACCTGCAAGTAACTAAACCAGGAATTATTTTCGGCAATTTAATTTCTGTCGTTGGGGGATTTCTCCTCGCTTCCAAAGGCGTGATTGATTACCCCCTCTTTCTCGCCACCCTGTTCGGTGTCTCGTTAGTTGTTGCCTCCGGGTGCGTATTTAACAACTATATCGACCGTGATATCGACCGCATCATGGAGAGAACGAAGAATCGTGTCCTGGTAAAAGGGCTTATCGATCCGAAAGTGAGCCTGATTTATGCTTCGATACTGGGTATTGCTGGCATGCTGCTGCTCTATGTTGGCGCTAACCCGTTAGCCATGTGGCTGGCTGTAATTGGCTTCGTGATTTATGTCGGGGTTTATAGCCTCTATATGAAGCGCAAATCCGTCTACGGCACATTGATTGGCAGCTTATCCGGTGCCGCACCGCCAGTGATTGGTTACTGTGCCGTTACTGGGCAGTTCGATATGGGTGCTTTGATCCTGTTGCTTATCTTCAGCCTGTGGCAAATGCCGCACTCTTATGCCATCGCGATTTTCCGCTTTAAGGATTATCAAGCTGCCAACATTCCGGTTTTACCGGTGATAAAAGGAATATCGGTCACCAAAAACCATATTACCCTTTATATCCTGGCATTTATGGTCGCCACCTTGATGCTGACCTTAAGTGGCTATGCCGGTTACAAATACCTGGTTGTCGCTGCTGCGGTGAGTGTCTGGTGGTTGGGTATGGCGTTGCGCGGTTACAAAGCGACCAATGACAGCGTATGGGCGAGAAAACTCTTTGTATTCTCTATCATTGCTATTACGTCATTGAGCGTCATGATGTCGGTTGATTTCAACGTTCCTTCCTCGGCTGGATTGCTGACTTACGTCGGGTAACTCCAACCCTGTTGTGATAAAAATGGCTGGCGGGCTATTCCTGGCAGCCATTTTTTATTTCTCCTCTCCCCTACTGTTATCTAAAAACTCGCCTGTAATACATTCTAAACATCAATAGATTTACCCACTGGCCCTAACATCATTACAATGGCGCAGAATGTTTTTTTGAGGTGGTAATGAACGACAATAAAATGACCCCGCTAGAGCTCCGGGCAACCTGGGGGCTGGGTACGGTATTCTCTTTGCGCATGCTCGGCATGTTTATGGTTCTCCCCGTTCTCACCACTTATGGCATGGCGCTTTCTGGTGCCAGCGAAGCATTGATTGGTATCGCCATTGGCATTTACGGTCTGGCTCAGGCCATTTTTCAGATCCCATTCGGGCTGGTTTCTGATCGTATTGGCCGTAAGCCGCTGATCGTCGGCGGCCTACTGATATTTGCGCTGGGAAGTGTGATTGCCGCACTGAGTGATTCTATCTGGGGCATCATTCTGGGCCGTGCGTTACAGGGCTCAGGTGCTATCGCGGCCGCAGTGATGGCACTGCTGTCTGATTTGACTCGTGAGCAAAACCGCACCAAAGCGATGGCATTTATTGGTGTTAGCTTTGGTATTACTTTTGCCATCGCGATGGTGCTGGGGCCGATTGTCACTCATGCTTTTGGTTTGCAAGCCCTGTTCTGGGCAATAGCGATACTGGCACTATTAGGTATTGTTATTACATTAGCCGTGGTACCGGATGCCGATAGCCATGTGCTTAACCGCGAATCCAGTATCGTCAAAGGTAGCGTGAGCAAAGTGCTCAACAACAGTCGGCTACTCAAACTTAATTTCGGCATTATGTGCTTGCACATCTTATTGATGTCGAGCTTCGTTGCTTTACCGCAGATTATGGCCAGTGCCGGTTTAGCTCCAGCCCAACACTGGATTGTCTACCTGGTGACCATGTTGGTTTCCTTCGCCGCCGTCGTGCCGTTTATTATTTATGCTGAAGTCAAACGCCGCATGAAGCAGGTCTTTATGGGCTGTGTCGCCGTGTTGTTTGCCGCTGAAGTAGTGCTGTGGTCTGCCGGGCAACAGCTGTGGGTCATCATTGCCGGTGTGCAGTTATTCTTTATTGCTTTCAACGTGATGGAAGCAATATTGCCATCATTGATCAGTAAAGAATCGCCAGCAGGCTATAAAGGCACCGCCATGGGGATTTACTCCACCAGCCAGTTTATTGGCGTGGCTATCGGTGGCAGTTTAGGCGGCTGGCTTTTTGGTATGGAAGGGGCAAGTATGGTATTTGCTGCCGGGGCGGTTATCGCGCTGGTGTGGTTTGGCGTGAGTGCCACTATGCAAGAGCCACCTTATGTCAGTAGCCTGCGAATTACCTTGTCCGAATTGGCGGTAAAAGACTCTGCTTTAGAAGAGCGAATTAGAGCGCAACCTGGTGTCACTGAAGCGGTAGTGGTGAGAGCCGAGCGCAGTGCTTACATCAAAGTGGATACCAAAAAAACCAATCGCAGCCAGCTAGAAGAGTTGGTCAACGCGATATAAACAAAAGCAGGTACAAAAGTGATCGATACTTTTGTACCTGATTTAACTAAATATTAGTCGCGGAAGTTATTGAACTGGAATGGCTGGCCCAGATCAGCGCCACGAATTAATGCCATCACACTTTGCAAATCATCACGCGCTTTGCCGGTGACCCGAACTTGTTCGCCTTGAATCTGTGCCTGAACTTTCAGCTTGCTGTCTTTAATCAGCTTAACCAGCTTCTTCGCCTGCACACTTTCAATACCTTGCTTCAGTTTGGCTTCCACACTGTAGGTTTTGCCACTGCGATCCATTTCTTCCGGGATCTCCAATGCCGCCCCTTCAATGCCGCGCTTACTTAACTGAGCACGTAAAATATCCAGCAGTTGTTCGACCTGAAAATCAGACTCACTGGCAACTTTAATACTTTCGTTCTTTTCATTTAGCTCAAAACTCGCCGGAACATTACGAAAATCCCAACGGTTCGCCAGATCACGGGTGGCGTTTTCAACTGCGTTACGCACTTCCTGCATATCAATTTCAGATACGATGTCGAAAGATGGCATATTCCCTCCTCCTGATAAGATGAATGGCGAGCATAATAACCGCTTTATCCCTACAGACAAAGCCAAGCTGCTGACAATTACTCAACTCACCCGTGGTGCTGAGTAAAACCGGTTTGTAGCTAACTCTACGTTTAATGACCAAAAAGTCTATAATCAAAGCATAACACTTAGAAACAAGCAGTATGCTTTCCGCCTACACCAAGGAGGTCTTGATGAAAATTACTGTGCTTGGTTGCGGAGCTCTTGGGCAGTTATGGTTATCAGCGCTCTACCAGCAGGGCCACGATGTGCAAGGCTGGCTTCGTGTACCACAGCCCTTTTGTTCAGTTAATGTCATATTGTTAGGTGGCGAGGCATTCAATCAGAATCTCCCCACTAATGATCCTGAGCATTTGTCGAAAAGTGAATTATTATTGGTTTGCTTAAAGGCGTGGCAAGTTTCCAGTGCAATCACGGCCTTACTGCCTAAGCTTAATCCCGAATGTAAGATTTTACTGCTACATAATGGGATGGGGACGCAGGAAGAATTACCCCGAGATGATCACCTTTTTCTCCACGGAGTGACCACTCATGCTGCACGTCGTGATGGCAACACCATTGTCCATGTCGCCAGCGGTATCACCCATATTGGCCCGATGTCCCCGATTACAACCGATATCAGCTATCTGGCAGATATCTTACATCAGGCTTTGCCAGACGTGGCCTGGCACGATGATATCTCGGCGGCATGTTGGCAAAAACTGGCAGTAAACTGTGTGATTAATCCGCTTACTGGCCTATATAACTGCCGTAATGGTGATTTGCAGCGCTATCCAGAGTTGATTGAGCGGTTATGCGCAGAGGTCGCCAGTGTGATGGAGATGGAGGGCTATCATACCTCAACAGAAAGCCTGCTTAGCTACGTCAACAATGTTATCCAGAGCACCGCCGATAATGTCTCGTCACTGCTACAGGATTTGCGCTGCCAGCGGCACACGGAAATTGACTACATCACCGGCTACTTATTGCGGCGGGCACGTAGCCATGGGATGACCTTGCCGGAAAATGCCCGGTTGTATGATTTAATTAAACGTAAGGAAAATGAGTATGAGCGTATCGGCGCTGGTTTGCCTGGCTCCTGGTAGTGAAGAAACCGAGGCCGTCACCACGATTGATATTCTGGTGCGCGCAGGTATTAATGTCACAACAGCCAGTGTCGCCAGTGACGGCGCATTGGAAATCGTCTGTTCACGCGGCGTCCGTTTGCTGGCCGACACTCGCCTGGTGGATGTGGCAGATCAAAAGTTTGATGTGGTTGTCCTGCCCGGTGGCATTAAGGGAGCGGAATGTTTTCGCGACAGCCCATTGTTGGTTGCTACCGTAGAACAAGCGCATAAAGAGGGGCGTTTGGTTGCCGCCATTTGCGCCGCTCCCGCTTTAGTGCTTGAGCATCACAAGTTATTCCCGGTGGGCAATATGACCGGGTTTCCGGCATTAAAAGACAAAATTGATCCAACAAAATGGATGGATCAACGTGTTGTTTATGATCGGCGAGTCAATCTGGTCACCAGCCAGGGGCCAGGAACATCTATCGATTTCGCGCTAAAGATTGTTTTTTTACTACTCGGACGAGAAAAAGCAGAAGAGATCGCCTGGCAGTTGGTACTACCGCCAGGGATTTATAACTACCGTGAGTAGTAATATGACGGCGGCTACTGCGCAAGCTCAGAATGGCAAAGCGCAGTAGCCGTTAACTATCCCCAACAAGGCGTCGCGAGCGAAAGGAGTTTGGGTGCGCCCTGCGCGCAGAACCCGGAGCGTACAGATAGTACGTGAGGAGTTCGAGCACAGCGCAATCCCAAAATCCACACGCGCAGTAGCCGTTAACTTATCACCTTTAAGGGCGGTAAACTTTCACGTTAGTATACCCCTGCTCTCGCAGATACAACGCCTGTAAACGGCTCATCACACCGCGGTCGCAATACAACAGATAGCTCTTGCTCTGGTCTAAATCGGCAAATTGCGAACTTAGCTTATAGAATGGCAACGCGCGCACTTCAATCCCGTCCAGCTTCAGTGGCTTTTCATCTTGCTCATCGGGAGCTCGAATATCCAGCAGCACATCGGTATCTGCCAATTCAGCCACAGTTTCAACTTCAACCACCTGCTCACGACTTTGTTCGGCGATTTCACGGATATCGACGTTTTTGGCTTCGCTAACCACTCGATCCAAAATGGAGAAATCAAAGTGAGATTCTTCTTCTTCAATCTTGGCCTTAACCGCTTTCACCGTCGGGCTTTTTGAAATCACGCCGCAATATTCTGGCATGGTTTTAGCGAAATCTTCGGTACCGATTTCACGCGCCAGATTGATGATGTGCTCTTTGTCATGAGAAATCAGCGGGCGCAGGATCAAGGTGTCAGAGGCATTATCAATTAAACGCAAATTGGTCAGTGTCTGGCTGGATACCTGCCCCAGCGCTTCACCGGTGACTAGCGCCTGCACACCATAGCGCTCAGCCACCTGAGATGCTGCGCGCACCATCATGCGTTTCAACACCACGCCCATCTGACCATCTTCGACTTTTTCGAGGATTTCGCCCACTACCGGTTCGAAATCGATAGCAATAAATCGCACCCGATGGGAGCTACCAAAACGATTCCACAGATAATGAGCCACTTGCTTCACCCCAATCTCATGGGCAGAGCCGCCAAGATTGAAGAAACAATAATGCACGCGACAGCCACGACGCATCAGCATATAGCTGGACACACCGGAGTCAAAACCGCCGGAAATCAGAGATAAAACATCTTCCTGCGTACCAATTGGGAACCCCCCCAATCCTTCATGACGCGCCTTGATCAGTGTCAATTTATCCTGATCAATTTCTAAATGAACGGTCACCTGAGGGTGAGTCAGTTTAACTTTCGCACTTTCTATGTGTTGGTTCAGGCCACCACCGACATAGCGCTCGACATCCCCAGAAGAAAATTCATGTTTACCACGACGTTTTACCCGAACACAGAATGTTTTCCCGATCAGAGTTTCGCGATAAGCTTCCAGCGTTTGCTCGAAAATATTGTGCATATCGGTGTAGCTGCGATCTTCCACTTCGAGAATATGGTGAATCCCAGGGACGCGAGTCAGGGCATCACAAATCTGTGGGCCAAGATTGTCATCTTTCGTGCGGATTTCAATATGGTCCCAATGGCGAACCACCGCTAGAGTATCATCCTCAAGGTTTTTCAATACGTTGCGAATATTGGTTGTGAGGATCTTAATGAAGCGCAAGCGCACAGATTGACTCTTGATGGTGATTTCTGGGAACAATTTAATGATAAACTTCATGGCGGTCTTTAGTTGTCTGGTTATGGAGTGATGGCGTCGCTATTGATAGCAACAGTCAAAGGCGTCAGCGAAAACATGCAAGCCGTGGAGTATATCACTATATGATACGTGGCTGCGTACTAAAAACCGGACTTAAACGTCACGATTTCCCCTTCATTATCCGCTAGAATAGCCGGTAATAAGCTTTTGACCTGAAGAGTTGCTCTCTGTAAGCAGAAAAAAGACGTTACGCGCCATCAAGGTTACGTTTCATAAAAAATATCGAGTCGAATAAAAACTATGCCGAAAAAAGCCGCATCACCTGAAACCAAAGCCGCCAGTTTTGAGACATCGCTCAGCGAACTGGAACAAATCGTTACTCGCCTGGAGTCTGGCGAACTTCCGCTGGAAGAAGCGTTAAATGAGTTTGAGCGAGGCGTACAATTAGCGCGTCTTGGCCAGCAGACATTATTGCAAGCCGAACAGCGCGTTCAGGTTCTCCTGAGTGATGATGTTGATGCGCCACTCGCCCCTTTCACCCCAGATGCTGAGTAGTCTAATGTCTAACACCTCCTCCTCTGTTGATTTTAATCAACAGCTTGCCGCACACCAGCAGCGAGTCAATCAGGCTCTGTTGGATTTCATTGCGCCCCTTCCTTTTGGCAATAGTGATTTGGTAGAGGCAATGCGCTATGGCGCTGTGCTGGGTGGTAAGCGGCTGCGCCCTTATCTGGTTTACGCCACCGGCCAAATGTTCGGTCTGTCACTGACCAATCTGGATGCCCCAGCGGCGGCAATTGAATGCATCCATGCTTATTCATTAATTCATGATGATTTGCCGGCGATGGATGACGATGATTTGCGCCGTGGGCAACCGACTTGCCATGTGAAGTTTGGTGAAGCCAATGCCATTCTGGCCGGAGACGCCCTGCAAACGCTGGCATTTTCTATTCTGGCAGAAGCGCCGATGCCGGATGTGGCTGATAAAGATCGGCTGTCGATGATTGCCGAATTAGCCCATGCCAGCGGTGTTGCCGGTATGTGCGGCGGTCAGGCATTGGACCTGGAAGCAGAAGCCCGTCAGATAACACTGGATGATCTTGAGAAGATTCACCGTCATAAAACCGGAGCACTCATTCGTGCCGCCGTTCGTCTCGGTGCATTGGCTGCTGGCACCCCTGGGCGCGAAGCTCTACCCTTACTTGACCGTTATGCAAATGCAATCGGTCTGGCCTTTCAGGTACAGGACGATATTTTAGACGTTATCGGCGATACAGCTACAATTGGTAAACGCCAAGGTTCTGATCAGCAACACGGGAAAAGCACTTATCCGGCCCTTCTGGGGTTAGATTGCGCCAAAGCCAAAGCCATTGATCTTTATCAGGAGGCACTTAGCGCCCTGAATGCGCTGTCGGCGCAATCCTATAACACAGCGCCACTACAGGCGTTAGCCTGCTTTATTATTGAGCGTGATAATTAGAAATATGCTGGCAGTAAGTCAATGCCTACTTAACCTTTTGATATGAGCATCGAATGAGTCTTGATATAGCCAAATACCCGACATTGGCACTTGCAGAAAATCCCGAAGAACTGCGCATGTTGCCGAAAGAAAGTCTGCCGAAGTTATGTGATGAACTGCGGCAGTATTTGCTTGCCTCTGTCAGCCGATCCAGTGGGCATTTTGCCTCTGGATTGGGTGTCGTTGAGCTGACTGTCGCGTTGCATTACGTCTACAACACGCCGTTTGATAGTTTGGTGTGGGACGTCGGCCATCAGGCTTATCCGCACAAAATATTGACGGGTCGCCGCGAACAAATAGGGACTATTCGCCAAAAAGATGGTTTGCATCCTTTCCCTTGGCGTGGCGAAAGTGAATATGACGTCCTTTCTGTCGGTCACTCCTCAACATCCATCAGTGCTGGCTTAGGCATGGCGGTAGCTGCGGAGCGTGAAGGTAAAGGGCGGCGTACCGTGTGTGTGATTGGTGATGGTGCTATCACCGCAGGTATGGCTTTTGAAGCCATGAATCATGCAGGCGATATTCACTCAGACATGCTGGTTATTCTTAACGATAACGAAATGTCTATTTCCGAAAACGTAGGCGGCCTGAATAACCATTTGGCGCAGTTATTATCTGGCAAACTCTACGCCAGTCTGCGTGAAGGTGGCAAAAAAGCATTTTCGGGTTTACCGCCGATTAAAGACTTGCTGAAACGTACCGAAGAACATCTGAAAGGCATGGTGGTACCCAGTACCTTATTTGAAGAGTTAGGCTTTAATTATATCGGCCCGGTTGATGGTCACGACGTGCAAGCGCTGACGCAAACATTGAAAAATATGCGCAGCCTGAAAGGCCCACAACTGCTGCATATCATGACCAAAAAGGGTAAAGGCTATGCACCGGCTGAAAAAGATCCCATCGGCTGGCACGCAGTACCCAAATTTGATCCGGCCTCCGGCACACTGCCAAAAAGCCAAGGCAATATACCCACCTACTCCAAGATTTTTGGTGAATGGTTATGTGAAACCGCCGCCAAAGACAGCCAGTTAATGGCCGTAACGCCAGCAATGCGTGAAGGCTCAGGGATGGTGCGCTTCTCGCGTGAATATCCACAACAGTATTTTGATGTGGCGATAGCCGAGCAGCATGCGGTGACCTTTGCTGCTGGTCTGGCAATTGGTGGCTATAAACCTATTGTGGCTATCTACTCCACTTTCCTGCAACGAGCTTATGACCAGTTGATCCACGATGTTGCCATCCAGAATCTGCCGGTACTATTCGCCATTGACCGAGGCGGTTTGGTGGGTGCTGATGGGCAAACTCATCAGGGCGCATTCGATCTATCATTTATGCGTTGCATCCCTAACATGGTGATCATGACCCCAAGTGATGAAAACGAGTGTCGTCAGATGCTGCACACCGGTTATCACCACAACGGGCCAGCAGCAGTACGCTACCCGCGTGGCAATGGTACTGGTGCTGTGCTTGAGCCATTGGCAATAATGCCGATTGGTAAAGGGATCGTGCGTCGCGAAGGTGAAAAGATTGCTATTCTGTGCTTTGGAACATTGCTCGCTCAGGCGCAAATCGTAGCTGACAATCTGAATGCCACACTGGTTGATATGCGTTTCGTTAAACCATTGGATGAAGAGTTAGTGCTGGAACTGGCTGCCAGCCACGAGATACTGGTTACCGTAGAAGAAAACGCCATTATGGGCGGCGCGGGCAGTGGTGTGAATGAGCTGCTGATGGCAAAACGCCAGTTAGTGCCAGTATTGAATCTCGGTTTACCAGACCATTTTGTTCCACAAGGTGAACAAGATGAAATGCGCGCTGAGCTTGGTTTGGATGCTGCGGGAATACAGCGCCAGATTGAAGCATGGTTGGAGTAACTCAGACAGATAACACCGTGAGCCAAGGGCGACCACTCCTACGGGCGCTCCGGCGGCTTTCGCCGCTACGACCCGAACGGAGCGTTTCCCTTGGTTCGGCTTTTACCTGCACTTTGAAAGATAACCACACATATACCCTATAGATTTCAAGGTACAGGAAGGCGGCAAGCGAGATACAAATCGGTCGGGAACCGATTTGAACAGCATTTATGCTGCCCGCAGGGTGAGCCTCAGGGATGAGGCTCATTAATCCCGATGAGCTTACATAAGTAAGTGATTCGGGTTATTAAGCGTAGCCAACACACCTGTAACTTGAAAGATGACGGGTATCAGTAGAACAGATCTGCTGGCCAGTAATGCCCCACAACAAAAATAATTGCCGCCGCAACCACCCCTGCGATAATGTCATCCACCATGATCCCCATGCCGCCGTGAACATTACGATCAAACCAGCGAATCGGCCAAGGTTTCCAGATATCAAAAATACGAAATGCCACAAAACCAGCGACTATCCATTGCCAATCATTGACCGGCAATGCCATCAAGGTAATCCACATCCCGACAAATTCATCCCACACGATACTACCGTGGTCATGAACTTGCATATCTTTGGCGGTGCGATGGCAAATATAAACACCAATACAAATGCTAAACATCACCGCGAGGGAGTACAGTTGCCAAGGCAACTGAATCAATAACAGCCAGAAAGGAATGGCAGCAATTGATCCCATGGTACCTGGTGCCCACGGCGATAATCCGCTGCCAAAACCCGTTGCCAACAAGTGCCACGGATTAGATAACCGCAGACGACGTTTGGCTTCATCCATGCGCTTTACCTACTGAGAAATGGTCGAAGCCACGCAGATTCATCTCAACTGCCTGACCTTCACGGAAGAATTTAACCCCTTCCGATTGTGGGCCAATCTGCCCGATACAAGTGTAGGCGGCCCCGGTGTGACTCAATGCAACTTTTAGCGCACCACGGTTTATTTCTGGCACGGTAAAGCACAGTTCATAGTCTTCACCACCGCTCAACGCCCAGCGCAGAGCTTGTTCCGCATCCACCTGATTTTTCAGTGCATCAGAATAGGGCAAAGCATCTAACTCAATGCGAGCACCGCAACCACTGGCTTTGAGGATATGTTGCAAGTCAGAAATCAAGCCATCGGAGATATCAATGGCCGAGCTGGCAAGATCGCGCAAAGCCTGCCCCTGTAAGACTCGGGGTTGTGGCCGCAAATGGCGGTGAATGAGCGCGGCTCTGTCGGCCTCGTCATCAACCCGCAGCTCATTTTGCAAAATTGCCAAACCAGCGGCACTGTCACCCAAGGTACCGGTCACATAAATCCAGTCACCAACCCGAGCGCCAGCGCGCTTCAATGCTCGCCCCTCAGGGACTAAACCTTGGATGGTTAACGTCAGACTCAATGGCCCACGAGTGGTGTCACCACCAATCAATTGCATACCATAATAATTAAGCTGATCAAACAAGCTATCACTGAATGATTGCAGCCAGTCCTCATTGACATCAGGAAGGGTCAGCGCAAGAGATAACCAGGCGGGATCGGCTCCCATAGCCGCTAAATCGCTAAGGTTTACCGCTAAAGACTTGTATCCGAGATCGGCCGGATCGATATCCGGAAGGAAATGAACACCAGACACCAGTGTATCTGTACTGATGGCCAACAGCTGTTTCTCTGCCACTGTAAGAAGTGCGCAGTCGTCTCCAATACCCAGTTCTACATCCCGGCGATTACTTCTAAACCGGTCAAAGTAGCGGGCAATGAGGTCAAATTCGCCACATGCCATAATGCAATTCCAGAAATGTTAACTGATCAATAAATTAAGGCCGGAAACCGGCCTCAATTCAAGTCGTTAATGCAACTAACTACTTTCGCTTACGTACCGTCGGAGCAACCTTATCCAGCACCCCGTTGACAAACTTATGGCTATCAGCAGCACCGAACGTTTTGGCAAGCTCGATCGCTTCATTGATCGCCACTTTATAAGGGACATCATCACGTTTGCTCAGTTCAAACAGCGCAATACGCAGAACCGCTCTTTCAACCTGACCTAATTCTTCGAGCTGGCGAGAAAGAACAGGCGCCATTAGCGCATCCAGAGATGCAGCGTTAACGGCAACCCCAGACAGCAATTCGCGAAAATAGGCGATGTCCACATCTTTGACATCCTGCTCAGACAGGAACTGTAATTCAACATCAGCGATGTCGTTTTTAGACAACTGCCAAGAATAGAGCGCTTGAACAGCGCACTCACGAGCGCGGCGACGAGCAGCAGGTTTCACGGAATTCCCCTTAACTTAACTAAATTCAGCCTTTAATAGCTTTGATTACATTAATCATTTCAAGCGCGGTCAGGGCAGCTTCTGCACCTTTATTACCTGCTTTAGTACCGGCACGCTCAATTGCCTGCTCAATACTTTCTGTGGTCAGCACACCGAAAGCCACCGGAATATCGCTGTTCATCGCGACACTTGATAAACCAGAACTCGCTTCACCAGCAACATATTCAAAGTGCGCAGTGCCCCCACGGATAACCGTACCCAGCGCAATTACCGCATCGTAACGATTTGTTTTTGCTAACACATTAGCAACCAGCGGCAATTCATAAGCACCGGGAACCCAAACAACAGTGATGTTGTCATCCGCTACCTGGCCAATGCGCTTGAGGGCATCGATGGCACCTTCCAGCAGGCTGTCGTTGATAAAGTTGTTAAAACGCGCAATCGCAATCGCCACGCGGGCATTAGGAGTAGCAACAACACCTTCGATAACGTTCATAGCTTTCCTCAATATGGGTTCATACCCCGCAGGGGGGCGGATTCTATCATATTCTTTCACGCCCTGCCCCTGCGCATTTGTAAAACACTGGCAAGACTATGATTAGCAGAGGTAATCCCTGCCAGATAATTTCATTAATACTTCGGTTTCAAGCGCAGTCGCAAGTCTGG
This sequence comes from Yersinia artesiana, assembly GCF_902726545.1. Classification (GTDB taxonomy): domain Bacteria; phylum Pseudomonadota; class Gammaproteobacteria; order Enterobacterales; family Enterobacteriaceae; genus Yersinia; species Yersinia artesiana. The sequence goes on along the minus strand of NZ_CACVAD010000023.1, from coordinate 3,764 downwards.
GCCCACCTGACGGACATCTGCAAAGTCAAACTCAGGGGCATCCCTTAGGAGGGTTAACCCAGCCAACTGACATAATCCACGAGCATCACTGCCTAACAATTTTGGTGCAATATACAGAATTAGCTCATCAACCACACCCGCCTGCAATAACGCGCCGGCAAATTGTGGGCCGGCCTCAACCCAAACAGAATTAATTTGCCGCTTACCTAATTGCATCATTAATAAGACTAAATCCACCCCATTACCATGACGTGGTAGCAACAATTGCTCGACATTATTTGGCCATGACTGCTCATCTGCCTCAACTCGAGCTAACCAACACGGGCCGTCTTGCTGTATGACTTTATGCTGTGGCGTCACGCGGTTCTGGCTATCAACAATAACTCGAACCGGTTGACGCAGCGTATCTTGCGGATATAGCGCTTGGGTTTGTGTATCTAACTCCTGCCAGCGTACAGTCAGTGAAGGATCATCAGCCAATACGGTGGCACTGGTGCTAAGGATAGCAGAGCTTTGCGCCCGAAAACGTTGCACATCCTGACGCGCTTGTGGTGAGGTAATCCACTGGCTTTCACCCGAGGCCATTGCGGTGCGGCCATCCAGTGAAGCAGCCATTTTCAATTGCAGATAAGGAAAACCGGTACGCATCCGCTTCAAGAAACCGAGATTAACCGCTTCGGCTTCCGCCAGCATCAAACCGTGGTCAACTTCAACCCCAGCCTGTTTTAATTTATATAGTCCGCGCCCGGCAACTTGCGGATTAGGGTCTTGCATCGCAGCGACCACACGTTTGACGCCAGCAGCAAGCAAAGCATCAGCACATGGCGGCGTACGCCCATGGTGACTGCATGGCTCAAGGGTGACATAAGCAGTCGCACCACGCGCTTTCTCACCCGCCATCCGTAAAGCATGTACTTCGGCATGAGGTTCGCCAGCACGCAAATGATAGCCCTCACCGACAATCTCGCCATCGCGCACTAGAACACACCCGACATTAGGGTTCGGTGGCGTGGTAAAACGCCCCAACCGCGCCAACTCAAAGGCACGGGCCATATAGAATTCATCGGGCTGCATGGCTTTCCTTACTTTTATACTGTGGCAATTAGCAGGGAGCTAACGGCTTTGACGTCGATGTTGATTAATCCTGCAAGCGGGCAATTTCTTCGCCGAATTCACGGATATCTTCAAAACTGCGATATACCGAGGCAAAGCGGATATAGGCCACTTTATCCAGGCGCTTCAGTGCTTCCATCACCAGATTACCGACCATTTTGGTGGGCACTTCGCGCTCGCCGGTGGCGCGTAACTGCGATTTAATGTGACTGATCGCCGTTTCGACATCATCAGAGCTAACTGGCCGTTTTTCCAATGCTTTCAGCATGCCACGGCGTAATTTATCTTCATTAAAGGGCTCGCGCACATCATCACTTTTAATCACGCGCGGTAACACCAGTTCAGCCACTTCGAAAGTGGTAAAGCGTTCATTACAATCTAAACACTGGCGGCGACGGCGCACTTGCGAACCATCGCTCACCAGACGGGAGTCAATGACTTTGGTATCCACAGCGGCACAAAACGGGCAATGCATAGCGCTTCCTGATGGGTGAACTTAAACTTAGCGACAGTTTACCGCGAACTGCCGCGACAACAAAGGGTGGATCAGTCAGTGTGGTGTATCAATGTCATCGTTTGGGCTCCAGAAAGATTATCAGCGGGCATTACAGAGCTTTATCCGCACGTTTAATGGCCTCTTTGCGATATTTCCATGCTTCCATCCAGCCCACATCATGGCTATCTAAAAAGAAATCTTTTTGGTAAACCAAGTTTTCCATAGCCAGAGTAAATTGTTTACTCATCTCACTTTTTTCTAACTTGGGTTTGCACTTAGTAATGAGATAGTAGAGGCCGAAGCAGCATATTCCGATGGCAAGAATGGGGGCTAGTGGTGCTAAGACGGTACTTAAACTGCCTGCAATTAAAACCCCCACAGAAAGTGCTGCCACCATAGGGACAACAAACTTGGCCTTAGATCTAAATTTATTAAAATTGATTGATTTCGATTGTTGTTTCAGATCAACACATTCAGATGCAATTGAATAGCAAAGGGCGAAGGTTAAGTTCTTTGCCATATCCTCTGAAACAAGGTGGTGGGTCACCAAATGTTCTAATTTTTGAGCATGTTTTTCTATACGCTCAAGTCCTTCGTTAATGATTTGATATTTAAAACCATTTAAAACACTTTTCTCGTAATTCTGGTTATTTACATTTCTATTTAAGATCTCACGGAGATTTTTTATGGTGTCTATTGGTTTGTCATTCTTGCCACCAAAATAGGTTTCTTTAGTAACACTACCAATGACATTACCCAACTTAACTTGTATCCAGCGCTTAGCTGAAATAATATTTCCCCGTGGCTCTGTATAATTTGAGGAATGGATATCAAAAGCCAACATTTGTGCATAATGATACTCCTGTAACTGTGCAAGGGAGGCTCCCTCTCCGGGTCTAGTAGGAAAGTTAACTAGTACTGTATTAATATGTTTTAAATGTCTGCCAATGAAATCCATTAGATCGCTTAAATGACTTATTTTGTCGTTTACCGATTCAACCGTATCCTGATTGACGCTAACCTGTATTTTTAGCTTATCTGGTAGAGACTGTAATTGCATATAGGCCCCTAGCCGCGATATTTTTAAAAACTCAGCTATCTTTTGACTTAATGTACCTTTCGATTGGTGTTGTTCCAGCAATGCGGTAAGAACCAACGCTATTTTTCTGTTATCATCAGGGAAATTTCTGATCATCACATGACCATTCGTTTCCAATTCAATCGATATATTATCTCTGATAGTTATATTTTTTAAATCATTCTTTATTTTTTTAACATGTCCAGCCCGCAGCGTAGATGCTTCTATATTTACATATTCATTTAACATCTTTTCCAATAGCAGTCCATTATTACAGAGTTTTACTGTTGGTTTAACATAAAAGTCCTTCGGAGTACCTTCCATTATGCCAATTAACTTTTTGACTTCTTCATCTTTAGAAAAATCGAATAACAATTTATAACGAGTGCTGAGGAGAGTTTCATTAGTATCATTTTTTATCTTATTCATCTTTCGACAAAATTCAGCTACAGAGCTAATATTTTCATTTGTTAGTTTTAATTTTTTGGTGCCTTTGCCATGAGAGTTATTACTTTGATATGGCGCTTCAACCATTGCACTATAAGTCGCTTTCAACAGATCAAGCTCTGTTAACTGAGCAACTGCTGGTGGCTCATCCCCAAAGGGGTTGCCTGGTATTTGGGTTAACTTATTGGTATCTAGTGATGGAATAGATGCAGATACACCTGAAACCGCTGTTAAAAAATCAATATTCTCTTTGGTCTTTGCTGGATTTTTTTGTTCTTCAACCGGAGCTGTTTCTTTTTTAACAAACTGATAAAAGAATTTGCTATTATCTCGGCGACCAATATGATGCTTAACATCTTTATGCTTAGCGAATTTATCAAGAATTGGTTTTAGTGTGCTAAACCGCGGATGACTTACACATGCATATATACGATTAATTTCATCACAAAAAACTTCTCTCGTGCTAATACTATCATTCAACTTAACGCACTTGTCATTCTTATGCTTCTTATCATTATTATATTTTCCAACCACTTCCGCATTATATAAATCTACCATCATCTTAACTTCAGAGGCTACATCTCCAAATGGGTTAGTCGACATTTCTATTTTTTTCGAACTATTTACGTC
>NZ_CACVAD010000022.1 GCF_902726545.1 Yersinia artesiana | reverse complement strand
GATAATCTCACCTCAGTATCTTTTCCTATACCCTCAACCAATTTAGTGTTCTCAAACGCAGAACCATTCAAATGAAATAAATTTTTTAACCATTCTAGAAATATCTGCATTACAGTTCTTTTGTCTAAAAGATCTATTAACTCCGAAGGACACTGAGGGAAAAACTCAATAAAAATGAAGTTTTTTTCATGACTCAATTGACAGTGTTTATCAAACAGAAACTCACACTTAAATTTAAATAAAGGGCATACACTGTCGCTGTGGGTTACCTCATAATGCATCTTCACTCCAGATTCGCCATTACTCTCAAAATAGCACGTAGGAGTATCCCCAGGAGCCAGATCATATTTCAGTCTGTTGTCGAAGCTTATCATCCTTTCTACCAATGGCACTTCAACAGAAGCACTCAGTAAACTGTAGAGGTTCGTGCCTTGATGATATTGAACAAAATTAATCCAACCTTTTTTATATAAACCATCGAACACCTTATTAATAATATCTAAAGTAAATTTTCCTTCACCAAATTTTATATTAAAAATTTCATTTTCGTCATAAGTGTTTTTCTGGCATGGGAACACATTAGTGAATACATTACTTGATAATGGATAAGATATTGAAGCCATATATCTCCCTAAAAATATTAATTGAATTAACGCCACTATTCTCATAAATAAATTAACAGGAGAGGTAACTATTGGCTTTTGAATTTTTACTTATTATTTCTATTATGGAAACAACCTCCACCCAACTAAGGTTATGAAATGATTTTAAGGTAATGTAATTTGAATGCCATACTGTTTTTTTATACAGTCTGTTACGATATGCTGTGTTGCTAAAACACAACATGAGGTACACCCTACAAACAAAATGAGATTAATTCATGTCGAGAAATAAAAAGAAAACATCAGCATCGGTAGCGGCGCAGGCGGCAAGAATACTAAAAGATCCTAATGCGTCTCCCCTCGAAAAGAGTCTGGCGGGGTCAGCACTCTCTCAAACCAATACTGATAATCAGACCGGCGTTCTTATGGAAGATGTCGCGGCACAAGTGTTGGCAAATCCCGAGTCCAGTGAAAAAGCTAAAACACTGGCAGGGTCTGTGCTTGCTCAAGCCAATAAAAAGCGCTAATAACGTAAAAAGTCCCTTTATTTTAGGGACTTTCCTTTAATTAAAAACAGAATCATTTCGTCGGCAGTTTAATATCTTTAAACATCGCTTCGATATCTTCATTTGAGCGCAAGGCAACCGCTTTATCTACTACATCGCGCGTCAGATGAGGGGCAAAACGTAAAATAAAGTCATACATATAACTGCGCAGGAAGGTACTGCGGCGGAAACCAATTTTAGTGGTGCTGTAAGTAAAGATATCGCGCGCATCCACCGTCACCAGATCAGGGTCTTGAATCGGATCAACCGCCATGCTGGCGATAACCCCGACACCCAGCCCTAATCTCACGTAAGTTTTAATCACATCCGCATCGGTGGCGGTAAAGACAATACGCGGAGTCAAGCCCGCACGGTTAAACGCGGTATCCAGTTCAGAGCGGCCGGTAAAACCAAAGGTGTAGGTCACAATAGGATAAGCAGCCAATTCTTCAATACTGACATGGGCTTTCCCTGCTAATGGGTGATCGGGCTTCACGACCACCGCGCGATTCCAGTGATAGCACGGCAACATAATCAGGTCGTCATACAAATGCAGTGCTTCCGTCGCAATAGCAAAGTCAGCACTGCCCTTGGACACCGCTTCCGCTATTTGTGTCGGTGAGCCTTGATGCATATGCAGCGACACGCGAGGATAGCGCTCAATAAAGCCCTTAATCACATTCGGCAATGCATAACGCGCTTGAGTATGGGTCGTCGCCACATACAAAGATCCTTTATCCGGATAAGTATGTTCACCGGCAACTGCTTTAATGGCATCAACTTTTGATAATACTTCACGGGCAATACGGATGATTTCCAGCCCTGCGGGAGTCACCTGTGTGAGATGTTTGCCGCTGCGGGCAAAAATCTGGATACCCAGCTCATCTTCCAACATGCGAACCTGTTTACTGATCCCAGGTTGCGAGGTGTACAGGCCTTCAGCGGTGGACGATACGTTAAGGTTATGATTAACCACCTCAACAATATAACGGAGCTGCTGCAATTTCATATCTATACCATCCTAGGTTAAACACTGCGGGAGGCCCACAGTTTGGTATATCGGAATCACCCGGTATGCCGAGAAGTTATTAACTGAAACCCATAACTGCATGATGCCAAAGTGGTCATTATTGACCTTATAATAACATTAGGTGATAAAAAAATATTTTATATAACTACTATATCATTTCATTCGTAACTGTATATACCCTTGTTATCGTCGCGTTATTTCGTGCTTATCGAAAGCGAATGCCAATAAGCATACCAGTGCAGCTCGCGGTTTAAGATAGAGAATATTAGCTTAAAAAAAGCGTATTTTTCAGCCTGACAAACTGCATTAACAATTGATAACTTCAACAGTTCCACCATGACTATAAAGCACTCGGATGGATTAGCCCAATAAAAAACCAGCCCGAAGGCTGGTTTAAACTGGTGTCTTAATGACCTATCCCAGTGCATCCACTATTTTTTAGCTTCGACCCATTTGCCATCAATATAGAACGCAGACCAGCCGGTCGCTTTGCCATCTTTTTCTGAGGAAACGTACTGCTGTTTGGTTTTGCGACTAAAACGGACCATCGTTTTATTACCGTCGTTGTCCGTCACAGGCGCATCAGCCAAATAACGTAATTTTTCCGGTAAACGATCCTTAAAGCGAACCAATTCCTCAACTAATGGTGCACGGGTTTCGCGCGATTTCGGGAATGTATTGGCCGCCAGGAAAACACCGGCAGCACCATCGCGTAACACGAAATAGGCGTCTGACTTTTCACAAGGCAGTTCTGGCAACGGTACCGGATCTTCTTTCGGCGGTGCAACTTCACCACTGCGCAAGATTTTACGGGTATTTTTGCACTCATCATTGGTACAACCCATGTACTTACCAAAACGCCCCATTTTCAGATGCATTTCAGAACCACATTTCTCGCACTCAACGATCGGGCCTTCATACCCTTTGATGCGGAACTCGCCTTCTTCTATCTCATAACCATCACATGCCGGGTTGTTCCCACAAACATGTAACTTACGTTGGCTATCAATCAGATAGCTATCCATTGCCGTGCCACATTTCTGACAGCGACGTTTGGCGCGTAATGCGTTAGTTTCTGCATCATCGCCTTCCAGGATATTAAGAACTTCAGCTTCAGGCACCAGATTGATGGTGGTTTTGCAGCGCTCTTTCGGCGGCAATGCATAACCCGAACAACCGAGGAACACCCCAGTGCTGGCGGTACGAATCCCCATCTGGCGACCACAGGTTGGGCAATCAATGCTGGTCATGACCATTTGATTCGGGCGCATACCGCCCTCTTCAGGATCTTTTTCAGCCTTTTCAAGCTGCTCACTGAACTCAGCAAAGAAGCCGTCCAGCACAGCCTTCCACTCCGCCTGGTCATTGGCAACCTGATCCAGACCACTTTCCATGCGCGCGGTAAAGTCGTAATTCATCAACTCGCGGAAGTTTTCTTCCAGACGGTCGGTGACGATCTCACCCATTTTCTCGGCATAGAAACGGCGGTTTTCTACCCGGACATAACCACGGTCCTGAATGGTCGAGATAATCGACGCATAGGTAGACGGGCGGCCAATGCCCCGCTTTTCCAGCTCTTTTACCAATGACGCTTCACTGTAACGCGCTGGCGGTTTGGTGAAGTGCTGGCTTGGGATCAATTTTTGTAAATCCAGTTCACTGCCCACTTCAATCACTGGCAAGGTTCTGTCTTCATCGCCTTTGCGCAATGCTGGCATCACCTTGGTCCAACCATCGAAGCGTAAGGTGCGACCTTTAGCTCGCAGTTGGAAATCGCCAGCCTGTACCGTCAGTGTGGTGGAGTCATACTTGGCCGGCGTCATCTGGCAGGCCACAAACTGACGCCAAATCAGCTGATACAGCTTCTGGGCGTCAGCTTCCATATCTTTTAGCTGCTCAGCCAGCACATTCACATCAGACGGACGAATAGCTTCATGCGCTTCTTGTGAATTTTCTTTGCTGCTGTATTGATTCGGTGCAGATGGCAAGTATTTATCGCCAAAATTATCACCAATATAACCGCGCACCATGGTCAGAGCATCCTGACTTAAGTTGGTGGAGTCAGTACGCATATAGGTGATATGCCCCGCTTCATACAAGCGCTGCGCCATCATCATGGTTTTCTTCACACCAAAACTCAGGCGGGTACTGGCAGCCTGCTGCAAGGTAGAAGTGATAAACGGTGCGCCGGGCTTGCTGCTGGTCGGTTTATCTTCGCGATCCAGCACTTTATAGCGGGCGTTTTCCAGCAGTTTAAGCGCGGCGTGGGTCTGCTCACGATTGACCGGTTTAAAGGGTTTATTGTGGGCATGGGTGACTTCCATTTGAATAGGAACTTCACCTTTTGCCAGCAAATCGGCATGCAATTCCCAGTATTCTTCAGGAACGAATGCTTTAATATCCCGCTCACGTTCAACCACCAAACGTACCGCGACCGATTGTACGCGCCCTGCGGACAAGCCACGTGCAATCTTTTTCCACAACAGTGGAGAAACCATATAACCCACAACCCGGTCCATAAAGCGACGGGCTTGCTGCGCATTAACCCGGTTGATATTCAATTCACCCGGTTGATTAAACGCCTGTTGGATAGCATTTTTCGTGATTTCGTTAAACACCACGCGACTAAAACGCTTATCGTCACCCCCAATCACTTCCCGCAAATGCCAGGCAATGGCCTCTCCTTCGCGGTCAAGGTCGGTTGCGAGATAGATGTGATCAGCGTTTTCGGCTAATGCTTTTAGCTCGGCAACCACTTTTTCTTTACCGGGCAAAATTTCGTACTGCGCTTTCCAGCCATGATAAGGATCGACGCCCATGCGATTAACTAACGCAACCTTTTCGTCTTTCTTTACTTTAGTTTTGGGCTTGTCAGCTTTCTTGGCTTTATCTTCAGTTGAGTTAGCGCTCTTCTTACTGGCTGAGCCGCTGGTCGGTAAATCACGAATGTGACCGACACTGGACTTAACCACGTAGTTATTCCCTAAGTATTTATTAATAGTTTTGGCTTTTGCCGGGGACTCAACTATTACGAGAGCTTTGCCCATAATTACCTTTACCTAAATTATTTCTTCTAAAAGAAGGTTTTTATCTTGCCGTACCGCGGCATTCTGAATCTCTTTTTTATATTGCGGTACTTTTTCAGGAGATCAACCTGTTTTTTTGATCGGAGCCATAAATGTGCCTTCCGAAGCTCAGTTGACGATCCCTCAAAATCTTTGCTTGCGCCCAATACAACAGCAGTGAATTCTGCCCCATGGCGTCAACAAAACCTTCCACCTAATAGTATAAAATCCCACACTGTACCTGATAAAAAGCGTCACGCAACCTAATTAGTTCGTAATCTGAATTTATCCAATTGCGGTGACAAAACCACCAATGGCTCGAATAAACATTAGTCGGTTTGCGAACAAATGCTAACCCGCAGTAGAATAGGTAAGAGAAATTACCTTGTTCTGAGGAAATATGATTGTTGTGAGGAGATATAATGTTTGGAAACACAGCACCTATTGAACGTAATAAATTATTGGCAGAAGCCAATGAGATTATTCGTCAACATGAAGATTATCTGCACGGAATGAAAGCGACTGAAGTTGAGCAAAAAGGGGCTGTTTTGGTATTTCGCGGGGAGTTCTTCCTTGATGAAGAAGGCTTGCCTACAGCAAAAACCACCGCCGTATTTAATATGTTTAAACATCTCGCGCATGTTCTATCGGCTAAATATCATTTGATCGATTAATCGCAGATGATGCCTTTTACTGCTCCCTCCCTTAGCAGCTGAACCAAAAATAACAGGGGGCCAGGCCCCCTGCTTTTATCTCACCGAATTCACTTCACGTCAGGTTATAACAGTGGTTTTTCACCACGCTGCCACCAACGTAATAATAGACGGTCAGCGCTTTCCGCCGCACTACCGGTAAAGCGATCCATCAGACGTTTACGACGCGAATAACGCACACCAATAACCTCGTGATTATCCATCTCAGCTATCAGTAAATCATCGCTAGTGCCAATGGCATCAACCAGCCCTTTCTCTTTGGCTTGGGTGCCAAACCAGTGTTCGCCAGTGGCAACAGCATCGATATCCAAAGACGGTCGTTGTTGATGGACGAACTGCTTGAATAGCAGATGCGTTTCGTTGAGATCTTCGCGGAATTTTTCGCGGCCTTGCTCGGTATTTTCACCAAACAAGGTCAGCGTTCGCTTAAATTCACCTGCGGTATGCAGTTCTACATCAATATCATTCTTTTTCAATAACCGATGAAAGTTAGGTATTTGAGCAACAACACCGATAGAACCAATGATGGCGAATGGCGCACAAATGATACGATCGGCCACACAGGCCATCATATAGCCCCCACTGGCGGCCACTTTATCCACTGCCACCGTCAGGCGGATACCTTTATGGCGCAAACGTTCTAATTGCGATGCCGCCAGACCATAACCGTGAACTACACCACCAGGACTTTCCAGGCGAAGCAATACTTCATCTTGTGCCGTTGCCACTGCCAGTACCGCAGAAATCTCTTCACGTAATGAAGCCACTTCATGGGCATCAATGCTGCCTTTAAAGTCAATGACATACAGACAGGGTTTTACCGCTGCCACCGCACCTGATTTGGCGCGCTGTTTCTTCAGTTTTTCGTCAGATTTTTGCTGCTTTTTAAACTCTTTGATCCAGGTTTTTTGCTCCGCATGACTCATGCGCGCCAGGCGCATTTCACGCTGCATTTCCTTATATTGTTCACCCAAATCAACCAGTTTGAGTTCCCCCCGTTGCCCTTGTTTCCTCATTCCCTGGCTGACAACCAACAATACAACCGCACCAATGGCGACCACAATGGTCACCACTTTAGCGAGAAACAGTCCGTACAGAGAAAATAACTCCACAAATACCGCCTTTATTCATCTGCTATTAAAGAGATACCTGCATTCTAGCGAACCCGTAGGCCGCCGTCTTGCGCAAATGAAAAATTGCATTGGTTTCGCTTAAATATAAGAATGTATGGGATATCGCGGCATGCAGCAGTCAAATTTACGCCGCTCGTAAGAGGAATAATTATGCATTACCAACCTAAACATGACTTGCTCGATAATCGCACTATTTTAGTGACAGGCGCAGGTGATGGCATTGGTCGCGAAGCGGCTTTGACTTATGCACGTTTTGGTGCGCGTTTGATTCTCGTCGGCCGGACCCTGCACAAGCTTGTTGCCGTGCATCAACAGATTGCCAAGGCTGGTGGTCAGGCGGCTATCGTCTGGGAACTGGATTTATTACATGCTACAGTGCAAGATTGTCAGCAACTGGCAGATGCACTCAGCCAACAAATCTCGCATCTGGATGGTGTATTACATAATGCCGGTTTATTGGGTGAAATTGCCCCGATGGCAGAGCTGGATATCAGTGTCTGGCAAGATGTTATGCAAGTGAATGTCAATGCAACTTTTATGCTAACTCAAGCATTATTGCCATTATTGCTGAAATCACCGAGTGCCTCTTTGGTTTTCACCAGCTCCAGTGTCGGACGTCAGGGGCGCTGCGGATGGGGTGCTTATGCCGTGTCTAAATTTGCCACCGAAGGCATGATGCAGGTGCTTGCTGAAGAATATAAGCAGAGTAATCTGAGGGTTAATTGTATCAATCCTGGCGGCACGCGGACTAAGATGCGCGCGAATGCCTTCCCGGATGAAGATGCCAACAAGTTAAAAACACCGGCCGATATTATGCCGCTTTATCTCTACCTGATGGGCGACGATAGCCGCAGAAAGACCGGTATCAGCTTCGATGCACAACCCGGCCGTAAACCCGGCCCCGCCGAATAAAGGAATGTTTCATGTCTGAAGAACGCCACCAGCAACGCCAACAAAAAATAAAAGAAAAGGTTGAATCACGGGTTGCAGCCGCACAAGAAATTCGCGGCATCTTGATTGTCTTTACCGGCAATGGCAAAGGTAAAACCACCGCTGCCTTTGGTACTGTAACCCGTGCTGTTGGTCATGGTTTGAAAGCGGGCGTCATACAGTTTATTAAAGGTGAGTGGCCGAACGGCGAGAAAAATCTGCTGCAACAACATGGTGTTGAGTTTCAGGTGATGGCAACCGGTTTTACCTGGAATACGCAAAATAGAGAGACAGATACCGCTGCCTGCCAGGGGGTTTGGCAACATGCGCGGCGTATGTTAGCTGATCCGACCTTAGATTTAGTGGTGTTGGATGAACTGACTTATATGGTCGCTTATGACTACTTATCACTGGATGAGGTTGTTGACGCGCTAAAACAGCGCCCTGCCCATCAAACCGTGATAATTACTGGCCGTGGTTGTCATCGGGATCTGTTGGAAATGGCAGATACTGTCAGCGAATTACGCCCGGTTAAACATGCTTTTGATGCCGGTATTAAGGCACAACAAGGTATTGACTGGTAATTTTCAGCCATCTTTGACCAATAAAATGCCGCAGAGGCAAAGTCTGCGGCATTAGCGTCTTCTATATAAAGCAATCAACGCCAAACATGATTCGCCAATATCGGTTAATTCGATTTTTTAAATTACTTTTCAAGCGGGATCATCGGAATGTTTGACGGAGTCAATGTCCCAAGGGCGGGTGTTAGATCTCCCATCCCCGGAGCCACTTGGCTCGACGCTGGACCTTTATGCTGCGTCGCACCAAAGTAGCAGATTGTTTTCAATGGTTCTGAAAGGGAGCTACAGGTCTTTTCACAATTATCGCCATAATGCGAGTGAGTGCCGCCACAAGCATAAGTCAGAGTGGAAAATCCGGCGCTGACAACAAATAAAATAGCTGTACTGGTCGTTAACAGAGATTTTTTCATGTTAATGCTCCTTAGATTTTAAATCCGATGGGGTATTCCCCAAGAGCAATATAGTCACACAGCATCTCTCGGAACCAGGGATATCCGGTTATGGTTGATGGTGTGTATATGCTGTCGAATCATTTCTGATAGGGAATTAATGCTTTCAAAAGAAGCTACGGCAGTTTTTTATACTTTGAAGTAAAAAACGAAATATCTGAAGAAGAGGGAATGGGAATGGGAATTCTTAGAGTGAATAATGGGAAGAAAATAATTTCTTCCCATAAATAACTTATCCGCGCTTATTAGATCCACGACGCCCGGTAGCGGCGGCTGGAGCTGCGTTACCTACGTTTTGACGGGTAGAACCTTTACGGGCTGAGCCTTGACGTCCTGCAACCTGGCGACCAGCAACTTCAGTATGGCGCTTAACTGCACGACGAATTTGATTAGCTTTAACCCGACGTCGGTCTTTCTCAACGGGCAATTTGCTGACCGTTTCAGAATCCAACTCCACAAGTTCACGCAAGTAGTTGGTTGCTTTCAGATCTAATTCAGTCCAACCGCCACGCGGCAAGCCTTTTGGCAGATTGATATCACCATAACGAACACGAATCAGGCGGCTAACCTGTACACCGACAGCTTCCCACAAACGGCGCACTTCGCGGTTGCGCCCTTCGGTCAACGTGACGTTATACCACTGATTAACCCCTTCTCCGCCCTGGAAACTAATGGTGCGGAATGCCGCTGGGCCATCTTCCAATTGAACACCGCGACTCAGTTGTTTGATTTTTTCGTCATCGATTTGACCAAATACACGCACTGCATATTCGCGTTCAACTTCACGGCTAGGGTGCATCAGGCGGTTAGCCAATTCACCATCAGTGGTGAACAATAATAAACCTGAGGTATTGACGTCCAGGCGGCCTACCGCAACCCAACGCGAACCGCGCAGTTTTGGCAGACGATCAAATACCGTTGGACGGCCTTCAGGGTCATTACGGGTACAAAGTTCGCCTTCCGGCTTGTAATACGCCAGCACACGACACACCGCTTCTTCAGATTCTTTAATCGAAAGAAGATGGCCGTCCAGACGAATTTTAGTGGCCTGAGTGACTTCAACACGATCGCCCAGTTTTGATATTTTACCATCAACGCTGACGCGGCCCTGTTGAATGATGGCTTCGATTTCCCGACGAGAGCCATGACCCGCTCGCGCCAAGATTTTCTGTAATTTTTCACCCACAACTTTTGTTTTTTCACCCACAACCTTGTCGCCCTGCGGTTTAGGGCTTGGTGGCTTTGAGTTTGGTAACTTTTGGTCTTCTGACTTCTCGCTCATTGAGCAACCTCTAATGTCGCCTTCACAGGCGTCGTGTTATATATTGTAATCAATAAGTTAAGCTCACAATCAAGCAGAACTCACTGATTGTAATACATTTTAGAACACAGCGTGGCGCGCAGAAAGTGACGCAAACGCTTCAACACGCTGGTTCGTGACCGGACATATTACACTATTTTCACAGTCAGGGACTCAAAAAGACTCGGATGTCACTAACAATGGCTTATCGCCCGATCCACTTAGCGGAATGGCGTTGCATCCCCTGCACCTTCGCGGATAACTTCCGGGGAAGAATCAGTCAGGTCAATAACCGTAGTCGGCTGTTGGCCCAGTGAGCCACCGTGAATAATTAAATCCACTTGTTTGCCCAAGTGCTCTTTGATCTCTTCTGGATCTGACTCAGCAAAATCATTACCTGGCAGCATCAATGTGGTCGACATCAGCGGCTCACCTAATACATCCAGCAACGCCAGTGCAATAGGATTTGACGGCACACGCAAGCCAATCGTTTTACGTTTGTCATTCATCAAACGCCGCGGCACTTCTTTTGTCGCTTTCAATATAAAGGTGTAGTTACCGGGGGTGTTGTTCTTGATAAGCCGAAACGCCGAGTTATCAACATAGGCGTATGTTGACAGCTCCGACAAATCACGACAGACCAAGGTGAAGTTATGATTACCATCCAACTGGCGAATACGACAAATACGTTCCATTGCCGCTTTATCTTCTAAGCGGCAGCCAAGAGCATAACCCGAATCTGTCGGATAAACGACCACCCCACCTTTACGTAAAACATCCACACTTTGGTTGATTAACCGTGGTTGCGGGTTTTCTGGGTGAATATAGAAAAATTGACTCATGACTCTACCTAATCATTAAATGTATGAATTAACTGGATTGACTCGCTATCGGCCAATCACGCCATACCGGTTCCACCCCAGCGGGCAGCCACAATTTGCGGCCCAACTCAATCCAGGAACAAGGTTGATGAAAATCAGACCCCTGGGATGCAAGTAAATTATAGTCGCGCGCATACTGAGCAAGTTGTGCCCGCTCGTGGGGGGCCTGCTGGCACTGGGCAACTTCCATCGCATCACCACCATGCTCGGCGAAATGTGCTAATAACCGCTTCAGCCATTTCGCCGTTAAATCATAACGCCCAGGGTGCGCCAGTACAGCTTGCCCACCTGATTGCTGAATAGCATCAATAGCTTGTTCTATTGTACACCATTGAGCGGGAACATAACCGGTCTTGCCTTTGGCCAAATACTTTTTGAAAACCTGGCCGACGTTACTGGCTAGCCCTAACTCCACCAAATAACGGGCAAAATGGCCTCGCGTCACCTGGCCGCCTTCTGCCAAACGATTAGCCCCTTCCCAGGCATCAGGAATACGCGCTTTCGCCAAGCGGGCGCTGATTTCCTGCGCCCGACTATAGCGGTGCTCTGACTGTTGGCTTAATAACTGGCAGATGCTGGGATGCTGGATATCCATGCCCAATCCCACAATATGGATTTCATGGTTTTCCCATAATGTGGAAATCTCGACACCGGGAATAAGCCGGATTGGCAGTTGCTGCTGCTCAATAGTCGCGGCGGCTTCAGCTAACCCTGCGGTGGTATCGTGATCAGTAATCGCCAACACACCTACGCGCATTTGCGCCGCCCTGATCACCAACGCCGTGGGGCTCAACGAACCGTCCGACGCAGTGGTATGACTATGTAGGTCATAGAGAGTAAAGGCCGTTGATGTCACAACATCAGTTAAATCAGCCGAGTTAGGTGATGTGGTGTTATCAGACAACACGGGTTTATTAGACAAAACTGATTTATTAGACAAAATAAAAGTCCGGAAAAAGCGTGGCTAACTATCATACTCGCTAATGTGACATTAACGTTAATCAATCTTATTTGGCATCCAACTCATTCTGGCAAATGTCACAGGCAAAAGTGTTTATGAAAAACAATTATTCAGGGGTTGACATTTATCCCGCGAACTAGTTAACTAGTACACAAGTTCACGAGATACCACGATGCTGCTCAGGAACACTGGGCAACACCCGTTTATTAAGTAACACAATGAAAGCAATCATAGAGAGTGACTGATAATGAAAACTTCCCTGATTTCCTTACTGCGTTGGTGGCACATCTCCCTCTCCCGGGCGGTGTAATCGCGCATATCAGTCATCAGACAGTGCAGATTGCTTCAGCCCGCTAATAGCGGGCTTTTTTATGGACAGATTTCGGCGTATACCTTTTTCAGGAACAATAAACAATGCAAACCTCGCGCCCCACTTTACAGTTACTGACCACCACGGCGTGTTACCGTGATGACCCAACCGCGCTGTTCCATCAGCTCTGCGGCGCGCGGCCAGCAACATTGCTGCTGGAGTCAGCGGAAGTGACCAGCAAGCAGAATCTGAAAAGTCTGCTCATTATCGACAGTGCACTGCGTATCACCGCGCTGGGGCAAAAAGTCACAATTGAAGCACTGACACGTAATGGTGCGGCGTTATTACCGTTGCTGGACGCTGCATTGCCAGCGCAAGTTGAGATTCAAGTCCGCCCTAATGGTCGTGAATTAACATTCCCCGTGATTAATGATGTGCAGGATGAAGACTCCCGCTTACAGGCGCTATCCGTTTTCGATGCGTTGCGTCTGTTGCTGAAACTGGTCGATGCCCCGCAGACAGAGCGCGAAGCCCTATTTTTGGGTGGTTTGTTTGCCTACGATTTGGTCGCCGGTTTTGAAAATTTGCCGCAGTTGCGCCAAGACCAACGTTGCCCGGACTTCTGCTTCTATTTAGCCGAAACCCTGTTGGTGTTGGATCACCAACATCGCTCGACAACATTACAAGCCAGCCTGTTCACCCCAGATAATAATGAGCACCAGCGTCTGACGGCGCGTTTAGAGCAACTTGCCCACCAATTGCAACAAGCACCGCAGGCCATTCCTGCCAAATCAGTACCAGAGATGGCGTTACAGTGTAACCAGTCCGACGAAGAGTATGGCGCGGTTGTCAGCGAGTTACAGCAGGCAATCCGCGAGGGAGAGATTTTCCAGGTGGTGCCCTCTCGCCGGTTCTCACTGCCTTGCCCGTCGCCACTGGCGGCGTATCAAACACTGAAAGACAGCAATCCAAGCCCGTATATGTTCTTTATGCAGGATAACGAATTCTCTCTGTTCGGTGCCTCACCTGAAAGCGCACTGAAATATGATGCGACCAACCGCCAGATTGAAATTTACCCGATCGCCGGAACTCGTCCTCGCGGCCGCCGCGCCAATGGAGAACTGGACCGCGATTTGGACAGCCGTATCGAACTGGAAATGCGTACCGACCACAAAGAACTGGCGGAACACTTGATGCTGGTGGATTTGGCCCGTAATGACCTGGCCCGCATCTGTGAGCCGGGTAGCCGTTATGTGGCGGATTTAACCAAGGTCGACCGTTATTCCTTTGTGATGCATCTGGTTTCTCGCGTGGTGGGCACACTGCGCCACGATTTGGATGTGCTGCATGCCTATCAGGCCTGCATGAATATGGGGACATTAAGTGGTGCGCCAAAAGTTCGGGCGATGCAATTAATCGCTGGCCGTGAAGGGTCGCGTCGCGGCAGTTACGGCGGTGCGGTCGGCTATTTTACCGCTCATGGTGATTTGGATACCTGCATTGTTATTCGCTCGGCTTATGTCGAGGACGGTATCGCCACCGTACAAGCCGGTGCCGGTGTGGTGCTGGATTCAATCCCACAGGCGGAAGCCGATGAAACCCGTAATAAAGCCCGCGCGGTGCTACGCGCCATCGCCACCGCACACCACGCCAGGGAGGTGTTCTAATGGAAAATAATCTAATGGCCGATATCTTGCTGCTCGATAATATCGACTCCTTTACTTACAACCTGGTTGACCAACTGCGTTCCAGCGGCCATCGCGTGGTGGTATACCGCAACCACATTGCGGCTGACACCATTATTGAACGTTTGCAACAACTTGAGCAACCAGTGTTGATGCTATCCCCCGGCCCCGGCACTCCAGCACAAGCGGGTTGTATGCCTGAGTTGTTACAGCGTTTACGCGGCCAGCTACCGATTATCGGCATTTGCCTCGGCCACCAAGCCATTGTCGAAGCCTATGGCGGCCATGTTGGTCAGGCTGGCGAAATATTACATGGTAAGGCTTCTGCCATTGAACACGACGGACAAGGTATGTTTACCGGTCTGCCGAACCCGTTACCGGTTGCCCGCTACCACTCATTAGTCGGCAGTAATATCCCAACAGAACTCACTGTTAACGCCCGTTTTGGCAAGATGGTCATGGCGGTTCGTCATGATGCCCATCGGGTTTGTGGCTACCAATTCCACCCGGAATCGATTTTAACCACCCAAGGTGCTCGCTTGCTTGAGCAAACCTTAGCCTGGGCGTTAATACCCTTCGTACATGAAACCGCAGGGTTGTTAGCTGCGCACACTCACCCGAATCACTTACCGGCGTAAGCTCATCGGGATTTGCTCACTTGCTGCCTACCTGCAACTCCATGTTCTTTGGGTATGACGTAATCAAGGGTTTAAAGATGCAAACATTATCGAAAGAATTGTTATTAGAAAAACTGTTTCGGGCCGAGTCGATGACTCAGGCAGAAAGCCAACGGCTATTTGCCGCGATTGTGCGCGGTGAACTGGAAGCCAGCCAATTAGCTGCGGCATTAATCAGCATGAAAGTGCGCGGCGAAACGCCTGCCGAGATTGCCGGCGCAGCACAAGCCTTATTAGCTGATGCGCAACCTTTCCCACGCCCCGATTACCTGTTTGCTGATATTGTCGGCACCGGCGGCGACGGCACCAACAGCATTAACATCTCCACGGCCAGCGCGTTTGTTGCCGCCAGTTGTGGTGTGAAAGTGGCCAAACACGGTAACCGCAGTGTGTCCAGCCGTTCCGGCTCGTCAGACTTGTTGGCCGCCTTTGGTATTCGCCTGGACATGAGCGCCGAGCAGTCACGTCTGGCACTGGATGAGTTAGGTGTTTGTTTCTTGTTTGCGCCGCAATATCACACCGGTTTTCGCCATGCGATGCCGGTGCGCCAACAACTCAAAACCCGTACTTTGTTTAATGTGTTAGGGCCATTGATTAACCCTGCCCGCCCACCATTAGCGCTGATTGGTGTTTATAGCCCTGAATTGGTGTTGCCAATTGCTGAAACTCTTAAAGTGCTGGGTTATCAGCGCGCGGCGGTGGTGCATGGTGGCGGCATGGACGAAGTGGCGATTCATGCGCCAACTCAGGTCGCGGAGCTGAATAACGGCAGCATCGAAAGCTACGAATTAGTACCGGAAGATTTTGGCTTAAACCGCTTTGAGCTTGGTTCGCTACAGGGCGGCGCACCTGAAGAAAACCGTGACATTTTAGCACGGTTGTTACAAGGTAAGGGTGAGGCAGCTCATGCCGCAGCAGTCGCGGCGAATGTCGCATTATTGCTGAAATTGCATGGGCAGGAAAACCTGCGTCATAACGCACAACAAGCATTGGAAATGATTCACAGCGGTCAGCCTTTTGAACGTGTTACCGCTCTGGCAGCAAGAGGATAAATCATGCAGGAAACCGTACTTCACCAAATAGTGCGCGATAAGGAAATCTGGGTTGCCGCGCGGAAATTACAACAACCTCTGGCCAGTTTCCAGAATGACATTACCTTGAGTCAGCGCGACTTTTATCAGGCGCTACAGGGCAACAAAACCGTTTTCATTTTGGAATGCAAGAAAGCGTCGCCGTCCAAAGGGGTTATTCGCGATAACTTTAATCCAGCAGAGATTGCCGCTGTTTATAAGCATTATGCCTCGGCTATCTCGGTGCTGACGGATGAAAAGTACTTCCAGGGCAATTTTGACTTCTTGCCACAAGTCAGCGCGGCAGTGACTCAACCGGTATTGTGTAAAGATTTTATTATTGATGCTTACCAAATTCAGCTGGCGCGTTTTTATCAGGCCGATGCTATTTTGCTGATGCTATCTGTGCTTGATGATGAGACTTACCGCCAACTGGCCGCCGTGGCTCATAGCCTGAACATGGGGGTATTGACGGAGGCAAGCAACGCCGAGGAGCTGGATCGCGCTATTGCATTAGAGGCAAAAGTCGTTGGTATCAATAACCGTGACTTACGTGATTTGTCTATCGACCTTAATCGCACCCGCGAACTGGCACCGCGCCTGCCCAAGGGCGTGACGGTTATCAGCGAATCAGGTATCAATAACTACCGGCAGGTGCGCGAACTCAGCCATTTTGCCAACGGGTTCCTCATTGGCAGCGCATTGATGTCTGAGACTGACCTGAATGCTGCGGTGCGCCGCGTGCTATTGGGTGAAAATAAGGTATGCGGTCTGACCCGCGCCCAAGATGCCGCTGCCGCTTACCAGGCCGGAGCAGTCTATGGTGGTTTGATTTTCGTCGGTAACTCACCACGCTATGTGGATATTGCGCAAGCCCGCACCGTTATCAGTGGCGCGCCGCTGAAGTATGTTGGCGTCTTCCGTGATGCAAAAGTCGAAACCATACAACAAACTGCTGAACGGCTGTCGTTAAGCGCCGTGCAATTACATGGGCATGAAGATCAAAGCTATATCAACCAACTGCGTGAAGTATTGCCTGCCAGTTGCCAGATTTGGAAGGCACTGAGTGTCACTGACACCGTGCCAGCTCGTCACTTACAGCATGTTGAACGCTATGTTTTGGATAATGGCAACGGCGGCACCGGCCAGAGTTTTGACTGGTCATTATTAGCCGGTCAGCCATTGGATAATGTCCTGCTGGCAGGTGGAGTTGGGGCTGATAACTGTCGTGATGCGGCCCAACTGGGTTGCGCTGGTTTGGATCTCAATTCCGGTGTCGAAAGCGCCCCCGGAGTGAAAGATCCCCAAAAGATTGCCGCCGTGTTCCAAACATTACGCACTTACTAATTTCTAAACACATTTGAGTTAACTCTATACCCAATAGATTTCAAGATGCAGGAAGGCGGCAAGCAAGATAATCCCGATGAGTCTATTTATTTTAAGGTCAACGACCAGTAAGTGATTCGGGTTATTGAGTGCAGCCAACACACCTGCAGTTTGAAAGATTACGGGTATATAAAGGACAGAAAAATGACCACATTGAATCCCTATTTTGGCGAGTTCGGGGGAATGTATGTCCCCCAGATTCTGATGCCAGCATTGAAACAACTGGAAGAAGCTTTTGTTAGTGCACAACTGGATCCTGAATTTCAGGCGGCATTTCAGGATTTATTAAAGAACTATGCCGGGCGTCCAACTGCCCTGACCCTGTGTCAAAATCTGACCGCGGGAACTAAAACCAAGTTATATCTGAAACGTGAAGACCTGTTACACGGTGGTGCGCACAAGACTAATCAGGTTTTGGGTCAGGCTTTATTAGCCAAACGCATGGGTAAAACAGAAATCATTGCTGAAACTGGTGCTGGTCAGCATGGTGTAGCTTCAGCATTAGCCTGCGCCTTATTGGGCTTAAAATGTCGCATCTATATGGGTGCCAAAGACATTGAGCGTCAGTCGCCAAACGTTTTCCGTATGCGCCTGATGGGAGCTGAAGTTATCCCGGTTCACAGTGGCTCTTCAACGCTGAAAGATGCGTGTAATGAAGCCCTGCGTGACTGGTCTGGCAGCTACGAAACCGCCCATTACATGCTGGGAACCGCCGCAGGCCCGCACCCTTACCCGACTATAGTGCGTGAATTCCAACGTATGATTGGCGAAGAAACCAAAGCACAACTGCAAGAAAAAGAAGGCCGCCTGCCCGATGCGGTGTTGGCCTGTGTGGGTGGCGGTTCTAACGCCATTGGCATGTTTGCTGATTTTATCGATGAGCCGGGTGTAGGGCTGATTGGGGTAGAACCGGCTGGGTTGGGTATCGAAACCGGTCAACATGGTGCGCCACTGAAACATGGCAAAGTGGGCATCTACTTCGGTATGAAATCACCGATGATGCAAACCAGTGATGGTCAAATTGAAGAATCTTACTCAATTTCTGCCGGTTTAGACTTCCCATCTGTCGGGCCACAACATGCTTATTTGAATAGCATCGGGCGCGCTGATTATGTGTCAGTCACTGATGACGAAGCTCTGGATGCGTTTAAAGCGCTGTCATGCAAAGAAGGGATTATCCCGGCGTTGGAGTCTTCCCATGCACTGGCCCATGCCCTGAAAATGATTAAAGCAGAGCCGGAAAAAGAACAGATATTGGTGGTGAATCTGTCCGGGCGGGGTGATAAAGATATTTTCACCGTTCACGATATTCTGAAAGCGCGGGGAGAAATTTAATGGAGCGTTATCAACAGCTTTTCAAACAGTTGGCTGCCAAAAAAGAAGGCGCATTTGTTCCTTTCGTGCAACTTGGCGACCCAACACCGGCTCTCTCCTTAGAAATTATCGACACCTTGATTGCCGCAGGTGCAGATGCATTGGAATTGGGCATCCCCTTCTCTGATCCATTGGCTGATGGCCCGACAATTCAAAACGCCGCGCTACGTGCTTTCGCCGCTGGGGTTACCCCTGGCATCTGTTTTGATATGCTGGCAGAAATCCGTAAAAAGCACCCAACTATTCCCATTGGGCTGCTGATGTATGCAAATCTGGTATTCCATAACGGGATTGATACTTTCTATCAGCGCTGCGCTGATGTCGGTGTCGACTCGGTGCTGATTGCTGATGTGCCGTTTGAAGAGTCACTGCCGTTCCGCACTGCGGCCTTGCGCCACGGAATTGCGCCTATCTTTATCTGCCCGCCGAATGCCGATGATGATTTATTGCGAGAAATTGCCTCTCATGGTCGTGGCTATACCTATCTGCTCTCGCGCGCGGGGGTGACGGGGGCTGAGAATCACGGACATCTGCCATTGAATCATTTGATAGATAAATTGCGTGAATACAATGCGGCTCCGGCTCTACAAGGTTTTGGTATCTCAGAACCTGAGCAGGTAAGAATCAGTCTGGCCGCTGGGGCAGCAGGTGCCATTTCAGGCTCTGCTATTGTAAAAATCATTGAAAACAATGTCTCACAGCCGGCAGAGATGCTCGCGCAATTAGCCAGCTTCGTGACCAGAATGAAAGCAGCCACTCGCAGCTAGTTTTCCCAGAGCGCCTGATGGCTTATCAGATTCAGGCGCTATCTTCCTAAGTGCTACATAGCCAAGATATTCATAGGATATGCACCGCCCAACCCTACTCCGTGGAAGATATACCTTTACGGTGATGATGATATTTCATCATCACTATTGCATTAACGACTTTACATCTAATTATTCGATACCAGCGTGGTCATAAAAATATAATTTACGGGCTATGTTTGGGGAAACTGCCAGCCTAATTTTATTTAGAAGGTGCTTCAAATCTTCCAATATTTTTAACCCGATTATCTTTTTATTTTTTTCGAAGTAACTAGATAACTCGTCATCTGAATTTATTATTGAGTTATATAAGCCTTTCACTTCTTCCATACTCTTTATCGCAGACTCAATGAAATCATTTAAGTTACTTGCATTTTCCCCATCAATTCTCTCTGAAAAAATATCCTGTTGTATGTTGGCTCTCCTATGCAGCACTTATGGATATGTAAAATAGAACTCTATAAATCAGATTATCACCCGGCATATGTATTGTTGAAGGTGATAAGATAAAAAAGCTTTTAAAAAGGATATGTACAAGATGATACAAGGAACCTTCGTAGTTAATAATGTCGATTATAGCCCTCTGTCGATTTTCGGTGTAGGTACATTCATGGCATATAGTGGCAAGGCAGATTATCGTAACCATACTGGTTGTGTTGATGTTCCAAATGTTGGCCCTATACCGCCAGGGCGATATCACATCGTTAACCGCCCAACAGGGGGTTGGAAAGGAGTTATCAGAACAGACCTTCATGATTTCTACTCATGGTTAACACCCACTCCTGTTTTAAAGGCTGAGTGGTTTGCTCTGTTTCGTGATGATGGCAATGTTAACGATACGACATGGATCAATGGTGTTGAGCGTGGAAATTTCCGTTTGCACCCTGCTGGCCCAATGGGGATTTCGTTAGGCTGTATAACACTGCAACACCGATCTGATTTCCTAACAATCCGTCAGGCTTTGCTGTCCACTCGCAAGGAAACATTAGCTAATGGGCTGGTGACATATGGACGTATCGAGGTAATTTTAAATGGAACGAAGAAGTGTCCCATTGGGAATTAGAATTTTAATTGCCGTAGCTTTGTTTGTGTTGTCTTTCTTAGTATTAAGACCCTCGACACCAGTTACACCAAGAGAGTATGACTTTTGGAATACAGCAGCTAACTTTTTTGGCGAATATGATGTTGAAGGTTTTGTTGGTGTTGCACTGCTTATTAGTTGCACTATCATTAGCTTTGTTTGCTACAAAATAGTCATTAGGGTAGCAGAACGTCGAATGAATCATTCCAGATAATAAAAAGGGACTCATCTTAGTGAGTCCCTTTTGTGTTTGGAGTGTGTAATTTATAATGTCACTTTGCTATCCCGCGCTGGTGTGACAGGGGCTGAGAATCACGGACAGGTGCCATTTTAGGTTCTGCTATTGTAAAAATCATTGAAAACAATGTCTCACAGCCGGCAGAGATGCTCGCGCAATTAGCCAGCTTCGTGACCAGAATGAAAGCAGCCACTCGCAGCTAGTTTTCCCAGAGCGCCTGATGACCCATCAGATTCAGGCGCTATCTTCCTTATATTCAATGCCTTTCTCACCGTCTATCTGCTGAAAATTTGAATTAAAACCATTCATAACTAATACTAATAATGTGTAACACACTAAGCATTTATTTACATTTCGGATGCAGTGGCTGTCAGCGCACCTGAGTGAAATATGCGTTAATAGCACGTTGAACTATTGCCCTATCGCATTGATAAACATGGAGAGTCATTTATGAAGATTTTTAAAACCATTTCAGCTTTATGCGTTGCAGTGATTATGGCGATGGCAATATCTGCCTGCGCTCCTACAGCAAAATCGGAAGGAACCGGTGGCTATATTGATGACACCGTGGTCACCACTAAAGTGAAATCAGCGCTGTTGGGTGAGAAAAATCTAAAATCGACTGAAATCAGTGTTGAAACGTTCAAAGGGCGGGTTCAGTTGAGTGGTTTTGTTAGCTCACGTCAGGATGCCAACCGCGCAGTACAGATTACCCGTAGCGTACCTGGGGTAAAATCTGTTAGTGATCAGATGCTAATTCGGTAATCATCTGTGGATAAGCACATCTTATAGTCTGGAGACTGGCGGGGCGACTGCACCGATGGGCACTCCGACGGCTTACGCCGTTACGACCCATTCGGTACATTTCCCCGCCTATTGATGCTAAAACCGAAAAATATTAGCCAAAGTCATTGCTGTGACAGCCAGGCAGCCAGCAAACACATCCCGCTGAGCTGGCTCTAGTCAGTGATTCGGGTAAGTGAGCGTAGCTAACACCGCTGTAACGCCAAGGACGAAGGATAATCAGAAACGATAACCGGCACCAAACATAAACACCCATGGATCAAGGCGGGTATGAATACTTTGCTCCTGACCATTGGCTTTGAATTTCACGTCAGTTTCGATATTCATCCACCAGACAGACATATTCACCATCCAGTTTTCACTCACCATGTAATCCAGACCCGCCTGGCCCGCCACACCCCAAGAATCTTTTACACTCAAATCCGTCAATCCGGCTGAAGCGCCGGTATTGTTGAATTTCTCATCAAAGAAAGTGGTGTAGTTCAGACCAATCCCCAAATACGGGCGCAGCTTGTCTTGTTTATCGCGGAAATAATATTGCGCCATCAACGTCGGAGGCAGTTGCTTAACTTCAGCGATGTCGCCGGTCGGCCCAAGGCCTATTTTATGACGGAAAGGCGTCGCGGCCAGCAATTCCACCCCGATATTATCGGTAACCAGGTAACTGAAAGTCAGGCCCAACTGGGTATTGTTATCTGCTTTGAAGGAACCATAACCTAATACATCATCAGACCCGGCGTTAGGTCTGACTGTTGCCGTCCCTGCCCGGAAAATATAATCGCCTGCTTGATGCGCACTTACCGCAGTCGATGCCAGAGTTGCTACGGCTAATATTGCCAAAGTGACTTTTTTCATTATCCATTCCATTTGTAGGTATATTCGCGGACAGAATATACCTACAAATAAGTATTCATGATCCAATCGAGATCACATAGTTAGTAACAATTTAAATAAATCCTATTTTAAGTAAGGTTATTTAATTCCTTAATAACATTGAAATTGATCTGGATCATAAATGGCCGTTTACACCAAATTGTGCTTACGCCCATTGCTGAAAAAGACAACAGTTGTCATGCTGCTATGCTTGGATGTTGTATGTGTGAAATCGTGATCGGTTGGCTGTTTACTTGGTAAGGAGCAGTGGATTCAAGATGAGCGCTGAAATTAATCCGTGTGTCAGTTGTGGTGCCTGCTGTGCCTATTTTCGAGTCTCATTTTATTGGTCGGAGGCCAAAGATGGTGGCGGTACAGTTCCCTCCGCGATGACCGAGCAGGTCACCCCGTTTATTAGTTGTATGTCCGGCACAAATGGTAAATCTCCCCGCTGTATTGCCCTCCAGGGCGAGGTCGGCCAGTCTGTTTCTTGTTCAATCTACGCCGACCGCCCACCTCCCTGTCATGAATTTGAGCCGTCAGGAGAAACGGGTATTCACAATCCCTATTGTGACCGCGCCCGCGCCCATTACGGCTTGCCACCATTACCCGTTGATAACATCGAGGTGATTAGAGTAGAAGAAATCAGCCGTTGGCCAATGACGGGATCCCACAGCGCGCCATAACAAGGTATAATCATCGGCTAAGCGCTATTTTTTTATCCCAAGGAGCTTTCATGCCTATCACGGCTAACACTTTATACCGTGACAGTTTTAACTTTTTACGTAATCAACTGGCCGCCATTCTGTTACTGGCGCTACTGACTGCGTTCATTACCGTCATGCTGAATCAGGCCTTTATCCCTGATACTGAACAACTGAGTATTTTAAGTTCTACAGAAAGTGATTTTGCGTCATCAGGGAATATCAGCATTACAGAATTAGTAGCGCAGCTCACACCAGAGCAACAGATTATTCTGCTCAAAGTGTCTGCGGCGGCTACCTTTTCTGCATTAGTGGGTAATGTATTATTAGTCGGTGGCATGCTGACACTGATTTCTATGGTTTCTCAAGGCCGTCGTGTTAGCGCATTGCAGGCAATTGGTATTTCATTGCCTATTTTACCCCGCTTACTGCTGCTGATGTTTATTGGGACGCTGTTAATTCAGTTGGGAATAACCCTGTTTATCGTGCCGGGTATCATTATTGCTGTGGCACTTTCGCTGTCACCGATTATCGTGAGCACGGAAAAGATGGGGGTGTTCGCCGCAATGAAAACCAGTGTTAAATTGGCCTTTGCCAATGTTCGGTTGATTATTCCGGCGATGATGTTGTGGATAGCAGCTAAACTGATTTTGTTATATTTGGTCAACCACCTGACGGCGTTGCCGACCCCTATTGCCAGTGTCGTTTTAGCGTCTCTGAGCAATCTGGTTTCTGCATTATTGTTGGTGTACCTGTTCCGTTTATATATGTTATTGCGCCCAACCGATGTTACCGCGTAAACGTCGGTACGGGTAAAACAACAAAGGGCCATTACGGCCATGACAAAGCTGTTGATAACATAGTGAGTGAAGGGTTTACCGTCCCTCGGGGCACGACCCCAACGGCACGATTCCCCTTCATTTGACTTTGTCGGCAGTCTGAAAGGGCCATTACGGCCCTTTGTTGTTATTTGGCATTTAACCGATTTCGGGTTCGGCTTCAGGTTCCTGTTTCTCTGATTTCTGTTTTTCTACTACCTGCTGCTTACTTTGAATCAGCTTAAGAGCCAGATACAAATCGGGCACCAAAACCAGATCATCATCATGGCTTTTTAACTTATTGATCCGGAACCAGCGCGTTAATTCAGTGCGTCGGCCGGCTAATATCAGCTTAATATTACGCTGTTTCAGGTCGCGCTTAAGCTCATCAATCGCAGCCAACACACTGATATCAGCATAAGTAAAGCTGGCGACCGCATCAATCACCACCCAGTCAGCGGGATGTGGTGTACTGTCAACCAGATTCAGGATACGCCGCTTGAAGTAGGCAACGTTGAAATACGTCAGCGGTGAGTTAAAGCGGTAAATCATAACACCAGGCACAGGTTTGATGCCGTTACCGCTGCGCATAGAATGGATCATGCCATCGGCATTAACCCCCAATAACTGCTCTGTTGGGCGAAATACTGTGCGTAAGAATTGCAATAATCCCAACAACACCGCCAAACCAATACCACTAATCACGCCGACTAAGACAACACTAATGAAAGTAAAGATCGCCAGATAAAAGGCTTGAGTATTACGTTTCCGTAACTGCCATAGACTTCTGAATCCAAGTAAAGACCAGGCGGCATAAATCAGCACCACACCCAAGGCTGCGATGGGAATAAATTGCAGCGGACGAGTTAAAAATAACAACACCATGGCAATAACCAACGCGGCAATAATCGATACCAGTTGGCTCTTACCATTATTGGCATCATTTACTGCGGTTCGGGTACTCGCCCCACTGATAGCAAAGCCCTGCGAGAGCGCGGAGACAATATTGGTGACACCGAGCGCACGCAGCTCGACATCGGCATCCACTTCGTAGCCATTCTTCGCCGCAAAACTGCGGGCAGTCAGCATCATACTGACAAAACTGACTACCGCCAGGTTGAGTGCCGGGATCACCATGTCACGCAACAAGCCCGGTTGGAAATCAGGCCAGTGCACCATCGGCAAACCACCGTCAAACCCGCCGACCACCGCGACACCAAACTGCTGCAGATTGGCCGCCCAAGAGACAAAAGTCGCTGTTACAATGGCTAACAACGGCGCAGGCCAGTTGGGCCGTAACCACTTAACCCCGTACAGCACGACAAAAGTCAGTAATGAAATGGCAACTGTGGGTAAATGGCTATTGATTAAATTGTGTGGTAGGGCTAACACTCGTTCAATCAATTGAGGTGGGCGGGTCATAAAACCAAATACTTTACCCAACTGATCAACAATAATGGTGATCGCCACCCCATTTAGTAGGCCGGTGAGTATAGGCCGCGATAATAAATCAGCTAATGCCCCAAGCTTAAAGCGGCTGGCCACCAGACACCATGTCCCCATCATCAGTGTCATCATGATAGTCAGTTGCCAGTGAACCTCGCTGTTCCCTGCTGCCAACGGCGCAACCACCGCGGCGATGACCGCACAGGTCGCCGCGTCAGGCCCGATAATCAATTGTCGCGATGAGCCAAAAAATGCGTAGGCAATCATCGGTAAAATACACGAATACAACCCAACCGCAGCGCTAACGCCGGTCAACTCCGCATAGGCAATAGCAATGGGCAATGCCACTGCGGCCACCGATAACCCCGCTCTCACATCTGACTTGAGCCAGTCACGTTCATAAGCCATTAATTGGGTCAAACCCGGCATCCAATACCGGAGTGATTTTCTCTGCATACAAACTCCACCAAGCTTTAACCCAATATTTATGACTTATCATGCTGGGTTAATACCGAACTGGCAATATACAGACAAAATCTGTTACTTGTTTATCGTAAGTTTCTGCAAATTCCGCTGGCGGAGCGCGCATTCCGGCAGATAATTAAGGATAATAGTGTTTTACCGCAGATACCCTCACCGCACTGAATCCGGTATAGTCAGGCGGTGTATAAATAATGGATTGATTCATGAAGCAACTTTTAGATTTTCTCCCTTTGGTCGTATTTTTCGTTTTCTACAAGATGTATGACATTTTTGTCGCATCCGGGGCGTTGATTGTCGCAACCTTGCTGGCGCTGGCCTTTACCTGGTTCAAATACCGCAAGGTAGAAAAAATGACCCTGGTCACCGCCATTATGGTGCTGGTGTTCGGCACCTTAACGCTGGCATTCCACAGCGACTTGTTTATTAAGTGGAAAGTGACGGTGCTGTATGTATTGTTCGCCGCCGCGTTATTAGTCAGTCAGTGGTTTATGAAAAAGCCATTGATTCAGCGCATGCTGGGTAAGGAACTGACATTACCCGATACCGTCTGGTCAACGCTGAATATGTCCTGGGCGGTGTTTTTCCTGGTCTGTGGTTTGCTGAACATCTATGTGGCGTTCTGGTTACCGCAAGACATTTGGGTCAATTTCAAAGTGTTTGGCCTAACCGCCTTGACGCTGATATTCACACTTATCAGCGGCGTTTATATTTACCGACATATGCCGGAAGAACAGAAAAAGTCATAATTTAAAATAGCAGGCAGAGATGACCCAGGAACAAATATCACCTCGCGGTGAACGGTTATTACCTAGCGGTGAACAAGTATTACCCAACGGCGAGTTGGTACTTCGCACCCTTGCGATGCCCGCCGATACCAATGCCAATGGCGATATTTTTGGTGGCTGGTTGATGTCGCAAATGGATATTGGCGGTGCTATTCAAGCTAAAGAGATAGCCCATGGGCGAGTGGTCACCGTGCGTGTTGATGGCATGACCTTCCTCAAGCCTGTTGCGGTGGGTGACGTGGTTTGCTGTTATGCCCGCTGCATCAAGACAGGACGCAGCTCTATTACCATCAATATTGAAGTATGGGTGAAAAAGGTCTCTTCCGAACCAATTGGTCAGCGCTACAAAGCTACTGAAGCGGTATTCACCTATGTGGCCGTTGATGATATCGGCAAAGCCCGTGCCTTACCCGAAGGTAGCCGTAACTTTGAAGTGGGTGCAACGCAATAGTTGCCATCTTGATGATGTCAAAAGGGTCGCTCCAGCAGCGACCCTTTTTATTGCAATGCGGATATTGCCGAACAGCAATATCACTGCTTTAGTCCATTTCCGTCGTACCACCAATTTTAAACACCACGGTGGTAACATAATCCTTGGCTGCAACTGCTTCAAAACGCCACTTGCGCATCACCTGTTTCACTTCACGCTCAAAGGTATTACGCGGTGTCGCCTCCAGGATACGGACATTGGTAACACGACCATTTTCGTCGATGTCATATTGCACTTTAACCTGCCCTTCAACCCCTAACGCCAAGGCCCTGGCGGGATAAGTCGGTTTCGCCTTACTCAGAGCTTTTGGCCCAGTAGATGTTGACACGCCCGGCACCGATGCTTTTGGTGCTGATTTAACCGGTGCATTAGTAGAAACCAGTGCTGGCTCCTCTGATTTAAAAGGTTTGTCATCCGGCGGTGCCACTGTCTTTTTAACATCCGGCTTTTTCACTTCCGGCTTTTTCACTTCTTTTTTCACCGGTTTCGGCTTTGGTTTGGGTTTCACCGGTTCAGGGATAGGTACAGGCACCGGTTCTGGCAGCACTTCAGGTTCGGGTGGTGCTTCTTCGATAGGCTCAGGCTCTGGTTCTGCCTGCGGCTCTGCCGCTGCTGGCTGTGGTGCCGCGAAGGTATCTATATTAACCATCGTGACCGCGATCGGCGCATCCTCTATCTCTGGCTGTATTTTCATTTGCTCTACAGATACATACAGCAATGCCGCAATTACGCTGCCATGTATACCTACTGAAAATGCGAGTGGCCACGTAAGCCGTCGACCCAAGAAAAATTTATTTAGCTGCATAATAATTCAGTGTCCTCTAATGCAGCTAAGTTTAAATGCAAATAGCAATCATATTCAATACGCAGTTGCAAACTATCTTAGCGATAGGTCTTAAATGATGCTTTAAACGGCAATATCAACCAAATAACACTTTCCATTTACGCCCAGTTATCATTTTATTTCATTATAAATTACCGGTGTATTGCCTTGAAATCGCAAATATCTCTCTTTCCACAGCTTATTGAATTTATGGGGGGAACATGGTGTTATGGAATACCGAACACAAATCAAATCGCCATATCACTGTATGACGAATAGGTGAAACATGCTGTATGTAATTTTTGCGACCGATGTGCCTGATTCACTTGAGAAGCGCTTGTCCGTGCGCCCTGCCCATCTGGCTCGCTTACAATCATTGCAAGATGAAGGCCGTTTATTGACTGCTGGCCCAAACCCGGCCATCGACAGTGCCGAACCCGGTGCTGCCGGATTCACGGGTTCAACTGTGATTGCCGAGTTTGCTTCACAGCAAGAGGCCGAGTCTTGGGCTGAACAAGACCCTTATGTTGCCGCTGGGGTATATCAATCAGTTATCGTAAAACCCTATAAGCGCGTATTTTGAATCAAAGCGATTAGGTCTGAACGTAAAAACATTCAGATTAATTATTGCCCGAACTGTCGCGGTAATGGGTTTGATCGCGGGGAGACTGATAAAATCATTGAAAAATCAGTTGAGTTTGTGCTGGATAAATACACAGATTCCGATGAAAATCATACGCCTGCCATCAGGCGTATTTGCTTTAACGTACCTTCGCCCGACCCACTAGACTTTGTAGTGTTTCAGCCAATGCTCTTCACAGGCTTCCACCGCTTTATCCAACATATGCGCAGGTGATTTCAATATCATATGGTCTTTTCTTACCCAAACAGGGTAAGTATGTTTGCCGGCAGCAATGACTTGTTCAGCATAAATAGCAGCGTGATATAGCAGCTCAGATTCTTCACAATAAATCTCATATTTATACAACGCCGGGCTGGTTTTCAAATCCCCAAAGAATACTGTTTTAGCTAATTTATATTGAGACATTAACTATAGCCTTTGCTGGAATAGGGATTATATCATCCGCTCAACCGCGCCATATAACTGTGATATTCACAGCAAAAGCCTGTCTAAGTTGATGTCCTGCCGACAAAAATGACTTTCCCTTACCAAGGAGATCTCACCTAATATTAAAATGGTCGTACTGGAGAGGAATATGGCTCACGTCTTCCAATGGGTAGGAACTGAACAAGTAACCTTGCATGGCATCAACGCCCATGTCAGCCAGTTGGCAATACTGCAAATGAGTTTCGACCCCCTCGATAACAACATTCTGGCAATGTTCACGTAAACGCGTGACCAGGTTATCAAAGGTGACACTACCTGCCCACTGCCAGTAAAAATGTTTATCAATTTTTACACACTCAAAAAAACCACTGGCTGCCGCAGCAAGGTGAGCATTACCACTACCAAAGTCATCCAACCACAGAGAATATCGTTTAGCCAGCTTACTTAATAATGCGTTCCCGGCACCATCACCGAGGTTAGGGAAACTCTCCATTATTTCCAGTCGGATAAAAGGCATTGAGTCCAACAGTGATATGACATCATCGTCATTCAATACGGCATTTGTCATATCAAAATCTATATTTATTGAGAGTATTATTTGGTGTTCAATAAACCACTTCTGCTGATTTTTGACTTCACATAATTGAGCGTGTAGCAACTTAGCCTTCGTCTGAGCATTAAGTTGATGTAAGAAGCGCTCAGTATAAATAGGCGATTTAAAAGAGGTTGTCGTAAACCGACTCAATAACTCTACAGCAAGTAACTTACCGTCATGCTGGTAAACAGGCTCACAGATAAAAGTGCAATCGACTGCAATGTTTAGTCTGCTATCCACAGTAAAATCCTTTTATTTGATTAGAACAGCAGTATTGATCAATTGATAAAATTGATCAATTTTTTATTATTGATCACTAAAAACGATAAATGATATTGACATAAAGAAATAGAATATTGAACAACTCATTGATAGATAAGAAAGTATTAGATAAGCATGATGATTATCATGTTTATCATTCAATAATCATTTATTTCATCAAGGAATGGTCGCTCCGAACAACCCTACAGTAACACCCCTGAAACTGAACGATTAGAACGAAGCAACCTAATATATAGGGTAGCGCGAACTCATTCTGATGTGAAATAAACTGCCAAAGAGCTATTCTGCCCCGTTTATTATTAATCTGAACATCAGAATCATCGCATTTTGCTAATTTAGGATAGGTGTGATTTTTCTGCGTAGAAATGCGAAATTTAAAGTGGAAAATATTATTGCCAGATTTCTAATCAATATCACTATTTTAACAATGTTATATCAATCATCCGTGCGGGAGAATGTATTGCGCAAGATATTTACAGGTGAAAAAGTAATAATCGGCATCTCCTGGTCAGGGCAAAAACAAAAACAGCCTCATAAAGAGACTGTTTTTGCCACCCTCAGCGCGCATTACCACTCATAAGCCACGGTGAACAATAGCGACCTACGATGCTGATGATCGCGGAGTTGCCGGATACCATAGATATGGCGATAACGCCGTGATTGACCTTCAAGCCAGCGACTTTTTCGCCGCTGATTTTGCCGCAACATACGCCAGCGGCCTACCTCATTCTTACTCCGTCTCATGAAGCTATTCTTCCAAAGCTGAGAACCGGACTATTATAAACTTTTCATCTGTTGCGCCAAGTCATCGTCGGACAAAAAAGTCTGTTTAACCTTAAATCGTATCGCTGCGATGTGGTCAAAACAAAAAATGCCAACTATATAGTTAAGGTCTCCTTGCAAGTCCTTTAGCTTAAAAGACTTTATCCAGTAATATATCCGATTAAAGGTTTCGCCTTTGCCATACTGTGCGTACACTCTTTAGTGACCGTTTGTGAACAGGATTTCCGCCCTTATGACAACATTTTATACCGTAATCAGTTGGCTCTCAGTTTTTGGCTATTGGTTGCTTATTGCCGGGGTCACGTTGCGTATTCTCATGAAACGCAGAGCCGTTCCTTCGGCCATGGCATGGCTGCTTGTTATCTACATTCTGCCGTTGGTGGGAATAATTGCTTATCTTTCATTCGGCGAGCTTCATCTCGGTAAACGGCGGGCGGAGCGCGCAAAAGCCATGTGGCCGTCTACCGCGCGCTGGCTCAGTGAACTGAAAGATTGCCAACATATTTTTGCCAGCTCCAACAGCGAAGTGGCAACGCCATTATTCCAACTGTGCGAACGTCGCCAGGGCATCAGCGGCGTTAAAGGCAATCAATTACAGTTACTAACCACCACTGATGACACACTAAAAGCCTTAGTCCGTGATATCGAGTTAGCGCGCCATAATATAGAAATGGTGTTTTATATCTGGCAGCCGGGCGGCTTGGTTGATCAGGTCGCTGAATCTCTTATGGCTGCGGCGCGACGCGGTGTCCATTGCCGGCTGATGCTGGACTCGGCCGGTAGCCAACAATTCTTCCGCACCCCCTATCCTGCCATGATGCGCAACGCCGGAATTGAAGTTGTTGAAGCACTTAAAGTGAATGTCTTCCGGGTATTTTTGCGCCGGATGGATTTACGCCAGCATCGTAAGGTCGTATTGATTGATAACTATGTTGCCTACACCGGCAGCATGAATATGGTCGATCCACGCTTCTTCAAGCAAGACGCCGGAGTTGGACAATGGATTGATATGATGGCGCGAATGGAAGGCCCGGTGGCGACAACCATTGGTATCGTCTATGCCTGTGACTGGGAGATTGAGACCGGTAAACGTATTCTGCCGCCACCACCAGATACCCATATCATGCCGTTCGAAGAAGAGAGCGGCCATACTATTCAGGTGATTGCCTCTGGGCCGGGCTTCCCGGAAGAGATGATCCACCAGGCGTTATTAACCGCCGTATATGCCGCACGCAAACAATTGATCATGACTACGCCGTACCTCGTGCCAAGTGATGATTTGCTGCATGCCATCTGTACCGCCGCGCAACGCGGTGTTGATGTCAGTATTATTGTTCCGCGCGATAACGACTCAATGATGGTGCGTTGGGCCAGCCGTGCCTTCTTCTCTGAATTACTCGATGCAGGGGTTAAAATTTACCAGTTTGAAGGCGGTTTATTGCACAGTAAGAGTGTTCTGGTCGATGGTCAGTTAAGTTTAGTGGGCACCGTGAACCTGGATATGCGCAGCTTATGGTTGAATTTTGAAATCACGCTGGTGATTGATGATGATGGTTTTGGCGCAGATTTGGCACAAGTTCAGGATGATTATATTGCTCGCTCGGTATTATTAGACGGCGAACAGTGGAATAAGCGTCCACTTTGGCATCGCGTAACTGAAAGATTATTCTACTTTTTCAGCCCATTCCTGTGATCAGTAGGAAAGCTAACCATTACCTCATTGTAGATTCTCTGAGTTATTCGCTTTCAATAGCATAATAATTGTAAAAGCAGCATAGAGAGTGTTTTAATGAGCGCAATCTGTAAATGACAAATGGGAATCTGCAAATGGATCTTAATAACCGCCTGACTGAAGATGAAACACTGGAACAGGCTTACGATATTTTTCTGGAACTGGCAGGTGATAACCTCGATCCAGCAGATATTTTACTGTTTAATCTTCAGTTTGAAGAGCGCGGCGGTGCTGAGTTATTTGATCCCGCCGAAGATTGGCAGGAACATGTCGATTTTGATGTAAATCCGGACTTTTTCGCCGAAGTTGTCATTGGCCTGGCGGATAATGATGGTGAAGAGATAAACGATGTGTTTGCTCGTGTTCTACTGTGCCGTGAAAAAGACCATAAACTTTGTCATATCTTGTGGAAAGAGTAACCCGCTCACTGCTCAGACCTGATGTTTATTAAACTAAAAAAATCCCCGCTTCTCTATTTTGGCGGGGATTTTTGCTATCAGGCGATCAATATTATAGCGGGTCTACTTTCAGACAAGAAACCGCGTGGCGGAAGCTGCCCTCCAATAATGGGCGGGTTTTGGCACATTCCGGCCCGGCGATGGGGCAGCGAGTACGAAAAACGCAGCCCGATGGCGGATTAATCGGTGACGGTAACTCCCCCTCAAGCAACTGAATCACTTTCGCTCTTTCTTTATCTGGGTCAGGGATAGGAACGGCCGACATCAATGCTTTGGTGTAGGGATGCTGAGGATTATGGTAAACTTCATCATAAGTACCAAGCTCTACCGCATGCCCCAGATACATCACTAATACCCGGTCAGAAATATGTTTTACCACCGCCAGATCATGCGCGATAAAAATCAGTGACAGCCCCATTTCACGCTGCAATTGCTGTAACAGGTTTACCACTTGCGCCTGAATTGATACATCCAGTGCTGATACCGGCTCATCGCAAATAACCAGTTTCGGCTCAAGGATCAACGCGCGAGCAATACCAATACGCTGGCACTGACCACCTGAAAATTCATGAGGATAGCGGTTGATTAAGTTAGGCAGTAAACCCACCTTCAGCATCATGGCTTTGACTTTATCTTTAACTTCCTGACGCGGCATTTTGGGATGATAAGTCCGCAGTGGTTCAGCAATGATTTCACCGATAGTCATTCGCGGATTTAATGATGCCAGTGGGTCCTGGAATATCATCTGAATATCGCTGCGCGTCTCACGCCACTGCGCATCACTCATGTTAAGTAAATCTTTACCTAACCATGCCACACTGCCGCCAGTCGCTTTCACCAAACCAATAATAGCGCGGGCAAACGTTGATTTACCGCAACCAGACTCACCCACTACGCCTAAGGTTTCACCTTCGTACAAACGTAAGGTAACGCCATCGACAGCTTTGAGGGTTTTTGACGGCTGCCAAAACCACTGTTTGCCATCCTGAATATCAAAATGGACTTTCAGATCAGCCACTTCTAACAATACTTTTTTATCTGTCATGGCATTCATACTAATTCCCCTACTGGCTTGTAGCAGGCACGTAAACGGCCATCACCAAAATGCTCTAATGCTGGAGCGGTGCTACAGCTCTCCATTGCATACTGGCAACGAGGCTGGAATGGGCACCCTTTCGGCAAGCGCAGTAAATTGGGTGGATTACCCGGAATAGTCATGAGAGATTCGCCTTCAGCATCAAGACGAGGAACTGCATTTAGTAGACCAATAGAATAAGGGTGACTTGGGTGATAAAACACATCCCGCGCCTGACCATATTCCATCGTTCGACCCGCATACATCACCAGAACTTTATTACAAATACCGGCGACCACCCCAAGGTCATGGGTAATCATAATGATCGCCGTATTGAACTCATTCTTAAGTTCATTCAGCAACGTCATGATTTGAGCCTGAACCGTCACATCCAGTGCTGTTGTCGGTTCATCCGCAATCAACAACTTAGGACGGCACAGCAACGCCATCGCTATCATCACGCGCTGACGCATTCCTCCTGAAAATTCATGCGGATACATACGCATACGCTTCCGCGCTTCAGGCATTTTTACCGCATCAAGCATGCGAATTGACTCTTCAAACGCCTCGCTCTTACTCATCTTTTTATGCAATTGCAGCACTTCCATAAGCTGCTCACCCACGCGCATATAAGGATTCAGGGAGGTCATTGGGTCCTGAAAGATCATCGAGATCTCTTCTGCCCGTAAGCGGTTCAACTGCTTTTCGGGTAAATTCAGGATCTCACGGCCATTAAACTTCGCCGAACCCCCGATCCGACCATTACTGGCCAGCAGCCCCATCAATGCAAATGCTGTTTGGGATTTACCTGAACCTGACTCGCCCACAATACCCAGCGTTTCACCGGCGCGTAGGTCAAAATTAAGCGCGTTTACCGCAGTCACATCACCGTCGGGTGTGCCGAATGTGACGGTCAAGTCTTTGACATCCAACAGAACGTTTTGCTGAACAGCAGACTGATTATCAATAGTCGTCATAGTGCTACTCCTCAGCGATCTTTCGGGTCGAGGGCATCACGTAAGCCATCGCCGATAAAGTTGAAACAAAACAGTGTGACCACCAAGAAACCGGCAGGAAACATCAATAACCAGGGAGAAACTTCCATCGAGTTGGCACCATCACTGAGTAATGCGCCCCAACTGCTCAGCGGCTCTTGCGTCCCTAACCCTAAGAAGCTCAGGAATGATTCAAACAAAATCATGCTAGGAACCAGCAACGAGGCGTATACCACCACCACGCCCAATACGTTTGGTACGATATGGCGCAACACAATATTACGCGTGGAAACACCGCCCACCAACGCAGCTTCGATGAACTCTTTGCGTTTCAGACTTAATGTCTGCCCACGCACAATACGCGCCATATCCAGCCAGGACACCATACCGATTGCGACAAATATCAGTAAAATATTCTGACCAAAGAAAGTCACCAGCAAAATGACGAAGAACATGAAGGGGAATGAGTTAAGGATTTCCAACAAACGCATCATTAGTGAGTCAATTTTCCCACCCAGATAGCCTGATAACGACCCATATAAGGTGCCAACCACCACAGCGACCAAGGCTGCGGCAACACCGACCATCAATGAGATGCGGCCACCAATTGCCACGCGCACCAATAAGTCACGGCCAGATGAATCAGTACCAAAGTAGTGTCCGGATTCAATATCGGGTGCTGCTGACATCATGCCCCAGTCAGTATCGGCATAGGAAAACTGCGCCAACATCGGGGCAAAAATAACAAATAAAGTAATTAACATCAGGATCACCAAACTGGTGATCGCCGCGCGGTTATGAACAAAGCGGCGGCGGGCATCCTGCCAAAGGCTACGCCCTTCAACTTCCAGTTTTTCACTGAAAACTTCCAGAGCTTCGCTATTTTTCTTGCTCAACATAATTGGCGTGCTCCAGTGCTAGTAACGGATTTTCGGATCGATAACGGCATATAACACGTCAACAATCGCATTGAATAAAATGGTTAATGCGCCTACCAAAATGGTCAGACTCAGGACCAATGAGTAATCGCGATTTAACGCTCCGTTGACAAACAGCTGTCCAATACCCGGCAAACCAAAGATGGTTTCAATAACCATTGAGCCGGTGATAATGCCAACAAATGCTGGCCCCATATAGGATAAAACAGGTAACAACGCAGGCTTTAATGCGTGACGTAATACAATCGTTCGCAGTGGCAAACCCTTGGCCCGCGCAGTACGAATAAAGTTGGAATGCAGCACTTCAATCATGGAGCCACGGGTAATACGCGCAATACTGGCGATATAAGCCAATGACAGCGCCACCATCGGCAAAATAATAAATTTCGGTGCACCACCATTCCAACCACCACCCGGCAGCCATTTTAATATAATGGCGAAAACCAGCACTAATAAGGGTGCCACAACAAAGCTCGGAATAACCACCCCGGTCATGGCAAACCCCATGACGGTATAATCCCACTTGGTATTTTGGTTCAGCGCAGCAATAACTCCGGCACTGACGCCTAAAATTACCGCCAGTAGGAATGCCGCAAGCCCCAGTTTTGCTGAAACTGGAAACGACGCTGAGACCAACTCATTGACCGTGTAGTCTTTGTATTTGAATGAAGGCCCAAGATCACCTTGTGCCAGTTGACCCAAGTAATTGAAATACTGTTTATAAACTGGATCATTGAGGTGATATTTTGCCTCAATATTCGCCATCACTTCGGGTGGAAGATTACGTTCGCCAGTGAATGGGCTGCCTGGGGCGAGACGCATCATGAAGAATGAGATGGTGATCAAAATAAAAAGTGTCGGAATTGCTTCCAGACAGCGGCGTAGAATAAATTTTAACATTGCCTGTACCTTTAGCCTTTTTGAATTATCAAGCAATAAGGGCAGCACGCAAATTAAGCGGCTGCCCTTAAGATATTAGTGCTTGATAATATAAAGATCTTTAACGTGCATATTATCCAGTGGATCTTTACCGGTATAACCACCGACATAAGGTTTCACTAAACGGGCATTCACGTAATAGAACAACGGTACAATTGCAGAGTCTTTATCCAACAGGACTTCAGCTTGTTGGTACAAGCCAGCGCGCTCTTTCTCGGTTTGAACTTTCAGCGTATCGCCAATCAGCTTATCAAACGCCGGGCTCTTATAATGCACGGTGTTGTTGCTGCTATCAGATAGCATCATGTTCAGGAATGAAGAAGGTTCGTTATAGTCAGCACACCAGCCGGCACGAGCGACATCGAAAGTCCCTTGATGGCGGGTATCCAGGAAGGTTTTCCACTCTTGGTTTTCCAGCTTAACGTCAACACCCAGGTTTTTCTTCCAGATAGATGCCGCCGCGATGGCCAGTTTCTTATGCAGGTCAGAGGTGTTGTATAACAGGTTGAATGTTAGTGGTTTATCTTTAGTGTAACCGGCTTCAGCCAGCAACTTTTTAGCCACTTCATTACGTTTTTCTTGTGTCCAACTGAACCATTCTGGCGGTGTCAACTCGGCACCACTGGTGTATGGCGGAGTGAAACCATAAGCCGGTAAATCACCCTGGTTTTTCACTTTGTTAACAATGATGTCGCGATCCATACCCAGTTTCAGGGCTTCACGGACACGGGCATCAGTGAATGGCGCTTTTTGGTTGTTGATTTCGTAGTAATAGGTGCACAGATAGGGGTCAACATGCACTTCTTGTGGGATCTCTTTTTTCAGTTTCTGGAATAATTCGATCGGCATGTTGTTATAGGTCATGTCGATTTCACCGCTGCGATAGCGGTTAACATCAGTCACTTCAGAAGAGATTGGCAGGTATGTAACTTGATTAATAACGGTCTTCGCATTATCCCAATAGGTTGGGCTGCGCTCTAATACGATACGTTCGTTAACGACCCAATCTTTCAACTTATAAGCGCCGTTACCGACAAAGTTTTGTGGTTGCGTCCACTTGTCGCCAAACTTCTCAATAACTGTTTTGTTCACTGGAGACATAGAAGGATGAGCTAACAATTTTTCCAAATAAGGAACCGGCTCACTCAACGTCACTTCTAAAGTATGGTCATCCAGAGCTTTTACACCCAAGGTATCAGGTGATTTTTTACCGGTGATAATATCGTCGATATTAGCGATATGCGCATATTGCACATAGCTTGCATAAGGAGAAACAGTTTTAGGATCAGCCAGACGCTGCCAGCTATAAACAAAATCTTGTGCCGTTACAGGGTCACCATTTGACCATTTAGCATCTTTACGAATATGGAAAGTCCATACTTTAAAGTCTTTATTGTCCCAGCTTTCCGCTGCACCGGGCAGGATCTTGCCGTTAGGATCATTAATAACCAACCCTTCTAACAGATCACGAGAGATATTTGATTCAGGTACACCTTCGATTTTATGTGGGTCTAATGACTGAGGCTCGGAACCATTATTGCGAACTAAAACTTGCTTCTCCGCCAGTTGTACGCCTGCGGGTACATTGGCTGCAAAAGTATTGCCTACAACCGTCATTCCCAAGGCAGCCACAATGCCTGCGGCCAGGAGACTTTTTTTCGTGATGTTGGTCATGCTTATATCTACTCCAGTTTTTATTATTGCATCGCCCTATCGTCAGGCGAGCTTCACCTTTAAAAGGTATTTGTCAATTACATCGCACGGGGAACGAATCCGGCCATGTAATACCCTATATGTATTAACATCAGACGAAAATTCGTACTGTGTTATACATCCCTACTACCCTGTTTGTTTTCCTAAATACTTTATGACACGACTTCTTACTGCTAACCACTTTTTCACTACTGTAACTGACGAATATAAAGATTTTTTAAATCAATCAAATCTTGTGGATCTTTACCGCTATATCCACCCACGGTAGGCCTAATAAGCCGCACACTGACACGGTAATATACCGGCACCATCGCTGAATCTTTGTCCAATAAATTCTCTGCTTGTTGGTACAAAGCGGTACGTGCTTTGACATCAGGTGCTGCCAACGTTTTGGCTAATAACGCATCAAACTCTGGGTTTTTATAGAAGAAGGTATTATTGCTGCTATCTGATAGCAACATATTGAGGAATGCTGTTGGTTCGTTGTAATCGCCACACCAGGTTGCTCTGGCAACATCAAACTGGCCCTGATGGCGACTTTCTAATGATGTTTTCCATTCCTGATTCTGCAAGGTAACAGTAGCACCGAGATTTTTTTGCCACATGGATGCCGCCGCAATAGCTTGTTGTTTATTTTGATCTGAGGTGTTGTAGAGCAAATTAAACTTTAATGGGTTTTCAGCATTAAAACCGGCTTCAGCAAGTAATTTCTTCGCCTCGGCATTCCGTTTTTCCTGTGGCCAACTAGCCCATTCAGGTAAAACAAAATTTGCGCCCTCGGTAAATGTTGGGGTAAAGCCATAAGCAGGTATCTGCCCTTGCCCCATAATTTTGGTGGCGATAATGTCGCGATCGAGCGTTAACTTAATCGCTGTCCTGACTCTTGCATCAGTGAACGGCGCTTTTTCATTATTAATTTCGTAATAAAAAGTGCAAAGATATGGGCTGACATGAACCTGTGCTGGCAGGTCTTTTTTCATTTTGGCAAACAGATTAGGAGGAATGGCGCTGTTAGTAATATCAATTTCACCACTACGATAGCGATTAATATCACTCACTTCAGAACTGATCGGCAAGAAAGTCGCTTTATTGATGACTGTTTCTTTATTATT
Source organism: Yersinia artesiana (assembly GCF_902726545.1). Taxonomy (GTDB): domain Bacteria; phylum Pseudomonadota; class Gammaproteobacteria; order Enterobacterales; family Enterobacteriaceae; genus Yersinia; species Yersinia artesiana. The sequence continues at coordinate 43,454 of NZ_CACVAD010000022.1, read as the reverse complement.
CCAATAAGTCGGACTGCGTTCGAGCACAATACGCTCATTAACCACCCAGTCTTTTAATTTATAAGCGCCATTACCGACAAAGTTTTGTGGCAGCGTCCATTTATCACCATATTTTTCAACGATATCACGCTTCACCGGCTTCATTGAGGTATGTGATAACATGCTAATAAAGTAAGGGACAGGTTCGGTCAGCGTAACTTGTAAGGTTTTGGCATCTAATGCTTTTACCCCTAGCTCATCCGGCTTTTTGACACCTTTTAGTACCGCGTCAACATTCTCAATTTGCGCATACTGCAAATAACTGGCGTAGGGAGAACCTATTTTAGGATTGGCCAAACGCTGCCAGCTATAAACAAAATCCTGCGCCGTAACGGGTGTACCATCACTCCACACTGCGTCATCACGCAGATGGAAAGTCCAGACTTTATAGCCGTCATTATCCCAGTGACTTGCAACGGCTGGGATGATATGACCATTAGCATCATTACTCACCAGCCCTTCCAGCAGATTCATAATAATATTGGTTTCAGGATTGCCCTCGACCTTATGTGGGTCTAAAGAGGCAACTTCGGAACCATTATTAATAGTAATACTCTGATCTAGCGCTAATTCTACGCCCGGAGGAATCGCTGCTGCCATTGTTCCAGCCGAAAAAGACAAACCCAAGATAGTGCCAATTATTGCCAGTGGTCGCTGTTTTAACTTTATTTGCATTTCTAACCGCCCTTTTATGAGACTTGTGATGTTTTTCTCAAGGTTTTGCGTCAATCTGCCGCCAACAACGACTAGCAATAACTATTCCAAAAATAAAAATTACGCGTCAGTTTCATTGAAAAAACAAGAAATCTCTCGTTGCAGAGGTGTCCGGAAACTAACAGAAGCCGAAAACTGACGCCAATAATTTTTACAGAAATGTTAAGCAATTCTCTTTTTTAATGAGGTGATAACGATAGTAACTCACTGTATTAGCATTCAAGTCAAGATGTAATGCTTTGAATTTATTGGTTATATATAATAACGTTTTTAACTTCACATCAAAAAATATGTTCAATAACAGCAATAAGAAACATAAAGTTAACATTTTTACTGTTACCAGAATAAACACCTGTTCATTGCAATGTAATCACTAATAACATCTAGATAAATTCAGCACAAGCCCCACAGAATGATGTGAGCATTTTAACAACAAATAGCGTATTTAATTTAATCGGAAGGTTAATCAGCTATTTATTAAAGGCGAACAAATAGGCCTTAAGCCAAATTATTTGTGCAGAGCAACTATTAATGCAGCATTTGAGTGCAATAGATTAAAGTTCATTCATTATTTGCACCAAAATAACGCTTGATGACTTGAATATCATGCTAATGGCAAGAAAAAGACCACCGGTAATAGACTGGTGGCCTCTCAACTGTGATGAACGGGGAGCTATTGATTAATAGTCTAATGCAGGTTAAAGCAAACCAGGGAAAATAGCTTTGATACCAGTCACTATGAATTCGATACCCAATGCCATCAGCAACAAACCCATAATACGTGTAATAACGTTAATACCGGTTTGACCGAGTAATCGCACCAATAGCGGTGCAGCCCGGAACAATAACCAACAACAGAATGCAAAAAGCGCAATCGCGACAGTTAACCCCAGCAAGTTCTGCCAACTGTGATAGCGAGAACTCCAAACGATAGTTGAACTAATCGCACCCGGCCCGGCCATCAAGGGCAATGCCAATGGGACGACGCCAATACTTTCGCGCACCGCAGTTTCTGTTTTTTCCTGCTTGTTCTGCTTATCTTCACCAAGCTTGCCGCTGATCATTGACATGGCAATACTCACCACCAAGATCCCACCAGCAATACGGAATGAATCAATAGAAATACCAAATATTTTCAGGATGGCATCGCCAAGGAACAGAGAAATCCATAAAATAATCGCCACTGACAGGTTGGCTGTCAGGTTAGTTTTATCCCGCCCTGCCGCTGCCTGATAGCTGGTCATACTGATAAATACCGGCAAAATACCCACCGGATTCACCAGCGCAAATAAGCCAACAAAAAACTTGATGTAACCTGAAAGGTCCAACAGAGATTGACTCACACATCACTCCGCGAAATTGCTCGTAAATACATCACAGATATCAGGTCATTAAACTAAATGCCCGAGACAACACATCTTACGGCTAAGCGAGGTAAATTTGCAGTGCAAATAATGATGTCATCAGTACCGCTCAGATCTTCACGACCCAACTGCCTGACAAAACAGTTCTTTTCACTGAAAATCACCCTTAGGACATCCCCCAGTAGATGTGCGCGCTAATGTAATAGAATTAGTCATAGGAATCCATGGAATAAACCAGCATTTATGCATGGTCAATTATTATCCGCTAAAATAACTATTATTGTTAATATCCTGTGGTGTTAATGATGATTTAACGTCATGATTTATCGTTTCATTTGCGCTAATGATAATTACTCTCAACTAATAATTGCTGAATGGTGTCAGCTTAACGATTTTGTGATTTAAATCACGAAAAACATACCTAAGAATAGTTAAGCTCAGAGCCGTGGTAGAAAGTCACTCTGTTGGAAAATAGAGTATCAGGGTTGAAAATAGGCCGTTTTCCCCCACTTTATTCCTAGTGACCCTAAAGCTCTTTCAGTAAATCAGCGGTAAGCAATGAGAAAGTAGGCTATAAAAACTATCTCTAATTGACAGTACAGCACGGCTTAGCCTGTCTATACTAGAGGCTTCAACAGCTCATTTACTAAAAGAGTTTAACATTATCAGGAGAGCATTATGGCTGTAACGAATGTCGCTGAACTTAACGAGCTAGTAGCACGCGTCAAGAAAGCCCAGCGCGAGTATGCCAACTTCACTCAAGAGCAGGTTGATAAAATCTTCCGTGCCGCAGCTCTGGCTGCAGCAGATGCCCGTATTCCTCTGGCTAAATTAGCTGTAGAAGAATCAGGCATGGGTATTGTGGAAGACAAAGTGATCAAAAACCACTTTGCTTCTGAATACATTTACAATGCTTACAAAGATGAAAAGACTTGTGGCATTTTAGAAGAAGATAAAACCTTTGGTACTATCACTATCGCTGAACCTATCGGTTTGATTTGCGGTATCGTGCCAACAACTAACCCAACCTCTACCGCTATCTTCAAAGCATTGATTAGCCTGAAGACCCGTAACGGTATCGTATTCTCTCCACATCCACGTGCAAAAGACGCAACCAATAAAGCCGCAGATATCGTGCTGCAAGCCGCTATCGCCGCAGGTGCGCCAGCAGATATTATTGGTTGGATTGATGCGCCGACAGTTGAGTTGTCTAACCAACTGATGCATCACCCAGACATTAACCTGATTCTGGCGACCGGTGGCCCAGGCATGGTTAAAGCAGCTTACAGTTCAGGTAAGCCAGCTATCGGTGTTGGTGCAGGTAACACGCCAGTTGTTGTTGATGAAACAGCAGATATCAAACGTGTTGTCGCCTCAATTTTGATGTCTAAAACCTTTGATAACGGCGTAATCTGTGCGTCAGAGCAGTCAATCATTGTGGTTGACTCAGTTTATGATGCTGTCCGTGAGCGTTTCGCTTCCCACGGTGGTTATCTGTTACAAGGTAAGGAACTGAAAGCTGTTCAGGATATCATCCTGAAAAACGGTGGCCTGAATGCGGCTATCGTGGGTCAGCCAGCACCTAAAATTGCTGAAATGGCCGGCATCAAAGTTCCTGCTAATACCAAGATTCTTATCGGCGAAGTTAAAGTTGTTGATGAATCAGAGCCATTCGCTCACGAAAAACTGTCTCCTACTTTGGCGATGTATCGTGCGAAGAGCTTCGAAGACGCAGTTGAAAAAGCAGAAAAACTGGTGGAAATGGGCGGTATCGGCCATACATCTTGCCTGTATACAGACCAGGATAATCAGCCAGCGCGCGTTAAGTATTTCGGCGATAAAATGAAAACCGCCCGAATCTTAATCAACACGCCTGCCTCTCATGGTGGTATCGGTGACCTGTATAACTTCAAAGTAGCGCCATCTCTGACGCTGGGTTGCGGTTCTTGGGGTGGTAACTCCATCTCTGAAAACGTCGGTCCGAAACACTTGATCAACAAGAAAACTGTGGCTAAGCGAGCAGAAAACATGTTGTGGCATAAACTCCCGAAATCTATTTACTTCCGCCGTGGCTCCCTGCCTATCGCGTTGGAAGAAGTGGCAACTGACGGTGCAAAACGTGCCTTCATCGTGACTGACCGCTACCTGTTCAACAACGGTTATGCCGATCAAATCACCAGCGTACTAAAATCTCACGGTATTGAAACTGAAGTCTTCTTCGAAGTTGAAGCAGACCCTACCCTGAGCATCGTACGTAAAGGTGCAGAGCAGATGAACTCCTTCAAACCAGACGTGATCATCGCGCTGGGTGGTGGTTCACCGATGGATGCTGCCAAAATCATGTGGGTGATGTACGAACATCCTGAAACTCATTTCGAAGAACTGGCATTGCGCTTTATGGATATCCGTAAACGTATTTACAAGTTCCCGAAAATGGGCGTGAAAGCGAAAATGGTCGCCGTCACCACCACATCAGGTACCGGTTCAGAAGTCACACCATTCGCCGTTGTGACCGACGATGCGACTGGCCAGAAATATCCATTGGCTGACTATGCATTGACACCAGATATGGCAATCGTTGATGCCAACCTGGTTATGAATATGCCTAAGTCACTGTGTGCCTTCGGTGGTTTGGACGCAGTAACCCATGCTCTGGAAGCCTATGTTTCTGTATTGGCAAACGAATACTCTGACGGTCAGGCTCTGCAAGCGCTGAAACTGCTGAAAGAATTCTTGCCAGCCAGTTATCACGAAGGGGCAAAAAATCCGGTTGCACGTGAACGTGTTCACAATGCCGCGACCATTGCGGGTATCGCTTTTGCTAACGCCTTCTTGGGTGTCTGCCACTCAATGGCCCATAAACTGGGTTCTGAGTTCCACATCCCACACGGCCTGGCAAACGCCATGTTGATTTCTAACGTTATTCGCTATAACGCGAACGACAACCCAACCAAACAGACTGCTTTCAGCCAGTATGACCGCCCACAAGCGCGCCGTCGTTATGCTGAAATTGCAGACCATCTGGGTCTGAGTGCTCCGGGCGACCGTACTGCACAGAAAATCCAGAAACTGCTGGCTTGGTTAGATGAAATCAAAGCTGATTTGGGCATCCCGGCATCAATTCGTGAAGCTGGCGTGCAAGAAGCAGACTTCCTGGCTAAAGTAGACAAACTGTCTGAAGATGCATTCGATGACCAGTGTACCGGTGCTAACCCACGTTACCCACTGATCTCTGAGCTGAAACAGATCTTGATGGATACTTACTACGGCCGTGAATTTAGCGAAGAGCTTGACCGTGCAGAAGTTGCTGTAGCAGCTCCAGCACCAAAAGTTGAGAAAAAAGCTAAGAAGTAATCTCTATCTTGGTGAGTAACCTTAGCTACGGATGAGGTTACTCACAAAAAGATATAACCCCCGACAATCGTTGGGGGTTTCTTTTTATAGCATCATTCAAGTCAATCTCCCCCCCTCACCAATCACCTTTACGTATGGCTCCTCAATGCACCATAGCGGCGATTTATTTCTCCCCTTACCTCATCACACCTCTCACGAGATAAATTAGCACTGCCCCGTCAATGGCGATTTACAGCGGGATAATAAGGAATGAACGTGCAGCGGGCACGCTAACTTAAGTGTTCAGTCAAAAATATAACCTTTAGAGATGCTTGCACTGCAGATAAGCGCTACCGATGGGGCTGTAGGGTTCTATTCGGCATTAATATCATAAAAGGCAAAACTACCCCACAGTATGAATAAAACAGCCAGTGAGGTGTTCTGTTGCTAATTAGGGGTATTTAAGGATATTGCTGGAGACAAGCCGCTTTAATAGCTTCTTTATAATGGCGGCGACAAACCGAAACGTAGCTTTCATTCCCACCAATGACCACTTGTTCACCATCGTGTACTGCTCGACCCTGTGCATCCAAACGTAACACCATGTTTGCTTTGCGCCCGCAATGACAAATGGTCTTTAGCTCGACTAATTTATCAGCCCATGACAACAAGTATTTACTGCCAGGGAATAACTCACCAAGGAAATCAGTGCGCAGGCCGTAACACAGCACAGGGATATGCAATTCATCTACTACCTGGCACAATTCCTGAACCTGATCTTTGGTCAGAAACTGGCACTCATCAAGTAAAATACAATGAACCGGTTTTTCCTGATGTTCCGCGGCGATAATAGATAATAATGATGTGCCGCTATTGTAAAGCAGAGCTTGCGAAGACAGGCCAATACGCGAACTGACCGTGCCGACCCCAAAGCGATTATCAATCTCGGCGGTAAACACCAGTGTACGCATACCTCGCTCTTGGTAGTTATAAGAAGACTGCAATAGCGCGGTAGATTTGCCTGCATTCATTGCTGAATAATAAAAATAAAGTTGAGCCATGGGCCCGTAACTCCAATGGTCTAATAAATGGTCACATTGACAATGTGCACGCAGTTTATCATAAATTCAGAGTTTTCGCGGGGGAGACTGCTTCCCGTATATTACTGTTTTCTATATTAAGTAATGATACTGACAGAACTATCATGTTAAATGCTTCTCTATTATTAGGCGCATTACATGACTCATTTCACAATATTGGTACACTAAAAGGATTACTGCTTGAACATTAACCAGGTTAGAACGATATGAAAGCAATAGTGTTTGATATGTAGGCCGCACGATTGGTTCATTAATGATATGGGTAATGTGCTCTCATGATTAATTCGTAAAATAGTGATAACAAATATTGCCCAATCTGACAAAGCTTGAAAATCCTCTTTTTTTACACAATATGTCATCGCGGCTATATCAATATCGCACTGCGCTTGTATGTTCAGTTATTGTGCCCCTCAACATGAGAAGTAGCGTATTTTTGCTTTATTGATATAAAGCAAACTTATAACTTAGTGAGAGAATCATGTTAGCGAGTAGGATCATTAGCGAGTAAAACGAAGATTTACGTTAAAAACAGCTCAGATAATAACAAGAGTCTTGCGTTTATTAGTAGCAAGCAGCAACTTTTCACTAATAAAATACGTAAATTCGAGTATGCTAATCAAATTGGCTATTGCAGAAATTAAAATAGCACTCTATTATTATCCAGACGCCCCCCCACCAATTATAATTTGAGACCAGGACAATGAGCGAAGCGTTAAAGATTCTTAACAACATCCGTACTCTGCGTGCACAAGCACGTGAATGCACTCTTGAAACTTTAGAAGAAATGCTTGAGAAACTCGAAGTGGTCGTTAACGAACGCCGCGAAGAAGACTCTCAGGCACAAGCAGAGATCGAAGAACGCACACGTAAATTACAGCAATACCGTGAAATGCTTATTGCCGACGGTATTGATCCAAATGAACTGCTAAATACCATGGCAGCTGCTAAAGCCGCTACTGGTAAATCAAAACGTGCTGCACGCCCTGCTAAATATCAGTACACAGACGAAAATGGCGATGTTAAAACCTGGACTGGCCAAGGCCGTACTCCAGCTGTAATCAAGAAAGCCATTGAAGAGCAAGGTAAATCACTGGATGATTTCCTGCTGTAATCGCGATAGTTAATTAACTGTTGTGATAAAAATACCCTCCTATTATATGGGGGGTATTTTTTTGCCCTGTTTTAAAAAGCTAAAACTTGACGACATCCCGCTGAATTATCCTATCCCCAAAATTGATAAACAACAGTCAATCTGAACATATCATTCCCAATAAATAACGTGCTGTTACCACTATCACCGAGTGTCGATAAGAATGCTCTGCTAATTTATAACAATACAATAATCGATATAACAGCCAAATCGACACCCTTGTTTTGTGATATAAAGTAAATTCAGTGGCAAACCACGGTGGCTGAATCCTGCGGGGATTAGAGTTGGCGACAAAACAAAAACTAATTTAATTTTGCACCCAACACATAAAACCATCTTTATCACTTAACGCGCACGATTAATCGAATCACCACGACCAATCCCGTAATAAGTAAAACCTCGGCTATTTAAGCGTTCGGGATCGTACAAATTACGCCCATCAAAAATAACCGGATGCTTGAGGCGAGACTTGATCATATCAAAATCGGGCGCCCTAAAACTCTGCCATTCGGTACAAATAATCAAAGCATCAGCACCTTGTAATGCTGACTCCTTTGTACCCATTAATCTTAAGTCATCTCTGGCACCATAAATTCGCTGTGCTTCATCCATCGCCTCTGGATCATAAGCTTGAATAGTTACCCCTGCTTTCCACAAAGCCTCCATTAAAATACGGCTTGGGGCCTCTCGCATATCATCTGTATTGGGTTTGAATGCTAATCCCCAGAGAGCCAATGTTTTCCCAGCCAGTTGTGAATCAAAATGATGCTGAATAAATTCGACCAATTTAAATTTCTGCTCATTATTGACTCGTTCGACAGCCTGCAGCAGTTGTGGCTGATAGCCACAACTTTCAGCTGTACGAATTAACGCCTGAATATCTTTGGGGAAACAAGAGCCACCATAGCCACAACCGGAGTAAATAAAATGGTAGCCAATGCGCGAATCAGAACCAATACCTTGTCGCACCTTTTCGATATCTGCCCCAAGACATTCAGCGATATTAGCAATCTCATTCATAAAGCTGATTTTAGTTGCCAACATGCCATTTGCAGCATATTTCGTCAGCTCAGCACTACGGATATCCATAATTAACATCCGGTCATGATTTCGATTAAATGGTTCGTATAGTTCACTAATTAAATCGATGACGCTGTTATCATCTGTATCAATACCGATAACGATACGCTCAGGTCGTTTGCAGTCAGCAACCGCTGCCCCTTCTTTTAGAAATTCAGGGTTTGAAACGACATTGAAAGCTATTTGCTTCCCGCGTTGCTGTAGAACAGTTTGAATCCTTTGCTGCACTTTTTCCGCAGTCCCTACAGGCACGGTTGATTTATCAATAATGACTTTCGGAGTATCCATATAGTTAGCAATGGTACTGGCAACTTCAAGGACATATTGCAGATCTGCGGCACCGTCCTCATCAGGAGGAGTACCTACGGCAATAAATTGAATAGCACCATGCTTCACCCCTTCTGCTGCATCCGTAGAAAATCGGAGTCTACCCTCATCGTAATTTTCTTTTACCAACGGCGCTAATCCAGGTTCGAAAATAGCGATACGGCCGTTCTGTAGGTCAGCAACTTTGTTCTCATCAATATCTATGCACAGAACATCATGGCCAACTTCTGCCAAGACTGCAGCCTGGACTAGCCCTACATAACCAATGCCAAAAACCGTAACTTTCATTCGATCAGTCCTCGAGTTTATATTCAATAAGGAGCGTGCTGCTGACCATTATCAAGAACTAACCTTAATTTAGCCTGAGGTGACACATCTTATTGCCTGCGAACAATAAAGCAGGTTGAAAAACTTTAGAAACAAGTAAGGAAGAAAGTATATCAACCGATAATTAGGACATCTCGGCTGCACACATCGATTGAAACAAATTAGGCTTATTTCACAGATTCGTTATAGAACCATTTGTATTAGGATAGACATTGCAGATAACAAATGCGGTAATAGATTAGTTAAGCAAATACTTTATTCAGTCATTAACTTACAATAAAACCTATTCATCAGTTGAAAGCATCAAGCGTAAACGGCTACCTCCCCCCCAAACCTGGCACTGCCATGCATCACAACGTTGGCTAATTTGATTTAAATGAGTGGTTTTTAACGTACCTAAAGGCACACCATTACTCAGTTGAATCTGATTTTTTCCGGCGTTGACATTGGCATGCAAACCCGCAGAAACAAGAATCAGATTTTGATACTCGACATGGTAATAGCCCACCAGCAAAGGAAACTGGCCCTCCAAATGAGTACGTCTTAAGAGTTGGTTCAATTGTTCGAGTAGAGATGACATCTGTGGTAAACGATGTTGTTGATGAGCCAAATGCTCCTGGAGGATCCCGTTGAATAACACTCTTAACAGTAACGCCGCCAAAATGCCGTTATCTCCTGCCCGCGTGACATCCAGGCAGTAAAAGGCTAAATCTTTGTCTGACAGCGCAGCAATATCCAATACTAGCCCTGGTTTCTCAACCATGGTTAATTGACGATAATTTATACGGCAACGTGCAAGCGTTTGCTGGGCGGGTGGTTGTAGCTGTTTTAATAACTGAGCGGCGTCATAAGGGTTCTTACGCAACGCCTCCCAATCTTGAATAAGTTCATTTTCTTCAATGGCATGTGAGGTGAACAATGCGGGGTAAAGACAAGCAAGTACAGCTTCACGTAAGCGATTTAGATCGCCAATCGGCTTCAGCAAAACATCCTTTACCCCCAGGCGTAAGACTTGAGCGATATCCGTCATTTTATCGGTGGCAGATATGACTAAAACTGGCACCTTCACCCCTTGAATCAGTAGACGCTCGACAAACTCTATCCCCCCCATCACCGGCATCGCCAGATCGCAAAGTATTAAGTCAGGAACCTGAATTTTTAGCTGTTGCAGGGCTACCTGCCCATTTTCTGCTTGGTGAATTGTCGCGCCGAGTGACTCTAAGAATCCCGCAAGAACTGAGCGGAAAACGGTTTCATCCTCAACGACTAAAATATTTTTACCTGCTAATGGTTTTTCCATGCACTGCTTCTCTTACTAACCTTAATGGTAATAGTGGCTCAAAATGATTGTTTGTGCTTGTCAGAAATTGTTATGCGCTGTTTTACAAACACCAACTTGTGCTATCGGTGCCTGATCAGGTGATATAATTGTTCTTCACACTTCTCTACGGCTAATTGCCCCGCAGCAATGGCTTCATCCGCACGATGAAAATCCAACATAGATATTTGTGGACAATAAGGTTGAATGAGAACATCAGGAGGATCGCCAGCCATGCGATTACGTTTCAACCGGTTTTCTAATACTTGAATCGAAGTAGACATTATTTCCATGGCACTGGGCGCATTCTTCGTCGGGTTGTTAGAGGATAAGTTCGTTATTCGTGCCCTTAAACGCCCGCGCCAACTATCCGGCATATCTGCAGGTTTGTCCTCAAGAGGTGCTTGAGCGGAAAGAATTTCTTGCTGAATGAGATGTGCATCATGCTGCAAATCAACCGCAATAACCCTATCTGCTCCCATTGCTCTGGCCAAAGAGATTGGAACCGGGTTAACTACTGCGCCATCAACCAGCCAATACCCTCCAAACCATACCGGTGAGAATAGGCCGGGCATACTGCATGATGCCCTGATTGCTTGCTTAATATCACCCTCAGTAAGCCACAGCTCCCGCCCGGTAGTTAAATTTGTCACCACAGATCCGAAAGGTAATACACAATCGGCAATGTCCTGTACTTCGATTATTTCGTTTACAGCATTAAAAACCCGTTCCCCGCGTAATAATCCACTGCGCCGCCACGAAAAATCCATCAAACGGATAACATCCCAGTATTTAAATGAACGCACCCAGCGCTCCATGGCATCCAGATGATCACTCGCGTAGGCGGCGCCGACCAATGAGCCGACTGAACATCCAGCGACAACATCAATCTCGACGCCCATCTTTTTCAGCGCGTTAATGACACCAATGTGCGCCCATCCTTTTGCAGCCCCAGCGCCCAGTGCCAGTCCAATTTTACTTTTTCTCATTGTTTTTCATCCATATCTAACCCAATTTGGCACTGTTTCTCATCTTCACAAATCAAATAACGTAATGTCACATACAGACTGTCAATATAGTTCACATAAATTTGGCTGTAGTTAAGAAGTAAGATGTATATATCGTTCTCTTTGCAGCCTTACTTATAAGACTATAGTGAATATTCATACTTCTGGCATTCTGATACAAATGTTTTACATTTCCTGACTAAGATATAGGTTTCGGCCCAAAGGGGGTACTATGAATATTGAAATTTGCCAAGCCGACCTATTTATTCCTGAGCTTCTTACATTAATGACTCAATTAGATGCGCATCAATCTGCACTATACCCCTGTGGAAATCATCATGCGGAATCTCTCGAAAGTTTGGCTCAGATAGAAACATTCGTTTATGTTGCTAAATGTGAAGAAAATATTATTGGATGCGCTATTCTGACAATGCCCAAGACGCCGTACCCTGAAGTTAAGCGCGTTTTTGTCAGCTCGGATTATCGAGGATATGGGGTTGTTTCATGGTTAATGACCGCACTACCACACCAAGCTAATATATTAAATTTAAAGAATATTTACCTGGAAACGGGAGTGTGTCAGCCTGATGCGATAAAGTTATATCAACGGATTAGGTTTTGAATTAACATCTCAATTTGGCCGCGATGAATATGACCCATTAAGTGTGTATATGATGAAATCGTTAGTTCCAGTTATCTGAATAACTGTTAAAAGGCATATGCATAAGTTGATACACAGTTAATTATGGATTTTAAGTTTTATTATTTTCAAAACAAATAGAAAGCAAAATAGCCACCATGATGGTAGCTATTTAGAGTTAATATTCAGGATGACGTAAATAAAAAGATAAAATAGCGTCTAATATTAAACTCGGAAAACAGTTTGTTGTATATTATGCAGCTAGGTACCGACCTCTTCTTGATGGGTACAGCACGCCTACCCACAAACTGAATTACGTCCAGAATATTGTGAAGACTGACGAGTTAATAGCGAGACGATTAACCGTTGATGGTACCAAATGAGACGCTCATTTTTTCGAACATTGCGATGACTTTATTGATCAGTTTCATGGGTTGCTCCTGTAAATATCTTTATTTTTATGTGATACACATCACAGTTATAAAGTTACGCCGAAATGAAACGCCGGTCAAGTATTTTTGTGAGCAATGTCACAAATCTTTTCGTCACCATACTCAGGTTGCAAGACCATCCGCTTTGAACCTCAACACATGATTAGGTAAGATAGCCCTCATATTCGCAACAATTGATTTTCCCGGCTCTGATTGACGGCTCACAGGCAACGAGTGGTTATCACGGCATCGTAATTATTTGGAGAAATTTTGTCAGAACAGTGTCCTTGCGGCAGCACACATGAATATCAAAGGTGTTGTGAACCTTATATTCTGGGTACCGAAGTTGCGGCCAAACCAGCCATATTGATGCGTTCACGTTATAGTGCCTACGTAAAAAAGAATGTGGATTATCTCATCGCAACCTGGCATCCCGATTGCCACGCCGAAGAATGGCGCGCTGGAATTATTCAAAGTTTTGGTAATACCACATGGCAGGGATTAACCGTTATTGCTGAAATGGCTGGGGATCATGATAATGAGGCCTTTGTTGAGTTCATTGCCCGTTTTAAAGATACAAATAGCACTCAGGTTAGCGCAATGCATGAACGTTCCCGCTTCCTTCGTATAAAAGAACACTGGTACTATATTGACGGAATCCGGCCATCTGTAGGTAGAAATGATGCCTGCCCATGTGGATCTGGAAAAAAATATAAGAAATGCTGCGGGCGCTAACAGTAGAATCGTTCTATTACTGACCGTACCATCGAACGTTTACATAACATCAAGTCATGCTAAGACAGGATTTACCACCTTATGCCACACCAGAATATACAAAAGAAAGTGCTACGCACTATTTGCCCTGATGCCAAAGGCTTGATCGCAAAAATCACCAATATCTGCTACAAGCACCAACTGAATATCGTGCAAAATAATGAATTCGTCGATCATCTGACCGGCCGGTTTTTCATGCGCACAGAACTTGAGGGTATTTTTAATGATACTACCCTCTTGGCTGATCTTGATGATGCATTGCCTGAAGGGACTCAGCGCGAATTACATGCTGCCGGGCGTCGTCGCATTGTTATTATGGTAACGAAAGAAGCGCATTGCCTTGGCGACTTATTGATGAAAAGCGCCTACGGCGGTCTGGATGTTGAAATCGCAGCCGTCGTTAGCAACCATAATGACCTGCAAAGTTTAGTCGAACGCTTTGATATACCGTTCCATCTTATTAGCCATGAGGGTTTGCCCAGAGAAGAACATGACGCGCGTTTAATGGCACAAATTGATTCGTATCAGCCTGATTACGTGGTACTGGCAAAATATATGCGCATACTGACAGAGAATTTTGTTCGGAATTATCCTAATAAAATTATTAATATCCACCACTCATTCTTACCGGCATTTATCGGCGCGCGTCCATATCATCAAGCTTATGAACGTGGGGTGAAAATCATTGGCGCTACTGCGCATTATGTCAATGACAGCCTGGATGAAGGCCCGATCATCATGCAGGATGTGATTCATATTGATCATTCATATACCGCCGATGATATGATGCGTGCCGGGCGAGACGTAGAAAAAAATGTGCTGAGTCGTGCGCTGTATCATGTATTAGCACAGCGCGTTTTTGTTTACGGTAACCGTACTATTATTTTGTAAGCACGCAACAAATCGATATTTTTTGCCGATATAACCATCGCCACGGACAAAAAATCACCGAACAAATTATTTTTTTCATTTCAAGTCTTTACAGGGGCGTTTCATTTGATATGATGCGCCCCGCTTACCAAGACACTGTTGTTAAGCCATGTTGTAGAATGAATAGGCCAGTGGTGGGGTTCCCGAGCGGCCAAAGGGAGCAGACTGTAAATCTGCCGTCATCGACTTCGAAGGTTCGAATCCTTCCCCCACCACCATTTAAACCTTGGGTCGTAAGGTGATTCAGATAAACGAATCTCAATAAGTACTCAGGGAAAGGTGAAAACCTTCGACAAGGTTCGAGCCGAGCGTAGCGAGACAGCGACGCGCAGCGGCGACCCGAAGGGTGAGGAACGAAGTGACGAATAATCCTTCCCCACCACCATATTTAACCTTGAGTCTCAGGGTGATTCAGAATATCGAACCCCAATCAACACTCAAGGCGAGAGCCAGGCTCTCGATGAAGAGTGAAGTGGCCAAGCCCTTCCTTTCAAGTTTCTGCAGATTAAGTCAGGTAGCCGAGTTCTAAGATGCGGGCATCGTATAATGGCTATTACCTCAGCCTTCCAAGCTGATGATGTGGGTTCGATTCCCACTGCCCGCTCCAAGATGCGCTGATATGGCTCAGTTGGTAGAGCGCACCCTTGGTAAGGGTGAGGTCGGCAGTTCGAATCTGCCTATCAGCACCACTTCTCATTCTCTCGTCCCCTGATTTTCTTTCTGTGTTATGGATTCAGCAAGCATGCGCTTGGTTGATGTGGTGAAACCACCGATTCCGTGTCTTAGAGGGACAATCGATGTCTAAAGAAAAGTTTGAACGTACAAAACCGCACGTTAATGTGGGTACTATCGGCCACGTTGACCATGGTAAAACTACCCTAACTGCTGCAATCACCACCGTTCTGGCTAAAACCTACGGCGGGAGTGCTCGTGCATTCGACCAGATTGACAACGCTCCGGAAGAGAAGGCGCGTGGTATCACCATCAACACGTCTCATGTTGAATATGACACCCCGTCACGTCACTATGCGCACGTTGACTGCCCAGGGCACGCCGACTACGTAAAAAACATGATCACCGGTGCTGCTCAGATGGATGGCGCTATCCTGGTTGTTGCTGCAACTGATGGCCCTATGCCACAGACTCGTGAGCACATCCTGTTGGGTCGTCAGGTTGGCGTTCCTTACATCATCGTATTCATGAACAAATGTGACATGGTTGATGATGAAGAGCTGCTGGAACTGGTAGAAATGGAAGTGCGCGACCTTCTGTCTACCTATGATTTCCCAGGCGATGATACACCGGTTGTTCGTGGTTCTGCTCTGAAAGCACTGGAAGGTGAACCTGAGTGGGAAGCAAAAATTATCGAACTGGCTGGCTATCTGGATTCTTACATCCCAGAACCAGAGCGTGCTATCGATAAGCCGTTCCTGCTACCGATCGAAGATGTATTCTCTATCTCCGGCCGTGGTACTGTTGTAACGGGTCGTGTAGAGCGCGGTATCGTTAAAGTTGGCGAAGAAGTCGAAATTGTTGGCCTGAAAGACACGGTTAAATCTACTTGTACTGGCGTTGAAATGTTCCGCAAATTGCTGGACGAAGGCCGTGCCGGTGAGAACGTGGGTGTTCTGTTACGTGGTATCAAACGTGAAGAGATCGAACGTGGTCAAGTTCTGGCTAAACCAGGTTCTATCAAGCCACACACCAAATTTGAGTCAGAAGTTTATATTCTGAGCAAAGATGAAGGTGGTCGCCATACTCCGTTCTTCAAGGGTTACCGTCCTCAGTTCTACTTCCGTACAACTGATGTAACCGGTACTATTGAACTGCCAGAAGGCGTTGAGATGGTGATGCCAGGTGATAACATTCAAATGATTGTTAACCTGATTGCTCCAATCGCAATGGATGACGGCTTGCGCTTCGCAATTCGTGAAGGCGGTCGTACTGTAGGTGCTGGCGTTGTTGCTAAAGTCATTGAATAAGATTTGACGCGACATGCGATAAAAGGGCATCATTTGATGCCCTTTTTCTACGTTGTCATACTAGAACCTATCTCATCAGTGGTTTTTTCATCATAATTATTGGTGAGATGGGCTCTGGAAGTACGGCGGATAGTGCTGAGTGGTGCCGATTAGAGAGTCTCTAGCGCATCCTTCGGCTTGGTTTGCTTTGCGATGCGAAGCAAAGTTGTTTGTTCTGAATCATAGTGACAGGTTGGTTTATGAGTGCGAATACCGAGGCTCCAGGGAGCGGACGCGGCCTGGAAACGGCTAAATGGCTAATCGTTGCTGTACTGTTAGTTGCAGCTATAGTGGGTAATTATTATTACCGTGATTTCAGCCTGCCGCTGCGCGCGTTGGCAGTTGTAGTAATTATCGCTGTTGCCGGTGCTGTTGCATTGATGACGGCAAAAGGCAAAGCCACTGTAGCGTTTGCTCGTGAAGCACGCACGGAAGTGCGTAAAGTGATTTGGCCTACCCGTCAGGAAACGCTGCACACAACGTTAATCGTTGCTGCGGTAACTGCTGTAATGTCACTGATTCTATGGGGGCTAGATGGTATTCTGGTCCGCCTGGTATCATTTATTACTGGCCTGAGGTTCTAAGATGTCTGAAGCACCAAAAAAGCGTTGGTACGTCGTTCAGGCGTTTTCCGGTTTTGAAGGCCGCGTAGCTCAATCGCTACGTGAGCATATCAAGTTACATGACATGGAAGAGCTGTTTGGCGAAGTCATGGTTCCAACGGAAGAAGTCGTCGAAATTCGTGGCGGTCAACGTCGTAAGAGTGAGCGTAAATTCTTCCCAGGTTATGTACTGGTTCAGATGGTGATGAACGACGCCAGCTGGCACTTAGTACGTAGCGTGCCACGTGTAATGGGCTTTATCGGTGGCACATCCGATCGTCCGGCACCAATCAGTGATAAAGAAGTTGATGCGATTATGAATCGTCTTCAACAAGTGGGTGATAAACCACGTCCTAAAACACTGTTTGAGCCAGGCGAATTGGTTCGTGTTAGTGATGGTCCGTTTGCAGACTTCAACGGTGTTGTTGAAGAAGTGGACTACGAAAAGAGTCGCTTGAAAGTGTCTGTTTCCATTTTTGGCCGTGCAACTCCGGTCGAGTTGGATTTCAGTCAGGTAGAAAAAGGCTGATTCATTTTTCGCCACTGGTTGAAATTTGAGTCTTGTCTTAGGCGTGAAATTACAATATAATTTCGCGCCTTTTGTTTTTAGATGTCTTGCTTTTTGTCATCCGTGACAACTTATTTCATAGAAATAATAGCGAGACAAAACACGGGGAGCCTCGAACACGAGGCGATATTACCCAAATCGAGGAAATCGTAAATGGCTAAGAAAGTACAAGCCTATGTCAAGCTGCAAGTTGCAGCTGGTATGGCGAACCCAAGTCCACCAGTTGGTCCAGCATTGGGTCAGCAAGGTGTTAACATCATGGAATTCTGTAAAGCGTTCAATGCTAAGACTGAAAGCATTGAAAAAGGCTTGCCAATCCCTGTTGTTATTACTGTTTATTCTGACCGCTCTTTCACTTTCGTTACTAAAACCCCGCCAGCAGCAGTTCTGCTGAAAAAAGCGGCAGGTATTAAGTCTGGTTCCGGCAAGCCGAACAAAGACAAAGTAGGGACTGTGACCAGTGCTCAGGTTCGTGAAATCGCAGAAACCAAAGCTGCGGATATGACTGGTGCTTCAATTGACGACATGATGCGTTCAATTGAAGGTACTGCTCGTTCCATGGGCCTGGTAGTGGAGGGTTAATAAATGGCTAAGCTGACCAAGCGCATGCGCGTGATCCGTGACAAAGTTGATGTTACTAAGCAATACGATATCAACGAAGCTGTTGCCCTGCTGAAAGAGCTGGCTACTGCTAAATTCGTAGAAAGCGTGGACGTTGCCGTTAACCTCGGTATCGACGCACGTAAATCTGACCAGAACGTTCGTGGTGCAACTGTGTTGCCACACGGTACAGGCCGTTCAGTTCGCGTTGCTGTTTTCGCTCAGGGTGCAAACGCTGAAGCTGCGAAAGAAGCAGGCGCTGAATTGGTAGGTATGGAAGATCTGGCTGATCAAATCAAGAAAGGCGAAATGAACTTCGACGTTGTTATTGCTTCCCCAGATGCAATGCGCGTTGTTGGTCAATTGGGCCAAATCTTGGGCCCACGTGGCCTGATGCCTAACCCTAAAGTGGGTACTGTTACTCCTAACGTTGCTGAAGCAGTTAAGAACGCTAAAGCAGGTCAGGTTCGTTATCGCAACGATAAAAACGGTATTATCCACACGACCATTGGTAAAGTTGATTTCGACGCAGACAAGTTGAAAGAAAACTTAGAATCTCTGGTTGTTGCGCTGAAGCGTGCTAAACCTGCTACAGCGAAAGGCGTTTATATCAAGAAAATCAGCCTGTCCACCACCATGGGCGCCGGCGTTGCTATTGATCAAAGCGGCCTGTCAGCAGTAGTGAACTAATCACTATTTGCTTTTATCGCTTTACGTGGGCGTAAGGTTTGTCTAAAATCTTACGCCCATGCTTCTGCTGATGGCTTATTTGTTAATCACAAATGCTCAATCGACAGAAAACAGAATTTTCGGTTGGAGCTTGGCCTTATCCAAGCCTCCGTCCAAGACCGCAGGTGTGTTGTAAAGCACTTAATTTCCTGCGTAGACGGTGACAGAACCTGAAGCATTTTTTTTGTTTATCAAGAATAAAAAAGAATGGTCTTTGCTGGATTCTGCTCACCGTGTTTCAACGCCCGTTCATTGCAATTTAGTAATGTTTTGGGTGACGTGAGTTCCGGGGAATTAATCCCCGGTTAATCCAGGAGCAAGAACTAATGGCACTAAATCTTCAAGGCAAACAAGCGATTGTTGCTGAAGTTAAAGAAGTAGCCAAAGGTGCGCTGTCTGCGGTTGTTGCGGATTCCCGTGGCGTTACCGTTGATAAAATGACTGAACTGCGTAAAGCAGGTCGTGAAGCTGGCGTTCATATGCAAGTTGTTCGTAACACCTTGCTGCGTCGCATTGTTGAAGGCACTCCGTTTGAATGCCTGAAAGACACGTTTGTTGGTCCAACCTTGATTGCATTCTCTTCTGAACACCCGGGCGCAGCTGCTCGTCTGTTCAAAGCATTTGCTAAAGAAAATGCAAAATTCGAGGTTAAAGCAGCAGCCTTTGAAGGCGAGTTAATCCCTGCGGCTCAGATCGACCGCCTGGCAACTCTGCCAACCTACGAAGAAGCAATCGCACGTCTGATGGGAACCATGAAAGAAGCCGCTGCTGGCAAATTGGTTCGTACATTGGCTGCGCTGCGTGACCAGAAAGAAGCTGAAGCGGCTTAATTCGCCCTCACTTTTTCAGTCATTGCTTTTTAACGTATAAACTATTTCTGTATTTTAGGAACACTTGTTATGTCAACTATCACTAAAGACCAAATTCTGGAAGGCGTTGCAGCTCTGTCTGTAATGGAAATCGTTGAACTGATCTCTGCTATGGAAGAGAAATTCGGCGTTTCAGCTGCTGCTGTTGCTGCAGGTCCTGCTGTTGCTGCTGAAGCTGCAGAAGAACAAACTGAATTCAACGTTGTTCTGGCTTCATTCGGCGACAACAAAGTTGCAGTAATCAAAGCTGTTCGCGGCGCAACTGGCCTGGGCTTGAAAGAAGCTAAAGACCTGGTTGAATCTGCACCTGCAGTTCTGAAAGAAGGCGTGAACAAAGACGAAGCTGAGTCTCTGAAAAAATCTCTGGAAGAAGCTGGTGCTTCTGTTGAGATCAAGTAAGTTAAGCTTTGAGTTCGCAGCCTGACTTATAGGCTGATGGCTGGTGACTTTTTAGTCATCAGCCTTTTTGCGCTGTAGGGCGTTAGTCGCATTTCACACTGTTTAGCGGCTAACTAACCCCCAATATTCCTTTCTATTGACGACTTAATATACTGCGTTCTCAGCTACGACCCACTCGGGTAGCTCGGTAGTCAAAGTAACGCGATGAAATGGTTTAAGAGTGATAGAAAAGAGTATTCCGAGAAGTGTTTCGACTTCTCATTCTAAATAATAGTGTTGCACGACCTGTCCTGGTTTCAGGGCAGACAGAGTGGGTCGACTTTTCAGCGAGCTGAGGAACCCTATGGTTTACTCCTATACCGAGAAAAAACGTATTCGTAAGGATTTTGGTAAACGTCCACAAGTTTTGGACATACCTTATCTCCTTTCTATCCAACTTGACTCGTTCCAGAAATTTATCGAGCAAGATCCAGAAGGGCAGTACGGTCTGGAAGCAGCATTCCGTTCTGTTTTTCCCATCCAGAGCTACAGCGGCAATTCGGAGCTGCAATACGTTAGCTACCGTCTTGGTGAGCCAGTATTTGACGTCAAAGAGTGCCAGATCCGTGGTGTGACTTATTCCGCACCGCTGCGCGTAAAACTGCGCCTGGTCATCTATGAGCGCGAAGCCCCGGAAGGTACGGTCAAAGACATCAAAGAACAAGAAGTCTACATGGGTGAAATTCCACTCATGACCGAAAACGGTACCTTTGTCATTAATGGTACTGAGAGGGTTATCGTATCTCAGCTGCACCGTAGTCCTGGCGTATTCTTTGACAGTGATAAGGGTAAAACCCATTCATCGGGTAAAGTGCTGTATAACGCACGTATCATCCCTTACCGCGGTTCATGGTTAGATTTCGAGTTTGACCCGAAAGACAACCTGTTTGTCCGTATTGACCGTCGTCGTAAGCTGCCGGCAACCATCATTCTGCGTGCATTGAATTTCACCACTGAACAGATCCTGGATTTGTTCTTTGAAAAAGTGGTCTTTGAGATTCGTGATAACAAGCTGCAGATGGAATTGGTTCCTGAGCGCCTGCGCGGTGAAACGGCATCCTTTGATATTGAAGCGAATGGCAAAGTTTACGTCGAGAAAGCGCGTCGTATTACTGCACGTCATATTCGTCAGCTTGAAAAAGACGGCATTGATCGCATCGAAGTTCCGGTTGAATACATTGCTGGTAAAGTGGTCGCTAAAGACTACATCGATGAGAACACCGGCGAGCTTATCTGTGCAGCCAACATGGAGCTGTCACTGGACTTGCTGGCTAAATTGAGCCAGGCCGGTCACAAGCAAATCGAAACACTGTTCACCAACGACCTGGATCACGGTGCTTATATCTCCGAGACCCTGCGTGTTGACCCAACCAGCGATCGTCTGAGCGCTCTGGTTGAGATCTACCGTATGATGCGTCCTGGCGAGCCACCAACACGCGAAGCAGCTGAAAACCTGTTTGAGAACCTGTTCTTCTCTGAAGACCGCTATGATTTGTCTGCGGTTGGCCGGATGAAGTTCAACCGTTCACTGCTGCGTGACGAGATCGAAGGTTCCGGTATCCTGAGCAAAGAAGACATCACTGAAGTGATGAAGAAGCTCATCGATATCCGTAACGGTAAAGGCGAAGTGGATGATATCGACCACTTAGGCAACCGTCGTATTCGTTCCGTTGGTGAAATGGCTGAAAACCAGTTCCGTGTTGGTCTGGTTCGTGTTGAGCGTGCGGTTAAAGAGCGTTTGTCTCTGGGCGACCTCGACACCCTGATGCCTCAGGACATGATCAACGCCAAGCCTATTTCGGCTGCGGTGAAAGAGTTCTTTGGTTCCAGCCAGTTGTCACAATTTATGGACCAGAACAACCCGTTGTCTGAGATTACGCATAAACGCCGTATCTCTGCATTGGGCCCGGGCGGTTTGACCCGTGAACGTGCTGGCTTTGAAGTTCGAGACGTACACCCGACTCACTATGGTCGCGTATGTCCAATCGAAACGCCTGAAGGTCCAAACATCGGTCTGATCAACTCCTTGTCCGTGTACGCACAGACCAACGAGTATGGTTTCCTGGAAACCCCTTATCGTCGCGTGCGCGATGGTGTGGTGACCGATGAAATTAACTATCTGTCTGCTATTGAAGAAGGCAACTTCGTTATCGCTCAGGCGAACTCTAACCTGGACGAAGACGGCCGCTTCATCGAAGACTTGGTCACTTGTCGTAGCAAAGGCGAATCAAGCCTGTTCAGTCGCGATCAAGTTGACTACATGGACGTTTCCACTCAACAGGTGGTGTCCGTTGGTGCTTCTCTGATTCCATTCCTGGAACACGATGACGCCAACCGCGCCTTGATGGGTGCGAACATGCAACGTCAGGCAGTTCCTACTCTGCGTGCTGATAAGCCGTTGGTGGGTACTGGTATGGAACGTGCGGTAGCGGTTGACTCAGGGGTAACCTCTGTAGCCAAACGTGGCGGTACTGTTCAGTACGTAGATGCATCCCGTATCGTGATTAAAGTTAACGAAGACGAGATGTATCCGGGCGAAGCAGGTATTGATATTTATAACCTGACCAAATACACCCGTTCTAACCAGAACACCTGTATCAACCAGATGCCGTGTGTGAATCTGGGTGAGCCAATCGAGCGCGGTGACGTGCTGGCAGATGGCCCATCTACAGATCTGGGCGAACTGGCATTGGGTCAGAACATGCGTGTAGCGTTCATGCCTTGGAACGGTTACAACTTCGAAGACTCCATCTTGGTCTCCGAGCGCGTGGTGCAAGAAGATCGCTTCACAACTATCCACATTCAGGAACTGGCATGTGTGTCTCGTGACACCAAGCTGGGGCCAGAAGAGATCACTGCTGACATCCCGAACGTGGGTGAAGCTGCGCTCTCCAAACTGGATGAATCCGGTATCGTATATATCGGTGCTGAAGTGACTGGCGGTGACATTCTGGTTGGTAAGGTAACACCTAAAGGTGAAACCCAACTGACTCCAGAAGAGAAGCTGTTACGTGCGATCTTCGGTGAGAAAGCGTCTGATGTTAAAGACTCTTCTCTGCGTGTACCAAACGGTGTTTCCGGTACGGTTATCGATGTACAAGTCTTTACTCGCGACGGCGTAGAAAAAGACAAACGTGCATTGGAAATCGAAGAGATGCAACTGAAGCAGGCTAAGAAAGACCTGACGGAAGAGTTGCAGATCCTGGAAGCGGGCCTGTTTGCACGTATCCATGCAGTACTGGTTTCTGGTGGTATCGAAGCTGACAAGCTGAGCAAATTACCACGTGACCGCTGGCTGGAACTTGGCCTAACTGACGAAGACAAGCAAAACCAGCTGGAACAGTTGGCAGAGCAGTACGACGAAATGAAATCCGAATTCGAGAAGAAGATGGATGCCAAGCGTCGTAAGATTACCCAAGGTGATGATTTAGCACCAGGCGTGCTGAAGATCGTCAAGGTGTATCTGGCCGTTAAACGTCAGATTCAACCGGGTGACAAGATGGCCGGTCGTCACGGTAACAAAGGTGTTATCTCTAAGATTAACCCGATCGAAGATATGCCTTACGATGAAAACGGTACGCCGGTAGACATCGTTCTGAACCCGCTGGGCGTACCATCGCGTATGAACATCGGTCAGATTTTGGAAACCCACTTAGGGATGGCAGCGAAAGGCATCGGCGAGAAAATCAACGCCATGCTGAAAAAGCAGGAAGAAGTTGCCAAACTGCGTGAGTTCATCCAGAAAGCCTACGATCTGGGCGATAGTGTTTGTCAGAAAGTTGATCTGAGCACCTTCACCGATGACGAAGTACTGCGTCTGGCTGAGAACCTGAAAAAAGGTATGCCAATCGCAACACCAGTCTTCGATGGTGCGACAGAGAAAGAAATCAAGGAACTGTTACAGCTGGGTGGCCTACCAACTTCTGGTCAGATTACTCTGTTTGACGGCCGTACCGGCGAGCAATTCGAACGTCAGGTTACTGTCGGCTACATGTACATGCTGAAACTGAACCACTTGGTTGATGACAAGATGCATGCGCGTTCTACCGGTTCTTACAGCTTGGTTACTCAGCAGCCGCTGGGTGGTAAGGCTCAGTTCGGTGGTCAGCGCTTCGGTGAGATGGAAGTGTGGGCGTTGGAAGCTTATGGCGCCGCGTACACATTGCAGGAAATGCTTACCGTCAAGTCCGACGATGTAAACGGCCGTACCAAGATGTACAAAAACATCGTGGATGGCGATCACCGTATGGAACCAGGCATGCCGGAGTCCTTCAACGTATTGTTGAAAGAAATCCGCTCGCTGGGCATCAATATCGAGCTGGAAGAAGAGTAATTCTTCGCCAGACGGCAAGCTCTCATAGCCGGGAGCTTGCTGGTGGTTCGCACTGGTCACAGGGGTGCTCAAACTTAGGTTTTTATATGCTTAGGTTTGAGCGCCTGGCAGGTCTAACTCCGACAGGAGCCAATCCGTGAAAGACTTATTAAAGTTTCTGAAAGCGCAAACTAAGACCGAAGAGTTTGATGCGATCAAAATTGCTCTGGCCTCGCCAGACATGATCCGTTCCTGGTCATTCGGTGAAGTTAAAAAGCCGGAAACCATTAACTACCGTACGTTCAAACCAGAACGTGACGGCCTTTTCTGCGCCCGTATCTTTGGCCCAGTAAAAGATTACGAATGCCTGTGCGGTAAGTACAAGCGTTTGAAACACCGCGGTGTTATTTGTGAGAAATGCGGCGTTGAAGTGACTCAAACCAAAGTACGCCGTGAGCGTATGGGTCACATCGAACTGGCTTCTCCAACTGCGCACATCTGGTTCCTGAAATCGCTGCCATCCCGCATCGGTTTGCTGCTGGATATGCCATTACGTGACATCGAACGTGTACTGTACTTCGAATCCTATGTGGTTGTTGAAGGCGGTATGACCAACCTGGAACGTCGTCAGATCCTGACTGAAGAGCAGTATCTGGACGCGTTGGAAGAGTTTGGTGATGAGTTCGACGCGAAAATGGGCGCCGAAGCTATTCAGGCCTTGTTGAAAAACATGGATCTGGAAGCAGAGTGCGAGATCCTGCGCGAAGAATTGAACGAAACAAATTCTGAAACCAAGCGTAAGAAGTTGACCAAGCGTATCAAGCTGCTGGAAGCGTTCGTACAGTCTGGCAACAAGCCAGAGTGGATGATCCTGACCGTGCTGCCTGTGCTGCCGCCAGACTTGCGTCCATTGGTTCCGTTGGATGGCGGTCGTTTTGCGACTTCTGATCTGAACGATTTGTATCGTCGCGTGATCAACCGTAACAACCGTCTGAAACGCCTGCTGGACTTGGCTGCACCGGACATCATCGTGCGCAACGAAAAGCGTATGCTGCAAGAAGCAGTAGATGCATTGCTGGATAACGGCCGTCGCGGTCGTGCGATTACCGGCTCTAACAAGCGTCCGTTGAAGTCACTGGCTGACATGATCAAAGGTAAGCAAGGTCGTTTCCGTCAGAACTTGCTGGGTAAACGTGTTGACTACTCAGGCCGTTCGGTTATTACCGTGGGTCCATACCTGCGTCTGCATCAGTGCGGTCTGCCGAAGAAAATGGCTCTTGAGCTGTTCAAACCGTTCATCTACGGCAAGCTGGAATTGCGTGGTCTTGCTACCACCATTAAAGCTGCCAAGAAGATGGTTGAGCGTGAAGAAGCGGTTGTTTGGGATATCCTGGATGAAGTTATCCGCGAACACCCAGTGCTGCTGAACCGTGCACCAACCCTTCACCGTTTGGGTATCCAGGCGTTTGAACCGGTTCTGATCGAAGGTAAAGCCATCCAGTTGCACCCACTGGTTTGTGCGGCATATAACGCCGACTTCGATGGTGACCAAATGGCTGTTCACGTACCGCTGACACTGGAAGCTCAGTTAGAAGCACGTGCGTTGATGATGTCTACCAACAACATCCTGTCACCAGCGAACGGCGAGCCAATCATCGTTCCTTCTCAGGACGTTGTATTGGGTCTGTATTACATGACCCGTGACTGTGTTAACGCCAAAGGCGAAGGCATGGTACTGACTGGCCCGAAAGAAGCTGAGCGTATTTATCGCGCCGGCCTGGCATCTCTGCATGCGCGGGTAAAAGTCCGTATTACTGAAGAAATTCGTAATACCGAAGGCGAAAGCACTTCGCGTACCAGCATTATCGATACGACTGTAGGTCGTGCTATTTTGTGGATGATCGTCCCGAAAGGCCTGCCTTACTCTATCGTTAACCAGCCGCTGGGCAAGAAAGCTATCTCCAAGATGCTGAACACCTGTTACCGCATCCTGGGCTTGAAGCCAACGGTTATCTTTGCTGACCAGATCATGTACACCGGTTTTGCTTACGCAGCACGCTCAGGCGCCTCTGTAGGTATCGATGACATGGTTATCCCAGAAGCGAAAGCAGGGATCATCGAAGAAGCTGAAACTGAAGTTGCTGAGATCCAAGAACAGTTCCAATCCGGTCTGGTAACAGCAGGCGAACGTTATAACAAAGTGATCGATATCTGGGCCGCGGCTAACGAACGTGTTGCCAAGGCGATGATGGATAACTTGTCTGTAGAAGATGTTGTCAATCGTGACGGCGTTGTCGAACAGCAAGTATCATTCAACAGCATCTTTATGATGGCCGACTCCGGTGCGCGTGGTTCTGCTGCACAGATTCGTCAGCTGGCAGGGATGCGTGGTCTGATGGCTAAGCCAGATGGCTCGATCATTGAAACGCCAATCACCGCGAACTTCCGTGAAGGTTTGAACGTACTTCAGTACTTCATCTCAACCCACGGTGCGCGTAAAGGTTTGGCGGATACCGCATTGAAAACTGCGAACTCCGGTTACCTGACCCGTCGTTTAGTTGACGTGGCACAGGATCTGGTGGTAACCGAAGACGATTGTGGTACCCATAACGGTATCGTGATGACCCCGGTTATCGAAGGTGGTGATGTTAAAGAACCACTGCGCGATCGCGTTCTGGGTCGTGTGACCGCTGAAGAAGTTATCAAGCCGGGTACGGCTGATATTCTGGTTCCGCGTAACACCCTGTTGGACGAAAAATGGTGTGATCTGTTAGAAGAAAACTCCGTCGACAGCGTTAAAGTTCGTTCAGTAGTAAGCTGTGAAACTGACTTTGGTGTGTGTGCAAACTGCTATGGTCGCGACCTGGCACGTGGCCACATCATCAACAAAGGTGAAGCGGTTGGTGTTATTGCAGCACAGTCCATCGGTGAGCCGGGTACCCAGCTTACGATGCGTACGTTCCACATCGGTGGTGCGGCATCTCGTGCGGCAGCAGAGTCCAGCATTCAGGTTAAGAACAAAGGTAGCTTGAAACTGAGCAACGCTAAGTTCGTTACCAATGCAGCGGGCAAGCTGGTTATTACTTCTCGTAATACCGAGCTGAAACTGATCGACGAATTCGGCCGTACCAAAGAAAGCTACAAAGTGCCTTACGGTGCTGTAATGGCTAAAGGCGATGGCGCAGAAGTCCAAGGCGGCGAAACCGTTGCTAACTGGGATCCGCACATCATGCCAGTTGTAACCGAAGTGAGCGGTTTCATCCGCTTCGCGGACATGATTGACGGCCAGACCATTACACGCCAGACCGACGAACTGACCGGTTTGTCTTCTCTGGTGGTATTGGACAGCGCAGAGCGTACCGGTAGCGGTAAAGACCTGCGTCCGGCACTGAAAATCGTTGATGCCAAAGGCGACGATGTATTGATCCCAGGTACTGATATGCCTGCTCAATACTTCCTGCCAGGTAAAGCGATTGTACAGCTGGAAGACGGTATTCAGATCGGTGCGGGTGATACCCTGGCGCGTATTCCTCAGGAATCAAGCGGTACCAAGGATATTACCGGTGGTCTGCCACGTGTTGCTGACTTGTTCGAAGCACGTCGTCCGAAAGAGCCTGCAATCCTGGCTGAAATCAGCGGGATCATCTCGTTCGGTAAAGAGACCAAAGGCAAGCGCCGTCTGGTTATCTCACCGTTGGATGGTAGCGATGCATACGAAGAGATGATTCCGAAATGGCGTCAGCTCAACGTGTTCGAAGGTGAAATTGTAGAACGCGGTGACGTAGTTTCCGACGGCCCAGAATCTCCACACGACATTCTGCGTCTGCGTGGCGTTCACGCGGTAACTCGTTACATCACCAACGAAGTGCAGGAAGTTTACCGTCTGCAAGGCGTTAAGATTAACGATAAACACATCGAAGTTATCGTTCGTCAGATGCTGCGTAAAGGCACCATCGTTGATGCAGGTAGCACCGACTTCCTGGAAGGCGAGCAGGCAGAAATGTCTCGCGTTAAAATCGCTAACCGTAAGCTGGCAGCTGAAGGCAAAATCGAGGCTACGTTCACACGTGACCTGCTGGGTATCACCAAGGCATCCTTGGCGACCGAATCCTTCATCTCTGCGGCTTCGTTCCAGGAAACCACGCGCGTTCTTACTGAAGCGGCAGTTGCCGGTAAACGTGATGAACTGCGTGGCCTGAAAGAGAACGTTATCGTGGGCCGTCTGATCCCAGCCGGTACCGGTTACGCTTATCATCAGGATCGTATGCGCCGTAAAGCTCTGGGTGAAGCACCAGTGGTTCCGCAAGTTAGCGCGGACGAAGCGACTGCTAACCTGGCTGAATTGCTCAACGCCGGTTTTGGTAACAGCAAAGACTAATCTCTTTGTTTGTCACCAACGTAAAAACCGCTCCTTTCGGGGCGGTTTTTTTTGCTTATTTTTCAGAATGAAAGCGCGATATTTATTGGGATATGCGCCCAAAATGACGATCCCAATCCTTCCATACCGGTTGCAGCCCTGCCAGCGTTAGTGCTTGAGCCACCTGTTCAGGCGTTCGATTATCATGAGGAGCAAATTGCTCAAGTTCAGGATGGTCATCGGCATATCCACCCGGCTGCGTTTTCGACCCCGCACTGACATTATTTATCGCCAGCGGAATCACGTGATCGCGGAAGAAAGGTGATTCACGAGTCGAGAGTGACAGCTCCACATCCGGCGCAAACAGGCGGAAAGCGCAAATCAATTGCAGCAATTGTGATTCACTCATCAGAGAAGCTGGCTCAATTCCCCCGGCACACGGGCGTAAACGTGGGAATGAAATGGAGTAGCGACTCTGCCAATAAGTTTGTTGCAGGTAAAACAGATGCTCCGCCAGCATGTAGCAGTCGGTGCGCCAACTGCTCGACAAACCAATCAAAGCACCTAATCCGATCTTATCGATCCCCGCGCGTCCCAGACGATCAGGCGTTGCCAGCCGCCAATGAAAATCCTGTTTATGGCCGCGCAAATGGTGCTGCTGATAAGTCGCCGGATGATAGGTTTCTTGATAAACCATCACGCCATCCAATCCCAGTGTTTTGAGCTCCGCATACTCTTCTTCTGCCAATGGCTGAACTTCCATCATTAGCGAGCTGAATTGGTTGCGAATAGTTGGAAAATGACGGCGGAAATAGTCCATTCCCACTTTTGCCTGATGTTCACCGGTGACCAGCAGCAAGTGTTCGAAGCCCAGTGCTTTGATGGCTTCACACTCACGGATGATTTCAGTTTCATCCAATGTTTTGCGCTTGATGCGATTGCTCATCGAAAAACCGCAGTAAGTACAATCATTGGCGCACAGATTGGAAAGGTAAAGCGGCACATAAAAACTGACGGTATTGCCAAAACGCTGGCGAGTCAGTTGTTGGGCTTTCTGCGCCATTGGTTCCAGATAAGCCAGAGCCGCAGGTGAAATCAATGCCATGAGATCTTCACGACTGGGTTTGACCGCGTGAATAGCCCGCTCAACATCTGCGACAGTTTTGCTGTTGATGCGCAGAGAAATATCATCCCAATTCAATTGCTGCCAGCGCTGGCTGAACCCTTCAGACATGATTTTCTTCCTTAAGCTGGCTAAGAAAACCGGTCAGTGGGCTGGTGGCTATTGCCCTATCAAATTGTCGGTTACCAAGCCCTGCCTGACGCGCCAATTCGCCAGACTCTACCGCTAAGCGAAATGCATGAGCCATTTGTACCGGTGAGCGAGCAACAGCAATCGCGGTATTCACCAGAACAGCATCAGCGCCTAGTTCTATAGCTTCAAGTGCATGGCTTGGCGCACCAATACCGGCATCGACCACCACGGGCACTTTGGCCTGCTCGATGATAATTTGCAGGAAGTCGCGAGTGCGTAATCCCAAATTTGATCCAATAGGTGCCCCCAATGGCATGACGGCAGCACAGCCGGCTTCTTCCAGCCGTTTACACAATACCGGGTCTGCGCCGCAGTAAGGCAGAACCACAAACCCCTCTTTCACCAGTATTTCGGCGGCTTTCAGGGTTTCTATTGGATCGGGCAGCAAATACTTCACATCCGGATGAATTTCCAGTTTTATCCAATGGGTTCCTAGTGCTTCACGTGCCAGGCGCGCGGCGAAAACAGCTTCTTGCGCAGTTTTCGCTCCGGATGTATTAGGTAGTAAGCGCACGCCTAGCTGGCGCAATGGCGCAAGAATGGCATCATTACCGGCCTGAAGATCCACCCGCTTCATTGCCATGGTGATCAGTTGTGAACCGGAGGCGCGTAGTGCTTCCAGCATCAATTCAGCGGTGGCAAATTTGCCCGTACCGGTAAATAAACGTGAGGTAAAAGTGGTATCGGCGATCTTCAGCATGTCAGCCTCCGGCAATGGCCTGGAATAGTAAAATGTTGTCACCCTCGTGCAACTGATACTCTTCCCAGTCAGTTCGCGGGATAATGACCTGATTGACCGCCAGCGCGGTTCCCGGCTGGTGGCGGTTCAGTTGTTGGAGCAACTTTTCAACAGTTATGGTGCATTCCACCTCAAGCGGCTGATCATTAAGCACAATGTTTATATGATCACTCTTCACTGTGAGCCTCCACAGACAGGGCAATGCTTTGATCGCGTCAGTTGCAAGGTGCTCCAGCTTTGCTGCTTGCCATCGAATAAGCGCAACTTCCCGCTCAATGCTGACGGAAGGCCGGCCAACATCTTGATGGCTTCCAGCGCTTGTAAGGTGCCAATAACGCCGACCACCGGCCCCAAAACACCAGATGTACGGCAGTTGCGCTGCGGCAGTTCTTTATCGGGATAAAGGCAGGCGTAGCAACCATGGGAAAAAGGCGGTTCAATCACCAGTAGTTGTCCGCTAAACCCCACAGCACTGCCGCTGATTAAGGGTTTTTGTGCTGTGATACAGGCGGCATTCACCTGATGGCGGGTGTCCATGTTGTCACTGCAATCGAGTACCAAATCAGTGTTCGCCACCGCATCAGCCAATGCCGCATCGGCCAGCCTGGTATCGAAGGTGACAATCTCAACCAGCGGATTAAGATTTAGCAAATGACGCTGGGCTAACCGCACTTTAGTTTGGTTGCTGGCAGAGGTTTGGTTGATATCGGTGGTGCGATACAGGATTTGGCGCTGTAAATTGGTCAGATCCAATTGGTCATCATCAGCCAGTAATAATTTGCCGATACCCGCGGCCGCCAAATAGAGCGCGGCAGGGGAGCCAAGGCCACCCAGACCGATGATCAACACGCGGGCACTTTTCAGCTTCAACTGGCCCTCCGGGCCAATATCTTCCAGCAACAACTGGCGGCTGTAGCGCAAGAATTCACTGTCACTCAGCTCATGCTTGTTTATCATCGCTCAGCTCCTTGCCCTCAATCAGATGTAGCAATTGTGCCGTGGCCTGCTGCCAATCCTCAGCCTGGGTAATGGCACTAACCACCGCCACACTGCCCACGCCGGTTGCCAAGACGGCGGGGACTCGCTCAATACTGATGCCACCAATAGCGACGGTGGGGTAGTCCGGTGTGTTTTCCACCATCTGCTTGA
Source organism: Yersinia artesiana (assembly GCF_902726545.1). Classification (GTDB taxonomy): domain Bacteria; phylum Pseudomonadota; class Gammaproteobacteria; order Enterobacterales; family Enterobacteriaceae; genus Yersinia; species Yersinia artesiana. The sequence goes on along the minus strand of NZ_CACVAD010000022.1, from coordinate 11,221 downwards.
GTACCGCCAGCCCCTGAGGGGATGATGGCATTTGCTTGGTTTGAGTTGGGAAGATATGACCCATTGCGATGTAAGAAGGCCGCACAGCTTTAGCTATTGCCAGTTCGTGCTCATCGTGGGTAGATACCCCGAGCCGCAATCCGGCTTGTTGTATGGCGGCCAAATCAGTGGTCTCCAAATCTTCCTGCCCCAGATGCACACCGTAAGCGCCATGCTTAATCGCCAGCCGCCAGTAATCATTAATAAATAAGCGTGCTTGATAGCGTTTGCCCAATGCAATTGCTGCGGCAATATCCTGTTCTACCTGCGCATCATCTAAATCCTTGATACGCAATTGGATAGTGGTTACCCCCGCCGCCAGCAGGCGTTCTATCCACAACACGGAATCGACGACCGGATACAGGCCAAGGCGCGGTGCGGTCGGCGGAAAGCCCTTCTGGGCCGAGAATAGTGGTGTATCAGATGGTTTCATTATCAGCCTCCGCTTTCAGATTCATCGGACTGAGATGTGATTTACTGATATACAACTCACTGCCACGAGAGCGGAACTCGGCTGACATCTGCTCCATACCCGATTGCAGCACTTCAATGGGTTGAGCGGCGGCCTGTTCTTGCCTGTCTGCGTAATCTCTCACTTCTTGCGAAATTTTCATCGAGCAGAATTTCGGCCCACACATAGAGCAGAAATGAGCAACTTTGCCGGATTCTTGCGGCAGGGTTTCGTCGTGATAGGCCCGTGCGGTTTCAGGATCGAGGGCCAAATTAAACTGATCTTCCCAGCGGAATTCAAAGCGAGCTTTCGACATAGCGTTATCGCGGATCTGCGCACCGGGGTGGCCTTTGGCCAGATCAGCGGCATGGGCTGCGATTTTATAGGTGATAAGACCCTGTTTTACATCTTCTTTATTCGGCAGGCCGAGATGCTCTTTGGGGGTGACGTAACACAACATGGCACAACCGAACCAGCCAATCATGGCCGCACCGATACCGGAGGTGAAATGGTCATAACCGGGGGCAATATCCGTGGTCAATGGGCCTAAGGTATAAAATGGCGCTTCGTGGCAATGCTCCAACTCTTCGGTCATATTGCGGCGAATCATCTGCATTGGCACATGCCCAGGGCCTTCTATCATCACTTGCACATCATATTCCCAGGCAATTTTTGTCAGTTCTCCCAAAGTATGTAGTTCGGCAAACTGGGCTTCATCATTGGCATCCTGAATAGAACCAGGACGCAGGCCATCACCCAGTGATAATGAAACATCATAGGCGGCACAAATTTGGCAAATTTCGCGGAAATGCTGGTACAGGAAGTTTTCCTGATGATGAGACAGGCACCATTTCGCCATAATCGACCCGCCACGAGAGACGATACCGGTCAGCCGTTTGGCGGTCATCGGCACATAGCGCAACAGCACACCAGCATGAATAGTAAAGTAATCGACACCTTGTTCAGCCTGCTCTAGCAAGGTGTCGCGGAACATTTCCCACGTCAGGTTTTCCGCCACCCCATTCACTTTTTCCAGCGCTTGATAGATAGGGACAGTGCCAATAGGGACCGGGCTATTACGCAGTATCCATTCACGGGTTTCATGAATATAGCGGCCAGTGGACAAGTCCATCACGGTGTCGGCACCCCAGCGGGTAGACCACACCAGTTTTTCCACTTCTTCCTCAATGGAAGAGGTCACCGCAGAGTTACCGATGTTGGCGTTTATTTTCACTAAAAAGTTGCGACCAATAATCATTGGCTCAGATTCGGGGTGGTTAATATTCGCTGGAATGATGGCCCGCCCCGCAGCGACTTCCTGTCGGACAAATTCTGCGGTGATATTGTCGGGTAGCTGCGCGCCAAATGCTTGCCCTGGATGCTGCTGGCGTAATACCTCACCGCGAATACGTTCACGCCCCATATTTTCCCGCAGCGCGATAAATTCCATTTCTGGGGTGATGATCCCTTGGCGGGCGTAATGTAATTGAGTAACACATTTGCCTTCGACGGCTTTCTTCGGGCGGGGAAGATGCTCAAAACGCAAATGATCCAAACCTTCATCTGCCAAACGTTGTTGGGTAAAACCAGAGCTAACGGAAGTCAGTGCTACGGTATCCTGACGATCGGCTATCCAGCTATCGCGTAATTTGGGCAAACCAGCATGGACATCCAGTTTAGCGCTGGGATCGCCATAAGGGCCGGATGTGTCATATACCGGAATGGCTTCGTTATCTTCATAGCGAGGATCGTCTTTGCCGCCGCCGATCAATGTTGGGTTGAGTTGGATCTCGCGCATTGGCACTTGAATATCGGGCCGTGAGCCTTGCAGATAAATACGTTGTGAGTTGGGGAAAGTGACACCTTGCAAGGTATCAATAAACGTCTGGGCTTGTTCACGTTGCTGTTTACGTGAAATGGATTGGCGTGGACGTGATGAATCTTTAGCGGTTGTATGATTAAAAATTGTATTATTAGACATAGCAATTCCTACCAATGTGGTTATAGAGCCAATGTGGTTTATAGGGAAAATTGCTTGTCTGGAGCTTGGCGGGAGTAACGATGTTGGCCAGTGACCGGCTGCCACCTGTAAGGGGAATACCGGGCCTGTAGCGATAAATTACTCTTGTTCCCTTCGCGGGTATTAACCCGATCAGGTTCCGCGGATCCCGAATTAACGGTCTCAGCCTGCGTTTGCTTTCGTAAGAAAACAGGTGCTAGGCACTCCGACAAGAGTCCTTACTATACGAGGTTGCATTAAAACTACAATAGTGTGCTGTAAGCTATTTTACTTACCACTTTGAACTAATTTATTAGGTTAATTGGTCTGGCTCTTTTTATTTTCTGACTGAGCGGCTTGCCATGACTCAGCAGCCCATTGAATAAGTTGATCTTCCAGCCGAAAACGAGCATCAAGCGCTTCACCGATATCGGATAAAGCTTGTTGAAACTCGGTGCAACTGTCGTCGTCGATCTCAATGTTTGTATAACGATCATGGAATGCCATGATAGTTTGAGTGTTATTTTTTAAAGCGGGATAAACTTTGGTCGTCAGGGCCATTTTCGGGCTGGACGCGCCTTCTACCTGTTTGATAATTCTATCGTAGATATGGAAGTGTCCGGAGGAGAGATAATCCACCAGGTTATGGCAAAAGTTCTCCAGCGCTTTTTCATTAAGCGGGGTATGCTTTCCTTTTTGTGGCTTAATACCGATCACTGTGCAATACGAGACTAAAAGTTCTTTACGTGCATGAAGCCATTGATCAATTAATTCATTACTGCCGCCAACGCGTTGAGTCAGGCTTTCTAGTCGGTTAAGCATGAGATCGACTCCGTGAAGTAATAATGGGTTACAAAAATGTAACAAGCCGGATTCTAGATTGCCAGTGAAGTCGAGGTTGTGCAACAACGATATGGAACTACAACTTACAGGTAAAGAAAGTGGCTGGTGGATTGTCAGCCATGAAAATAAATTATGGTTACCAAAAGGGGAGTTACCACAAGGTAACGCGGCTAATTGGTCATTACAGGGCGCGACCGCAAGGCAAATTGGTGAATGGCAAGGGCAGGCGGTTTGGCTTATCCGCCAGATGATGTCTGCGGATATGGGATCAGTGCGGCAATTACTGGATGTCGATCGCGGTTTGTTCCAATTAGCGGGCCGTGGCGTGCAATTAGCCGAGTTTTACCGCTCTCACCGCTATTGTGGCTATTGTGGGCATCAAATGCATGCCAGCCGTACCGAGTGGGCTTGTCTGTGCAATCACTGCCGTGAACGCTATTACCCGCAAATTGCCCCGTGCGTGATTGTTGCCATTCGCCGCGGTGATGAGATTTTATTGGCACAACATGTTCGCCATCGTGGTGGCATTAACACGGTGTTAGCCGGGTTTGTCGAAGTGGGAGAAACGCTGGAGCAGGCGGTGTCCCGTGAAGTGCTGGAAGAAAGTAATATCCACATTAAAAACCTGCGCTATGTGACATCGCAGCCGTGGCCATTCCCACATTCACTGATGATGGCATTTATGGCGGAGTATGACAGCGGTGAGCTGCGACACGATCCTAAAGAGTTGCTGAATGCCGGTTGGTATCGCTATGATCAATTGCCATTGTTGCCACCACCAGGCACCGTGGCACGTCGCTTGATTGAAGATACCGTCGTATTATGCCGCGAAGAGCAGTTCGACGACGGAGAATAGCTAAAAACCGCGTTTAGCTGCCGCAGGAAAGTATTATCCGGCATGCTACAATGCGTGCAGATAATCAAGGAGCTTTATCATGAATGAGTTGAAAAACGATCGCTATCTGCGTGCTTTACTACGCCAGCCGGTAGATGTCACTCCGGTATGGATGATGCGCCAGGCAGGCCGCTATTTGCCAGAGTATAAAGCCACCCGCGCTATTGCCGGGGATTTTATGTCGCTGTGCAAAAATGCTGAATTGGCCTGTGAAGTGACGATGCAGCCGTTGCGTCGTTATCCGCTGGATGCGGCGATTCTGTTTTCCGACATTCTGACCATTCCCGATGCAATGGGGTTGGGGTTGTACTTTGAAACCGGCGAAGGCCCGCGTTTTCAATCTCCGATTACCTGTCGTGCCGATGTTGAAAAGCTCCCTATTCCCGATCCTGAGCAGGAGTTGGGTTACGTTATGAATGCGGTGAGAACCATCCGCCGTGAGCTGGCCGGTGCGGTGCCATTAATTGGCTTTTCCGGCAGCCCGTGGACATTGGCGACTTATATGGTTGAAGGTGGCAGTAGTAAGGCCTTCACCAAACTGAAAAAAATGATGTATGCCGAGCCGCAGACTTTGCATCTGTTGCTGGATAAATTGGCTGACAGTGTCATTTTGTATCTCAATGCTCAAATCAAAGCTGGCGCGCAATCTGTGATGGTCTTTGATACCTGGGGCGGGGTACTGACCGGGCGTGATTATGCAGAGTTCTCCTTGAATTACATGCATAAAATCGTTGATGGTTTGATCCGCGAAAACGATGGGCGTCGGGTACCAGTGACCTTGTTCACCAAAGGCGGTGGACAATGGCTGGAAGCGATGGCCGCCACCGGTTGCGATGCTTTGGGGCTGGATTGGACTACGGATATTGCCGATGCGCGCCGCCGGGTAGGCGACAAAGTTGCGCTACAAGGCAATATGGACCCTTCCATTCTTTATGCGCCTGCTGCGCGTATCGAGGAAGAAGTCAGTACCATTCTGGCCGGTTTTGGTCAGGGTGAAGGGCATGTATTTAATCTGGGCCACGGCATCCATCAGGATGTCCCACCAGAACATGCGGGTGCTTTTGTGAAGGCTGTTCATGCATTATCAAAGCCTTATCACCAAAAGTAATTAATTGAGGGAACGTGTTACCAAATGGTAGATACCAAGGCGTTACGGGCAGAACAGCGGCAACGCGCATCTGAAATTAGCCTTCAAGATGATATCGCAAGTGAGTCAGTGCGTTTTATCGCGGGAGCAGATGTTGGTTTTGAGCAGCAGGGGGAAGTGACCCGTGCTGCGATTGCCGTTTTACGTTACCCCTCGCTCGAATTGGTGGAATATCAGGTTGCCCGCGTGGCAACTTCACTCCCGTATATCCCCGGTTTACTCTCTTTTCGTGAATATCCTGCATTATTAGCCGCTTGGGAGCAGATACAACAACGACCTCAATTGGTTTTTGTTGACGGGCAGGGGATAGCGCATCCTCGCCGTTTAGGGGTTGCCAGCCATTTTGGCTTGCTGGTGGATGTCCCGACCATTGGTGTTGCCAAAAGCCGTTTGTGCGGGCATTTTGAGCCATTGGGCAACGATAACGGCGCATTGCAGCCTTTGGTTGATGCCGATGAGCAGCTAGGTTGGGTATGGCGCAGCAAAAACCGTTGTAATCCGCTATTTATTTCACCCGGCCACCGGGTGAGTGTTGTCCGTGCATTAGAGTGGGTTCAACATTGTATGGCGGGTTACCGTTTGCCGGAACCGACTCGTTGGGCCGATGCTATTGCGTCAAACCGCCCGCAATTTCAACGGTGGGTGCGGAAAAATCCTGATTTGCTTGGCAACCATAGGGATATGATTTAATTTCGGGTACACTGCCGCGCAGATAATGAATAATGAGAACTCATAATGATACGTAATCCGATTCATCTACGTCTCGAAAAGCTGGAAAGTTGGCAACACCTGACTTTCATGGCTTGCTTGTGCGAGCGGATGTATCCCAACTATCAGCAATTTTGCCTGGAAACCGAGTTTGGTGATCCGGCCGTTTACCGACGTATTCTGGATCTTATCTGGGAAACTTTGGTGGTAAAAGACGCTAAGGTTAATTTTGATAGCCAATTAGAGAAGCTGGAAGAGGCAATTCCTTCCGCTGATGACTATGCTATCTACGGTGTTTACCCTGCCATCGATGCCTGTATTGCTTTAAGTGAAGCTATTCATTCACGTTTGAGTGGCGAAACTTTAGAGCATGCTATCGCTATCAGCGAAACGTCAATCCGTACCGTTGCGATGTTGGAAATGACATTGGCTGGCAAAGAAATGACCGATGAAGAACTGAAAATCTTGCCCGCGATTGAAGAAGAATGGGATATCCAATGGGAGATTTTCCGCCTGTTAGCTGACTGCGAAGAGCGCGACCTGGATCTGATTAAAGGGTTACGTTCTGACCTACGGGAAGCGGCTGTTAGCAACATTGGCATAAATTTAACGCAATAAGGCAAGAAAACGTGATTTAACGCCTGATTTGTCACGTCTTAAGGCTTCACATCTGCCCCCTGTCTGTTCTACATTTGGGGGGCGAAAAAAAGTGGCTATCGGTGCGTGTATGCAGGAGAGTGCTGTCAATCGGCATATCCGTCGCACTCGATGCTTTGCAAACGATAAACACACTGTAAGGATAACTTATGAATAAGACTCAACTGATTGACGTAATCGCGGACAAAGCGGACCTTTCTAAAGCTCAAGCAAAAGCGGCTTTGGAATCCACACTGGCTGCAATTACCGAATCTCTGAAAGAGGGTGATGCAGTACAATTGGTTGGTTTTGGTACCTTCAAAGTAAACCATCGTAATGAGCGCACTGGCCGCAACCCACAAACCGGTAAAGAAATCAAAATTGCTGCAGCTAATGTGCCAGCGTTTGTTTCTGGTAAGGCATTGAAAGACGCTGTTAAATCTTAATAGTGTGTCAGTGAAAATAATAAACGGGGGGGTGGCAAAGCCCCTTTTGTTTATGCAGCGGGTGCTGATGACCCTCGGTCTAGCCTTTGGTCTCAGCGCCTGTAGCAGTCAGTCCAGCTCCCCTCAATTCAGTGCCAGCGGTTATATCGCCGACAGCGGTGTAGTGCGTTTATGGCGTCAGGATAATGCGCAACAGCAACCACAAGTGCTGATGAGTGTTTACAGCCCCTACTCCGGGGGGAATACTCGTGTGACCTTCTATGAATATCAAAATGGCGTATTGCGGGAAATCCGGCGTAATGATCTGGGTGATGATCCACAAAGTGTCGAGCTACGTTTTGATGAGCAAGGGCAGGTCAGTTTTATGCAACGCCAACTGGCAACACGGCGTGAGCAACTCTCGGTTGATAATATTGCGGTTTATCAATTGGAAGCTAAACGAATTCTGGAACTGAGCAGCGCGCTGCGTGCCGGTAACGTTCAGTTAATTCAGGGGCGCTGGCAAGATGGCATCGTGACAACCTGTGCTGGGAAAAAGTTGCGGCTGAATCTTGATGACAATTCGCAAGCATGGTTGAGTAAACGGGGCGCGAATAGCGCAGAACCATTGGGTGTCGCGTGGCTGGATTCATCGGAAGGACAGCAATTGTTATTGGTTGCTAATCAGGACTTCTGCCGTTGGGAACCTCAATCAGGTAGTTTATAAGAGAAGGGGCACAACAAACGGTACCCCTTGAAAGACTTAATACTTGTTTACCGCGAGCAATTATTTTTCTCGGGCAATCGCCCGATAGCCAATGTCCTTACGGCAGAACATACCTTCCCACTGAATCTTCTCAGCGAGCTTATAAGCATGTTGCTGTGCCTGTGCAACCGTTGCTCCGAGCGCCGTCACACACAACACGCGCCCACCACTGGTCACGACATTATTATTGCTGTCTAGCTTGGTTCCAGCATGGAACACTTTGCCATCAGCTACTTCCTGCTGTGGTAGCCCATGAATGATATCACCCTGACGGTAATCCGCTGGATAGCCGCCTGCGGCCAGAACCACACCCAGTGACGGGCGTTCATCCCAGTCAGAAGTTTTCTCGTTCAACTTGCCTTGTGCGCCAGCTAAACACAACTCAACCAAATCTGAACGCATACGCAGCATGATTGGCTGGGTTTCCGGGTCGCCAAAACGGCAGTTGAATTCGATAACCTTTGGTTGCCCATCGGCGGAGATCATCAAACCCGCATAAAGAAAACCGGTATAAACATTACCTTCTGCTGCCATACCGCGCACCGTGGGCCAGATAACCTGATCCATCACCCGCTGATGGACTTCATCCGTGACGACAGGCGCGGGAGAATAAGCCCCCATGCCGCCGGTATTCGGGCCGGTATCACCATCACCAACGCGCTTATGATCCTGGCTGGTGGCCATCGGTAACACGTTTTCACCATCAACCATCACAATAAAGCTGGCTTCTTCACCATCAAGGAACTCTTCCACCACGATACGGTGACCGGCATCACCAAACGCATTGCCAGCCAGCATGTCATGAACTGCGGTTTCTGCCTCTTCCAGCGTCATCGCGACAATCACACCTTTACCGGCAGCCAGTCCATCAGCTTTAATCACGATTGGCGCACCAATTTTGCGCACATAAGCTAACGCCGGTTCTACCTCGGTAAAGTTCTGGTAAAACGCGGTAGGAATATTATGGCGGGCCAGGAAATCTTTGGTGAAAGCTTTAGAACCTTCCAATTGAGCGGCGGCTTGCGTTGGGCCAAAGATAGTCAGGCCCGCCGCGCGGAAGGCGTCAACCACACCGATGACGAGTGGTGCTTCGGGGCCGACGATAGTCAGGCCAATATCGTGGCTTTGCGCAAATGCCAGTAAACCGGCAATGTCGGTGGCGGCGATATCGACATTTTCTAGCGTAGGTTCCAGGGCCGTGCCAGCATTACCCGGCGCAACATAAATTTTATCGGCTAAAGGTGACTGTGCTGCTTTCCAGCCCAGCGCATGCTCGCGCCCGCCATTGCCAATAATCAAAATATTCATCTGATAACTCCGTTAAGCGGGTTAATTAATGGCGGAAATGGCGCATGTCGGTAAAGATCATGGCGATACCATGCTCATCAGCCGCAGCAATGACTTCATCGTCACGAATAGAACCACCCGGTTGGATGACACAGGTGATCCCGACGGCTGCTGCCGCATCAATACCGTCGCGGAATGGGAAGAAAGCATCAGAAGCCATGGCTGACCCTGCCACTTCTAAACCTTCATCTGCCGCTTTGATACCGGCTATTTTTGCTGAGTACACGCGGCTCATCTGGCCTGCGCCTATGCCGATAGTCATATTGTCGCGCGCATAAACAATGGCATTAGATTTAACGAACTTGGCAACTTTCCAGCAGAACAGCGCATCACGCAGCTCTTGCTCGGTCGGCTGGCGTTTGGATACCACACGTAAATCCGCCTCAGTCACCATGCCCAAATCGCGGTCTTGCACTAACAAGCCACCATTGACACGTTTGAAGTCCAGGCCAGCAGAACGTTCTTGCCACTGACCACAAGTCAGAACACGCACATTCTGTTTGGCGGCTAACAGCGCCAAAGCTTCAGCACTGACAGATGGGGCAATAATCACTTCAACAAATTGACGGCTGATAATGGCGCTGGCGGTTTCGGCATCCAACTCGCGGTTAAAGGCGATAATGCCGCCAAAAGCTGACGTTGGGTCAGTTTTATAGGCCTTGTCATAGGCGGCCAGCAGAGAGTCGGCAATCGCCACGCCACATGGGTTAGCATGTTTAACTATTACACAAGCAGGTTCGCTAAACTCTTTCACACATTCAAGTGCGGCATCGGTATCGGCGATATTGTTATAGGAGAGGGCCTTGCCTTGTAATTGCTGCGCGGTAGCCACCGATGCTTCTTTCACATCTTCTTCTATATAGAAGGCTGCTTGCTGGTGGCTGTTCTCACCGTAACGCATATCCTGTTTCTTTATATAGTTAAGATTCAGGGTGCGAGGGAAGCGGCCAGATGGCTGCTCGGTATCACCATAATAAGGTGGCACCAATGCGCCGAAGTAGTTGGCAATCATGCTGTCGTAAGCGGCGGTGTGTTCGAAAGCTTTGATCGCCAGGTTGAAACGGGTTGGGTACGTCAATGAACCGTCATTCGCGTCCAGCTCGGCAATAATAGCTGGGTAGTCGCTACTCTTAACGACAATGGCGACATCTTTATGATTCTTGGCCGCAGAGCGCACCATGGTTGGGCCACCGATGTCGATATTCTCAACGGCGTCTTCCAATGAACAATCTGCGCGGGCCACGGTTTGGGCAAATGGATATAAATTCACGACTACAATATCGATTGGCTGAATATCATGTTGAGCCATGATTCCATCATCCTGGCCGCGACGGCCTAAAATGCCGCCATGTACTTTGGGATGCAAAGTTTTAACTCGTCCGTCCATCATTTCCGGGAAGCCGGTGTAGTCAGACACTTCGGTGACAGGCAGACCTGCATCAGCCAGCAGGCGGGCAGTCCCGCCGGTGGAAAGTAACTCGATACCACGTTGTGAAAGTGCAGTGGCGAATTCGATGATACCGGCTTTGTCAGACACACTGAGCAGAGCACGGCGGATTGGGCGGCGTTGTTGCATGGTTTTATCCCTTGGCTTTGGAGTCGCAGTTGTTCTTCGCAATCAATCAATAGAGCGTTACGTGAATCTCTTCTATCTATATAAAGAGAAAAACAGATTCAGATAACGTCCCGATAGCGGGAAATGCCAGCGAGGTCACTCTTATTCGACGCGGGGAATTGTAGCGAAAACGATTGCGCGATGCTCGTCAATTTTGAGAACAGTTTCAATCTGTGGATAAGTTTGTGCACAACAGGGTATAAGGCGGGGTTTTGCTGTGGAATGCAGCAAACAGTCATTTTTATTGAAATTAGCGGTTGCGGGCAGCTGAGAACTCCCTATAATGCGCATCCATCGAGACGGCACACAACGAATCAAGTAGTTAAGTGACCGGCAAAGAGAACAGAGAA
>NZ_CACVAD010000021.1 GCF_902726545.1 Yersinia artesiana | reverse complement strand
ACCGGAACTGCTTGTAATATTATTCAAAACATCTACAGAAAAGCGGGTGTTTCCAGCAAGCGGCAGGTAATGGATTATTGCTATGATAATAAGATCAATAATTATGTCCCTCAAAGCTTCTTCGAATATTCTAAATCCTTTCCCCTTATGTAAAAGTATTTTTACGCCGATTACGTTATATTTCACGTGATCGGCGGTTTGTGTTCAGAGTCATTTAACAAAGCTTGGAAGCGCTGTTTAAGCGCGCTACTGCCCTGCTACGGCCTGTATCTCACCATGCTGCATAGTTTGATTGACTTGCTGTCCGTGGCTGTCAGTGGCTTGTAGAGTGCCATTAATAGTGGGTTTCAATGGATTATCTGCCGCCAGGTTACCTGATATCCGTAATTTCAGATTACCAAGCCCTTGTAACGGTAAGGCTGGCCAGCCCCAGTTTTGTAAGATATTAAGGTCGACAGATCGGCCAGTCAGCGCAAGGGATAACGCTCTGCCGGGTGTTTGATCAATAGCCGCTGTGGCTTCCAGCAATCCCTCTTTGGTGAACGCACTTAAATCACTAACCGTAATCTGCTGTTCATTGGCGCTCAGAGCCAATGATGGGCGGCGGACATCATTTTTATTAAAAGTCGCATTCCCGGCATTTAGCGTTACTGAGCCTGACCACATTCCCCATTGATGATTTCTCGCCAGCAGTAAATTAGTCCCGGCAGCATCCAGCGACGTAATTTGGAATGGGAAGTCCGGGCTAATATCAATTAATAAGTTACGGCTAGCATTCAACTTACTGACATAGACCTCAGACAGCCAGTTTGGTAGCGTTTGTTGCCATTGCTGTTTCCAGTCCGTGGGTAGGGTATAAACTAGCGCCACCAGTGTCAGCTCATCAAGTTGTAGGCGGTGGCTATCACGCAGCCAGCTTCCCTTGGTTCTTAATAGACCATCTTGCCAGCGTGTAGAGAATTGATTAATTGCCACGCCAGTTGGTGACAATGTAAATGTCGCGATTGGGTCAATCAGATGAATATTACCTTTAATAATGTCTCCGGCATTAAGGGATAATTCGCCTTCGTCACTTTGCCAGTCGCCTTGCTTGAACGTGATATTTTTCAGTGTGAGATCTAAATCATTAAATGCCCAGTTTTTCCCTTCAACACGCGCATCAATTAAATCAAATCGTTTTAGCGTGATAGGAGGGAGCTGTAAAAATGTATTCCAGACATCTTCTAATGTTGCGGGAGTTTGTAGACGGATATTACTCAAGCGCAGGCGGTCGACCAGCCAACTTCCGTCAGCCGATTGACTGGCATTCCCAGTCAGTTCCCCTTGCGCAATATCAGCCCCAAAATTACTCAAAGTCAGGGCGTTTTTCTGTATGGAGCCTTGTAGATAAAGTTTTTCGGCTGTGATGCCATTAATGGTCAAAGAACCGGCGCTAAACTGAAATTGAGCATTTTCGCCCAAACTATTACCGGGCAATGGTTGCCAAGGGATCAACCCGCCAGTGACTTGCTGGCCTGTTACTTTCCACTGGCCTGCCTTGTTTTGCGGTTCAATAGTGGTATTCAGCGCCATATTGGTCAGCCGTAAGGTATCAGCCTGCAAAGGTAATGGTGAGGTACTGTTATTGAGCGCTAAGCTCCCATTTTGCAAATTGAGGCTGAGGAAATGACGAGGTTCAGTCAGTTGTCGCCAACTTAGACCCAATACCGCCTGCTGGGCAATAAGAAACGCGGGTTGCTTGGCCCGTCCTAGTGTGACATCAGTAAAGCTGACTTGCCCAGGTTGGGACCAGGAGTGATCTATTTTCCCCAGAGAGAGGCGATATTCGCTGTTATCATTCACCCAGCGGCTTAACCAACCGGCAGCCCAGCTGGTCTGAAGCAGCACGTAGCACAGCACTATCGACAGCACTAGTAGCAGTAATAACGTTAGCAGCACTTTCCCGAGAAATTTCATCCGGTATTTCCACGTCTGTCTGTATACGGAACTCTGTTTATGCCGCAAATTGTCCATTAGCTCAATAGACAATCAGTTATCGGAGCATAAAAAAATGGCCGGTGTCATTTACGACCGGCCATTTCAACGACGTGTTAACGCAAAGATTATTTTTCTTGTGGGAAGAGTAAGTTAAGCACGATGGCGGTGATACCACCGGCTGCAATTCCGGAAGAAAGCAGGGTTTTGACCCAATCTGGTGCAAATTGCAGAATCAGTGGTTGCTGTGCTACGCCCATCCCGACAGCTAATGACAACGCCATAATCATAATTGCGCGACGATTAAGGGTTTCGCGTGACACGATACGTACTCCGGAAGCGGCAATCGTTCCGAACATCACGAGAGTGGCACCACCCAGCACTGGCTCTGGAATATGTTGTACGAACCCAGCAACGGCCGGGAACAGGCCCAGTACAATCAGCATCAGCGCGACAACAAAACCAACATAGCGGCTGGCAACGCCGGTCAATTGGATAACCCCATTATTTTGGCCGAAACAGGAGTTAGGGAAGGTATTGAACACGGCTGATAGCATGGAGTTCAAACCATTCGCCAAAACACCGCCTTTTAAGCGTTTCATATACAGCGGACCATGAACGGGTTGCTCTGATACATCCGAGGTCGCCGTGATATCCCCGATGGTCTCAAGTGAGGTCACCATGAAGATAAGCATTAATGGCACCAGCAGGTTCCAGTCAAAAGATAAGCCATAGTATAACGGCGTCGGGATAGTGATCAGTGCGGTGTCAACGACAGGGCGACTCTCTGGTAGCATGCCCAGCGCCCAAGCCAGCAGGTAGCCCACAGCCATGGCGATAACCAGTGAGGCGACACGCAGGTACGGGTTGCGCTGGCGGTTTAATAAAATTATGACCACGAGTACCGCGCCCGCCAGCATGAGGTTTTTAGGTGAGCCAAATGTATGGTCGCTCATCGCACCATAACCGCCACCAATAGATGTCAACCCAACCTGAATCAATGACAGGCCGATAATCATTACCACAATACCTGATACCAGCGGGGTGATAATACGCCGCGCTAGATGCAAGAAGCGGGATAGTATAATTTCAGTACAAGATGCGACCATTAAGGTACCGAACAGGGCTGCCATCATGGTCGGGATATCCGCTCCGCCATTTTTCAGTGCCAATCCGCCCATAATCAGTGGAGAAACAAAGTTAAAACTGGTGCCCTGAATGGATAACAGGCCAGAGCCAACCGGCCCCCAGGTTTTAATTTGCAGCAGTGATGCCAGACCAGAGGCAAATAGTGACATGCTAATAATTCGTTGAGTATCTTCCGCTGGCAGCCCCAGCGCCTGACAAATCAACAGGCCAGGAGTTATCACTGCAACAAACATAGCCAATAAATGTTGGCATGCGGCAAACAGAGTTTGAGCGAGTGGAGGACGATCTTCTAAACGATAAATTAATTCGCTAGGGCGAGTAGTTGCTTGCTGTGGTGTATCAAGTTCGGCGGATTGCGTAGACATGGAGTGGCATTTCCGGATCGGCAAAGAGGGCATTTTAATGATCCGCCTCACAAAAGCAATCGGTTGCGCTGCATTTTTTAAATATTCCTGCCCATATTTGTTCATGTTTTTCTATTACTAAACTTGTAATTAGAGGCATTTTTTTTTCTAATCCACCCTCTTACTGTTTTGGCGTTTATTAAGGAATTGTCTAACGTCATATTTTTATTCGACATTTCAATCGCATGGAGTACCAAGATGTTTCATCTCGATACCTATGGCACGCTAGTCGCGGCCTGTTTGGTTTTATTGTTAGGCCGAAAACTTGTACAAACTGTCCCTTTTCTAAAAAAGTACACCATTCCTGAACCGGTTGCGGGAGGTCTGCTGGTAGCTTTTATGATGCTGCTGATGCAAAAGACCCTCGGTTGGGAAATCAGTTTTGATATGTCGTTGAAAGATCCCTTGATGCTGGCATTCTTTGCAACAATCGGCTTGAATGCCAACCTGGCCAGTTTACGTGCCGGTGGCAAGGCGTTGAGTGTGTTTGTCTTTGTGGTCGTCGGCCTGCTACTGGTACAGAACGCGATTGGTATTGCTCTCGCGAAACTGATGGGGTTGGACCCGTTAATGGGCTTATTGGCCGGTTCAATTACATTATCCGGCGGGCACGGTACCGGAGCGGCGTGGAGTAAAGTGTTTGTTGAGCGCTATGGCTTTGAAAATGCAACCGAAGTGGCAATGGCCTGCGCAACATTTGGTTTGGTTCTGGGTGGGTTGATTGGCGGCCCGGTGGCGCGCTATTTGGTAAAACACTCTTCCACACCGGATGGCACCCCAGAGGATAGCGAAGTCCCTTCTGCTTTTGAAAAGCCCTCTGCTGGCCGTATGATCACCTCATTGGTATTGACCGAAACTATCGCCATGATCGCGATTTGCCTCATGGTAGGCCAAGTGATTTCTGCCGGGTTGCAGGGCACGATGTTTGAATTACCGACTTTTGTCTGCGTGTTATTCGTTGGGGTTATTCTCAGTAACACATTGTCGGCAATCGGCTTCTATAAAGTGTTTGATCGCGCAGTCTCAGTGCTGGGCAATGTCAGTTTGTCACTGTTCCTGGCAATGGCTTTGATGAGTCTAAAACTGTGGGAGTTGGCGTCACTGGCATTGCCGATGTTGGTGATTCTGTCGGTACAGGCATTGGCGATGGCACTGTACGCTATCTTCGTTACTTACCGGTTGATGGGCAAAAACTATGATGCGGCAGTGTTAGCGGCGGGGCATTGTGGTTTCGGTTTAGGCGCGACACCGACGGCTATTGCCAATATGCAGGCCATTACTGACCGTTTCGGTCCATCGCATTTAGCCTTCCTGGTGGTGCCAATGGTCGGTGCGTTCTTTATTGATATCGTCAATGTGATCGTGATTAAGCTATATCTGTTGCTGCCAATCTTCCCAGCAGTCGTGGGATGATTCTGTTGTAAGATCATGGTCTTAAAGGGCGGTTTATCCGCCCTTTATTTATCAAGCATTTGTATAACGCGTCCGCTCAGGTAGCCAGCGTTCTATCAATGCCTGTGCATGTTCGGGATATTGTTGATGTAGGTGGCGAGCTACCCGTTGTACTTCTGGGATCATTGCCTGATCACGCAGTAAATCAGCCATTTTAAATTCAGCACTGCCAGTCTGACGTGTGCCTAAGAGTTCGCCGGGGCCACGTATTTCCAAATCCCGCTGAGCAATAACAAAGCCGTCATTACTGTCGCGCAGCACTTGCAAACGCATCTGAGCCGTTTTACTCAGCGGCGTTTTATACAGCAGAACACAGTGTGAGGCGACAGCACCACGACCAACACGGCCACGTAATTGATGCAATTGCGCTAACCCTAAGCGCTCTGGATTATCGATAATCATCAAGCTGGCATTCGGAACATCAACCCCAACTTCAATCACGGTGGTGGCAACCAGTAACTGCAATTCACCTTGCTTAAAGGCCAACATAACAGCCTGTTTTTCCGGCCCTTTCATCCGCCCATGAACCAAACCGACTTTAATCTCCGGCAAGGCGATTTTCAGCTCTTCGCAGGTGACTTCAGCAGCCTGAGCTTCTAACAGTTCAGATTCTTCAATTAAGGTACAGACCCAATAAGCTTGCCGCCCCTCTTCTAAACAGGCATTTTTGACTCGCTGAATAACATCACTGCGGCGAGTATCAGGAATTGCCACTGTTGTGACTGGTGTTCTACCCGGCGGCAGTTCATCGATTACTGAGGTATCCAGATCAGCATAGGCCGTCATGGCCAGGGTGCGGGGAATGGGCGTCGCGGTCATAATCAACTGGTGCGGATGGAAGCCTTGCTCCTCGCCCTTTTCCCATAATGCGAGCCGCTGATGAACACCAAAACGATGCTGCTCATCAATAATAACGAGTGCTAATCCAGAGAATTGCACTTGTTCCTGGAACATGGCATGCGTTCCCACGACCATGGAAACCTGACCGCTGGCGACCGCTTCTTGTTGTGCCAGACGCGCTTTACCTTTTTGTTTCCCAGCCAACCAGCCAACTTCCAAACCTAAAGGCTCCAGCCATTGGCGGAAAGTATTCGCATGCTGTTCAGCCAGCAACTCAGTCGGTGCCATTAATGCGACCTGTTTACCGTGTGCAATAGCGCGTAGTGCGGCCAGTGCGGCAACCAGCGTTTTACCAGACCCCACATCCCCTTGGATCAAACGCATCATGGGGAAGTTATGCGTCATATCTTGTTCGATTTCCGCCACGACCCGCTGCTGGGCATGAGTTGGCGTGAAGGGCAATGCCGCAAGAAAACGTTGTTTAAGTTGTTCTTCGGGTAACAGTGGTAGCGCCCGATAGCTCTGCGCTCCCGCTCTGACTGCCAGCATGCTGAGGTTATGGGCTAGCAACTCTTCCATTATTAAGCGCCGCTGTGCGGGATGTTTGCCCTGCTCTAAATCAGCCAGTTGAATATCTGCTGGTGGACGATGCAAAATATGAATAGCTTCTGGCAAGCTGATCAGCGAGCGGCTTAATTCAATCGGTAGCAATTCGGCAATAACGCTGGAATCCAGCATTGCCAGCGCTTGATCAATCAGTTTACGCAGCGTTGCCTGACGAATGCCTTCCGTGGTGGGGTAAACGGGGGTCAATGACTCCTGTAATTCAACACCAATATTTTCGCCCTGCACCCGATATTCTGGATGAATGATTTCCGGGCCAGTATTACCTCGTTTAGCTTCACCATAGGCAATCACATGCTTGCCTGGAGATAAGCTGTTTTTCATCGCGGCATTGAAGTTGAAAAAGCGCAGGGTAAGCACACCGCTGCCGTCACTGATTTGGCAGGTCATCATGCGGCGGCGGCCAAAACTAATATCTGAACGAAGAACTTCACCTTCAACAGTCACTGAAAGGCCGGGCAACAGATCGCCAATTCGGTATAACCTGGTGCGATCCTCATAGCGTAATGGAAGATGAAGCAACAGATCTTGAATGGTTTCCAGCCCCATCTTCGCCAGTTTTCCAGCCTGACTTGCGCCAACACCGGAAAGTGTACTCAGGGGTACGGCATCCAGTAGGCGGCCTTTCATTTAAGACTCCGTGGATTGCATGGCAGACCACCATTGCGCATCGGCAATAACCTGACCCTGTTCATCAATATAAGGCTGAGGAAGCCCTTTACGTTTAGCCACTTGCGCCAGCACTGGGTAGCCACCTTCAAATAATAGCCGCTGTTGCTCAGCTTCTGACAAAACACTCTGAGTTCGCTGATACATACCGGCATTCTGTCGTTGGCGCTGCGCTTCATATAAAATTAGTGCCGAAGCGACTGATACATTGAGCGATTGCACCATCCCGATCATCGGAATAATGATGTCTTTATCTGCCATTGCCAAGGCTTCTTTAGATATACCGGTTTTTTCCTGCCCCATTAAAATACAGGTTGGGCGGGTATAATCAATTTCACGGAAATCTACTGCTTTATCAGACAGATGAGTCGCAAGTATTTGCATGCCCTGCGACTTCAGATGAGTAATGGCATCAGTAATATGAGAGTGTGTCTTTACCTGAACCCAACTGTTGCTACCGGCAGCCGCAGAAAGCCGAGTGTACATTGCAGGGGTAGGCCAAATCGCATGGATCTGATGAATACCGACGGCATCAGCAGTACGAATAATTGCGGATACATTATGAGGTTTATGTACTTCTTCCAGGCAAACCGTTAAGTCCGGCTGCCTGGTTGCAAGCATTTCACAAATCCGCGCATAGCGTTGAGGATTCATAGGCGTTAATTACGGTTACGGCTGACTTTGACCACATCTGGCATGATACGAATTTTACGCATAATGTTAGCCAGATGGACTCGGTCACGAGTAGTCAGGCGAATAAAGGCGCTATATACCCGGCCATCTTTCTCTTCAGTATTCAGGCTTTGAATATTAGATTCCGCCGCATTAATCGCTGCGGTCAGATTTGCCAGGGCACCTTGCTGGTTGAACATATCGACTTTTATTTCAGCAATAAACTCTTGCTCAGTCTCTTGATCCCATTCAACCGCCATAAACTTCTCTGGCTCTTTCTGGTAGCCACGGATATTACGGCAGGATTCATGATGGATAACCAAGCCTTTACCCGGACTGATATGGGCGATAATGGGGTCACCGGGAATCGGACGACAGCATTTGGCAAAGGTAATCAGGACACCATCGGCACCTTTAATTGCCAGATTACGGGTACCAGATGTTGCCAGTGTGGATGGGTCACCCAGCAGGTTTTTAGCCACCACCACACTCATTGCATTGCCCAAGCCAATTTCCGCCAACAAATCATCCAGTGTAGCCAGCTTCATGCGATCCAGTTCATGTTTGATATTTTCTTCTGGAATATCAGACAGTTTTCGACCATTCCCTAAGGCGTGATTCAGTAATCGGCGGCCAAGGCTTACCGACTCATCACGTTTCAGGTTTTTCAGCAATTGACGAATTTTGGCGCGAGCTTTAGAGCTGACAACAAAATTTAGCCAGGCGGCATTCGGTCTTGCACCTGGAGCGGTAATTATCTCAACAGTCTGACCACTGCTCAGAGACTGAGAAAGCGGATAGGGCTGGCGGTCAACGCGCGCACCGACACAGGCATGACCGATATCGGTATGCACGGCATAAGCAAAATCGACAGGTGTTGCACCGGCAGGGAGTTCAACAATGCGCCCTTCCGGAGTGAAAACGTAAATCTCATCGGGGAACAAATCAGATTTTACACTTTCAATAAATTCAAATGAGCTGCCCGCGCTTTGCTGTAACTCTAGTAAGCTTTGCATCCAGCGCTGAGCGCGGATCTGTGCGGTGGTGCCGGACTCACCTTGCTCTTTATAAGCCCAGTGTGCAGCAACCCCCATTTCAGCCATCTGATCCATATCTTCAGTACGGATTTGCACTTCTACCGGAACCCCATGAGGGCCGATTAATGAGGTATGCAATGATTGATAGCCGTTAGCTTTAGGGATGGCAATATAGTCTTTTACGCGACCAGGACGTGGTTTATACAGGCTGTGAGCCTGCCCCAACACCCGATAACATGTATCGACTTCTTTAACGATAACCCGAAAAGCATAGATATCCATGATGGAGTGAAAACGCTGCTCCTTCAGGTTCATCTTGCAATAGATAGAATAGAGATGCTTTTCTCGACCACTGACGCGGCAAGGTATCCCCGCCTCTGTCAGACGCCCTTCAATCTCCGCCAGAATTTTTTGAATCATCTCTTTGCGGTTACCACGAGCGGCTTTCACCACTTCTTTAATCACGCGGTAGCGATTGGGGTAGAGCGCTTCAAAACCCAGCTCTTCCAGCTCGGTTTTTAAATGATGAATACCCAACCGGTGAGCAAGCGGGCTATATATTTCCAGGGTTTCGCGGGCAATACGGCGACGCTTATCCGGGCGTAGGGAGCCTAGCGTTCGCATATTATGGGTGCGGTCAGCCAGTTTGATCAAAATGACGCGGATATCCTGCACCATCGCCATGATCATTTTGCGGAAGTTTTCCGCCTGGGCTTCTTTCTTGTCGCGGAAGTTCAGTTTATCGAGTTTAGAGACACCCTCGACCAGCTCGGCTACGCTTTTCCCAAACAACTGCTCCATATCTTGATATGTGGCAGGAGTATCTTCAATGACGTCATGTAACAGCGCCGCCATTAAGGTTTCGTAATCGAGCCGCATCTCCGCGAGAATACAGGCCACAGCAACCGGGTGAGTAATATAAGGCTCACCACTGGAGCGTGTCTGACCCTCGTGAGCATCACGCGCGACAAGATATGCCTGTTTGAGGCGCTTAATCTGCTCCTCTGGCAGGTAACGTTGAATCAGCAGATTCAGGCTTTCAAACAGGTACAAAGCAGACTCGCTGTCTAATTAACGACGACCTTCAGCAATAGCGGTTACCGCTTGGATCTCTGCGGCTTCCTGCTCTTGCTGTTCTTGGCGTTCACGCACATCAAGAATCTGATTAGTAATCAGGCCTTCTTCGATTTCACGCAACGCAATCACAGTAACTTTATCGTTTTCTTCTGGAACCAGTGCGTCTTTACCGCCGGACTGGATTTGACGTGCCCGACGAGCAGCGACCAACACCAGGTCAAAACGGTTACCAATTTTCTCTACAGCGTCTTGAACAGTTACGCGTGCCATAATTCTGCTACTCCACAGGTGACGAAATGACTGGGCATGATACTGAAACTCTGTTCAGTCTGCCAATAATTTGGTGATTAAAGCGTCATGCCGCTGTTTCTGGCGGCCTAAACGCAGTCGTTCAGCGCGAATGATGGTTTTCAGATCAGACAATGCCAGATTGAAGTCATCATTCACGATTAAATAATCATATTCTGCATAATGGGTCATTTCCGCGACAGCTTGCGCCATTCGCTTTGCAATAACCTCTTCACTATCTTGCCCACGGCCGCGTAAACGGCGATCCAATTCTTCTTTGGATGGGGGCAAAATAAAGATACTGCGCGCGGTCGGCATTTTTGCGCGAATTTGCTGCGCGCCTTGCCAGTCGATATCTAAAAACACATCAACACCGGTTGCGAGAACCTGCTCAATTGCCAGACGTGAGGTGCCATAGTAATTCTCAAATACTTTGGCATGCTCAAGAAAAGCATCGTCATCAATCATCTGGCAAAATTCTTCCTTGGAAACAAAGAAGTAATGCTCGCCGTGATTCTCCCCAGGACGTTTAGCACGCGTGGTATGAGAAATAGAAACCTGCGTGTCGTACAAAGGTTGTGTTTTTAACAAAGCCTGAATCAGGCTTGATTTCCCCGCCCCACTGGGTGCGGAAACTATGTATAGCGTGCCTTGAACCATGATGACGTTTCAGTTGATTAGGTTGATATGTAGAAAGCAGAAGTGTGAATCTCCGCACAGTATACACGGCTGCTACGCGTCATGCAGCGTTACAACGCATTTCACCTGAATGTTTCGCTCATAAACAGCACGTTTTTATGATTTTGCGGGAAGCATTGCGTAATTTCAGCTTGTTTCAGCAAATGAAAAAGTTTTATTCGATCACTCGCGCATCTGAGTTTTTTCGCCTTCGACGGATGCGCTATTTCAGGTTTTACTGCCACTCATCAAAGGGGGTACTGATGAATGTGCACAAAATGAAGATACTAAGCCTACTGATGGTTAGCTTTATCAGTTGGCATGTCAGAGCTGAGCCTGTTTGCCCTGAATGGTCAGAAGAAAGAATGTCGGGAGAAATTCATCTTCTGGATAAGCAGTTAGATCAGTGGAATGTCGCTTATCACCAGCAGGGTATTAGCCCGATTGCAGATGATATTTACGATCAGTTGCAGGATAAATTACATAGATGGCGTGTATGCCATGGATTATCTGATAAAACGGATAATAGACTCATACCGGGTAATGGAAAGATGAGTCATCCCGTTGCTCACACCGGCTTAAAAAAACTTAAAGATGAAGCTGCACTCATTAACTGGATGGCGGGGCGTAAAAACCTCTGGGTGCAACCCAAAATAGACGGCGTTGCAATCACATTGGTGTATCAGGCGGGAAAGTTAACTCAAGTTCTGAGCCGAGGGAATGGTTTGAAAGGCCAAAACTGGGTGGATAACGCGCCTTTTATTTCGGCTATTCCTCAATATATTGCGACCGCTCCCCCTTTGTTAACCCTGCAAGGGGAATTATTTCTACAGATGGAAGGCCACCAACAAGCACAATCAGGGGGGGTCAATGCCAGAGCATCTGTTGCAGGGGCTCTGATGCGTAAGTCTGTATCCCCATTGCTAGCTAAACTGGGTATTTTTATCTGGGCATGGCCGGATGGGCCAAAAAGTATGGTAGAAAAGAGCCGATTGTTACAAGAAATGGGCTTTCCTCTAACTGCTCATTACAGCAAACCCGTCATTTCCAGTAGCGATGTTGCCCAGTGGCGGGATCGCTGGTTTAAAATGCCGCTACCTTTTGTGACTGATGGAGTGGTTGTCCGTCAAGAAGATGAGCCCGCGGGGCGCTATTGGCAGGCAACACCAGGAAACTGGTCTATGGCGTGGAAATATCCGCCTCCCCAACAACTAACTGAAATCAAAGATATCCATTTTACAGTGGGCCGCACTGGCAAAATTACGGCTGTTTTACAGGTTGCACCGATAAAAATTGATGATAAATGGATTCGCCGGGTGAATATTGGTTCGATTGCTCGTTGGAAGCAGTGGAATATCGTACCGGGAGATCAAGTGACTCTCTCATTGGCTGGGCAAGGTATTCCTCGTTTGGATAAGGTTATCTGGCGAGTAAGCCAGCGGCAGGAACTTGAGCCGCCAGACGCAGATAAATTCCATCAGTTAACCTGTTTTCGCCGTTTACCTTTTGAGTGCGAACCTCAGTTCTTATCTCGCTTAGCATGGCTTAGCGGTACAAACGGGCTAGATATGCAGAGTGTGGGGAGTGGGCTTTGGCGCGAACTTATCCATCATGGGCTTATCAATGATCTACTCGATTGGTTATCACTGTCTGTAGAGCAAATCGCGGCGGTTCCAGGTATTGGGCAAGGCCGGGCAGAAAAGATTTATCAGCAATTTCAACGTGCCAGACAACAGTCTTTTTCTCAATGGTTACAGGCTTTGGGATTCCCACAGGGAATACCTATTGATTCTTCGTGGCACTCTTTACGGCAACGGAGTATTGCCGAATGGCGCTTAATCTCGGGTGTTGGGCAGGTTAGAGCAAAACAGATTAATCATTTTTTGCATCATCCAGAGGTAGAAATGATGGCGGACTTCTTATCGCAGCAGGGAATTGCGGGGTTCAGCCCCAAAGAGTAGTCCTCTTCGGGGTTGGGTTAATGTTCAGAATGATCATACTTGAATACCGGTAAGCCAAGCCGAAATCTCAGCGCCAGCAATCGAGCACTCAAGCCAGTGACCAACGTAATAATAACAACCCAGTTATGAGATAGTGGCGTGTATTGTAGGGCGATATAGATCCAGGCAGCAGCAAATGAGATACCGGCATAAATTTCTTTCTGAAATACCAGAGGGATACAGTTACAGAACATATCGCGCAGGACACCACCAAAGACACCGGTAATTACAGCCGCTATGGCTGCAATGATCGTGCTGTGCCCCATATCGAGGGCAATTTGTGCGCCAATAATAGAAAAAACGATAAGCCCTATAGCATCAAGAACTAAAAATAGATGACGCAAGTGTTTCATTAATGGCGCCATCCACGTTGTGATGATAGCGGCAACAGCAACAATCACAATATATTCAGGATGCTTAACCCATCCCAGCGGATAGTGACCCAGCAGCATATCTCTGACTGAACCACCACCAATAGCAGTAGCTGATGCAATAATGATAACGCCAAACATATCCATCTGACGGCGGCCAGCAGCCAGTGCACCGGTCATGGCTTCAGCGGTGATACCGATAATATAAAGAACACTGAGTAGCATATTGAATGTAATTTCTTAAGGGCAACAAAAGCGGCAGCGTAGCCACTATGCAAAATTATCGCGCCTGAGATTTTCTAAACTATGGATTTCGGATTATTTAATCTAATCAAAATATTAACTATATGATTGAAATGTTTTAATAAAAAAACAATGGTGGAATTATTTATCATTAATAAATCTAGAATAAAAATCAATTGTTGAAATGGGGTTCGCAAGTTATTTGATGATAATTCCTCCTGATTGCAGAGTGGCTCATCCAATGGTAGCTTTTATCTCTATTTTATCTTTTATTTCAGTGGAATTCTTCATGGGGCAGTGTGTTCATTCGTTCCAATATCGTGCGGTGCTCTTGGCTGGCATCGCAGCGGTTGGAATATTACTCAGTGGTTGCATTGATAGAACGGGTCAGGCAAACACAGCAACGATTAAAGTTTCCCCTCCCACCTGTATTAAAGGTGAGCCGATGACACAAACGACGCTCTATTTTGGTTTGAACCGACCTCATGGCCCGGTTATTTCAGCCACTGAATGGCAGTTTTTTGTTGATAATGATGTGACCAGCCGCTTTAAAGATGGCCTGACAGTGATTGATGCTAAAGGGCAATGGTTAGGCAATGATGGCACTGTAGCTAAAGAAAACAGTAAGGCATTGGTACTTATCCATAACTCTGACAAAGAAACTGCTATTGAAGCTGTACGCACCCGCTATAAACAGCAATTTGCACAAGAATCAGTTATGCGGGTTGATGCTACTGTTTGTGTTGATTTCTAGCGGCGAGTATTAGACTAGATCGTCTGGCCTTTTATCTCCTTATTAGAGGTAAAAGGCCGCTGATATTATTGATTTTATTCGGTCAGAATGAGCCTTTACAAGACAAGCCCGGCAATGGCCGCAGAAAGCAAGCTGACTAAAGTTGAACCGTACACTAGCTTTAATCCAAATCGCGAAACCACGTTACCCTGCTGTTCATTCAGACCTTTAATAGCTCCAGCGACAATCCCAATAGAAGCAAAGTTAGCAAAAGAGACTAAAAATACAGAAAGAATACCCAAACCTCGTGGAGACATTTCGGCAGCCATTTTTTTCAGTTCAATCATGGCAACGAACTCATTTGCCACCAGTTTGGTCGCCATAATACTTCCTGCATTCAAAGCATCTTGAGCTGGTATGCCAATTAATAGTGCTAGTGGATAAAATAGATATCCCAGCACTCCTTGGAAACTGATATGGAATAAGGTGCTAAATAAAGCATTAATCGCTGAAATGATGGCAATAAACCCGATTAACATTGCGGCGATTATCATCGCAATTTTAAATCCTGCCAGAATATATTCTCCAAGCATTTCAAAAAAACTTTGCTCTTCATGTAGGTTATTTAGCTTTAACTCAGATTCTTCTGTTACGGGGTAAGGATTAATAATTGAAAGTATAATAAAAGTGCTAAACATATTCAGTATGAGTGCTGTTACAACAAATTTTGGTTCTAGCATGGTCATATAAGCACTAACTATTGACATAGAGACCGTCGACATCGCTGTGGCTGCCATGGTGTACATTCTGCGTGGCGATATATCGGCGATAATGCCTTTATAGGCAATGAAATTCTCTGATTGCCCCAGAATCAACGTACTCACAGCATTGAATGACTCTAGTTTACCCATGCCATTTACTTTGGACAGCAGAGTGCCTATTACCCGTATGATGAGGGGCAATATACGGAAATGCTGCAAAATACCAATCAATGCTGATACGAAAATAATTGGGCAAAGAACGTTGAGGAATATAAATGCCAGGCCTTGCTCATTCATCCCACCAAAAACAAAACTGGTGCCTATTGAAGCAAATTTCATCAAAGATTCGAATAATCCAGCAAAATACCTTATTGCACCTAACCCACTTTCCGAGTGTAAAAAGAAATAAGCCAGAGCAATCTCTATAATCAGTAGCTGAAAAATATAACGAAGTTTGATGTTTTTCCGATCATGGCTAGCCAGTAAAGCCAAAACTGCTATCGCAATCAATGCCAAAAGAAAATGCAGAATCTGCAACATAAGAAATCCGTCAGGGATAAAATTCAGTCAGCATTTTATCCATATCAGCAGGTTTTTTTCATCTAAATTTTAATTCTTTGAAGAATATATATTCTACCGATTCTTTAATCATGTCCTAAAAATGCCAGTTGTTTAAATTTTCACTGTTTTATTCATCGTTTATCCGTTGGGTGAATCACTATTTATCTGCCAGCTTAAATTGCCGTCATTAAGGCGAGTTTAGCGTTTCCTCAAGGAGGATTAGGCGATAGGGCTACTTGTGTTTAACTTACTCATTGGATGGAATATGAATATGATTAATCTTCCTAGCTGCCGTTCATTTACCGAAGCCGGCCATTTATCTCAAATATCTGCTTATTACGAAGAGGGCCGTAATACTTTATGGATGTTACTGCGTGCTCATCCACGGCCTTGTTTTAACCTGGAGTTAATTGAAAATATTATGACGTTGGCCCAGGCAGCTAAGGAGTCAAAATTACCGATAGATTTTTGGGTAACAGGTTCAGTTGTACCCAATATGTTTAATGTGGGTGGGGATTTAAATTTTTTCGCCCAAATGATTAGAAATCGTAAGCGAGAAGCGCTAATGGCATATGCTCGTGCTTGTGTCGATTGTGTTCACGCCGCCTCTCGCGGATTTGATACTGGTGCTATCTCTATTGCGATGATTGAAGGCAGCGCATTAGGTGGAGGATTTGAGGCGGCATTAGCTCATCATTTTGTATTAGCACAAACGACGGCCAGAATGGGTTTTCCGGAGATTGCATTTAATTTATTTCCTGGCATGGGAGGATATTCACTGGTCGCCAGAAAGGCGGGTATGAGGGTGGCAGAACAACTGATTTGGACCGGGGAGTCTCACGCGGCTGAGTGGTATGAGAGTCGTGGGTTAGTTGATAAGTTATTTCAGCCAGGGGATGCTTATGTCGCGACGCGAACATTTATAGACACTATAAGGCCTAAGCTAAATGGTATGAGGGCGATGGTTCGAGTCCGGCAGCGTGTTTTACAATTAACACGTTCTGAATTAATGGATATTACAGAAGACTGGGTGGATTCTGCATTTTCTATTGATCCGAAAGATATCGCCTATATTGAAAGGCTGGTTATGCTGCAAGACAGGCATACTTCGGGAATGCCAAAAGCGATATAGTTTTTATATCTAATTAGTTTTTACATCTAATCCAGTAAAAGGTGAGGGTGTTGTGTTACCAGCCAATGCTCCAGTTTATCTGCGGGCATTGGTTTGGCGTAAAGGAATCCCTGTTTCTCATCAACGCCAATAGAATCCAGGAATTCCTCTTCCTCTTTCGTTTCTACTCCTTCGGCAATAACCTGCATTTTTAGTGCCTCGGCAACAACAATAATGGCTCTTACCAAAGATTGTGAAATAGGATTAGTGTCAATATGACGAACAAAACTTTGGTCCAGTTTAATAGCGTCTATAGGGATACGCGCTAACTGAGAGAGTGAAGAATAACCAGTACCAAAATCATCTAAGTGAACTTGAGCACCTAAGTGGCGTAGCTGTTTCATTATATTGATAGCAGCGTCTTCATTATCAATTAAGCAACTTTCGGTCAATTCAACATCGACCAGGCTAGATTCCAACTCACAAGTTTCAAGAGACTCAATAAAACTGGTGACGATGGCTTCATCAATTAATTGTCGGGCAGAAACATTGACTGCAATTCGTAAGTTAATCCCACGCTTTTTCCAGTCTACTGCCTGTTGCATGGAGGTTTGTAGTACCCATTTACCCAACGGCCTGATAAGCCCTGACTCTTCCGCATATGAGATAAACTCTTGAGGAGCAATTAAACCTCGTTCAGGCGATAGCCATCTGACGAGTGCTTCGACACCGAGCACCTTTCCCGTTTTGGTGGATATTTTGGGTTGATAAAAGATTTGTAATTGATGTTGTTCTATAGCTTTGCGTAAATTGGTATCGAGCCAAACATACTCGGATACTTTTTTATTCATTTGTTGCGAGAAGATGGAATAGGTTTGTTTCCCATGCTCCTTCGCGGTATACATGGCTGTATCCGCACTGCGGATAATATTTTCCAGCGTATCACCATGCTCTGGGCATAGTGCAATACCAATCGAACAGCCGGTATAGACCTCTATCAATCCAACTCGGAAAGGCAATTTCATGCGGTTGAGAATTTGCTGTGTCGTTGTTTCCAGCATATCCAAGGTGGCGTTTTCGACCAGAACAATAAACTCATCGCCCCCTAACCGAGCAAGCATTTCGTTGTCACCCAAGCAACTTAAAATTGCCAGCGAGACATCTTTCAGTAATCGATCACCAAACATATGACCATAGTGGTCATTCACTTTTTTGAAGTTATCGAGATCGAGATAAATAATACCCACTGAGCTGTCACCGCGGGTTTGGATTGCGCTATTAATACGTTCATGAATGGCATGACGGTTAGGCAAACCGGTAATCATATCGGTATTAGCCAAAATCCTAAGGCGCTCTTGGGCGCGTCGTTCTTTGGTAATGTCAGTGCCGGAGCAGATAAGATAGCGTTCGTTTTTTCCGCTACCACTGTGAACAAATTTATTGCGGAATAAGAAGAGACGCTTTCCTTTGACGGTATTAACCCAACGTTCCGCTTCATAAGATGCACCGCGCTGAAAAAAACCTTCAATATTCTTCCGTGATGAGGCCCCTTCCTTGGCGGTCATAAATAAGTCGTAAACATTTTTGCCAATAACATCCTGCTCTTTCTTACCGGTATATTCCTCGCTAAGGTGGTTAAATCGCTGTACGCAGCCATCTTTATCGAGAATCACAATCACTGAGTTGGCTTCAGAAACAACCTGTTCTGCAAAAGAAAGGCCCATAACCAAATCACGAGCGACAGATTCAGTATCGGCATAGGCTGAGGCTGTTCCTCCCCACTCTTTACCGTTAATTTTGCGCCCAACAAGATGTAAATGTAGGGGGTGACCATAAATTTCAATTTCAATATCTAAACTGGCAGTAATACCGGTTAAGCTCCGGATTTTCATTGTTTGTACAGAATTAAGGGGTATTGCGATATTTGTTATCTCTTTAATTGCCGACAACTCTAAAGCCTGGCTATCAAAGGCAAGCCGCCAAAATGGGCGATGAGTACCGAAATAGGTGTTGAGGATCGACGTATCTTGGTCTTGG
Source organism: Yersinia artesiana (assembly GCF_902726545.1). Taxonomy (GTDB): domain Bacteria; phylum Pseudomonadota; class Gammaproteobacteria; order Enterobacterales; family Enterobacteriaceae; genus Yersinia; species Yersinia artesiana. The sequence continues at coordinate 66,589 of NZ_CACVAD010000021.1, read as the reverse complement.
AACATATGCGATCCCCTAAAAGTGTATATGTGTCTTTTACTTACCTTAGTCAGAAATTAAGAAGGTTCTATTTCTGGACTTCCCAGTAATGATAATCATCCTGACTTGTAGAGCATGACTTTACCCAGAGTGCCCACCTAATAAAGTATATGTGTAATTTATTCATACCAGATCGTAGATAGTAGCGATAATCATAGTAAATGCTCTTCCTACTTTCAGGTTGTGATGAAAGTTAAGCATGAAAAAAATAAAAAACACTATTTTTTATATTGTTATGCTCATTTAGGCTTAATCCTAAAATGAGAAGGGAAAGATAGGAAACACTTTACTGAGGTGTTTAATGAGGGATAAGTGTATTTTTAAGCAAGTTGATGATGAACGTACGCCAATGGCAGTAATCTGCATATTTCATTTTAACTGTGGTCACTATCAGCGTAAACCAAATCGGAAATTTATACCGCCACCAATGATGACGGCAATCCTGGGGTGGTTCCTTGTTTTTTGTCTCATGTAAACCGGACTGTTACTTAAAGTTAAGCACCATTCCGACTCCCACCTCTTCTATGTCAACCGCACCGGCTAGTGCTATTTTTGCTTTTAAGTCAGTACAGTGGCAGGGATAGAGTGCTTGTGCATTGAGTTGCTTAAAATAGTCGGATGTTTTGGTGAGGGTAGATGTTTCTGCATTTAATAGATGAAATCCGCCAATAACAGCCCGAACGCGTTTATCGCCAGTGACTTTAATCGCATAATCAATAATATTGCAGACCCCAGAGTGAGAGCAGCCGGTAATAATCACGATCCCCTCAGAGCTGGTATAAACTATCGCACTGTCATCTACGACAAAATCGTCAACTTCATGACCGCAACAATTGATAGTTTTCCCTATAGGATGCAGCCCTTCAAAATCATTACTGCGTACTATCTCACCTAAAAAAAGCAAATTATCGGTAAGATAATAAACACCCGTCTGATTAATCCGCTCGAAAAATGAAGGGTAACTATCAGCCGGTAAGTTAGCACCTATTGATTTATCTTCATGGTATTTTGGTACAAAAGCATTAGGGTGAGCCACTAGCTTTATCTTCTTCACGCCAGGGTAGTTGGTCCGATCAAGATGTTGAGCAAGATGGGTTAAACCCCAGCTATGATCATTATGACCATGAGAGAGAATGACACTATTGATATCGCTGATATCAATACCCAGAATTGCCGCATTACGTAGAAAAACGTCAGAGTAGCCGGTATCAAAAAGGAATGTTTTTCCATCTATTTTAAGGTGATAACAGACGCCTGGTTCGGCTGTCAGATATTTATCTATTAGAGTATTGTTATCAACCAGAACAGTTAATTGCATGTGTTTTCCCTTTTTTACTCATATTATTCCGATCTTCCATGGCTGATACTGTATGAAGTGACAAGCAGTATATCGAGGTCTGATGTTGGCACCAGCGCCTTGGGTATTGCACTGATAATATTGCCTCTGAAATTGTTGAAAGTAATCGGCAATTGATTCTATTTGTTCAACATACTTCAGATGACGAAGAAAAAACAACGAATGCCCCATATTGTTTAAAATCAGGCGCGGGCTTGTTTAACTTTTCAATTAGCTTTTTACTTGGAATGCGGATTTGTAAAAACCGGCCGCTCAGAACTGGACGCGAGGGAAAGGCTTTTCCGCTGCTTCACATGATGCAGGCAGAATAATAAAAACCCGGATTTCTCCGGGTTTTAGCAAAACTGGTGAATAAATCGTTACTCGATATTCTGGATCTGTTCGCGCATTTGTTCGATAAGCACTTTCAGCTCAATGGCTGAGTTAGTCACTTCGGCATTGATCGATTTTGATGCCAGCGTATTCGATTCGCGGTTAAATTCCTGCATCATAAAATCAAGGCGGCGGCCAACAGCTTCTTTCTTCTTCAGAATGTTGTGCGTTTCTTTAACGTGCGCTTCCAGACGATCCAGCTCTTCAGCCACATCTACACGCTGCGCCATTAGCACTAATTCTTGTTCCAGGCGGGTATTCTCCAACTGAACTTGCGCTTCTTCCAGCTTACTAAGCAGCCGCTCACGTTGCCACTGCAAGATATTTGGCATATGCGCACGGACTTTAACTATTTCTGCACTAACACCGTCAAGGCGCTGTTCGATAAGTGCTTTCAGTGCCGCACCTTCGGTTTCGCGCGAAATGATAAAGTCATCAAGCACAATATCCAGTGCCTGCATCAGCTCGGTGCTGATGGCATCCAAGTCTTGTTCTTCGGCGGCCATGACTCCCGGCCAGCGCAAAATATCGACTGGATTGATTTCACCTTCATCACTTTGCATTTTGACCCAGTTACCGGCTTCTACTAATTGTTTTGCCAGTTTTTCATTAAGGATCAAAGAACTTTGTGCACTGGCATCCAGTTCAAAACGTAGGTTGCACTCAATTTTGCCGCGAGTTAAGCGGCCACGGATGCGTTCACGAATAACCGGCTCCAGACTGCGGAACTGTTCTGGCAAACGAATGTAAGTTTCTAAGTAGCGTTGGTTAACGGAACGCAGCTCCCAGGCTGCGCTGCCCCATTCACCCTTAATATCACGCCGAGCGTAGGCGGTCATGCTGCGGATCATTGTTGCGTACCCGTTTTAAAGAAAAGATGCGGGGATTATAGCCTCCAGGGCGCGGGCAGGATAGGCATTACATCACTAAGGCCGTATAATGCGCGACCAATATCGATTTAAAGCCGGAGAAAGCCCATGCGTCCAGCAGACCGAGCAGCACAACAAGTCCGCCCATTGACCCTGACCCGTAATTACACGAAACACGCTGAAGGTTCAGTGTTGGTTGAGTTTGGCGATACCAAAGTATTGTGCACCGCCACGGTTGAAGAGGGTGTTCCGCGCTTTCTGAAAGGCCAGGGCCAGGGTTGGATAACCGCTGAATATGGCATGTTACCGCGTTCGACCCACAGCCGTAATGCGCGCGAAGCCGCAAAAGGCAAGCAAGGCGGCCGCACTTTAGAAATTCAACGTCTGATAGCTCGCTCTTTGCGTGCGGCAGTAGATTTGAAGAAGTTAGGTGAATTCACTATCACTTTAGACTGCGATGTGTTGCAGGCGGATGGCGGCACTCGTACTGCCTCCATCAGTGGTGCTTGCGTGGCTTTAGCCGACGCACTGAATAAGCTGGTAGCCAGTGGTAAATTGAAAGCGAACCCGATGAAAGGGCTGGTTGCGGCAGTTTCTGTTGGTATCGTTAAAGGTGAAGCCCTTTGCGATTTGGAATACGTAGAGGACTCTGCGGCAGAAACAGATATGAACGTGGTGATGATGGAAGATGGCCGAATGATTGAGGTGCAAGGCACCGCAGAAGGCGAACCGTTTAGCCATGAAGAGTTACTGGAATTGTTAAAACTGGCTCGAGGAGGGATAGAAACTATCTTCCAGGCGCAGAAAGCGGCGTTGGAGCAATAATTGATTTAGGCGACTTGGTAGTCGCCTTTTTTTTGCCCGCTTACCAATAAGTTATGCACAGATAGAAGCAGTGAATCAGGTTTGCGGTGTAGCAAATTAATAAACATAGTGATTAACGAAAGCGGTCACAATCTGGAGAGGAGAGGTACCAATGAAAGCCTATCAGCGCGAGTTTATCGAGTTTGCGCTTAACAAGCAGGTGTTGAAGTTCGGTGAATTTACCCTGAAGTCTGGGCGGATTAGCCCCTATTTCTTTAATGCAGGATTGTTTAATACCGGGCTTGATCTGGCAAAACTCGGGCGCTTTTATGCTGCGGCATTAATGGATTGTGGCGTGGAATTCGATCTCTTATTTGGGCCAGCCTATAAAGGTATTCCTATTGCCACCACCACCGCGGTTGCATTGGCAGAGCACCATGAGCGAGATGTGCCTTACTGCTTTAATCGCAAAGAAGCGAAAGATCACGGTGAAGGCGGCAGCCTGGTAGGAAGCCCGTTACAAGGCCGAGTTATGCTGGTGGATGATGTGATAACCGCAGGTACTGCCATCCGTGAATCAATGGAGATTATCAATGCACAGGGCGCGACGCTGGCTGGTGTGATGATTTCATTAGACCGTCAGGAACGTGGCCGTGGTGAGATATCTGCGATTCAGGAAGTGGAGCGTGATTATCACTGCAAAGTGATTGCGATTGTGACACTTAATGATGTGATCAGTTATCTGGAAGAGAAACCAGAAATGGCCGATCATTTGGCAGCAATACGCCACTACCGCGAACAGTACGGCGTTTAAGATTTCCTAAATCAATAATACAAAAAAGGGCCATTTGGCCCTTTTTATATAATTTTAAGCTCAACTTAAATTGAGTTTATTGCAATTGAGCCACAATCAGAGGCCAACGAGCATCAAATTCTTGCGTCGGCCGGTAGCGAAACTCCGAACGAACAAAACGTGAGAGCATCCCTTCACAAAACGCCAGTAGCTGTGTTGCCAGTAGGGTTTCATCATGAATAAAACCTTGCCCATCGCGCAGTTTTTTCTCACGCAGAACCTGACGTAGCTGTACTTCAATTCGCTCAAACAACTGGTTAATGCGCCCTTGCAAGCGGTCTTGCTCGAACATCAATGCATGCCCGGTCATGATGCGAGTCAGACCTGGATTGCGTTCTGCAAACCCCAATACCAGTAGCAGGATCAACCGGAGGCGATTAAATGTCTCTTTTTCATCTTGCAGAATCAAATTGATGCGGGACATCAGACTGTCTTCAATAAACTCGATCAGGCTATCAAACATCCGCGTTTTACTGGGGAAATGACGATAAAGCGCTGCTTCCGAAACCCCCACATTTGCGGCGAGTTTGGCGGTAGTAATGCGTTGGCTGCCGTCGCTGGATTCCAGCATTTGCGCTAAAGCCTGCAAAATTTCCTCGCGCCTGTTCCTTTTCGTATTTTCTTTTTCTGCCATGTCCGAGTAGACCCTTGCTAAAAATGACTTAATAACAAAAACCCAAATACCGGCCGCACTAAGGTCAGGCCCCGGCGGCTTATGTGATAGCTTTTTTACGGTATTGAGGTCTAGGGTAGGTTATTGGCGTCCAGAATGACCAAAACCACCGGTACCACGTTCACTAAGATCAAAATCTTCAACCAGATTGAATTCTGCTTGTACAACAGGAACAAACACCATTTGTGCGATGCGCTCGCCAGGCTCAATAGTGAAAGGCTGTTGACCACGGTTCCAGACGGACACCATTAACTGACCTTGATAATCAGAATCAATCAGCCCGACCAGATTACCTAATACCACACCGTGTTTATGCCCGAGCCCTGAACGCGGCAAAATAACAGCAGCCAGTGAGCTATCGCCGATATGTATTGCCAAGCCTGTCGGTAACAATGTTGTTTGCCCTGGCAGTAAATCCACGGCTTCACTTAGACAGGCACGTAAATCCAGGCCGGCTGAGCCTTCTGTGGCATAAGTTGGTAAGGGAAATTCATTGCCAACCCGTGGGTCCAGAATTTTAATGTCGATTTTTTTCATCATAACGGCTGACAATCTCGTCTATTAAACGCTGACTGAGGAGGTGCTTATCGCTGAGCGGTAAACGTTTCTCGCCAGTCGGCCAAAAAAGGTGCAAGGCATTAGTATCACTGTTAAAACCATGCTCTGCGAGCGATACATCATTAGCGCAAATAAGGTCCAGATTCTTCCGCGCCAGTTTTTGTCGCGCGTATTCTTCCACATTCTGGGTTTCGGCAGCAAATCCAACAACAAATGGACGTTTTTTAGTCATCGAAGCGACCCCAGCGACAATATCTGGATTTTTCACCAACTTAAGAGTGATTTCATCGCCCTGTTTTTTTATTTTCTCGTCAGAAACCTGCTCGGCGCGGTAATCCGCTACCGCAGCACAAGAAATAAAAATATTCTGCTGGGCTGCTAAGTTCTGGACGGTTTGCTGCATTTCTAGCGCGCTGACAACATCAATACGATTCACTCCCGCTGGAGTGGCGAGCGTCACTGGCCCGGCAACCAGAGTAACTTTTGCCCCTCTGGCAGCAGCTGCCTGAGCGATGGCGAAGCCCATCTTGCCTGAACTTTGATTGCTGATAAAGCGCACTGGATCAAGTGCCTCACGCGTCGGCCCGGCGGTAATCATGACACTCAAATGTTGCAAGTCTTGTTTTGCAGAAAAATGATCATGCGCCAGCGCGACAATCTCTAGTGGGTCTAGCATTCTACCTGGGCCAACATCGCCACAAGCCTGACTGCCGCTGTCTGGCCCCCATAACAGCATGCCACGACTGGCGAGCGTCTGTAGGTTTGCCTGAGTAGCCGCTGCACGGTACATCTGTTGATTCATCGCGGGCACGGCCGCAACAGGAGCTGCGGTTGCCAGACAAACGGTAGTCAGTAAATCATTGGCCATGCCAGCAGCGACTCTGGCCAGTAAATCAGCGGTAGCCGGAGCCATAATGACTAAATCTGCCCATTTACCCAGTTCAATATGGCCCATTGCGGCTTCTGCTGCTGGGTCGAGTAAATCATCAGAGACGGGGTAGCCCGAGACTGCCTGCAACGTGAGTGGCGTAATGAACGCTTTTGCCGCGTGGGTCATCACCACGCGTACCTCTGCGCCTCTGTCGCGCAAGCGGCGTACCAGCTCAGGAGATTTATACGCGGCGATACCCCCGCTAATCCCGAGCACAATCTTTTTACCAGAAAGATGTTTGCCGGAGAGTCCCGTCATCATGATTGTCCGAATGAGAGCCGTAAGAGGCGATATTTTAGCATAATCATTGAGTAGATTAGCTATCAGGACGTTCCCTGATGCCAGCAATCGTCAATTTTGCGAGACGTTACGCATGCAACTCACGACAACTTAGTCGCGAGGAAAGTCTTGTGGCATGCTGCCCACGGGGTTTAGGAATAACGGGGACAAGGGATGGAAGAGTGGTATGGGCAGGTTGCCCCAAGGGAAAAATTACTTAAATATGGTGCTGCGGTACTGACAGATGCCGAGTTGCTCGCTATTTTTCTGCGCACAGGTATTCCGGGAATGCATGTCATGCAGATGGCTGAGTATTTGATTGAAGAGTTCGGTTCACTTTATGGGCTGATATCTGCGGATTATCAGGCATTATGTGGCAAAAAAGGGATTGGTGTTTCGAAATATAGCCAGATTCAGGCTATTGCAGAACTGGCTGGCCGCTGTTTTTCATCCCACTTGATGCAGGAAAGTGTTCTGCAAAATCCTGAGATAACCCAAAAGTTTCTACAAAATATTCTTTCCCATCGCGAACGAGAAATTTTTTTAGTGATGTTTTTGGATAACCAGCATCGTGTTATTCGCCATGAGGAGATGTTTACTGGTACCATCAGTAGCGTTGAGATTCATCCGAGGGAAATTGTGCGTGAAGCGCTTAAGGTTAATGCCGCCGCGCTGATTCTAGCGCATAATCACCCTTCGGGTAAGGCTGAACCGAGCCAAGCCGACCGTTTGATGACTACGCAGGTGATAAAAGCCTGTTCATTATTGGATATTCGTGTGCTCGATCATTTAGTGGTTGGCCGGGGTGAATGTGTCTCATTTGCTGAACGGGGATGGCTTTAGAGCAATAATAATTGATCCTTTCTGGATCTTTAGCTGTTCGGGACTTGAGCACTTACGCTTCAGAGCGTATACTACGCCACCTTTGAGAATCTTGGGTTTGGCGTGAAGAGCCTATCTCAGCAGGTTTATAGCCTGGTGACAGGGGTTTCTGACCTGATGACAGTGAGTCTTCTCAGTGAATTTGCTGAGATGGGCTCTAAAGCCTGACGAGGCGGCCAAATCCTATACGAAGCTCGAGCTGATTTGATTTTTGGAGAATAGACATGTCCCGAGTCTGCCAAGTTACTGGCAAGCGCCCGGTGAGCGGTAACAACCGTTCCCACGCAATGAACGCGACCAAACGCCGTTTTCTGCCGAACCTTCACTCTCACCGTTTTTGGGTTGAGGGCGAGAAGCGCTTTGTAACTCTGCGTGTATCTGCTAAAGGTATGCGTGTTATTGATAAGAAGGGTATCGAAACGGTCTTGGCCGAAATTCGCGCCCGCGGTGAGAAGTATTAAGGAACTGAATCATGGCTAAAGGTGTTCGCGAGAAGATCAAGCTGGTTTCTTCTGCTGGTACTGGTCACTTCTATACCACTACGAAGAACAAGCGTACTAAGCCGGAAAAATTGGAATTGAAGAAATTCGATCCAGTTGTCCGTCAACACGTGATCTACAAAGAAGCTAAAATTAAATAATTTTAATTTTAGCGGATTAAGAAAACCCGGCTTCGGCCGGGTTTTTTATTATATAAAGTCCAGTGAGATACGTTTAGGGAGGTTATATGCCTGAATTACCAGAAGTTGAAACCAGCCGACGCGGGATCGAACCTTATCTTGTCGGTCAAACTATCCTTTACGCCGTGGTTAGAAATGCCCGTTTACGCTGGCCGGTTTCCGATGAAATCCTCGCACTCAGTGATCAACTGGTGTTAAGTGTCCAACGCAGAGCTAAATATTTACTGATAGAACTGAAAACCGGCTGGATTATCGTGCATCTGGGGATGTCAGGTAGCCTGCGCATTTTGCCAGAAGAAACCGAAGCCGAAAAACACGATCACGTCGATTTGGTTATCAGTAATGGCAAAATACTGCGTTATACCGATCCGCGCCGCTTTGGTGCCTGGTTATGGGCAAAAGACCTTGAAACAAGCAATGTATTAGCCCATTTAGGGCCAGAACCCTTGAGTGATGAATTTACCTCTGAATATCTGTTTGAAAAGTCACGCAATAAACGCACTGTAGTTAAACAGTGGCTAATGGATAACAAGATAGTAGTTGGGGTTGGCAACATCTATGCCAGTGAGTCGCTATTCACGGCGGGTATTCTGCCGGAACGCGCAGCCGGTTCATTAACCAAAACCGAGATAACAGAGCTGGTGGCAACAATCAAAGCTGTGCTATTGCACTCTATTGAGCAGGGTGGCACCACATTGCGCGATTTTTTACAGTCAGATGGTAAACCGGGTTATTTCGCGCAAGAATTACAGGTATACGGGCGGGCAGGAGAGCTATGTCGACGCTGTGGCAATGTGATTGAAATTGCAAAACATGGGCAGCGCAGCACCTTTTTTTGCCGCCACTGCCAGCATTAATTCTATTTAGCCAGTTTTGACATCAGTGCTTTGGTGACCGGAGCAGGAAGAAATGGCGTGATGTCGCCACCGTGGCGCGCTACTTCTTTCACCAGAGAGGAAGAGATAAACGACCATTTTTCTGATGGCATCAGGAAGACACTTTCCAGTTTTGGCATTAGGTGACGATTCATATTTGCCAGTTGCCATTCATACTCGAAATCAGAGACCGAGCGCAAACCTCGCACTAAAATATTCGCATTATGCTTTTTGGCAAACTCAGCCATCAACTCACTGAATCCCAAGACTTCCACATTTTTCAGTGGTGCTGTGACTTGCTTTGCCAATGCTACCCGCTCAGCCAGTGTAAACATCGGTTTTTTGCTGGAGCTATCTGCAATCGCCAGTATCACATGGCTAAACATTTCTGAAGCGCGGGTGACCAAGTCCAAATGCCCATTGGTAATAGGATCAAAGGTCCCCGGATAGATGGCTTTAGTGGTCATGAATTCTCACTTTTCTGATATTGGTGGCTCAGTGCCCACAGAGCCGCATATTTATTAAAGGTATATTGCGCGTTGACTACCGCCAGCAATAGCCCTTGTTTACCATCAAGGAAGCCAGCACGGAATAGCCATGTCTTACAGAATGCTCCGAGAGTATGGCTGATAATCGCAAAATAACTGCAACTTTTACCTTGCTGATAGCGCTGATTGGCCCAAGCCTGAGCATAGCTGAGTTGTTTTCGTTGAAAGGCAAAAAAGTCACGACAGGTCAGATGCAATAAATCACCCGCGAGTGGGATAACTTTTGCAGAACCGCTATCAAGTGATTCATGAACTAAATCATCGTTGTAACAGTACCGCTCACGTGGATATAGTCGAGTGACTCTATCGGGATACCAGCCGCTATGACGCATAAAACGGCCTAAAAACAGGTTCCGCCGTGCACAGCTATAAACCGCACCTTCTTCTGGTGCCAATAACACAGTTTCGATCGCACTTTTAAGCTCTGGCGTTACGCGCTCATCAGCATCCAGCATCAAAATATAATCGCCAGTGGCATATTGCTGGGCTAATTGCCGCTGCTTACCGTAACCGGGCCATTCTGTATTGCTGTAAACTTTCGCGCCATATTGTTCGGCCAGTGCGACGGTTTCATCTTCACTTCCTGAATCCAATACCACTATTTCATCAGCCCAGGTAACTGACGCCAAACAATCCGCCAGCAGTGAGGCTTCATTTTTAACAATCATCACCACCGACAGGCGTTTTTTGGCACTCATTTAGTGGCTCCGTTGTGGTAGATAAGGCTCCAGCAAGTGTAATAACCGTTGCAGCGCGCCCTGGTTTTCATGCAATACATCAACCGCATGGCGACCATAATAGAGGCGACAATCTTCATCCGTGAGTAGCAGGGTGATTTCTTTCACCAGCGACAGGGTATCGGTTACCGTAATCAACCCTTCGGCTTGTTCCAGCTTGGCGCAGATATCCTTAAAGTTGAATGTATGTGGCCCCATCAACACTGGGATGGCATGCGCCGCCGCTTCCAGTGGATTATGACCGCCGCGCTCAACCAGGCTGCCGCCAACAAAAGCTAAATCAGCAATACCGTATAGCAGCATCAGCTCGCCCATAGTATCGCCGATCACCACTTGTGTGCTGCTTGAAGGCACTTCGCCTTTGCTACGTAATGTGTAACTCAGCCCTGCTTTTTGTGTTAATTCAATCGCTTTCGGGAAGCGTTCTGGGTGGCGTGGCACCAGAATAAGCAGCAATGTCGGGAACTGCTGCAATAATTGGCGATGGGCTTCCAGCAAGATAGTTTCTTCGCCGTCGTGGGTACTGGTTGCTATCCAAACCGGTCTATGTGGTGCCCACTGGCGGCGTAATGTGACGGCTCTGGCGGCTAATTCAGGTGTTACAGAGATATCGAACTTCAGGCTACCGGTAACCGTCAGTTGTGAACGCTTTAGGCCCAACTCAATAAAGCGGTCGCCATCTTCTTGATTTTGCGCGGCAATCAGTGTGATCCGTTGCAGCATGTTACGGATAAAGCTACCGATCTTTTTGTAACCAGCGGCGGAACGGGCAGAAAGGCGCGCATTGGCAATCACTAAAGGTATTTTGCGACGGTGTAGTGCATTAATGAGGTTTGGCCACAATTCAGTTTCCATGATGATGACTAACTTGGGATTCACCTGATCAAGAAAACGGTTTACGGAGCCTGGAAGGTCATAAGGCAGATAAACGTGGTGAACATCGTTGCCAAATGCGGACTGGACACGCTCAGAACCCGTTGGTGTCATGGTGGTCACGGTAATGGGCAATGACGGGTAGCGATGGCGTAATGCTCTGACTAATGGGATAGCAGCCAGTGTTTCACCAACTGAAACTGAATGCAGCATGATACCGCCAGCAACAACTTTACCAGCACAAAAACCATAACGTTCCCCCCAGCGCTTGCGGTAAGCGGGGGCTTTACGGCTACGTAACAGCAATCGCAGCCAAATCAGAGGTTGAATAAGGTAGAGTAGTACCTGATATAAACGCAGCAACATTCTATCAATTTCATTTATATGGATTATTAAGAATAATACCATATTTGAACAAGAAAGGCTCTTTTCCACTGGGGCTGGCCGATAACCAGAGCAGGCTCAGGATATTCATAAAAAAGAATATAAAATTTCAACAAATGGCGGGGATAAAATTGAATTTTCTTGTTTAAAAGTGAGAATAATTTTCATTATCTACATAAAACAATAATTGTGTAGCTGTAGATATCTTCAGCTTATTCAATGGTGATATTTTTAGCTGGTAATTGTTTGTTATTTAGCGGTTTATCTCGCGTTCATAAAATTTAAGTTTTATCGGAATTGTATTGAGTAATTAATTAAACATGTAGAGAAAATCATGAGGTGTTATTAGCAAAAAGTGAGTTAATAGACTCGCTTAATAACTGATTTAACAGATTAGCGCTGCTTAACTATTTGAGTGTCGAGATCAATCGGCTTAGATAATTATCAGAGCCGATTGTTATTACACAGTAAATGTTTACTAAGGGATTTTACGAGCAGTCATAATCCGACTAGAAATAATAATCGCTTATGAAATCAACGTATCCAATCGCGCCATAATGGTTTCAGCGGTAATGGTATCCATGCTTTTTTGCTCGGAAATCACCGCAATCTGATTTTTCCCGTAGCCGCCAATCAAACCAGGATCCGTTGGGCCGAACAGGGTAATGTTGGGGCGATCCAGTGCGGCGGTCAGATGGCTAAGACCGGTATCAACGGAAACTACCGCTTTTGCACCTGCCAGAACCTCTGCCACCTGTTGGAGACTGAGCTTAGGCAATACCTCGACATGAGGGAAATGCTCTGCCAGCCGCAAAGCGCGCTGATACTCATGTTCCGCACCCCAGGGTAATTTAATTTTTAAACCCGTCGGCGCAACCAGCTCAATCAGTTTCCGCCAGTGGCTCTCAGGCCAGTGTTTACTGTCGCGAGTGGTGGCATGCAGGAAGACCAGATACTGGCCAGCATCGTTGGGCAACTCGTTTAAAAAGCGCTGCGCAATAGCATAATCGCCGACACTTTCTGGTTTGTCATAGCCAAGGCTTTTGGCAAACAGTTGGCGTATGCGCTCAACGGCATGTTGTTTAGTATCAATCTCATGGCGGCAGTTATAAAACCAACTGGCAAAGGGTTCGCGGGCACTTTTGCAATCTGGACCATGCCGAACCCCTTTGGCGATGCGGGTGATCAGTGCGGCACTCTTAATCAACCCCTGAGCATCAATCACCACATCATAACTGCGCTGCTGCACAACACGTTTAAAATCACAGCGCTCTTGCCGGGTATCACTACCAAACCAATTTTTACGCCAACGGCGGATAGCCACTGGGATCACTTTATCTACAGCAGGATGCCAACCGGGAATTTGGCTGAAACCCTCTTCTACCACCCAATCAAAGTGAATGCCGGGAATGGCATTCATGGCATCAGTCAACGCAGGTAATGTATGTAAAACATCGCCCATTGATGAGGTTTTAACGATCAATACATGCATTAATCGCCCTCTTTCACAGAGCTGGTTTGTGCTGAGAGTTGCTTCTCAAGGGCAGCCATCACTTGTTCTGGCTGAATATCAATCAAGCTCTGATGATAACCCTGCGCGCTGTCGCCTTTACGCACTTTGTGATAGCCGGTAATCAGGCGAATAACCGTGGCTTTGTCAGACAGCGGGGGGGTGAAATCCGGGCTGCTTGGGCCATATAAAGCCACTAATGGCTTATTTAATGCTGCTGCTACATGCATCAAACCTGAGTCATTACTGACCACGGCGTTGCAGGCAGCAATCATTACCACGGCTTGATCCAATGATGTTTGGCCTGCAAAATTGAGGCAATATTCGCGAGCACTTTCATCCAGCGCCTGACGGATTTCTTCACCAGCTTCATTATCTTTGGCTGAGCCTAACAAGATGACTTGGTAACCGGAATCAATCAGTTTCTGGGCCAACGCGGCATAGTGATAATGTGGCCAGCGTTTTGCCGGGCCGAACTCTGCGCCAGGGCAGAAACCAATAATTGGGCGATTATCTGTCAGGTTGAATGACGCAGTAATTTCTGCAATTTCTTCATCCTGAACCTGCAATTGTGGCCATAGCAAAGGCTGAGGTAAATCATCGGCTGAGTGAATGCGCTCTTTATCGTAGGCCAATGCGACATAGCGCTGAACCATCATCGGGAACGCTTGTTTATCCAGAATGCGCATGTCATTGAGCAAGAAGTAGCGCATCTCGCCACGCCAGCCAGTGCGCTGTTTAATCCCTGAAAAATAAGGTATCAGGGCAGATTTAAACGAGTTTGGTAACACGTAAGCGCGATCATAGCCTGTTTCACGCAAGGCCAACCCTAAGCGGCGACGCTCCTCAAAAGCAAAAACCCCATGACCTAACGGCATCGGGACGGCATGGCGAACTTCCGGCATTCTGGCCAAAAGCGGACGGCACCACGCGGGTGCCATCACATCAATATCTGCTGCCGGATATTCGGCCTTCAGGGTGCGGTAAAGACTTTGCGACATCATCATATCGCCAACCCAAGAAGGGCCGATGACCAGTATTTTCATACCGTTTATCAATTCCTTGCAGCAAGTTATTTAGACTGAGCGATTGAGCCAGGTCAGGTATTCTTTGACGCCTTCGGCGACGGTTTTGAACGGCTTATCGTAACCGGCAGCACGCAAATTAGTGAGATCAGCTTGCGTGTATGCCTGATAGCGGCCTTTCAGTTTTTCAGGGAATTCAATGTATTCCACTGGCCCGCTTTGGTGGAAATCCACCACCGCATCGGCAACCGCCTGGAAAGATTCCGCACGACCAGTACCACAGTTGAAAATACCGGATACACCGTTTTGCCAGAACCACAGATTCACGTCAGCAACATCGCCAACATAAATGAAGTCGCGTTTGAAGTTTTCACTGCCGGAGAACAATTTAGGATTTTCGCCGGCATTGATCTGGTTGTTCAGATGGAAAGCAACGCTCGCCATGCTGCCTTTATGGCCTTCGCGTGGGCCATAAACATTGAAGTAACGGAACCCACAAATCTGTGAATCAGCTTGTGGCAGAATTTCGCGCACATATTGATCGAACAGGAATTTGGAGTAGCCATAAACATTAAGTGGTTGTTCGTACTGACGATCTTCAATGAAATTATCAGTACGGCCGCCGTAGGTGGCAGCGGAAGAGGCATACAGGAATGGAATTCCGCGATCGAGACAGAAATGCAGGATATCTTTAGAATACTGATAGTTGTTATCCATCATGTACTTGCCATCCCACTCAGTGGTGGAAGAACAGGCACCCTCGTGGAAAATCGCGTCGATATCACCCATATCATCACCAGCAACAATGCTGGCAACAAAATCTTCTTTATCCATGTAATCAGCGATATCCAGATCAACCAGATTGACGAATTTGGTGCCGTCTTTCAGGTTATCCACGACCAGAATATCTTTATAACCGATATTATTCAGTGCCTTAACGATGTTACTGCCAATAAAACCGGCGCCGCCAGTGACGATAATCATCAGGTTCACCCTTGCTAATCTTCTTGGTCGGGCACAATGCCCCACACTCTATTTGCCGTTATCATAACATTTCATAGGATAGCGCACAGCCGGAAGGGGCTAATCTCTCTGTTTCTATGCGGCTTTCGGAATGTTCACCGTGATATGTGCTGCATTTTTTATAATATAAGACAAGGTTTCTCGTCAGTTCACCTGTCAGGCAGTAAAATGTAGGGTGAAAAAGCCCATTCTGGAGATAACCGCATGTCCCTGCCTTATTGTAGACAGTCCTTTTATAAGCAATTAGAAGAACAACTCGAAACGACCCGTGCTGAAGGGCTGTATAAAAATGAGCGGATCATCACTTCCGCTCAGCAAGCAGATATTGCTGTGGCGGATGGCCGTAGTGTCATTAATTTCTGCGCCAACAACTATTTGGGTTTGGCAAACCATCCTCGCCTGATCGCAGCGGCCAAAAAAGGCATGGATACTCATGGCTTTGGTATGGCCTCGGTACGGTTTATCTGTGGTACTCAAGATACCCATAAAGAGTTGGAACAGAAGCTGGCCACTTTCCTGGGAATGGAAGACGCCATTCTTTATTCATCTTGTTTTGATGCTAACGGCGGTTTGTTTGAAACTCTGCTGGGGCCAGAGGATGCCATTATTTCTGATGCGCTGAATCATGCTTCAATCATCGATGGAGTACGGCTATGTAAAGCCAAGCGTTACCGCTATGCCAATAATGATATGAGCGAATTGAAAGCGCAGCTGGAACAAGCCAAAGCAGATGGTGCACATCATATTATGATTGCTACTGACGGCGTATTTTCCATGGATGGCGTGATTGCTAACCTGAAAGGTGTCTGCGACCTGGCTGATCAATATGGGGCATTAGTGATGGTCGATGACTCCCATGCCGTTGGTTTCGTTGGCGCGAATGGCCGTGGTACTCATGAATACTGCGAGGTGATGGATCGCGTTGATATCATCACTGGCACCTTGGGTAAAGCACTGGGCGGCGCATCAGGTGGTTATACTGCTGGCCGCAAAGAAGTGGTTGAGTGGTTGCGCCAGCGTTCACGACCTTATTTGTTCTCAAATTCATTGGCTCCAGCAATAGTAGCGGCTTCTATTGAAGTGTTATCGCTATTGGAAGACGGTGCTGAACTGCGTGATCGCTTATGGTCGAATGCACGTTTATTCCGCGAGAAAATGAGTGCCGCCGGGTTCACCTTAGCTGGTGCTGATCACGCCATTATTCCCGTCATGCTCGGTGATGCGACACTGGCGCAAGAATTTGCCAATGCATTGCTGAAAGAAGGCATTTACGTTACCGGTTTCTTCTATCCGGTGGTGCCGAAAGGTCAGGCGCGGATCCGCACCCAGATGTCGGCAGACCATACGCCAGAGCAGGTTGAGCGGGCTGTTGAAGCCTTCATCCGTATTGGCAAACAGCTTAACGTTATTGCGTAAGGGATTTTGATGAAAGCACTATCCAAACTAAAAGCAGAAGAAGGTATTTGGATGACCGACGTGGCGCAGCCGGAGCTGGGCCACAACGACATCATGATCAAAATTCGCAAAACCGCTATTTGCGGCACTGATGTGCATATTTATAACTGGGATGAATGGTCACAAAAAACTATTCCTGTTCCGATGGTCGTCGGCCATGAATATGTCGGTGAAGTTGTGGCTATCGGTCAGGAAGTTAAAGGTTTTAATATTGGTGACCGGGTGTCTGGCGAAGGTCATATCACCTGTGGGCATTGCCGTAACTGTCGCGGCGGTCGTACCCATCTTTGCCGCAATACCGTGGGTGTCGGCGTAAATCGTCCTGGTTCTTTTGCAGAATATCTGGTGATTCCGGCCTTTAATGCCTTCAAAATCCCTGACAATATTTCTGATGAACTTGCGGCCATTTTTGATCCCTTCGGTAATGCGGTACATACCGCGTTATCCTTTGATTTAGTTGGGGAAGACGTGCTGGTTTCCGGCGCAGGCCCGATTGGTATTATGGCTGCTGCGGTGTGTAAGCATGTCGGCGCTCGCCATGTTGTCATTACAGATGTGAATGAATATCGTCTGGATCTGGCGCGGAAAATGGGTGTGACTCGTGCGGTTAACGTCAGTAAAGAAAATCTGAATGATGTGATGGCCGAACTGGGGATGACTGAAGGGTTTGATGTCGGTTTGGAAATGTCCGGTGCGCCGCCAGCATTCCGTGCATTGCTTAATTCAATGAATCACGGTGGCCGTATTGCGATGCTGGGGATACCGCCATCTGATATGTCTATCGATTGGAATCAGGTGATATTCAAGGGGCTGTTTATCAAAGGGATTTATGGTCGTGAGATGTTCGAAACCTGGTACAAAATGGCCGCATTGATTCAATCTGGTTTGGATTTAACTCCGATTATCACCCATCGTTTCTCCATCGATGAATTCCAGCAAGGCTTTGACGCCATGCGTTCGGGTAAGTCAGGTAAGGTAATATTAAACTGGGATTGATCAGACAGCGGACAAACCCCAACGACTCGATCTTGCAAGGTGAGGACAGGTAGAAGAGTAAAGCGTCCGCGCCACGGATGGCGCGGCTCAAGCCCCCAGGGAAGGGTTTACGGCGTCTTTACGATCTGCCTGTTTTCACCGATACGGGCACTTTATCATTAACCTCGGCCATCAGATGACGATGGCTTCGTTTTTATTAAGCAAATTACGGATTTTTAGCTTTGGACTTATCCGCTTTAGGTTTATCAATCGGTACCGCTGGCGGGAAATATTGCTGCCAATGTTTCTGCACAAATGTCACCGCCGGGCTTTGCATCAAGCTCTCACCTAAAACAATAAACATCTTATCGGCGTAGATTTTCTCTGGAGCATAGCCAGCTTTTGCGTTGCATTGCTTGATAGCTTTCAGGCGCTGGCCTTTGGCCGGATCACGTGGTTTTGATTTACCCGGTGAAACAGTGCCGCTGCCACTATTAATGTGTTCAGTAATATTGTGTACTGGTTCATTCAGCAGAGCGCTAGCTTTGACCAAAACAATATCCGCAGGTAATTGAGGCAACATCTGTTGCAGCACTTTAATGGTGGCCGGATGCGGGTGCCCAATCGCAATAGCCGAGCCATTACGGCGCGCCAGTTCTACTGCGCGGTTAAATTGTTGGCGAATCGCAGCTTCATTTTGTGAGTCATCCAAAAAGACTTTGCGCTTAATCACTTTGACGCCAGTGCCTTCGGCCGCGCGGCTGGCTTGGCTATTGCCTATGGTCACACTGTCGAGGAAATAGAGTTGATAGTGTTCCAGTACCTGCATGACTTTCTGCATGCCCGGCAAGCTGGAGGTCATGGCACTGCCCATGTGGTTATTCATACCGGTGGCGTAAGGAACGTTATTCACCGCCTGGCGAATGATACGTTGGATCTCTTCGCTACTCATTGATGGCTGTAATGTATCGCGCTCCAGCGGTTGCTTGCTCAGCGGCGCCATCGGCAGGTGGATCAGGATTTCCCGCCCTTGATTATGGGCTTTGACAGCCATCTCTTTGGCATAGGGAGCATTAGGTAAGATAGCCACTGAAATAGGCAGCGGCATCTGTAACACCTTGTTTTCGTTCTGCGGGCGATAACCAAAGTCATCAATAACGATGGAAAGTTTACCCGCCAGTGTGGTGTTCGCGATGAGTAGGGTGCTTACGATGATTAACCGGTGTGTATTGAAATAGCGCAATAGGTGTTCCCTAATGTTGTTCTCTATCTTCCTAACCAAGGTTGTGGGTTAACAGCTTGTCCCTGACGGCGAATTTCGAAATAGAGTGATGGTTCACCTTGACCGCCACTGGTACCAACCAGTGCTATCGGCTGGCCTGCTTTCACCTGAGCGCCAACATTGACCAACGCGCTTTGGTTATAGCCATATAAACTCATATCACCTTTGCCGTGCTCAACCACCACGACCAGGCCATAACCTTGCAACCAGTCCGCCAGTAGCACCCGGCCATCCGCAATCGCTTTGACTTCGCTACCTTCTGGCGCGGAAATGACCATCCCTTTCCAGCGGAGTTCACCTTGCAAGGCTTCGCCGAAGCGATGGGTTACGTTACCCCGAACAGGCCAGACGGCTTGACCACCTGGACGCCCCAGGCCACCCGTTCGCGCCATTAATGAGCGCTCACTTTCACTAGGTTTGTAGCTGGAACCGGTTTTCTTGGCTTGTTGCTCTTTGGCTTTAACTTGTTCGCGCACGCGAGCCGCTTCTTTCGCTTCCCGCTCTGCACGGGCTTTGGCTTCACGTTCGGCTTTGGCGATTTGATCGCGCAAACGTGATTCGTTCAGTTTTAGCTCCGCCAGACCTTGTTGATCTTTTTCCAGCGAGGCCTCCAACGACGTGAGGGTTTGTTTGCGCGCAGTTCGAGCTTCTTCCAGCTTTTGCTGCTGAGCTTTCTGCTCATCCAATAAAACTTTTTGCTGGTTTTTCTTTTGCTCCAGCGTTTTTTTCTCAACAGATAAGTCGGTGCGAGTTTGTTTCAACTCCTCAATGGATTTTTGTCGGGCTTCATTGAGATAACTGAAATAGGCCAAAATACGCTCACTGCGCTGGCTCTCTTCACCACTTAAAATGAGTTGTAAACCGCTGTGCTGGCCTTGTTTAAAGGCTGCATCAAGTTGTTTCGACAGCAGATTTTGTTGCTGGGACTGCTGTTTTTGCAGCTTGCCAATCGAGGCGGTGAGGCTGGATATTTCTTTATCCAGTTCCGTCAACGTACTTTGAGTTTCGCGCAAGCTGCGACTGGCCTGAGCAATGGTATTTTCTTGTTTTTTCAATTGGTCGAGCAAGGCACTGCGTTGCTGCTTTTGTTGCTGGACACTTTTTTCCTTTTCAGCGATATCTTGCTGAATAGTTTTTAACTGGGTTTTGTTATCTGCCGTTTTTGCAGCAGGGGCATCAGCAGCATGGCTGGATAGTGGCAACAGCAATACGCCAGCGCAAAAAACGCCGGCGTACAGTGCTGACCACGGACGACGCATCAACTTATTCGGCAATACAGACAACTGTTCTGTATTACCGATGATGGTATCTTCCGTAACCATTGATATAGCAAATGACGCCTTTTCCTTCATAACGAAGGATTATTCCACGATGAACAGCGGCTTACCAGTCATCTCTTGCGGGATTTCCATTTCCACCAGTGACAGCATGGTTGGTGCGATATCAGAAAGTTTGCCACCTTCGACCGCTTTAACTGCTTTATTGCCGACATAAATCAGCGGAACAGGCAAGCTGGTATGGGCGGTGTGCGCCTGACCGGTCGCCGGGTCACGCATCTGCTCAGCGTTGCCGTGGTCTGCGGTAATCAACAATTGACCATCCACTGCTTTCACGGCAGCAACTACTTGTTCAATGCAATTATCCAGAGTTTCTACTGCTTTTACTGCGGCATCATAATCACCGGTATGGCCGACCATATCGCCATTTGGGTAGTTACAAATGATCACATCATATTTACCGCTGGCAATAGCCCCGACCAATTTCTCAGTCAGTTCTGCGGAGCTCATTTCTGGTTGCAGGTCATAGGTTGCCACTTTCGGTGAGTTAATCAGAATGCGATCTTCGCCTTTGAATGGCTCTTCAACGCCGCCGTTATAGAAGAAAGTGACGTGGGCATATTTTTCAGTTTCAGAAATGCGCAACTGTGTTTTGTCATGCTTCATCAGCCACTCACCGAAGGTATTCTCCAGTGAAGCTGGCGGATAAGCACAGGCAACTTTAATATCGGCCGCATACTCAGTTAGCATCACGAAATCACCGAAGTTAACCACTTTATCGCGTTTGAAGCCGTCAAAGTCGGCATTCACAAAGGTGCGGGTGATTTGGCGGGCGCGGTCAGCACGGAAGTTCATGAAAATCAACGCATCACCATCGTTCATGGCCGCGTCGGGTTCGCCTGCGTCCTGAATAACGGTTGGTTTGACGAATTCATCATTTTCATTACGTGCGTAAGCGGCTTGCAGGCCGGCAACCGCGTTATCTGCGGTGAACTCGCCTTTTGCCTGAGTCAGCAAGTCGTAGGCCAGCTGTACACGATCCCAGCGGTTATCGCGATCCATGGCATAGTAGCGACCAATGATAGAGGCAATGCGGCCTTTGCCCAGCGCTGCAAATTTTTCAGTGAATCGTTTCAGTGAAGGCTCAGCACTGCGCGGTGGGGTGTCACGTCCATCAAGGAAGGCATGCAGATAAATTGCTGTGGCACCACGTTTGGCCGCCAGTTCAACCATCGCCAGAATATGGTCTTCATGACTATGTACACCACCGGCAGATAGCAGTCCCATGATATGAACCGCTTTGCCAGCTTTAACTGCTTTATCCACGGCGGCAGTCAGGGTTGGATTAGTGAAAAAATCACCGTCTTTGATTTCTTTATCGAGGCGGGTCAAATCCTGGTAAACAATACGACCAGCACCCAGATTGACATGACCCACTTCAGAGTTACCCATTTGCCCATCTGGCAAACCAACATCCAGACCTGAAGCGGCAATCAAGGTATGAGGCTGTTGCTGCCATAAACGGTCCATAACCGGTGTTTTAGCATTCAGAATGGCATTATCTTGCTGTTCTTCGCGGTGGCCATAGCCATCCAAAATTGTCAGAACCAGCGGTTTTTTAGTGCTCGACATTGCATAACCTCTTTCTTATTAGAAAGGCGGTAATTTACTACAAAACCGGTTAAAAATAGCCCAAAGAGATCAACATTGGTGTGGGGTTTTGCGTAAAAATCATCAAAGGGACGACAAAACTTCCCGAGATTGCTCGCAGTTTCTGCAATAGCACTTGCATATTGGCTGTATTTGCCGCAACGCGCAGGTATACTCTGTGACCTTGAATATTATCCCCTAACTAACGGGAGTTTTTACCCCCATGTTGCAAGAAATTATGCAATTCATTAGCCAGCATCCGGTGTTGAGCTTGGCTTGGGTGGCGTTGTTCGTCGCCGTCATTTTCACCAGTTTTAAAACAACGCTGTCAAAAGTTAAAGAGATTACTCGTGGTGAAGCGACGCGTCTGATTAATAAAGAAGATGCGGTAGTGGTTGATATCCGCACTCGTGATGATTACCGCAAGGGTCATATCGCCAGCTCAATTAATTTGCTGCCAAGTGATATTAAAAACGGCAATCTGGCGGAGTTGGAAAAGCATAAAGCACAGCCTATCATTGTAGTTTGTGCCACAGGGACAACCTCCCGTGCTTCTGCTGAGCTGCTGAATAAAGCTGGTTTTGAGCGGGTGTTTACCTTGAAAGAAGGTATCTCCGGCTGGAGTGGCGAGAATCTGCCACTGGCGCGCGGCAAGTAATATTTGTATTCGCTATATCAATAGATTGTAACTTTAACTGAGGTGTACCATGGCGAAAATTGAGATTTATACCAAAGCAACCTGCCCATTCTGTCATCGTGCTAAAGCGCTACTGAACAGCAAAGGTGCCGCTTTTCATGAAATCGCAATTGATAACGACCCAGCCAAACGTGAAGAGATGATTGCTCGCAGCGGGCGGACGACGGTACCTCAGGTATTTATTGATGGGCAGCATATCGGCGGCTGTGATGATTTACACGCCCTGGATGCGCGCGGTGGGCTTGACCCGCTGCTTTAACTCGTCAGTGGGCCCCATTAATGTAATGGAAAGAGCCCACGGCGAAAGTGCTGTTTAATAAGGACGTCTAACTTTAGGGTATCTATACACATGTCAGAACAAAACAACACCGAGATGGCTTTCCAGATCCAACGTATCTACACCAAAGATATCTCTTTCGAAGCACCAAATGCTCCGCAGGTTTTCCAGCAGGATTGGCAGCCAGAAGTTAAACTTGATCTTGATACTGCTTCCAGTCAGCTGGCTGAAGATGTGTATGAAGTGGTACTGCGTGTGACTGTTACCGCCTCTTTGGGCGAAGAAACGGCATTCCTGTGTGAAGTACAGCAGGGCGGCATCTTCTCCATCGCAGGTATCGACGGTACCCAACTGGCGCATTGCTTAGGTGCATACTGCCCGAACATTCTGTTCCCGTATGCACGTGAATGCATCACCAGTCTGGTTTCTCGCGGTACTTTCCCACAGCTGAATCTGGCACCGGTTAACTTTGATGCCCTGTTCATGAACTATCTGCAACAGCAGGCTGAAGGCGAAGGTGCTGAACAACGTCAGGATGCCTGATGAACACCACCCATGCTTCAATGACTGTCATCGGTGCCGGATCTTACGGCACCGCATTAGCCATTACGCTGGCGCGTAATGGCTATCAAGTTGTGTTATGGGGTCACGACCCTAAACATATTCAAACCCTGCAACAAGATCGTTGTAACCAGGCTTTCCTGCCCGATGTCCCTTTCCCCGACACCTTGTTATTGGAAACTGACCTGGCACGTGCGCTGGCTGCCAGTCGTGATGTGCTGGTGGTTGTGCCGAGCCATGTCTTCGGGGCGGTATTAAATCAGCTCAAACCCCACTTGCGGCCAGATGCACGTATTGTTTGGGCTACCAAAGGGCTTGAGGCCGAAACCGGTCGCTTGCTGGCTGATGTCGCGCGGGAAGTGCTGGGAGAAAGCATCCCGTTGGCTGTGGTTTCCGGGCCGACCTTTGCCAAAGAGCTGGCCGCCGGTTTACCTACAGCAATTGCACTGGCATCGACTGATGTGCAGTTTAGTGAAGACCTGCAACAGCTGTTGCACTGTGGTAAAAGTTTCCGCGTTTACAGCAATCCTGACTTTATCGGGGTGCAACTGGGTGGCGCGGTTAAAAACGTGATTGCGATTGGTGCCGGGATGTCCGACGGCATTGGTTTTGGTGCCAATGCGCGCACCGCTTTGATAACCCGTGGTTTGGCGGAAATGACGCGTCTTGGCTCTGCATTAGGCGCTGATCCCTCCACCTTTATGGGCATGGCAGGGCTAGGTGATTTGGTGCTAACCTGCACAGATAACCAATCCCGTAACCGTCGGTTTGGCATCATGCTTGGTCAGGGATTAGGCGTACAAGAGGCGCAGGATAAAATTGGTCAAGTGGTTGAAGGTTACCGCAATACCAAGGAAGTTCTGGCGCTGGCTCAGCGTAATGGCGTAGAGATGCCAATCACTGAACAAATTTATCAGGTGCTGTACAGCCACAAAAATGCGCGTGAAGCGGCACTGACCTTATTGGGTCGGACCAAAAAAGATGAGAAAAGCGGCATTTAGCTGTTCAGCTGAAATAAAATAATAAAGACATACCCGAAATCCTTGTTGTTTCAAGATCTTAGGGTATCAGTCACTTCGGTCGTTCCCCGAAGTGGCTTGTTTATGGGCAGGAGTAGGCAATGTCGTCAGAAGAGTTAGAGCTGGTTTGGAGTAGCATTAAATCAGAAGCGAGAGCACTGGCCGAGTGTGAACCCATGCTGGCAAGTTTTTTTCATGCGACATTATTGAAGCATGAGAATTTAGGCAGCGCACTGAGCTATATTCTGGCGAATAAATTGGCAAATCCTATCATGCCCGCGATTGCCATCCGCGAGGTGGTTGAAGATGCCTATCGTGCCGATGCACAGATGATTGTCTCTGCTGCCCGCGATATTTTGGCGGTACGTTTGCGCGATCCGGCGGTTGATAAATACTCCACGCCATTGCTGTATCTGAAAGGTTTCCATGCCTTACAGGCTTACCGCATCGGCCACTGGTTATGGGCGCAGGATCGTAAAGCACTGGCAATTTACCTGCAAAATCAAGTTTCTGTCGCTTTTGGTGTGGACATCCATCCAGCGGCAACCATTGGTTGCGGCATCATGCTAGACCACGCCACCGGTATTGTGATTGGTGAAACCGCCGTGGTCGAGAATGATGTTTCTATTCTGCAATCCGTCACTTTGGGTGGTACCGGTAAAACCAGTGGCGACCGTCATCCGAAGATCCGTGAAGGTGTGATGATTGGCGCGGGTGCAAAAATTTTGGGAAATATCGAAGTCGGCCGTGGTGCCAAAATTGGTGCGGGGTCAGTGGTATTGCAGGCTGTACCTCCCCATACGACAGCCGCCGGTGTGCCAGCTCGCATTGTCGGTAAACCAGAGAGTGATAAACCATCATTGGATATGGATCAGCATTTCAATGGGGTTAGCCACGGGTTTGAGTACGGCGACGGCATCTAATCTTATCCTTCGTACTTAAAGCTGTAGCTGTGTTAGCCGCACTTACTCACCCGAATCACTGACTTGAGTCAGCTCATCGGGATGAGTTCGTTTGCTGCCTTGCTACAACTCCAATTACTTTGGATAGACACCTTTCTATTGAGTTGCCAGCCGACCGCCGACATATTTTGGTCAAAAAAACTACTCTTTCAGTAACGCACCCGGATAGCCTAATTGCCGCCAGGCTTCGTACACCACTACAGATACAGCATTTGACAGGTTCATGCTGCGGCTGGCGGCCAGCATTGGAATTCTGATTTTTTGTTGAGCAGGTAATGCATCCAGAACATTGGGCGGTAAGCCGCGGGTTTCCGGGCCAAACAGCAGATAATCATTCACCTGATAATTTACCGCGCTGTGGGCCGGTGTTCCTTTGGTCGTCAGGGCAAATAAGCGAGCCGGATTTGTGCCAGCAGATTGTGCGCCGTCGAGGTTTTCACTGTCTAAAAAGGCTTGATAGTCATGGTGGTGCTTAATATTAGCAAACTCATGATAATCAAGACCCGCGCGGCGTAAGCGTTTGTCATCCCAGGTGAAACCTAAAGGTTTAATCAGATGGAGCTGGCAGCCAGTATTCGCACATAACCGGATAATATTGCCGGTATTCGGCGGGATTTCGGGTTCAAATAAAACGATATTAAGCATATGTCCCCCAATAATGAGGGGCGTAGGGTACCAGAAACCCTCTTCCAGTGCAGCGGTTGCCTATTCTTGATGGAAGCCGTAAAACAAAAATTTGAAAGCAAGGAGCGGAGTGTGCCAACCGTGGTGCTTTTATAAGCTGATCACCATAGTCAGTATCAATGGGGTATTCATCATGACATCAGTTAGGGGAATTATAGACAATGCACTGGACCCACGTTGGGTTGCCATTGTTAACCGTGATAAAACCGCCGATGGTCAGTTTGTTTATGCGGTGAAAACCACCGGTGTATATTGCCGGCCCTCATGCTCGTCCCGTCAGGCTAAAGTAGAACACATTGAATTCTATACTGATAATGATGCGGCAGAACTTGCTGGTTATCGGCCCTGTAAACGTTGCCGGCCCACTCAGTTATCCCAAGCGCAACAGCACGCAGAGAAAATCAGCCAGGCATGTCGATTAATTGAGCAAGCCGAAACGCCCTTTACACTTGATGCATTGGCGGCTGAATTGAATCTCAGTGCTTTTCATTTCCACCGGTTATTTAAATCTATTACCGGGCTAACTCCCAAGGCGTATGCCACCGCGACCCGCAATGCGCGCATTCGCCAGCAATTGGCGGGGCAAGGCTCAGTAACTGATGCAATTTTTGAAGCAGGTTATAACTCTAATGGTCGTTTTTACGAGCAATCTAATCAGTTATTGGGCATGACGCCGACCCGCTACCGCCAGGGTGGCCGCGATACTGCGCTGCGTTTTGCTGTTGGGGAAAGTTCTCTCGGCGCAATCCTGATGGCGAAAAGTGAACTGGGGATATGCGCTATTTTGTTAGGTGACGACCCGGCCCTGTTGGTGCAGCAATTGCAGGATAAGTTTCCTCAGGCGGAGTTGATCGGTGGGGATGCTGAGTTTGAGCAATGGTTCGCGCAGGTGGTGGGGTTAGTCGAGGCTCCGCAGCTTGGGCTGGATTTGCCACTGGATATTCGTGGCACGGCATTCCAACAGCGGGTTTGGCAAGCATTGCGAGAAATACCGGCCGGAGATACTGCCAGCTATGCTGATATCGCCGCTAAAATTGGCGCACCGAAAGCGGTACGAGCGGTCGCAGGTGCTTGTGCTGCCAACATGTTAGCTGTTGCCATTCCTTGTCACCGGGTCATTCGCCAGGATGGCGCATTGTCAGGTTATCGCTGGGGGATTGAGCGCAAGAAGCGGTTGCTGGAAAAAGAGCAGCAGGAAGCGGGAACCAGGGATCAGCCCGATCCGGCATGATCGGGTTGTCGAAATGATACCTTGCGCACTTGGCATTGCCGTTAACAAGCCAGGTGCGCAAGCAGCGCATTAAACTTTGAGTGGGTGCAGTGGCAGCCAGATTATCAGGCGCAGCCCGCCTAATGGGCTGTCTTCGGCTCGCACCCAACCGCGATGCTGATTAACCGCTGTTTCCACAATCGCCAATCCCAAACCTGTCCCGCCAGACTCACGATCTCGCGCTTCATCCGTGCGGTAGAATGGTCGGAATATCTGTTCACGGTCTTCCGGGCTGACACCAGGCCCATCATCATCGACAGTGATGGTTATCCCTTGGT
The DNA here is from genome assembly GCF_902726545.1 of Yersinia artesiana. Taxonomy (GTDB): domain Bacteria; phylum Pseudomonadota; class Gammaproteobacteria; order Enterobacterales; family Enterobacteriaceae; genus Yersinia; species Yersinia artesiana. Next base: position 38,931 of record NZ_CACVAD010000021.1, on the reverse strand, counting down.
TATCCGAACTGAACGCCACGGCAATGTGATGGTGGGAGTAACGTAGCGCGTTACGCACGATATTCTCCAGCGCGCTGTCAAGGGCCGCAGGATTGCCAAATAAGGTCCAAGGCCCCGGTGGGGCAGTCACTTCCAGTGTTTTGCCCATTTGGTCAGCTTCGAACTGCGCGTTTTCCAGCACATCAGACCAAAGTTCATTGGCCTTAATCGGCTCGCGATGTAACTCGTTTTTATGCTGACTACGGGATAACACCAGCAAATCGTTGATCATGCTATCTAGCCGTTGCGCTTCCATTTCGATGCGCTCCAGTTCCTTACCTTCACCATGACGGCGGCGCATCAGCGCAGTCGCCAATTGCAGGCGGGTTAGTGGGGTACGCAATTCATGGGAGATATCAGAAATCAGCCGTTGCTGGGCTACAACCATCCTGTCGAGTGCGCTGATCATCTGGTTAAAACTGGCACCGGTGGCCAAAAACTCTTGTGGCCCGGACTCCAATTCAGGGTGCTGTTTCAGGTTACCTCGCGCTACATCATCAGCGGCATTTTTCAACTTACGCGCCGGTTTTGCCAGACTCCATGCCAGCCATAGTAGCAGCGGTGCACTGATGAGCATGGTGGCAATCAATAACAACAGCGGCCGATCAAACATCAAATTAATAAAATCTGATTGTGGGCTGCTGGCAGGGCGTAGCAGATAGAGTTGATAGTTATCCTCTCCATCGCGAATAGAGAATGGCCCGACCATCTCAACGCGGCCATATTTTTTCTTTTTCGGCTGATCTGAGTTATCTGACTGCCCGATAAAGTTACGCACCATTTGCATTTCGTGACGCTGAGCCCCGATGACACGGCCCTCGGTGGTCACTAATACTAAATGTTGACCCGGCGGCGCCCACTTTTCGATGGCGCGATAAAGCCTGCGCCACCACATGAGATCGTTGGCCGGGTCGCTGGCCAGTTCGGCCTCAATGTGTTGCTCCAGCATCGTTCCCTGACGCTGTTCGCTATCGAGCAAGGTGGTCATTTGACGCGAATCGAGCTTTGGCACCATCAACACCAGCATTAATACCAGCGCTAAAGTAAACCAGAAAATCGCAAAAATTCGCGCCGTTAAACTGTTAATCATGTTTCAGAGACCATCAGATACCCGCGCCCGCGCAGGGTTTTAAACCAAGGTAGCCCGTCTTTACGATCCGGCAACTTACGGCGTAGGTTTGAAATATGCATATCAATAGCACGGTCAAAAGGCGTCAATCGTTTGCCCAGCACTTCCTGGCTGAGATGTTCGCGTGAGACCACTTGGCCGAGGTGCTGAGCCAACAGGTAGAGTAAGGTAAATTCAGTCCCGGTCAGTTCCAGAGACTGCCCTTCAAAGCTGGCTTCTTGACGGCCCGGGTTCAATTGCAGGCAATCAACTTCCAGGGTTGGCGCGCCTTGGTCGACATTTTGCTGCTGCTCACTCCAGTTAGAGCGGCGCAAGATAGCCCGAATGCGTGCCACCAGTTCTCGGTCATTAAAGGGTTTTGCGAGATAATCATCTGCCCCCAGCTCCAGACCCAAGACCCGATCCAAATCACTACCACGAGCCGTCAGCATAATCACTGGGGTCTGGTGGTGTTGACGTAACTCTTTCAAGGTTTCGATACCGTTTTTGCGTGGCATCATAATATCAAGTAATAACAAGTCGATAGAACTGTCCAGCAGGTTTAATGCTTGTTCACCATCGTGAGCAACAACAACATTGAAACCTTCCATTTCCAATAATTCTTTCAACAGCGACGTCAGTTCACGATCATCATCAACTAATAGGATTTTATGCATGATTGTTTCTCCTCTTGACGCAAAATACGTTATCAATTGCCGGTATTCCATGACTTTACTTAGCTTTACATGCCCTGACTCCAGTTTTACATGCACTGACGCTAGTTTGCAGCCGGGCCGGTAGACTGCTCCTTATTGAATCGCAGAGCAGTAAATCGCTTAGCAGATAGAAACCAGGAGTTAAATGATGCGCAAAGTAACTAAAGTAGCAACGTTAATCATGGCGTCAATGTTAGTTCTCGGCTCTCAAGCCGCCTTCGCCGGTGATAAGGCTGGGGCCACTGATGGCTGGTGCCACGGTGACGGTGCGATGATGAACAAGAAAGACGGTCGCGGTCACCATAACATGTTTGATGGCGTCAATCTGACCGAACAGCAACGCCAGCAAATGCGTGACCTGATGCGCCAGTCTCGCCAAGACCAACCTCGAGTTGATCTCGCCGACCGCGAAGCAATGCACAAGCTGATTACCGCAGACAAATTCGACGAAGCTGCTGTAAGAGCGCAGGCAGAGAAAATGTCTAAAGACCAGATTGACCGTCAGGTCGAAATGGCCAAGGTACGTAACCAAATGTTTAACTTGCTCACACCAGAGCAAAAAGCTGCCCTGAACCAAAAGCACCAGCAGCGCATTGAGAAAATGCAGCAGGCGCCAGCAGCACAACCCTCTTCTGCCCAGAAGTAAGTAGTACCCAGTAATACCCTGTTTTCCTTGCCATAGACACCATCCCTGTCTTTCGCCCTCCATGATGGAGGGCTTTTTTTTGTCTCAATTCCGTTATACTAATAACCCCTGAATATTATTCGGAATGAGTTATGGATCCGCAATATGCGCGCCTGGTTAAAGCTGCTGCGCTCAGTGCCACGGTGCTGGCATCAATCTTACTGATAATTAAAATTTTTGCCTGGTGGCACACCGGATCAGTGAGTTTGTTGGCTGCATTAGTTGACTCACTGGTGGATCTGGCCGCCTCTTTGACCAACCTTTTTGTGGTGCGCTACTCGCTGCAACCGGCTGATGAAGAACACACTTTTGGTCATGGTAAGGCCGAATCACTGGCCGCGCTGGCGCAAAGTATGTTTATTTCCGGCTCGGCATTATTCCTGTTCCTGACCGGTTTTCAACATTTGGCTTCACCGGAGCCATTGCAAGATCCGGGTCTTGGTATCTGGGTCACATTAATCGCTTTATTCAGTACATTGATATTAGTTACTTTTCAGCGCTGGGTGGTACGAAAAACGCAAAGCCAGGCCATTCGAGCTGATATGTTGCACTATCAATCTGACGTCATGATGAATGGTGCTATTCTTATTGCATTGGCATTGAGTTGGTATGGGTTTCATCGGGCGGATGCGTTGTTTGCATTGGGGATTGGGGTTTATATTCTCTATAGCGCACTGCGTATGGGTTATGAGGCGGTGCAAGCCTTGCTGGATCGCGCTTTACCCGATGATGAGCGGCAGGAAATTATCAATATTGTGACGTCATGGCCGGGTGTGATTGGCGCTCATGACTTGCGTACTCGTCAGTCGGGGCCAACACGCTTTATCCAACTCCATCTCGAAATGGAAGATATGTTGCCGTTGATGGAAGCGCATATTTTGGCGGATCAAGTGGAACGGGCATTATTACATCGGTTCCCAGGTGCCGATATCCTTATCCATCAAGATCCCACTGCGGTGGTGCCAAAAGAACGTCATGCGCATTGGGAGTTATAATTTGTTCATCAGTTATTGCTACATTAACTATTGCTACATTAACTACAGGTAAACTGTGGTTACATAATGGTTCAATCATGAAGAAAATACCGCCAAATGGCATGACTTGAATCAATTCAGCTTGGTCTTTTTGCTATAATATTCAATATTAAGCTCATCAAGCTGATTTTCTGTACTGTTCGCCTGTGCAAGACATAATCGGCAAATAAAGAATTTTAAAAAATCGCATCTACAAGTTCAGAGGTAGTCATGGTCAAGAAAATCGGTGTACTAACAAGCGGCGGTGATGCGCCGGGTATGAATGCAGCCATTCGTGGGGTTGTTCGTGCAGCTTTGTCAGCAGGATTGGAAGTTTACGGTATTGAAGATGGCTATCTTGGCTTGTTTGAGAATCGCATGAGGAAGCTGGACCGCTATAGCGTGTCAGATATGATTAACCGCGGTGGTACTTTCCTCGGTTCAGCGCGTTTCCCAGAGTTCCGTGATCCGGAAAAACGTAAAGTCGCCTTACAGAACATGAAAGAGCGTGGCATTGATGGCCTGGTGGTTATCGGTGGTGACGGTTCTTATGCTGGTGCAGACTTGCTGACCAAAGAAGGTGGTATTCATTGTGTCGGTTTGCCGGGCACCATTGATAACGATGTGGCTGGTACTGATTACACCATCGGTTTTTTCACTGCATTGGGTACTGTAGTCGAAGCTATTGACCGTTTACGTGATACCTCTTCTTCGCATCAGCGCATTTCCATCGTGGAAGTGATGGGCCGCTATTGTGGCGATTTGACTCTGGCGGCGGCCATTGCCGGGGGTTGTGAGTTTATCGCTATTCCTGAAGTTGAGTTCAAACGCGATGATTTGGTTAAAGAAATCAAAGCGGGAATCGAGAAAGGTAAAAAGCATGCCATTGTTGCTATTACCGAAAAACTGGACAATATCGACGAGCTGGCTAAATACATTGAGAAAGAAACGGGCCGTGAAACCCGTGGCACAGTATTAGGTCATATCCAGCGCGGTGGTGCGCCGGTTCCTTATGACCGTATTCTGGCCTCCCGCATGGGTGCTTATGCTGTTGACCTGTTGTTGGAAAATCATGATTACTCACGCGGTGGCTTCTGCGTGGGTGTACAGAACGAGAAGATGGTGCATGAATTAATCTCCGTTTGTATTGCGCCAGAAAACAAGAAAAGTAAATTTAAAGAAGATTGGTACGACACGGCGAAAAAACTGTTCTAAAACAGCTAATAGCCCGAAAACAAAGCCTCCGCTCGCGGGGGCTTTTTGCATTCAACAGGTTATATATTTCATATTGGTATAATCAAAAATTTTTTATTCTTTAATTGGCAGGAAAGTTTCTGGCACGCTCAGTATCAGGCCAACCAATTTGGTTAATAACAATAAATCTGGGGAGCGGGTTAATGCGTAAATGGGGTGTAGGTCTTTCATTACTGCTGTTGGCATCAGGTGCCATAGCAAAAGATATTCAATTGCTGAATGTGTCATATGATCCGACACGTGAGTTTTATCAAGAGTATAACCAGGCATTCAGTAAGCACTGGCAAGAGAAAACCGGTGATAAAGTGACTGTGCGCCAATCACATGGTGGTTCTGGTAAGCAGGCGACCTCGGTGATTAATGGTATTGAAGCTGATGTTGTGACTTTGGCTCTGGCTTATGACGTCGATGCTATTGCTGAGCGTGGTCGTATTGATAAAGATTGGATCAAGCGCCTGCCAGATAACTCTGCGCCTTACACTTCAACTATCGTCTTCCTGGTGCGTAAAGGGAACCCAAAACAGATTCATGATTGGTCGGATTTAGTAAAACCGGGTACCTCGGTTATTACGCCGAATCCGAAAACTTCTGGCGGTGCGCGCTGGAACTATCTGGCAGCATGGGCCTACGCGTTAGAGCACAACAATAACGATCAGGCCAAAGCGCAAGAGTTTGTCAAACAGTTGTATAAGAATGTGGAAGTGTTGGATTCTGGTGCGCGTGGCGCAACCAATACCTTTGTTGAGCGTGGTATTGGTGATGTATTGATTGCCTGGGAAAATGAAGCTCTGCTGGCGGTGAATGAAGTGGGTAAAGACCAGTTTGATATCATCACGCCAAGTATCTCTATTTTGGCTGAACCGACGGTTTCGGTCGTGGATAAAGTGGTGGATAAACGCGGCACCCGTGAAGTGGCTGATGCGTATCTGAAGTATCTGTATTCACCTGAAGGCCAGACTATCGCCGCGAAGAATTACTATCGCCCACGTGATCCGGCGGTCGCGGCCAAGTTTACCAAGGAATTCCCGCAACTGAAGCTGATTACCATTGATGATGTGTTCGGTGGTTGGACGAAAGCACAGCAGGTGCACTTTGCAACTGGCGGCGTATTTGACGAAATTAGTAAGCGATAAAGCAAGAAAATATAACATAATGATTTGATAGCAGAAGTAGACTCAGTGCCCGTAAGTTAATGCTTACGGGCGCTTTGTTTTGTTAGCAGCGCCCATGATTTAATTATTTTCACAATATTCCCCTTTCTTATAGATAAAAACTCCCCGATTCGCCACGCAGTGAAAAATGCGTTATTGAATTAACTCGGTTAATTAGGTTTATCAATTAATGGGGATAAGGGAATGAGATCAGAAAATATAATCAATACGAACTCACAGGCTCAACAAAATGAAAATTCAGACCTAATAAGAAACCGCGAGAGCTTTGTATCACAGCATAGCGTAGATGCAAGGTATGAGCATGTGGACTCGGAAACCCACAACTTAGAAAAGCTAGCCACCTATACACCGCCCACGGCCATAGAAAATAAGAAAGACTCTTTTGGTATAAAACCTGGCAACTATTCCTGCTTTGGCACCAAAGAGAATTACCTGGCAAACTATTTGTTGGGTACAGTAAATCGTGAGGGTAAGCCGCCTTTGTTACTGCGGCCTCTGGCTGCTTTGCTTGCACTTTTTGGTATTCACGGTTTTGGACAAACTAACTGTGCTTCTTGTGCCACAGCCGTTGCAGAAACATTCGAGAGCAATGTATTACATCTGGCAATGCCGGAGCTTAGAGGTGCAGATGTCAAAGGGATAATGGGGCTGCCAGTGAATAGCACTAACTCTGTTAATGAACTGCTGACTATTATATTACAGCAATTGAAACGCGAGGATGAACTGAATGGCGTTATTGTGATTCATCGCCCGGCGAGTTGGCAGTTGCTACCGGGTGCGACACGAGGGCATGCCTGTAATCTGATTAAATTTAAAGATAGCAATCTTATTCATTTTTTTGATGCACAGAAGAAAACCCATTTAAGCTGTGATCTTAGTATCAGCCAACAGGTGAAGCGTTTAAACCCGACTGATCAAAAGAAGCTTTCCAATCAAGAGGCTCAGATAAGCAAATTTCTTGGCTCGATAGGTGCTGACGGTATTGATTTATATAAGAAAGGAATTCATGAAAATATCAATAAAAGGCCGGAGCATCAGCCCCAGCCTAATTGAGAGCTTAAAACCTAAATTAGGCTTTTTTAGCTGCTGCGGCTGCTTTCACGATAACCGCGAAAGCATCAGCTTTCAGTGATGCACCACCCACCAGTGCGCCATCGATATCAGGCTGGGTGAACAGTTCTGCTGCGTTCTTATCGTTAACAGAACCGCCGTACTGGATGATAACTTGTGCGGCAATGGCGGCATCTTGTTTGGCGATGTGGTCACGGATAAATTTGTGAACCGCTTGCGCCTGCGCAGGAGTTGCTGATTTGCCGGTACCGATAGCCCAGATTGGCTCATAAGCGATAACCGCGCCTTCGAATGCTGTAGCACCCAAGGTGTTCAGTACAGCGTCTAATTGCTTAGCGCAAACGGCTTCAGTTTGACCGGCTTCGTTTTCTGCTTCGGTTTCACCGATGCACAATACAGGGGTCAGGCCGACTTCTTTCAGTACGCCGAATTTCTTCGCGATGAATTCATCACTTTCTTTGTGATAAGTACGGCGTTCAGAGTGACCAATGATGATGTATTGAGCACCGATATCTTTCAGCATTTCAGCAGAGGTTTCACCGGTAAATGCACCAGACAGATTGACATCAACGTTCTGTGCGCCCAGCGCGATACGGCTGCCCGATAATGCATGTTTAGCCTGACTCAGATAGATAGCTGGTGGGGCAATAGCCACGCCACAACCTTCAACAGTGCTCAGTTCTTTACGCAGGTTAGCGATAAGCTCGTTAACCATGTGAGTGCTACCGTTCAGTTTCCAGTTACCCATAACTAATGGATGACGCATGTTTCTTCCTCCAACAAGGGGACACGAGGGTCAATAATAATGACTGCCCGACAGGCAGTTTACCTGTCCAACAGTATAGAGATGATTAGCGGTAATGGCTTTGCTTTTCGTCATTAATTGCGGCGAGATTATGCATCAGATAGTGACAGCTTAATCGGTTCAACAGCGAAGGTAAGCCCTTTTTCGCCATTATCTGCCACCACATAGCGAATTGCGCCGACAGAATGGGCGAAGAAAGGTGATCCTTTGCCCTGGGTCAGCAGTTGCTGCACATTACTGATACTTTGTTCGAGCGTGAGCGTCGGTTCAAACTGACGCATTAGTGCTGCCATATAATTTACTGCGACCAATCGGGCGGCTTTTTCTTCACTGCCTTTGATCGGTAAATAAGTAATTTGTATGGTTTTTATCTTACCCGTACCTCTCTCCAGCGCCGTGGAAGCATAGAGGTTTTCATTAATCTTGCTGGCTGCCCGTGTTAACGGGGGCGCATCATCTTTGACCGTGATGGCGTGAAACTCACTGAGTGGCAAGGTTGGGTTGGCGTGATTATACCGCTCACGGAATTTCACCAAGGTTAAATCAAAAGTTGGTGCACCAGAAAGCAGATAAGGTGCCGTTGGTTGAGTCTCTTCAGCCTGCTGATAACTGCCAGCGTCGGGATCGGCATGAGCGCGGCTAACCGTTGCTATTAGCAGCAGTATTGTCAGCATTGCGGTTATTTCTTTTCTCATGGCTACGCCGTTGTTAAGAGTGTGTGGAGGGAATTAAAACGGTAATTGGTGGTGATTGTCAAAATTCACTGCAAAGATTATAGGTTAGTTGCAGCGTTGGGTTACTCTATCGAACATATCAACTTTAGGTTATATCAGTTAAATGGGTCGAGTTATTGATGACAATACAGCAGTGGTGTTTCTCGTTGAAAGGCCGTATCGGGCGGCGTGATTTTTGGATCTGGATTGGGCTGTGGTTATTGGCAATGCTGATTATTTTCACATTGGCAGGGCAGAATTGGCTGTCAACTCAAACCGCCGCTTTTGCTATCGTATTTTTACTGTGGCCCACGGCGGCAGTGGTGGTTAAACGGCTACATGACCGCAATAAAGCCGGTTGGTGGGCATTATTGGTGGTACTGGCATGGATGCTGATGGCCGGTAACTGGCAGATGCTCGCGCCGATCTGGCAATGGGGTGTCGGGCGATTTATTCCCACACTTATTATGGTCATGATGCTTATCGACTGTGGCGCATTTCTTGGCACTGAGGGGGAAAACCGCTTTGGCCCAGAGGCCGTGCCGGTGAAGTTTTTGGCTGAAAAATCACAGTAACATCTTCACGATGTTAGCTAAATTAAACCAAGGGGAAACATGCCGCAGGGGTCGTAACGGCGTAAGCCGTCGGAGTGCCCCTCGGCGTGGTCAACCCTTGGCCCACGGTGCTTCTGGTTACCAATATTGTTCGCTGGTCATGTGCCCCGGTTTACGGCGTAAATGTTTACGCATCCCGCGCTGTTCTTTCAGCATTTGCTGAGTATCACGTACCATTTGCGGGTTACCGCACAGCATGACATGGCTATCTTCCGCATCAATTTTCAAGCCGACTGCCGCTTCCAGTGAGCCATTTTCAATCAGTGCGGGGACTCTGCCGGTCAATGACCCTGGGGATTCTTCACGGCTGACAACCGTCTGGATACGCAATTTGCCGTTATAGCGCTGCTCAAGCTGTTGCATTAGCGGCAGATAACTAAAATCGCGGGCAAAGCGAGCAGCATGAACCAGTACCAGATTTTTAAAGCGCTCCAAATCGCGCCCTTCCTGCAAAATAGACAGATACGGGCCAATGGCCGTGCCGGTTGCCAGCATCCATAACGTGTCGCAATCCGGAATTTCTTCCAACACAAAGAAGCCCGCCGCTTGCTTGGTCACCATCACTTCGCCACCCACTGCCAGTTGGTCAAGTCGTGGGCTGAGTTTCCCCTCTGGCACGGTGACCAGATAGAACTCCAGATTCTTGTCACTTGGCGCATTGACGTAGGAATAGGCCCGCTGTACCCGCTCGCCGTCAATATCTAATGCCAGCTTGGCAAATTGACCGGCAGTAAAGGGGTCAATTGGCGCATTGACCCGAATACTGAACAACGCGTCCGTCCAGTGTTCAATGTGAGTAATTTTGCCACTAACCCATTCAGCCATAATTATGATTCCCTTTATTCAAATACTTATCGAAAGTAGTACCTAAAGCGCAGGCGATATTTTAGGTCATTTGGTTGAAAAGTATTATCGATTACGTGTGACACCCTTCGCACTTGTTGTAGTCACGCAATATGGACAGTTAACTTTACGACAATGGTGTTTTTATCTGCCAGTTGGCTATTTGGCAATATGTCGTGCTGGCTCGCTAAAAAATCTGAATTTGTTAGCTTATGCGCCCAGTAAGTGGTGTCGCAAAAATAGTGAGGTGTGTCGCAAAATATGGTTTTCGCTGCCAGGTATATGTGACACGAAGTCCGGCTAACAATTAGTTAAGATTATGAGAAAAATAGAAAATTTCCACCTGCTGGTGATGTTGATTCTGTTAGTTGCAGTCGGTCAAATGGCACAAACCATTTACGTTCCTGTTGTCGCGGATATCGCCCGCGACCTTTCGGTGCGTCCCGGCACTGTACAGCGCGTGATGGCGGCCTATTTATTAACCTATGGCTTCTCGCAACTGATTTATGGCCCACTATCTGACCGGATTGGGCGTCGGCCAGTCATATTGGCGGGCATGATGATATTTATGTTGGGCGCATTAGGAGCCTGGCTGGCAAATAGTTTGTCCTTGTTAGTCGCGGCCAGTGCTTTGCAAGGTATGGGGACGGGTGTCGCAGGTGTGATGGCACGAACCATGCCGCGAGATTTATATGCTGGCACCGCACTGCGTTACGCTAACAGTATGCTGAACATGGGAATTTTGGTCAGCCCGCTCATGGCTCCGGTCATCGGTGGGGTGCTGGCAAGCCTGTTTGGCTGGCGTGCATGCTATGCTTTTCTGCTCTTTTTATGTGGTGGCGTGGCATTTTGCATGTTTCGTTGGTTGCCAGAAACTCGTCCGCAGCAAACTGAGAAGCGGCGCATGCTGGCCAGCTTCCGCTTATTATTATCAGATCGCGCCTTTAGCTGTTACTTGGTGATGCTGATTGGAGCATTGGCGGGAATTGCAGTGTTTGAGGCCAGTGCCGGTGTGTTGATGGGCGGTGTGCTGGGGTTGAGCGGGGTGACGGTCAGTATCCTATTTATCCTGCCCATTCCTGCCGCATTCTTTGGTGCATGGTATGCCGGTCGCGATGGTAAAACTTTCCATAACCTGATGTGGCATTCAGTGATCAGTTGTCTGCTGGCGGGCTTGATGATGTGGATACCTGGCTGGTTTGGCGTTATGAATATTTGGACGCTGGTGATACCGGCGGCGCTGTTCTTCTTTGGTGCTGGGATGTTATTCCCGCTTGCCACGACAGGGGCGATGGAGCCATTCCCTTATCTGGCCGGTGCGGCGGGGGCTTTGGTCGGCGGGTTACAGAATGTCGGTTCAGGTCTGGCGACCTGGTTATCAGCCATGTTGCCGCAAACCGGGCAATTCAGCCTGGGGCTGCTGATGTTTGCTATGGCAGTCTTGATTTTGCTGTGCTGGTGGCCGTTATCTCACCGGATGCAACCGCAAGAACATCGGGTTTAACTACGAAGAGATTCTTGTGAGCGAAGGGGTTAACGCACCGATGGGCGCTCCGGCGACTGGCATCGCTACGACCCCAACGGCACGCTTCCCCTTCGTTTAACTTTATCAGCCGCCACCATTTTAATTTTTTGCTAAAGAATTCGTGAGACTAATTACAGCAAGAATTCATGCAGCGCCGGATCTTTGCGATCAAGGAAATGGGTGGAACGGATACGGCGGATAGTGCGGGATTTACCGCGAATCAGCAGTGTCTCGGTGGTTGCCATGTTCCCTTTGCGATAAATGCCTTCCAGCAGATCACCTTTGGTAATGCCGGTGGCAGAGAAAATCACATTATCATTACGGGCCATATCACCCAGTAACAGCACTTTACCTGCCTCAATACCCATTGATTTGCAGCGCACCAGTTCTTCTTCACCAATGCGGCGGTTATCTTCGTTATCACCTTTTACTTGATGACGAGGTAGCAAACGGCCTTGCATATCACCATCCAGGGCGCGGATGACCGCAGCAGAAATCACGCCTTCAGGTGCTCCGCCGATGCAGTACATCACATCCACTTCACTTTCTGGCATGCAGGTCAAAATGGAAGCCGCAACATCGCCATCGGGGATAGCGAACACTTTGACACCCAGTTGCTGCATTTCGGCGATGATGCCGTCATGGCGCGGTTTAGCGAGCGTAATAACCGTTAAATCGGTCAGTGGCTTATTCAGCTTGATGGCTACATTACGTAAGTTGAGTTCCAGCGGCAGGTTAAGGTCGATAGCGCCTTTCGCTCCGGGGCCAACCACCAGTTTTTCCATATACATATCTGGCGCGTGTAAAAATGTGCCTTTATCTCCCACCGCCAGCACCGCCAGTGCATTAGCCTGACCCATTGCAGTCATACGGGTGCCTTCAATGGGATCTACCGCGATATCAACCGCATCGCCTTGGCCTGTGCCGACATTTTCGCCGATATACAGCATTGGAGCTTCATCGATTTCACCTTCGCCGATAACAATCTGCCCATCAATATTGACCTGATTGAGCATAATACGCATGGCTTTTACAGCAGCACCGTCGGCAGCATTTTTATCGCCCCGACCCAGCCACTTATAACCTGCCAGCGCGGCAGCTTCGGTGACACGGGAAAACTCGATGGCTAATTCACGTTTCATCATTAACCTGTTAATTGAGGTGGTATAGAAGAATGGAAGCCGGAATTCTACCACTTTTGTGACGTGAAGCCGCAAGCGTGTCTTTTGATGTGGTGTTTTTTTTCACCATAAAAACGCCCCATCAGGGGGAGTGATGGGGCGTCGATTGCATAAAACATTTTTAGCTTAAAGCCGGCGGGCCGTTACTCCTCGTGCTCTTCCCATGCTTGGGCGCGGGCCACGGCTTTCTTCCAGCCTTTGTAACGGTAATCACGCTCAGTAGTTTCTATCCCTGGACGGAATTCACGCTCAATGGTGGCTTTGCTCTTCACTTCATCCAAATCATTCCAGAAGCCAGTTGCCAGACCTGCCAGGAATGCGGCACCCAGTGCTGTACTTTCACGTACTTCAGGGCGCTCAACACGCGTGCCCAGAATGTCAGCCTGGAACTGCATCAGGAAGTTGTTCGCAACTGCACCACCATCAACGCGCAGCGATTTCAGGCGCTCACCGGAATCCGCTTGCATAGCATCCAGTACATCACGAGTCTGATAAGCAATAGATTCGAGTGTTGCACGGATAATATGGTTGCTGTTAACCCCACGGGTCAGGCCGAAAATTGCACCACGCGCATACGGATCCCAATAAGGAGCCCCGAGGCCGGTGAAAGCAGGCACTACATACACACCGTTGCTGTCTTTTACTTTGGTGGCGAAGTATTCAGAGTCATCGGCATCGCTGATAAGCTTCAACTCATCACGCAACCATTGGATAGATGCACCGCCAATAAACACCGCACCTTCCAGTGCATAGTTAACTTCACCGCGAGGGCCGCAGGCGATGGTGGTTAGCAGGCCATTCTTGGATTGAACCGCTTCTGTACCGGTGTTCATCAGCAGGAAGCAGCCAGTGCCGTAGGTGTTTTTTGCCATCCCTGGTTGGACACAAAGCTGGCCGAACAGCGCGGCTTGCTGGTCACCGGCGATCCCGGCGATGGGAATACGAGTCCCGCCTTTACCACCAATGTTGGTCTGACCGTAAACTTCTGAGGATGGGCGAACTTCTGGTAGCATTGAGCGCGGAATATTCAGCGCTGTCAGCATACGTTCATCCCACTCTTTGGTGCGGATATTAAACATCATGGTACGTGATGCGTTGGTGTAATCTGTTACGTGTACACGGCCTTGTGTCATGTTCCACACCAGCCAGGTGTCAACAGTACCAAACAGCAACTCGCCGCGCTCAGCACGCTCACGCGCGCCTTCTACGTTATCAAGGATCCATTTCACCTTGGTGCCGGAGAAGTAAGGGTCGACCACCAGCCCGGTGTTGTGGCGGATATACTCTTCCAGCCCTTCTTTTTTCAGTTTTTCACAGATATCAGCAGTACGGCGGCATTGCCAGACAATGGCGTTATATACCGGTTTACCTGTTGTTTTGTCCCAGACAATGGTGGTTTCACGTTGGTTGGTGATACCGATACCCGCAATTTCATCTGAACTGATACCGGCTTTGGCCAGCACTTCAACCAATGTAGAACTTTGGGTAGCCCAAATTTCCATTGGGTCATGCTCAACCCATCCTGCTTTAGGGTAGATTTGCTCAAATTCACGCTGAGAGATACTCACGATATTGGCATCGTGATCTAACACCACTGCTCTGGAACTGGTGGTTCCCTGATCAAGCGCGACAATGTATTTCTTTTGAGTAGTATTTTCAGTTGTCATAATTAGCCTACTTTTAAGTTGCCGTTTATACCCACAACTCCAATTACGGTGGGTATATTCTTCCAGTATCTATTATTTACGCTTTGCGTTCTGTGGTCGTAACCGTGGTTTCTTCATCGTCAGCGACACACACATCGCATGGCAAATGGCGACCAATCAGGGCGCGATAACCGAATGCACCGACCAATGCGCCGACGATAGGCCCAAAGATGGGTACTAGGAAGTAAGGAATATCACGTCCGCCAGTGAAGGCGATTTCGCCCCAGCCTGCAAAATAAGCAAATAGCTTTGGACCAAAATCACGAGCCGGGTTTAATGCGAACCCAGTCAGTGGCCCCATAGAAGCGCCGATAACGGCAATCAAAATACCAATCAACAATGGCGCCAATGGGCCACGTGGAATGCCGTTGCCATCATCAGTCAGCGCCAGGATCAGACACATCAAAATTGCGGTAATAACAGTTTCAACCAGGAAAGCCTGGAAAACAGAAATGTGTGGATTGGGATAAGTCGAGAAGATGCCAGCCTGATCCAGGCTTTCAACACTGCCGCGTGCTATCTGATGAGTTTGTTCGAAATCGATAAACAGATTGTAGTAGAGGCCGAACACTAAGGCCGCGGCACAAAATGCACCGGCAATTTGCGCCACAATGTAAGGGAGAACTTTGCGGCGATCGAAGCAGGCAAATAACCACAATGCAATGGTGACTGCCGGATTAAGATGTGCGCCTGAAATGGCTGCGGTTAAATAGATGGCCATGGCAACACCCAGGCCCCAAATAATACTAATTTCCCACTGCCCAAAACTGGCCCCAGCCAACTTTAATGCAGCGACACAGCCCACACCAAAAAAGATGAGTAGAGCAGTACCGAGAAACTCCGCGATACATTGGCCCTTCAAGGTCGAACTAGCGGTTTGGCTCATAGTAGATGTCCTAGAGACAGAGATTTATAGGGTATTTCTTATTTTTACCCTTCGAATTATAAAAGGGTTGATGTAAATTTATCGTTAACGAGCACAAACGAGAAATAGCGAAATCAAAATGTGTGTGGTACGTCATAAAAATGAGCGATTTCGCGTTATTCACGGCTGTTAAAGGACTTTGAAAGTGTGATCAGACCAGTACTTTTATCTCCAGTTGTTAAGCGCATGTATAACTTTACAGGATTGGTCGTAGAGGTTTTTCAGTTTTTACTGATGGTTCCTGACATGAAATTGCAACAGAGTGTGGTTTGTACCGGCATGGCGCTAGACAGGGGGGGACTGGCTACATACAATCGCTTTACAAGGGCGGCGCTTTACAAGACCATCGTTTTATCAAGCTGCTTCGCCTGGGCGATGGGACACCTAAAATAGAGTGCGTGCTGCACTCGTTTGATGGATATATAGCGCGATAAATAAGTATTCACAGCAGTTTCATTTATCGATAGTTGCTCCCACTTATGTGGCAACTGAAGTTAACAATGATGACTGCGATCAAGAGATGTACGCCTTGCGACTCATAAGGGGACCGAAGAATGTCATTTGAAGTATTTGAGAAATTGGAAGTTAAAGTTCAGCAGGCGATTGATACCATCACTTTGTTACAGATGGAAATTGAAGAGCTGAAAGAGAAAAATAACACCCTGTCTCAAGAAGTTCAGGAAGCGGCTGGTGGTCGTGAAGCCCTGGTGCGCGAAAATGAGCAACTGAAACAAGAACAGCATGTGTGGCAGGATCGTCTGCGGGCACTGTTGGGAAAGATGGAAGAAGTCTGAGTGCCAGTTGGCTTAAAGCATCACCAACGCGTTGTTGAAAGCCGCTAGTCACATAGCCACGTTGAGTTTGAAGTGCAAATAGGGCGATATCAATATCGCCCTATCTAATAATTATCATATGCAAATCAGAGAGATACTATTCAATATCCAAAGGTTCTTCAGACAAGATGATCCCGGTGTTGTCTGCATACAAGTGGTCACCGGAAAAGAATGTCACCCCGCCAAAATTAACGCGAATATCACTCTCACCAATGCCCTCATCTGCAGCACCGACTGGAATGGCGGCCATCGCCTGGATACCAATATCCAATTCGGCCAGTTCATCAACCTGACGAACAGCGCCGTAAACAACGATGCCTTCCCACTCGTTTTTCAATGCTAAATCAGCAAGTTCAGCATTGATTAATGCACGGCGCACGGAGCCACCGCCATCAACCACTAAAACACGGCCAAGACCATTTTCTTCGAGTAGGTCAAACAACAAGCCGTTATCTTCGAAACATTTTACAGTGGTTATTTTGCCACCAAATGAAGTACGTCCGCCAAAATTGGAGAACAGTGGTTCTACCACATTTATCTCTTCATGATAGATATCACAGAGTTCGGAAGTATCATATTTCATAGGATTAACGTCTGGTTGCGGCTGGGATGCTAAGTATATCCCTTTCTGACCACTGTTGGCAAAATCATCAATTGTTAAATTTCTCCGGGCAGATTTTATCGACCACAACCCGGAGAAAAAAGAGGCGGGATTAACTCAGTACCAGACCGATAGCAAACAGGATATTGGTCAGTAGCGCAGCTTTGACCATATGTTCGAGCATCGGGCGCATGCCAGCGGCGGTAGGGTCACGCAGTACAAACAGCGCGTGTCTGGCTAACAAGGGAATGGCCAGAACAAAGATCCAACCTGCCCAGCTATGCAGATAAAGAATATTGAATAATATCAGGCAGAAGATAGCCGCAATAATCAGCAGGGCATGGTAATAACGTGCGACGACCGGGCCTAAACGCACCGCCAGTGTGTTTTTGCCATTTGCTTTGTCATTTTCGATATCACGCAAATTATTAATATTCAAAACAGCGGTTGCCAGTAAACCACAGGCAGTAGCTGGCAACATGACGATACTGTCAAAGTGGCCAGCCTGAAGATAGTAAGTCCCGGCGACACTCAGCCAGCCGAAGAATACTAATACCGAGATATCACCTAACCCCATATAGCCATAGGGTTTGCTGCCCACGGTGTAGGTAATGGCAGCCACAATTGCCATCAGCCCGAGCAGTAAAAAGCCTAAAACGTCGCTGGGTTTTTCACAAGCCACGGCAATGAGTGCGATACCTGAGATGACGGTCAGACTCACAGTGATGATTAGCGCGACTTTCATCTGGTGGCGCGTAATTATCCCTTTTTGCATGCCGCGCAATGGCCCGATACGCTCTTCGGTATCACTGCCCTTGATGGCATCGCCATAATCATTGGCGAGATTGGACAAAATTTGCAGCAGGCCAGCGGTTAATAAGGCGAGCAATGCGACTGCCGGCTTGAAACTATCGAGCCAGACAGCCAGCGCTGAACCGGTAACGATAGAGGCAAAGGCCAGTGGCAATGTTCTTGGCCGCAGGCTTTCCAGCCAAGCCTGGGTCTGGCTGGTGCTGGTTAAGCGGGTATTAGTTGATTGGCTCATGTTCTGCTTCATTGTATAGGAGTCTGGTCCGCCCATGTCGGCGAGTTAAAAACGTAAAAGCGATCATACGATAAAAATAAGAGTGGGAGGCAGCGCCTCCCACTCTTAATTTGGCGAACCATTTTATCCAGCAAAGGCTTATAAAGCGAATTATAGGATAAAACGACTCAGATCTTCATCTGCAACCAACTCATCCAGGTGCTTACCGACATATGCAGCATCAATAGTAATGGATTGACCATTGCTCTCACTGGCGTCATAAGAGATATCCTCCATCAGACGCTCCAGCACCGTGTGCAAACGGCGTGCGCCGATATTCTCGGTGCGCTCATTAACCTGCCATGCCGCTTCAGCGATTTTACGGATGCCTTCACGGGTAAACTCAACAGTCACCCCTTCAGTTGCCATCAGCGCTTTATACTGCTCAGTTAGTGAAGCACTCGGTTCGGTCAGGATGCGCTCAAAATCATCTGTCGTCAGGGCCTGCAATTCTACCCGAATTGGCAAGCGACCTTGCAATTCAGGGATAAGGTCTGACGGGCTGGAGACCTGGAATGCACCGGAGGCAATAAACAGGATATGGTCAGTTTTCACCATGCCGTGTTTAGTTGATACGGTGCAACCTTCTACCAATGGCAGCAAGTCACGTTGTACCCCTTCGCGGGATACATCCGGGCCTGACGTTTGGCCGCGTTTACAGATTTTATCGATTTCGTCGATAAATACGATCCCGTGCTGCTCGACCGCATCAATCGCCTGCTGTTTCAGTTCTTCTGGATTAACCAGTTTCGCCGCTTCTTCCTCAATCAGCAGTTTAAATGCTTCTTTGATTTTGATTTTGCGCGGTTTTTGTTTTTGCCCAGCAATATTCTGGAACATGGATTGCAACTGGTTAGTCATCTCTTCCATGCCCGGAGGAGCCATGATTTCGACGCCTACCGGCGCAGCCGCCAGATCGATTTCAATCTCTTTGTCATCCAACTGACCTTCACGCAGCTTCTTACGGAAGGCTTGACGTGTCGGCGATGGCTCTTGGGTCTCATCCGGTTGGCCCCAGTTATTCTTGGCCGGTGGGATTAACACATCCAGAATACGTTCTTCGGCTAACTCTTCGGCCCGATAACGCATTTTTTCAATGGATTGATGACGAACCATTTTCACTGCGGCATCGGTCAGATCGCGGATAATAGAGTCCACTTCTTTACCAACATAGCCAACTTCGGTGAATTTAGTCGCTTCTACCTTGATGAACGGAGCATTGGCCAGTTTTGCCAAACGGCGGGCAATTTCAGTTTTACCCACACCGGTTGGGCCGATCATCAGAATATTTTTAGGGGTAACTTCATGGCGCAGCTCTTCGCTAAGCTGCATCCGACGCCAGCGGTTACGCAGGGCAATAGCCACTGCGCGTTTAGCTTTATCCTGGCCGATAATGTAGCTATCAAGTTCGCTGACGATTTCGCGTGGGGTCATTTCAGACATGTCACTCTATCCTTACGCTCTGTATGTTAATAACGTCTAGTACGTTAATTCTTCAATGGTTTGGAAGCGGTTGGTATAGATACAGATATCCCCCGCAATGCTCAGAGATTTCTCAACGATATCTCGTGCACCCAATTCGGTATTTTCTAGCAGCGCGCGCGCAGCAGACTGGGCATAAGGCCCGCCTGAGCCGATAGCAATCAGGTCATCTTCTGGCTGAACCACATCGCCGTTACCGGTGATGATGAGTGATGCAGTTTCGTCCGCGACAGCCAACAATGCCTCAAGTTTGCGTAACATGCGGTCGGTACGCCAATCTTTGGCTAACTCAACGGCAGCTTTAGTCAGGTGGCCCTGATGCATCTCAAGTTTGCGCTCAAATAGCTCAAACAGGGTAAAGGCATCAGCCGTACCGCCAGCAAAACCGGCAATGACTTTATTGTTATAAAGGCGGCGTACTTTTTTAGCGTTGCCCTTCATTACGGTATTGCCCAGAGTGACCTGGCCATCACCACCGATAACGACATGACCATTACGACGTACACTTACAATTGTTGTCACGAGCGGACCCTCGTTGCAGACTGAATGAGTCCCCATACTGAATTCAGAAAAACAGTATGGGGCATATTGAGATTATAAATGGGGGAGGATTATGGCTTTTCAACCCCCAACAGCGAGGGGAATGCATCCTGATTGACCTGCGCCTTTCAAACGCTGTAAGGCTTTATCGGCCGCAGCCTTGGTGCTGTATGGGCCGAGTACCACGCGATTCCAGCCACCGCCTGCGGTAATGCGGCTTTCGATGCCTTCAAATGCCAATTGAGCGCGAATAGATTCAGCCTGGTCAGCGGCTTTGAATGAACCACATTGCACCATCCAGCGTTGTGCTTTTTCTTTCTCTTTTTCCGGCTTCGGTGGTGTTGCTGCCTGTGTTACCGACGCAGTAGGTTGCTGCGTACGCGGCGGTGTGACCTGTGGCTGAGGTGCCGGTATTGGCTGCGTTGTCGTCTGACGTGGCGGCGTTAAGGGCTGCTGCTGCATATTGGTGACCGGTGGTTTGATGGTCACTGCGGAGCGTGGCACCTGCATCCCTTGGTTATATGGCACTTCTGAAAGCTGTGTCGGTTGCTGACGCATATCCGCTTGCATCTGCTCAAGCAATTGGCGCTGCTCATTAGTCAGTTGTGTCTGGGAATTAACTTCACCACCAGCAGACGGTTCTGTTGGTGTTGGCACGCCAATCTGACGATTTTCCAACTCCTTAATATAACGCCAACGCTCTTCCGGTTTCGGCGGCAAGCCATTGCCGGTGCGCGGGTCATGACTAGGCAGTAACGGAAGTTCACCCGGTTTGTTGTGGGTGATGAAATAAAGTCCACCAACAAATACCACTAATAGCGCGACGGCCAGTGCCATCACGGTTTTGGATACTGCTGGAGCACTGCGTTTTTTTCGGCTGGTGCTTTTGCGCCGCGCTCCTGAGCGCCCTCGGCTTACATAATCTCTTTGTGCCACTATCGTTTCGCTGCGTCGTGATGATGGAATAAGTCCGTCATGTTACTGAACCCTTGAATATTTGCCTAGCGTTTAGGCGCAGCAGTACTTTCCCTGATGATTAATTCGGTGTCTAACAAGCGGGAGCCACTTTGTACTGAATGCCCTTGTAACTGTTCAAGCAATAGTAGCATGGCTTGCTGACCAATTTGATAGCGTGGTTGTGCCACGGTGGTCAAGGGGGGATCGCAATACTGTGACAGTTTCAGGTCATCGAAGCCGACCACTGAGATATCCTGCGGGACGCGCAGCCCCATTCTCTTGGCCTGCCACATCGCCCCTATTGCCATGACATCATTGTGACAAAATATTGCTGTAGGGGGGTGAGGTAGCCCCATTAGAGTGGCAAAGGTTTCCGCTCCAGCTTCATAACTAAAATCACCGCGAAGAATATAGTCACTGTCGACCGTAATACCATTACGGCGGAGCGCCTGGATATAACCCTGTAGCCGGTATTGGCATAAGGGGAAATGCTCCGGCCCGGCAACACAGGCAATGCGCTTGTGGCCTAACTCATGCAGATAATTAACGGCTTCATAGGCGGCGGTCAGGTTATCGATATGTACGGTGGGCAGCTCCAGCTCCGGTGCAAACTCGTTTGCCATCACCATCGGCGGCAAATTGCGCTGCTCTTCCTTACTGGCATCAAACGGCAGGTTGGAGCCTAACAGCAACATGCCATCAATTTGTTTAGTGATGATCAGGTTAACGAAAGTTCGCTCTTGCTGGGTTTGTTGTGCGCAATCACCAATTAAGATCAGGTAGCCTTGTTGGGCTGCGGCATGTTCAATGCCCTGAATGATGTCAGCAAAAAAGGGGTCGCTGATATCTGGGACGATAACCAGAATAGTGCGCGACTCATTACGTTTAATATTACGAGATAAAGCGTGAGGGGAGTAGCCCACAGCCAGAACAGCTTGTTCCACTTTTTGCCGGGTCACTGTTGAAACCTTTTCCGGGTTCATCAATGCGCGCGATACCGTCGCAGTTGAAACACCTGCCATTTCGGCAACGTCTTTCATGGTGGCCATGGTGAATTCTTTCTTATGTTCCAACGCCTTTCTCCTTGCTCTGGCTCCGAGCCAGCACTCATGCTCAATGCGGGCTTTCCATCATTCTATACAGATAGTGAGGGCAATTTGTTACCTAATTTGCATTAAAAGTGTGACGGAAGTGGAGTTTTTCGCACTGGCTCGCATAAAGCAGTGTAAACGATTGCTTTGTGATGCCGTTCTACGCCAAAAATCATTGGTGTTACAGCTAACATCGTGGTGGCATCAGCCGCTTAGCTGTCTATGGGGTCAACATCTAATGTCCACTTAACTTTCCGCGCTTGCGGCAAAGTATTGATCAGTGGCTGAGATGTTTTAATCAGTCGTTGCAGTAATTGCCGCGAGGGGTGCTGTAACAATAATTGCCAGCGGAAGCGCCCACCACGTTTCGCCTGTAATGCTGGAACCGGCCCCATAATCCATAATGCATCATCTTTCAGCGGACTGGCTTCCAGTAAATTACGCAATTGTTGCAAAAACAGTGCCGATTGCTGGTTATCGTGGTCTTCACTGCGCACGATGATATGGCTGGTATAAGGCGGTAAAAATACGCTTTTGCGCTCGGCTAGTGCTTGTTTGGCAAAGGCATCGTAGCCCTGTTGCAGCAGGATTTGCAGCAATGGATGCTCAGGGTGATGGGTTTGTAAGATGACCTCGCCTTGCTTACCTGCACGACCCGCACGGCCTGACACTTGCGTATAGAGCTGTGCGAAGCGCTCTGCCGAACGGAAATCTGCCGAGAATAATGCACCGTCGACATCCAGCAAAGCCACCAGAGTCACATCGGGGAAGTGATGACCTTTCGCCAGCATTTGGGTGCCAATCAATATCCGCGCCCCCCCTTGATGCACATCAGCCAGATGCTGTTCCAGCGAGCCTTTGCGGCTGGTGGTATCGCGGTCAATACGGGAGATCGGCGTGTCTGGGAACAGCGGTGCCAGCTCATTTTCTAACTGTTCGGTACCGACACCGACGGACATCAGATGTGTTGAGCCGCATTTAGGGCATTGCTGTGGCACTGGGCGCTGGCTGTCGCAGTGGTGGCAGCGCAATTGGCGGTAATTCTGGTGCAAGGTATAATAGTGGTCACAGCGCTGGCATTCGGCAATCCAGCCACACTCATGGCATAACAACGCGGGTGCGTAACCCCGGCGGTTAAGGAACAGAATCACCTGATTGTCGGCCTGCAAATGGGCTTTCATCCGTTTTAGCAGCGGCTGAGACAGGCCGACTTTGAGTGGCAACCCTTTGAGATCTAGCAAGTGCTGCACTGCCGGTTTGGCATTACCTGCTCGTTTCGATAGTGTTAACTGGCGATATTTACCCATTTGCACATTATGTAAGGTTTCCAGCGCGGGGGTTGCCGTCCCCATCACGATAGGAATACCTTCTTCGCGTGCACGGAATACCGCTAAATCGCGGGCATGGTAACGCCAGCCTTCTTGCTGTTTATAGGAGCTATCATGCTCTTCATCAATAATGATGACGCCGAGACGGGAGAATGGCGTGAACAGCGCGGAGCGAGTCCCTATTACAATGGCGGCTTCGCCATTACGCGCCCGTAGCCAAACGGATAAGCGTTCACTGTCGTTTAAACCGGAATGAAGCACTTCAACTGGCGCATTGAAGCGCTCGCGAAAACGGGCGATAGTTTGCGGTGTTAGGCCAATTTCAGGAACCAAAACCAGCGCCTGACGGCCCTGCGCCAGAATATTTTCCAGCACACTGAGATAAACTTCAGTTTTACCCGATCCCGTTACCCCGGCCAGCAACCAGGCGGCAAACTGAGTATCTTCACTGCGAATCGCCCCGACAGCGGTGGCTTGTTCGGTATTGAGCCGCAGGCGTTCGCCGAGCACGGAAAAACCGTCGCGCCAGTCTGTGGTTGCCACTTCTTGTGCCCGCAGGTCAATTAATCCTTTGCTACGCAATGCTTGCAGCGCACTTTCCGTTAATGCCATTTCATTAACTTGATGGCGATAAACTGGCTTTTGTAATAATGCGGCCAGAGCTTGCTGCTGCTTGGGCGCGCGTTTTAAACTTTCTGGCGGCGTGGCGCGGCCCTGTTCAGTGGCGAACCATTGCCACAAGGGGGCAGATTGCGCGGGTTTTCCCTGACGCAATAGAATGGGCAAGGCGTGGAACAGCACTTCGCCGATGGGATAATGATAATACTCTGTTGCCCAACAAAGAATGCGCCACAGGCTGGGTGGAAATAAGCTGTCACCGTCCAGCACCGCATCAATAGCTTTGAGTTGTTCAAGGGGAAATGCACTGGTCTCGCTGATACCCACGACAATACCGATGGCGTTGCGTTTACCAAATGGCACACTGACGCGAGCACCCACTACCGGGCAGGCCGTGGCACTGTCAAGGCGGTAGTCAAAGGTGCGGGCCAGCGGAACGGGTAACGCCACTTGAACAACGGGCATACATTCTTATCCTGCTAAATAAAATGGTCTAAATAAAAGATTGAATAGTTTACACCGCATGCTACACAATGTGCGGATTCGATTGCACGGCTTGGTCAAATTCTGTATTATTCGCCGCCTTTGATATAGTTTGATATCAAATTCTGTTAGCAACCGTTGTTTGTTTTATCAGCGCTTGTTATTTTCTAATCGTGTGGTGTCTGGCGGAACAGGGCTGGATAGCGACACGGCCTAATATAGAGGTTTCCATGAAACAAGGTATCCACCCTAAATACGACTTAGTTACTGCTTCTTGCTCTTGCGGTAACGTTATCAAGATCAACTCTACTGTTGGTCATGACCTGAATCTGGACGTGTGCGGCGAATGCCACCCGTTCTACACTGGCAAGCAGCGTGATGTTGCGACCGGTGGCCGTGTTGACCGCTTTAACAAGCGTTTCAGCGTGCCGGGTGCTAAGAAGTAATTATTGCCCGTCAGACGAAAAAAGGCCTCCAGGGGCCTTTTTTTCATTTCTACTATCAGGTCCAGATTGAACCGGACGGTAGCTGGAAATCAATATTCCCAGGTATCGGGATCAACACCCAATTCACGCATTAAAATCTTCGCGGCTTCCGGGATTTCATCACTGCGTTCTTTGCGCAGATCTTCGTCATTCGGTAGCGGCTGACCGGTAAATGCATGCAAAAAAGCCTCACACAACAACTCACTGTTGGTGGCATGGCGTAGGTTGTTCACCTGACGGCGGGTCCGTTCATCGGTGAGGATTTTTAAAACCTTCAGCGGAATGGATACCGTAATCTTTTTGACCTGCTCGCTTTTCTTACCGTGTTCAGCGTAAGGGCTGACATACTCGCCGTTCCACTCAGCCATGGGACACCTTAAATTTGTCGGAAAAATACCAAGTTCTGAAAACCGGCCAATTATGCCCGATCTTCGCTGTTCTCACTAAATAAATGTCGATTTTACTAGACTAATGTCACTGAAATAACCTTTTTTGCTATTTATTGATAGCTATTACCTTTCTATGCCATCTTTGTGGTTAAACAAATTCATGGTTAAACAAGGCACCACTGAAACCTGACTGACATCATAAGGATATCTAAAACCTCTATAATTTTAGCGGTTATTATCCCATTGCTCAATCTATACGCAAAGAAGTTTAGATGTCCAGATGTATTGACGTCCGTAATTTGTGCGTCTACTCTGGCGTAACATTTTCTCGATATCCGGTTGGTGGAAATCCATATGACGCGTAAACAGGCAACCATAGCAGTGCGTAGCGGGTTGAACGATGACGAGCAATACGGCTGCGTTGTCCCCCCGATTCACCTCTCCAGTACCTATAATTTTATCGATTTTAATCAGCCGCGCGCCCATGACTATTCTCGTCGCGGTAACCCGACGCGCGATGTGGTGCAACGGGCATTGGCTGAGCTGGAAGGGGGCGCAGGTGCGGTAATGACCAGCAGCGGGATGTCGGCGATTCATTTGGTCTGCACCACCTTCCTTAAACCCGGCGATCTGCTGGTTGCTCCGCATGACTGTTACGGCGGTAGCTATCGTCTGTTCGACAGCTTAAGCAAACGCGGTGCCTATCGGGTGCTGTTTGTTGACCAGGGCGATGACGTGGCATTGAGTCAGGCATTGGCTGAAAAACCCAAGTTGGTTTTGATTGAAACCCCAAGTAACCCGCTGTTGCGAGTGGTGGATATTGCCGCTATCTGCAAAGCCGCACATGCCGTCGGCGCATTAACGGTTTGCGATAACACCTTCCTTAGCCCGGCGTTACAGCAGCCGCTGGCTTTGGGGGCGGATCTGGTGGTGCATTCCTGTACCAAATATCTGAACGGTCATTCTGATGTGGTGGCGGGGGCGGTCATTGCCAAAGATCCTGAGTTGGCTGTCGAGCTGGCATGGTGGGCGAATAATATCGGCGTGACCGGTGCGGCATTTGACAGCTACTTGTTATTACGTGGGTTACGCACGCTGTCACCGCGTATGGCTCAACAGCAGCGTAACGCAGATGAAATTGTCCGCTATTTAGAGCAACAGCCTTTAGTGAAAAAGCTGTATCATCCTTCTCTGCCACAACATCCCGGCCACGAAATTGCTCGCCGTCAGCAGTCAGGTTTTGGTGCGATGCTCAGTTTTGAGCTTGATGGTGATGAGCAGGTATTGCGTCGTTTCCTCTCTGCCCTTGAATTATTTACCCTGGCAGAGTCTTTGGGGGGCGTTGAAAGCCTGATTTCTCATGCCGCGACCATGACCCATGCCGGTATGGCGCCAGAAGCGCGCACTGCCGCTGGTATTACTGATAGTTTATTGCGAATTTCCGTGGGTATCGAAGACAGCGAAGATTTGATTGCCGATCTGGACAATGCTTTCCAGTTGGCGAGACCGAGGTAAGTATGAATGCAACAGCGGTAGCAGCGGCGGTGACCGGCCGTCAACTGCATAAATTTGGTGGTAGTAGTCTTGCGGATGTGAAGTGTTACCTGCGGGTGGCCAATATTATGGCCAACTACAGTCATCCCGGCGACCTTATGGTGGTGTCTGCGGCGGGTAGCACCACTAACCAGCTGATTAGCTGGTTGAAGCTTAGTCAAACTGACCGGCTTTCTGCTCATCAGGTGCAGCAAAACCTGCGTCGTTACCAACATGACCTGATTAGTGGTTTATTGTCGCCAGAAATGGCTGAACCGCTGATTAGTGAGTTTATTCATGATTTGGAACGCCTGGCTGGCCTGTTGGACAACAAAGTCGATGATGCAATCTATGCCGAAGTGGTTGGTCATGGTGAGATTTGGTCGGCCCGCTTGATGTCTGCAGTATTGAACAAACTCGATATGGATGCCGACTGGCTCGATGCTCGCAGTTTCCTGCGTGCTGAACGCGCGGCACAGCCACAAATCGACGAAGGCCGTTCGTATCCGTTGTTGCAGCAATTAATGGCACAACACCCACACCAACGTCTGGTGGTGACGGGGTTTATTTCGCGCAATAACGCCGGTGAAACCGTGTTGTTGGGGCGTAACGGCAGTGACTACTCGGCCACTCAGGTCGGGGCGCTGGCAGGGGTCGAACGTGTTACCATCTGGAGTGATGTGGCGGGGGTATACAGTGCTGATCCGCGCAAAGTGAAAGATGCCTGTTTGTTACCTTTACTGCGACTGGATGAAGCCAGTGAACTGGCTCGGTTGGCGGCCCCGGTGCTGCATACCCGCACCCTACAGCCGGTTTCCGGCAGCGATATTGATTTACAACTGCGTTGTAGCTATCAGCCAGAACAGGGTTCAACCCGTATTGAGCGGGTGTTGGCTTCCGGGTCAGGTGCCAAAATTGTCACCAGTCACGATGATGTCTGCCTGATCGAATTACAGATTGCCGGCCACCATGATTTTTCGCTGGCACAGAAAGAGATTGATTTGCTGCTCAAACGCGCGCAAATCAAGCCGCTGGCTACCGGCATTCACCCTGACCGTAACCTATTGCAACTTTGCTATACCTCCGAAGTGGTTAACAGCGCATTAAGAGTGTTGGAGGATGCCACGCTGCCGGGGAAATTATCCCTGCGCGAGGGGTTGGCTCTGGTCGCTTTGGTCGGCGCTGGGGTTTGCAAGAACCCATTGCATAGCCACCGTTTCTATCAACAACTGAAAGATCAGCCAGTCGAGTTTATTTGGCAGGCGGAAGACGGCATCAGTATGGTTGCGGTGCTGCGTCTCGGGCCGACTGAGCACTTAATTCAGGGCTTACACCAATCACTGTTCCGCGCCGAGAAGCGCATCGGTTTGATGCTGTTTGGTAAAGGTAATATCGGCGCGCGCTGGCTGGAGCTATTTGCCCGTGAGCAGAAGAATATCTCAGCTCGCAGTGGTTTTGAGTTCGTGCTGGCCGGTGTGGTGGATAGCCGCCGCAGCCTGTTGAGCTATGACGGGCTGGACGCTAGCCGGACGCTGGCATTTTATGATGATGAAGCCAAAGAGCAGGATGAAGAATCCTTGTTCTTGTGGATGCGCGCGCACCCATTTGATGATTTGGTGGTGTTGGATGTGACCGCCAGTGAGTCACTTGCCGAGCAGTATCTGGATTTCGCCAGCTATGGTTTTCACGTTATCAGCGCCAATAAATTAGCCGGCGCCTCCAGCAGTAATAATTACCGCCAAATCCGTGATGCTTTTGCCAAAACTGGCCGCCACTGGTTGTATAACGCCACGGTGGGCGCGGGGTTACCGGTCAATCATACCGTGCGCGATTTGCGCGATAGCGGCGACAGTATTCTGGCGATCAGCGGTATTTTCTCTGGCACTCTGTCTTGGTTGTTCTTGCAATTTGACGGCACGGTGCCCTTTACCGAGCTGGTGGATCAAGCCTGGCAACAGGGCTTGACCGAACCCGATCCGCGAGTTGATCTCTCCGGGCAAGACGTGATGCGCAAGCTGGTGATTTTAGCTCGTGAAGCCGGTTATGACATTGAACCGAATCAGGTGCGGGTAGAATCGCTGGTGCCGGCGGGTGCAGATGTTGGATCGGTGGATCAATTTTTTGAAAATGGCGAAGCATTGAATCAGCAAATGATTCAGCGCTTAGAAGCCGCTAATGAAATGGGTCTGGTGCTCCGTTACGTCGCGCGCTTTGATGCCAATGGTAAGGCGCGAGTGGGCGTTGAAGCGGTGCGTGCTGACCATCCGCTAGCCTCCTTGCTGCCGTGCGATAACGTTTTTGCCATCGAGAGCCGTTGGTATCGCGACAACCCGTTGGTTATTCGTGGCCCAGGTGCCGGCCGCGATGTCACCGCCGGTGCTATTCAGTCTGATTTAAACCGCCTGTCCCAGTTGTTGTAATCTGCACTTATTCACCTCCTCTGCCTGTCGCAGGGGAGGCGAAATCGCCATATTTCCTGCTGCATGAATTTTCCGCGCATTACGTGTGAATATTAATCATCGTTCTAAACTTATTTAAAAGTTGACTCTTTAGCCAACTTCGGTCATTTTCTATTTAGACGTCTAAACGTATAGACGCTTATAAAATGACAGATAACATAAGTCGTCAAAATGATGACAATAGGCAATGGGGTAACAGGGTATGAGTTTTTTCCACGCAAACCAGCGGGAAGCGCTGAATCAAAGTTTGGCAGAGCTGCAAGGCCAGATTAATGTTTCTTTTGAGTTTTTCCCGCCGCGTACCAGCGAGATGGAAGATACCCTGTGGAGCTCGATTGACCGCCTGAGCACGCTGAAACCAAAATTTGTCTCAGTGACTTATGGGGCTAACTCCGGTGAGCGTGATCGCACCCACAGTATCATCAAAGGGATTAAAGAGCGCACCGGGCTTGAAGCCGCACCCCATCTGACCTGCATTGATGCCTCTCCTACCCAGCTACGTGAAATTGCGACCGATTACTGGAACAGCGGTATTCGTCATATCGTGGCGCTGCGCGGTGATTTACCACCTGATAGCGGCAAGCCGGAAATGTATGCTTCTGATTTGGTCGGTTTATTAAAGGATGTGGGTGATTTTGATATCTCCGTTGCCGCTTACCCAGAAGTGCATCCCGAAGCCAAAAGTGCGCAAGCTGATCTGATTAATCTGAAACGCAAAATTGATGCCGGTGCCAACCGCGCTATCACTCAGTTTTTCTTTGATGTTGAAAGTTACCTGCGTTTTCGTGACCGCTGTGTAGCGACCGGTATTGATGTTGAAATTGTACCGGGCATCTTGCCGGTATCTAACTTTAAACAACTCCAGCGCTTCGCCACCATGACCAATGTGCGGGTGCCTAATTGGATGACCACTATTTTTGAAGGGCTGGATAACGACCCAGAAACGCGCAAAATGGTCGGTGCATCAGTAGCGATGGATATGGTGAAGATTCTTAGCCGCGAAGGGGTGAAGGATTTCCATTTCTATACCCTCAATCGGGCAGAACTGAGTTATGCAATTTGCCATACGCTGGGGGTCAGGCCGTAGTTAAAGTTAAACCCGTCAGGTGAAATAGGGTGCACTTCAGGCTGATGGGTTTGCTATATAGAATTAATTATTAAACTGTCGATGCGAGCTAATATTGGTGTTTAAGCCAATAGTACGACTGATGGTAGGATTGTGAGACTTATTATTGTCTTGTGTTTTAATGGCTTTCATCTCGAGTTTGTTAAAAGTATTGTTTGACTCTATTTGGGGTGCTGGCATTTTCTTCGATAGTGAATTAATTTCTTTCAGAAGGTCTTTAAGTTGCCCTTTTTTGTTTGCAAATATCGATGTTTTCTGTCCTACAAGACGTGTTTGCGAACTTATAATATTTGTTTTTAACTCTGATAACGTTTTAGTGTTATCACTTGTAAAAGCACCATTTCCTAATCCTCCACTAGTATTTTTTACTCCTTCCAACCGAGTTCTTAAATTATTTATTTCGCTGGTCGTAACTTTTTGAGGTTTGGTGCTAGCTATGTTAGCCATGCTGAGACGAGCTGCTCTTCCGATATTCATTGTCTTACTCCTAATAATTTTAATAAAAATGGTTTTATAAGGCGCAATAATGAACTGGCGGCCAATAGCAATCTTTCATAAACCGATTTAAAAAATACCAGCTATTGGTTGAGTGAATTTAATATATTGATTTAGAAATAAAAAAGCGGGCGCTCGGCCCGCTTTGTCTTTTTATTCTCGATAATTCTACTAGTGACTAACCAGTATTGCGCATCCCTGCCGCCACCCCAGCAATAGTTACCATCAATGCTTGCTCAACGCGGGCATCGGCGGCATTTTCTTGCTGGCGCGAACGGTGCAACAGCTCGGCTTGCAGCACGTTTAGTGGGTCGGTATAGACATTACGCAGCGCAATCGACTCGGCAATCCACGGTAAATCCGCCATCAAGTGGTCATCGTTGGCAATAGCCAGCACCACTTTAATATCGGCTTCCAGTTGATCGCGTAGTTGCTGGCCTAACGGCCACAATGATTTATCCACCAGACGCTGATCGTAATATTCAGCCAGCCACAAATCGGCTTTGGCAAACACCATCTCCAGCATACCAATGCGGGTTGAGAAGAACGGCCAGTCACGACACATGGTGGCTAATACTTCTTTCTTACCTGCATCGATGGCTTTCTGTAAGCCGGCACCGGCACCCAGCCAGGCTGGTAACATCAGTCGGTTTTGCGTCCAGGCGAAGATCCACGGAATAGCACGCAGGCTTTCAACTCCGCCGTTCGGGCGGCGCTTGGCTGGGCGCGAACCCAATGGCAGCTTGCCCAATTCCAATTCAGGGGTGGCGGCGCGGAAGTAAGGAACGAACTGTGGATTTTCACGCACATAGCCGCGATACATCTCACAAGAGGCATCAGACAGAATATCCATCACCTCATTCCACTCTTTCTTCGGTTCCGGCGGTGGCAACAAATTGGCTTCCAGCACCGCACTGGCATACAGGGCCAGACTGCTGATGGTGACTTCCGGCAGACCAAACTTAAAGCGAATCATCTCACCTTGTTCGGTGACACGTAAGCCGCCTTTCAGACTGCCCGGAGGCTGAGAAAGCAGTGCGGCATGGGCGGGTGCACCACCACGGCCGATAGAACCGCCGCGACCATGAAACAGTGTCAGGGAGATACCGGCTTTTTCGCAGGTTTTGATTAATGCATCTTGTGCCCGATATTGCGCCCAGGACGCGGCCATCACACCGGCATCTTTCGCCGAGTCAGAATAGCCAATCATCACCATCTGCTTGCCCTGGATCAGGCCGCGATACCAGTCGATATTCAGTAGCTGGGTCATCACGTCATCGGCATTGTTCAGGTCATCGAGCGTTTCGAACAATGGCGCGACCGGTAGAGTGAACGGGCAACCCGCCTCTTTCAGCAGTAAATGCACCGCCAGCACATCCGATGGCACTTTCGCCATGGAAATCACATAAGCGGCGATAGAACCTTGCGGCGCTTCGGCAATCACCCGACAGGTTTCTAACACTTCTTGGGTATCGGCACTGGGTTCCCATTTCAGCGGAACCAGTGGGCGCTTAGAGTTCAATTCACGGATCAGGAAGGCTTGTTTGTCCGCTTCAGACCAGCTTTCATAATCACCGAGGCCCAGATAGCGGGTCAGTTCAGCAATCGCATCGGTATGACGGGTGCTTTCCTGACGCACATCGATACGCACCAATGGCACACCAAAACAGCGCACGCGGCGTAAGGTATCGAGTAACTGGCCGTTGGCGATGATCTCCATGCCACAGGCTTTTAGGGATTGATAACAGGCGTATAGCGGATCCCACAGTTGGTCATTGCTGACCAGTAAATCCGTTGGCGGTAATACGCGCTCGCCCTTCAGACGTGCTTCCAGATAAGCCTGAGTATTGGTCAACTGAGTGCGCACGCGTTTCATCAGTTCACGATAAGGTTCGAGCACCTCTTCGCCGCCCGCTAATTCACGCAGTTCCGGCGTACATTCCGACATGGAAAGCTCTGACACCAATACCTGAATGTCGCGCAGGAATAAATCGGTCGCTTTCCAACGGCTGAGTAACAGCACATGGCGGGTAATTTCAGCGGTGACATTCGGGTTACCGTCACGGTCGCCACCCATCCATGAAGTGAAGCGGATCGGCACCGCCTCTACCGGCAAGCGGTAATCGAGGGAGTTTTGCAACTGCTCGTTAAATTCACGCAGGAAAGCTGGCACACCTTCCCATAAGCTGTTTTCAACCACAGCAAAGCCCCATTTGGCTTCATCAACCGGGGAAGGGCGGATTTTACGAATTTCGTCGGTATGCCATGATTGTGCGACTAACTGCCGCAAACGACGCATGATCTTGTTGCGTTCGTAATCGGCTAAATCATTGTGATCCAACTGGCTCAGGCAGGTATTCACTTCGACCAGTTTATGAATCAGAGTACGGCGAGTAATTTCGGTTGGGTGAGCGGTCAATACCAGTTCAATGGATAACTCATCAACCGCGCTGCGCATGTCTTGCTCGCTCAGCTTTTTGTTTTTTAAGCGGGTGAACAGTTGGGCCAGAGCTTCCGGGTTACTTGCGGCTTCGCCATGCGGTGAAATGCTGTGATATTGCTCTGCCGTATTCGTCAGATTGAGGAATTGGCTAAAAGCACGGGCGACCGGCAGCAGTTCGTCGTTGGATAAATTTTGCAGTGTCGTCAGTAGCTCCTGACGGCTCGCTTCATTACCGGCACGCGAAGATTTGGATAATTTACGGATGGTTTCTACTTTTTCAAGGATGTGTTCACCGAGCGCTTCCTTGATGGTGTCCCCGAGTAGCGTACCGAGCATACTGACGTTACTTCGCATTGCGGAATATTGTTCGTTCATATGATTTCTTTTAGTACCCTTCGTAACTTGATGAGTATGTAAATTAATTTCACCCAAGATGCTGAGATGGAAAAATCCACTCGCCACGTTCAATTCCATACCCCAATTGACACTATTTTCAGCAAAAAAACATCATTTTTGGGGATATTTCTGAAATTTAATTACCAGAGGCAGGTTATCAGTCTTTCTAATGGGCAAAATTGATCACCTACCCCATAAGAGGTAACTATTGCTGGCAGAAATGATCGACTAATTGACCAATCAGCTCACGCGTTGGCTCGATAAAGGCCATGTCGATAAATTCATCCGGCTGATGGGCTTGATTGATGGAACCTGGCCCCAGCACCAATGTCGGGCAGATTTGCTGAATAAACGGGGCTTCGGTGCAGTAGTTCACCACCGCCGTGCGCTCACCCAGTAATTTCTCGATAACCCCGACCATATGATGATCTGTCGGACATTCATAGCCCGGAATCGGTGGATGCAGTTGGTCAATGCTCAAGCGGCCCGGCCAGCGCTCACTAACAGGGGCCAGTGCTTCGGTCATTAATTCATCCAGATCACTTAATGTCAGCCCCGGCAATGGGCGGATATCCATATGTAATTCACAGCAAGCACAGATTCGGTTTGCAGCATCACCACCATTAATATGACCAAAATTCATGGTGGGATAAGGGATAGCAAATGCCGGGTTGTTATAGCGCTCTTGCAGGGTGGTACGCAGCTTCATTAGCTCGGTAATCGATTCATGCATCAAATCAATAGCATTCACGCCGCGCGCTGGATCACTGGAGTGACCGGACTGACCGGTAATACGAATCGCATTGGAAATATGCCCTTTATGCGCACGCACCGGTTGCAGTGATGTTGGCTCACCGATAATGGCAAAGTCAGGGCGTAATTGGGTGGAAGCGGCAAAATAGCGGGCGCCCGCCATGGTGGTTTCTTCATCGGCGGTTGCGAGGATATACAGCGGCTTACCCAATGTACTGGCATCGATATCACGCACCGCATCAAGAATAAAGGCAAAGAAGCCTTTCATGTCGGCAGTACCCAGACCATACAATTTATTGTCATGTTCGGTCAGAGTGAAAGGGTCGCGTGTCCAGCGACCTTCATCGTAAGGCACGGTATCGGTATGACCGGCCAATAGCAGGCCGCCACTACCCTCTCCGCTGCTTTTTTTGCCGACAGAGTTTTCACCAATAGAGGCAAGCAGATTAAATTTGTGGCGTGTATCCGGTACCGGCTGGATTTCGACGCGGAAACCCAGATCAGCAAACCATCCGGCCAACAAGTTGATTAACGCCTCATTACTTTGATCGAGGGCGCTATCGGTTGCGCTGATCGATGGCGTTGCGATTAGCGCCCGATACAGCTCAATAAATGGAGGTAATTTCATCTTCACTGTTGACAGCCTTTGGTTAGGGTAGTATCAATATTCATGCATTAATTATGAATAAAAATACATTAAGCTTGAGCGTAAGGGAACCTAAAAACACCCTTAAATTTACGAAAATGTCAATGCTCAATCACGTGGGAGAACAGTAAAACCTTGCTGAGAACCCAAATACCGGTTTTGACTACTTATGTCCCAGAAGGCCCCCATGTTAAATACACTAATTGTTGGTGCCAGCGGTTATGCCGGAGCGGAGCTTACGGCTTACCTTAATCGTCACCCACATATGAACATAACCGGTTTAACGGTTTCAGCGCAAAGTGCAGATGCAGGAAAATTGCTTTCTGATCTGCATCCGCAACTAAAAGGCATCATTGATCTTCCGCTGCAACCCTTGGTGGATGTGACTCAAGCGGCAAAAGGTGTGGATGTTGTCTTCCTCGCCACCGCTCACGAGGTCAGCCATGATTTAGCGCCACAATTCCTGGCGGCGGGTTGTGTGGTATTCGATCTCTCCGGCGCATTCCGCGTTCAGGATACGGCGTTTTATAGTCAATATTACGGTTTTGAGCATCAACATGCCGATTGGCTGGATAAAGCGGTCTATGGATTAGCTGAATGGCAGGCTGAACAAATTAAGCAGGCCCAATTGATCGCGGTACCAGGTTGTTATCCAACCGCATCCCAACTGGCGCTTAAGCCGTTGGTTGATGGTGATTTGCTCAATGATGCGCAATGGCCAGTCATTAATGCCGTCAGCGGTGTTAGTGGCGCGGGGCGTAAAGCCAGTATTGGCAACAGTTTCTGTGAAGTGAGTTTGCAGCCGTATGGTTTGTTTAATCATCGTCATCAGCCGGAAATTGTCGCCCACCTTGGCACACCGGTGATTTTTACCCCGCATCTGGGAAATTTCGCCCGCGGTATTTTGGCGACCATTACCTGCCGCCTGAAAGCGGGTGTAACGGCACAAGATATCGCCGAGGCATACCACAATGCCTATCAGGATAAGCCACTGGTGCGCCTCTATAAGCAAGGTGTACCGGCGCTGAAAGCGGTGGTGGGTCTACCTTTCTGTGATATCGGTTTCTCTGTGCAGGGTGAACATTTAATTATTGTCGCGACAGAAGATAACCTACTGAAAGGCGCGGCGGCCCAAGCGGTGCAATGCATGAATATACGTTTTGGCTTTGCGGAAACCCAATCTCTGTTGTGAGCAATAAAACGCTAAGCAGCAGAAGTTGTAACCGAGTCGGAACTGACATTTTTTCTAATTATATTGAGGCGAAACATGATAAACCCGTTGGTCATTAAATTAGGTGGCGTGTTGCTCGACAGCGAAGAAGCGCTGGAACGCCTGTTTACTGCATTGGTGACCTATCGTGAGAAGCATGAGCGCCCGCTTGTGATTATGCACGGTGGTGGTTGCCTGGTTGATGATCTGATGAAAAAACTCGCGTTGCCGGTGGTGAAGAAAAACGGCCTGCGTGTGACGCCAGCAGATCAAATTGACATTATTACCGGTGCATTGGCAGGTACTGCCAACAAAACATTGCTGGCCTGGGCGGTTAAACATGACATCAATGCCGTTGGCTTATGCTTGGGTGATGGTAATACCGTGTCGGTCACCCCGCTGGATGCGGCACTTGGTCATGTGGGCAAAGCCGAAGCTG
Organism: Yersinia artesiana; assembly: GCF_902726545.1. Taxonomy (GTDB): domain Bacteria; phylum Pseudomonadota; class Gammaproteobacteria; order Enterobacterales; family Enterobacteriaceae; genus Yersinia; species Yersinia artesiana. The sequence continues at coordinate 2,170 of NZ_CACVAD010000021.1, read as the reverse complement.
GCTCACCGGCTTTAGTGCAAACCTTACTGGCTGCAAATTACATGCCAATCATCAGCTCTATTGGTATCACCAAAGAGGGCAGCCTGATGAATGTAAATGCCGATCAGGCCGCGACGGCTTTGGCCGCGACATTGGGAGCCGATTTAATTTTGCTATCGGATGTCAGTGGGATTTTAGATGGCAAAGGCCAACGCATTGCTGAAATGACCGCACAGAAAGCCGAGCAACTGATTGCGCAGGGCATCATCACTGACGGCATGGTGGTTAAAGTGAATGCCGCGCTGGATGCGGCTCGTTCATTGGGCCGTCCGGTGGATATCGCCAGTTGGCGTCATGCAGATCAGTTACCGGCGTTGTTTAACGGTGTGCCAATTGGCACGCGTATTCTGGCCTAAATACCCTTCTTATTTGAAGTTGCAGCGGTGTTAGCGGCTCTTACTCACCCGAATCACTGACTTGAGTCAGCTCAACGGGATTCGTGCGTTTGCTGCCTTGCTGCCACTCCAACTACTTTGGGTATATTATGAGTTTTTATTCTGAAACTAGGGAAGAAAGATTATGGCATTGTGGGGCGGACGGTTCAGTCAGGCGGCAGATCAGCGTTTTAAGCAATTTAATGATTCCCTGCGGTTTGATTACCGACTGGCAGAGCAGGACATTATAGGTTCTGTTGCCTGGTCGAAAGCACTGGTCACAGTTGGCGTTTTAACGGCGGCCGAACAGCAACAACTTGAGCAGGCGCTCTCTGTTTTATTAGAGGAAGTTCAGGCCGATCCACAGGCTATTTTGAACAGTGATGCCGAAGATATTCACAGTTGGGTAGAAACAAAACTGATTGATAAAGTAGGCGATTTAGGCAAAAAACTGCATACCGGGCGCAGCCGTAACGACCAGGTGGCAACTGACCTGAAATTGTGGTGCAAATTCCAGATAACCGAGTTAAAAACCGCCGTGCAGCAATTGCAACAAGCGCTGGTTATCACTGCCGAAGCCAATCAGGATGCCGTGATGCCGGGTTATACCCATTTGCAGCGCGCTCAACCTGTGACCTTTGCACACTGGTGCCTGGCCTATGCTGAAATGCTGGCCCGTGATGAAAGCCGCCTGCAAGATACCTTGAAACGTCTGGATGTCAGCCCGTTAGGCAGTGGCGCTTTAGCTGGAACGGCCTACGCTATCGATCGCGAACAACTGGCGGGTTGGTTAGGTTTTGCTTCGGCCACTCGTAATAGTCTGGACAGCGTTTCTGACCGTGACCATGTGTTGGAATTATTGTCTGATGCCAGTATTGGTATGGTGCATTTGTCCCGTTTTGCTGAAGATCTTATTTTCTTCAACAGCGGTGAAGCTGCTTTTGTCGATTTATCGGATCGTGTTACATCTGGCTCTTCCCTGATGCCGCAAAAGAAAAATCCAGATGCGCTGGAATTAATCCGTGGGAAATGTGGTCGGGTACAGGGCGCATTGACTGGGATGATGATGACGCTCAAAGGCCTGCCTCTGGCTTATAACAAAGACATGCAAGAAGACAAAGAAGGGCTGTTTGATGCGCTGGATACCTGGCTTGACTGCTTGCATATGGCGGCGTTGGTGCTGGATGGCATTCAGGTGAAACGCCCACGTTGCAAAGAAGCGGCTGAGCAAGGTTATGCCAATGCGACTGAGTTAGCTGATTATCTGGTCGCCAAAGGCGTACCATTCCGCGAGGCACACCATATTGTCGGTGAAGCGGTGGTTGAGGCGATTCGTCAGGGGAAAGCATTAGAGGCGCTATCCCTAAGTGATTTGCAAAAATTTAGTGCAGTCATTGGCGATGATGTTTATCCGATCCTGGCGTTGCAATCTTGTTTAGATAAGCGTGTTGCTAAAGGTGGTGTTTCACCCCAACAAGTCGCATCGGCCATTGTCGAGGCTAAAGCGCGTTTATTTTAATTCGCAGAGTATTGGTTAATGTTGAAGCGGGCCACAATTAGTGTGGCCCGTTTTGCGTTATAAATACTTAAATATATTTTATTCGTTACTCGTTTTATTTATAAAGTTTTAATCCGTGTAACAGCTATTGCTATTTATCCATTATTTATTTCTTCTATTAAATCAATACCATCAGCAACCTGCCATTTTATTCTTAATAGACAGTTGAGTTTATAACCACAAATGATTATGATAATTA